>NZ_AXAP01000005.1 GCF_000472865.1 Bradyrhizobium elkanii WSM2783 | reverse complement strand
GGTCCTAACCGGCTACATAGGTAACAGAATAGACCGGCGACATGGGTAACAGGTCAACTGATCGGCAAGGAGGAGCTTGCCGATGGGTTGGATGGAGACCTGTGCTGTGGATGAACGGATGCGGTTTGTGGTGGCGGCGCAAAAGCATGAGGAGTCATTTGCGGCGGTGTGCCGGCGGTTCGGAGTGAGCCGTCGGGTGGGCTACAAATGGCTTGCGCGGTTCGAGGAAGAAGGGGCGGCCGGTCTGTTCGATCGTCCGCGAGCTCCCCTGCATCGTCCGCAGAGCATTGCGGAGGAGGTCGCCGAACGCTGCCTTGAGGTCCGTCGGGCGCATCCGACCTGGGGACCGGTCAAGGTCCTTGCCTTTCTCGAACGGAAGTCACCCCGGACGGCATGGCCAGCGGCCAGCACGATCGGCGAGCTGTTCGACCGTGAGGGGCTGACGGTGAAGCGCAAGTTGCGCCGCCGCAGCCCGCCCTCGAGCGTGCCCTTTGCCGGCTGCGAGGCGGCCAACGATGTGTGGTGTATCGATTTCAAGGGCTGGTTCCTGACCGGGGACGGCATGCGCTGCGAGCCGCTGACGATCACAGATGCCTACAGCCGCTATCTGCTGCGCTGCCAGGCTCTGGCACACACCGACACGGATCATGTCTGGCCGGCGCTGGACGCGGCGTTCCGCGAGTTTGGATTGCCGCATTACATGCGCTCGGACAACGGCTCGCCGTTTGCCTCGCGCGGCGCCGGAGGATTGTCGCGGCTGTCGGTCAAGCTGATCAAGGCCGGCGTGACGCCGGAGCGCATTGCGCCGGGCAAACCTCAGCAGAACGGCCGCCACGAGCGCATGCACCTGACCCTGCTGCAAGACGTTGCCAATCCGCCGGCTCCCACCATGCGCGAGCAGCTCAAGCGCTTGCGCAGCTTCCAGCATCTCTACAACCAAGAGCGTCCGCACCAATCGCTCGACAATGCCACGCCAGCCGACCGCTACCAGGCCTCCTCGCGCCGCTTCCACGGTATCTTGCGCAAGCCGGAATACGCTGATGACCAGGACGTTCGCTCGGTCCGGCACAACGGAGAGATCAAGTGGCAGGGCAACACGATCTATATCAGCGAAGCGCTGATCGGCGAGCCTGTCGGCTTGGCCGAGGACCAGGACGGCTGGACCGTCAGCTATGGCCCGATCGTGCTCGGCACGATCGCTCACCGCGATGACCAGCTCCGAAGACCCAAACGTAAAGCAAAAGGCTGTGGACTTGAGGACAACGCTGCGCGTTGCCCTCAGGGTCCACAGCCTCAACAACAACAGACCTGAACGAAACGAGAATTGTGTTACCTATGTCGTCGGTCTGAACTGTTACCCATGTCGCCGGTTGCTCAGAGGCAGCGCCCATGACCGATACAATTCGACCTTCTCGTCACGCTCCAGCTAGCTGAGCCACCGCTGGAACGCCGGCGTGAGCAGCAGGCCGAGGGCCAGAAACGGGCCGAATGGCATCGATGTCTGGCGCTTCATCTGGCGTCCGGCGAGTTGCAGACCGCCCGCTGTCGCGAGCGCGGTCAAGGTGGCAATCAACAGCAACGTTGGAATGCCGGTGACGCCGATCCAGGTCGCGGCGGCTGCGAGAAACTTGACATCGCCAAGCCCGAGCCCCTCGGTTTGTCGTAGCAGGAAATAGAGGCGTCGCAGCAACAAGAAGATGACAGCAACCGCGGCGGCTTCACCGAGCGTCTCTAAGCCTTCTGTCAGGTTCCCAAAGACCATCGCTTGCGCAACGCCAAGCATCGCAATCGTAAAATTCAACCGATCCGGAATGATACCATGACGAAAGTCGATCAGCGCCAATGCGCAGCACACCACGCTAAGGGCGATATAGAATCCGAGGAACTGCACAGATTCATTGGCGATTGGCATGAGCGCTACGATGAATGACGAAATGTGTGAGTGCTTACCAGAATTTCGTTCACGATCAGCAGCTCAATTTTCAAGCAACCGCACAAGTACGGAGCGGCCTTTCGGGAATGTGATCGTCGAAAAAACTCTTCACAGCAGAAAACCGCAACGTGCAATCAGTCTGTCACAAAACCGCATAGGAAGCTGACAATATTTCCCGTCGCTGCGAGCGATAGCTGATGCGTGAATGACGGTGAATAAGATGCGAGTGGCGACATGCCTTGCCTTGCTGGTGACGTTGATCGGTGTGCGTTCCGCAGACGCCGGAGTTCTTGATGAAGGCGCCGAACGCTATCGGCCTTACATGATCGAAGGGATTGATAGCGCGCTGGCGGGTGCACAAGCGCTGCGTGAAAGGGCTGCAGCAGGGGATCTCGGGGGCGCGAAGAAAGCCTGGATCTCGGCTCGTGCCGGCTGGGAGCGCTCCGAAGTCTTCACGACCGGCTTTGTACCCGAGCTTGACGCGAAGATTGACGCGTGGCCGAACGCCGACAGCGGGTTCCATGCCATCGAAGCGAAATTGTTCGGCGCCGGCCAGACCGACGTCGACAAGGATGCTGCCGTTTTGGTCGAAGATCTGAATAATCTGCACGTCAAGCTCAAGGATATGCAGCTCACGCCGCAGGGATTGCTGGATGGTACGGCGCGCCTCGCTTACGAAGTCGGGGAAAGCAAGGCCGATGGTGGCGAATCCCGCATCAGCGGCACCTCGCTCGATGATATGCGCAACAACATCGCCGGCATCGATTTCGCCTACCACACGATTTTCTCCGCGGCGCTCAACACGGCGGACGGCAAGCTCGATGAAATGGTGACGAATCGGATCGAGCTGCTTGAAGCGATTGTTGCGGCGCCCGACCTGCCGCATGTCGATATCCCCCGGTTGCGCCGCGCCAGCGAGGAACTGGTGGTGGCGCTGCAGACGGCTTCGGCAAAGCTTGGACTGCAACGGCCGACGCTGGAGGCCCAGGCGCGATGAACTCGCCTTGGTTGCGGCTGACGGCGCTTGCGTCCGGTCTGCTTGTCGTCGCGTCGCTTGGGCGCGCGCTGGCTTTTCCCGTCGACGGCAATCAGACTGTCCTGCCGACAAAAACCGAGCTGAACGAGGATGCGCTCGACAAGCCGCGCGAGGTGTTCCAATCGGAACGCGCCGGCGCGAAATCGTATATGGTGAATCTCGGCGACCTCGCGTTCAATTCGCCGTCGATCCTGGGCGAGGTGGCACGGCAAGCCGGCGTCAGTTGTGGCACCTGCCACGTCAATGGCGTCGGTAACGCCAAATTCTTCATGCCGAAGATGTCGACGCGGCCCGGAAACTTCGACGTCACCGGCCCCTTTTTCAATCCGAAGGCGAACAATCTCGTGCTCGATCCGGTGAGGATCCCGAGCCTGCGCGGTGCGCGCTATCTCGCGCCGTACGGCAGCGACGGGCGATCGGCTTCGCTGCGCGACTTCATCCGCAACGTCATCGTGAATGAGTTCGCCGGGCCCGAGCCGTCGCCGGCGATCATCGACGCCATCGTCGCCTATGTTCAGGACATCGACTTCCTGCCCAATCCGAGCCTCGGTCCCGGTGGCCGGCTGGTTGGCAATGTCAGCGAGTCCGAACGTCGCGGCGAAGCCTTGTTCTCCAAACCATTTCCGCATGATCCCGGCTTGAGCTGCGCCGGTTGTCATGTCCCGTCGGCTGCCTTTGTCGACCACCAACAACATGACGTTGGCTCCGGCGGCCTGTTCAAGACGCCGACCCTGCGCAACGCGGATTTCAACGCACCCTATTTTCACGACGGCCGCTTCGACAGCTTTGATCAGGTCGTCGATCATTTCGACCGCGCATTCGATCTTGGCCTGTCGTCCCAGGATAAGCGCGACCTCGTAACCTATCTCACGGCGGTCGGCGATGGTGTGCAGCCTTATGAGCGCGATGGCGCCGGCGCGACGCTTAAGGAAATCAATGATTTCAACATGGTGCTTGCGACCGCGATTCCCTCGGGCGACAAGGCGATCGTCGCGCTTGCCGTCGACACCATCGGCCAGGAGCTACGCGAGCTCACCGAGCGATATCCCGATCGAAAGAACACCAGCGTCTCGGGCGGCGAGCAGCAGCGGGTTTCGGCGCGCAACAGTCTCAAGGAACTCGTCCTCATGCTGCGGCGAATCGACATCGCCGTAAGCGAAGGGCGCAATGCCGACGCCGCGACTGAGTTCAGGAACTATCGCTATCTCATGGCCGCGGCCGTCCCTGCGCTGTTGGCAGGCGCCGAGCCATGGTCGCTGTTCAATCAGGATGTGCACGATCAGCACTACGCGGCGCTGCGCCAGGTGATGCAGTCGAAACATCTGTCTCACTAGGTCGCTGCTGCGTTGCGCGAATTTGTCTCCGCAGAAATTCTCGCGCGATAGCATCGCGCATCACTTCCAAAACTCGTGAGCCTTTGTCGCGCGATGCGAATGCATCGGTCGCGATGCATGCATCGCGGCATTGGACGCTACGCAGAAAATTTTTGAGCGATTCAAAATTTCTCGCGCGCTTTCACAGCAACGATAAGCGTGCGTCATGTTGCCGCATTAGACGATGTGTCGCCAACCACAACCTTTGGAGTCGATAATGACTTTCAATCATAAGAAGAACTGGCGAACCACTACGGCACTTTGCGTCATCTCAACAGTCGCTGTCGCAACAGCCGCCTATGCAGCACATTATCCCGGCGGACGAAGTGATTGGGACAAGCGCTCGCATCACAATCATTTCGCCCATGACAATCAAGGCAACGATCACGACGGGAACGGTCACCACGGCGACAACGGTCACGACAACAATGGCCACCATGGCGACCACGGTGACAAGGACAATGATCCGGCTGGCAAAGTGAAGACCGCATCGCCGATCAAGCACGTCATCATCCTGATCGGCGAAAACCGCGGGCTAGATCATACGTTCGGAGTGTACAAGCCGAAGGGCAGGGGACAGACGATCTCCAACCTGCTGTCGAAGGGCATCGTCAACGAGGACGGCTCGCCCGGTCCGAACTTTGCGCAAGCCCAGCAATACTCGGTCGCCGCGCAGTCCTCTTTCTATATTAGTGCGCCGACGATCGCGAAGTCGCCCTACAGCGCGACCAACACGATGCCGCAGCCGAACACGGCCGGAACGCCCACCGCGCAGAGCGACACCGGTGCTCCGTTCAAAACGATCGCCGAAGCCAGTGTCGAGAAGGACATGGATTCGAGCGATCTGGATATCCTCACGACCGGCTTCAGCGGCCTGCCGACTGGCGCTCTTGATACCCGCGTTCCCGGCGCTGGTCACTTGACCGGACCGTTCGCGCTGCAGGGTGAGCAGATCAGCGACGACGACTACACCGGTGACACCACGCATCGGTTCTATCAGGACTGGCAGCAGGAGGATTGCAGCGCGGCCAGCGTGACCAAAGCCAACAACTCCGGTTGCCTCAATGATCTGTTTCCGTTCGTGATGGCGACCTACTCGGCGTCCAACAAGAGCATGGCCAACTCGATGGGCTTCTATAATGCCCAGCAAGGGCAGGCCCCGATCCTGAAGATGCTGGCTGATCGTTTCACGCTCGGTGACAACTTCCATCAGTCGTTCCACGGCGGCACCGGCGCTAACCACTTTATGCTCGGGACCGGCGACGCAGGCTTCTGGAGCGACGGCAAGGGCAACCCGACCACGCCGCCTGCTAACCTGATTGCAAACCCGAATCCGGCGGCCGGATCGGTCAACCGCTACACGGTCGACGGCAACTTCAGCGATTGCTCTGATGTGGCGCACCCCGGTGTGAAGCCGATCGTGACCTATCTGAACAATCTGCCGTATGCGGCGGAGCCGAACTGCAAGCCCAACCACTACTACATGCTCAACAACACCAATCCGGGCTATCTGCCGAACGGTGCACTGGCAGGCGGAAACAACATGCCGCCGTCGTCGGTGCGGACCATCGGCGATGCCCTGATAGAGAAGAAGATCTCCTGGGCCTTCTACGGTGGTGCGTATAATGACGCCGTGGCGCTTTCGAACGCCGCGGTTGCCGCCAACCCGAACAATCCGGATCTCACCGCGGCTGCGCTCGCCGATCCGGCCCACGCGCTCGGTGTGGCCTACTGCCAGATCTGCAATCCGTTCCAGTATGCGACCTCGATCATGGCCAACCCGACCGTGCGTCAGGCTCACATCAAGGACACTGCCGATCTGATCACGGCGATCCAGGACAACAAGTTGCCTTCGGTGTCGTTCGGCAAGCCGGACGGTCTGCTAGACGGCCACCCGCAAAGCTCGAAGGTCGATCTGTTCGAGGCCTATGTGCTGAATGTCTTGAACGCGCTGGACAACAATCCGGAGCTCAAGGCGGAGACCGCGGTGTTCATCACCTGGGACGAAGCCGGCGGCTACTGGGACTCGGGCTACATCCAGTCGATCGATTTCTTCGGTGATGGACCGCGTATGCCGATCCTCATCCTGTCGCCCTATTCGACCGGCGGCAAGATCTACCACAACTACGGTGACCACGTTTCGTTGCTGAAATTCATCGAACGTAACTGGAGTCTGCAGCCGCTGACGAACCGCAGCCGCGACAACCTGCCGAACCCGACATATTCGCGGAACAACGAGTATGTGCCGACCAACAGCCCCGCGCTCGCTGACATGTTCGATGCGTTCGATTTCGGCAAGCCGGTTGCACTGTCCTATACCGAGTAGCTGAGCAGCGTTCCAAGAACGACTGGTCTGAAGATGGTGCCGATCGAGCCAATGGTTCGGTCGGCGCCACCGCATTTTTGTGCCGCCGAGGTTTTGCCGATGGATCGATATCGGATGCTGGGGAGCAGGAGGCTGCGAGCATGCCTGCTTGCCTTGGTCGGTTCGGCGCTTGCCGGCACCTCAGCCGCGGCGCAGCAGTTTTCCGCGGACCTTGTCGCGAGACAAGGTGAGAAGGTCGTGCGCGTGGGAAGCCTGCGCGTGTCCGAAAGCAAGGTGAGGATCGAGACAACCGATTTCGCCGATGGCTTCTTTCTGATCGATGGGGCGAAGCCTGCGGCCGCTTTCGTGCGCCCGCGCGCGAAGGTGTTCATGGACGCAAGGCAGTCAAGTCCGCTGACGCAAATGTTTGTCCCGGTCGATCCGGATGAGCCCTGCCGGCAATGGCGGGCGATGGCATCGCTGGCGGCACCGGTGGAGCCCGATAATTGGCATTGCGAGCGCGACGGGGAGGGAACAGTCGGGGATCGTAAGGCGGACGTCTATCGGATCGTTGCGGCTCCCGGCGGCGGCTTTGTCGGGTGGATCGACCGTGAGCGCAAGTTTCCGGTGCAGATCAAGACCGGGGACGGAACGATGATCGCCATCGAGAACATCCGCGACGAGCTGCAGCCGGCGCAAGCGTTCGAAATTCCCTCTGGCGCGCGCAAATTCGATCCGCGGGCGTTGATCGATCGTATCAGGCAGAGCGATGTATGGGTCGCTCCGCCCGCCTCGGAGTGAGCAGGTCACTGCGCTTGCTTGGCTGTCGTTTGCAGCATCCGTCCAAGCGCCGCATAGTGCGACTGGTGGACGTTGGCGTTGAACAGCGACCACGGTTCGGCTTTCTTCAAGGCGACGGGGACGTCGAAGGTGGCGAGCATCGAGAACGTCTCGTATTCGGCCATGGCCTCGTCGAGATGGCCGGCTGCGACCGCAAGATCAATCCGGCGCAGACTGAGAACCAGATCCTTGACGGCGCTGCGCGCCGCAAGCCGCTCCTCCTGGCCCCCGACCGAAGCATACCTGATATCCGGAATATGCTCGGTCAATTCACGCAATTCAGCGCCTACGCCCGTGACGGCCAGCGACACCACGGCTGTATCCGCGGCGGGGATGGCGAGCTCCAGGACACTCGCGAGCTCACGCACTTCCTTCATCCGGATCGCCACGCCGTCCTTGTCGAACGGGCGGTCGCCGTCGCCGACCGCAGTCAGATAGGCGACGAGGTCCTGCGTGTCCTGAGAAGAGAGGCCGAGCTCGAAGGTGCGATCGAAATGTCCGACCACTTCTTCATAGGTGTCGTAGCGGCCATCGTGGAAGTAGGGCGCGTTGAAGTTGGCGTTGAGCAAGGTCGGTGTTTTCACCAGGCCCCCCGAGCCCACGTCATGGCGGGCCTGGTCGGTGAAGACACCCGTTGGAACATGGCAGGTGGCGCAGTTCAGTTGGGGCTGGTGCGGAAACGGCTTGAAGAACAGTTGCTCGCCGTGGCGCTCGGCGGCGCTTGCTTGTGCGCTAAGCATGCCGCCGGGCGAAAGCCTGGGATTGGGGAGAAAATCGATGTCGTTGATGTAGGCGACAAGGCCGTCCAGGACGGCATCGCTCGGTCGCGGCCCCTGAAACTCGTTGACGATGACGTTATATATAAAGCCGCGTAGTGAGGTGATGCGGCCGTCGTGCCCGTATGGCGCCAGGAAGCGCGCGCCGCGCAGGCTGGGGATCAGAACCGGATCGAGAATGCTGTTGAACGCCTTCGGATTGAACATCAGGCTGGTGGTGTCGAAGGTGCCGGGGCGCGAGGAGGCGCCGGGAACGAACAGCTTCGGATTCGATGTCCCGTTGACGTGACAGGTGCCGCAGCTCATTTCCGCCTGCCGCGCCTTGCCGCCCAGGATGGAAGGCGAGTTGAATGCGAGATCGCCAAGATTGACCAGGTAGGACTTGTGCCCGCCAACCGCTTCCGAGTGGAACAGTTCGCGCGGCTTCGCCAGCGCTTCCTCGGAAAATTCCGTCCCGGTCGGCAAGACCGTCTGATCGCCGCCCAAAGGAAACGCCTCTGTCCGCAAGGGAATGAGCGCTGCAACAAGCGCAATCAGCACAATCAAAGCGCACGAAGTGGTGCGATGCGCGGCAGCCGCGCCGTTTCGGCGCGAGCGGCACGCAAGAATGTCCCTGGTCATCACGACAAAGCCCCTGCAGCAATTAGTTGGGCGGTCTGTGAACAGCAGATGTCGCACGGATGACAGTGTCCCTGCTGGCGAGACCGCAGCTGGACTGGATAGACAGAACTTGTCGTCGGTTTGATGACGATCAGATGGCAGAGCGCACCTCGATATCCGTCTAAGCATGGCGATGACGTCTCAGCGTGTGCGCGACTCCTTGCATTGTCGGAAAACAGTCATCGGATCGAAATGTGCGGCAGATAGCCTCACCTTGTTTCATTCCATCTTTGCTCTCAGGGGAGAAAACCATGCGGCTTTGGGGAGCCATTCCCGCGCTCACATTGGCTGTTGGTGCGATCGCTGTCGCGCCGGTGGCCAAGGCAGAGAATCTCGTCGACAAGATCGTCGACCAGTTCAAGCACAACAAAGGCGATGACTTCAAACATCATGACCATGATCATGATCACGGTCACCATGACCATGACAGTCTGCTGAAGGCATACAAGCACGTCGTGATCATCTATCAGGAGAATCACAGCTTCGATAACCTCTACGGCCACTGGGGCGACGTCGGTCGTGACAACATCAACGGCGTTTCCGACGCCGATCAGCCGCACACGCTGCAGGTCCGCCAGGACGGCAAGACGGTCTACACCTGCCTGTTGCAGAATGACGTCAACCTGACCTCTCCCTCGCCGTTGCCGACGAGCTGCACCGACAATGGAAGCTCGGTCGCCATCCTCAGTGCCTTCAAGAACAAGCCGTTCGAAATCAACGACTTCATTCCGACGTCGGCAACCACCTGCCCGAAACCGATCGGCGCTTTCGCGTCTCACGGCTTCCTCAACGGCACCGGTCTGCCCGGCGGCTGCACGGAGGACATCGTGCATCGCTTCTACAGCGAGCAGTATCAGATCAATGGTGGCCGGCAGAACCGCTACATGACCGGCAGCGATGCTGCGGGTCTCGTGATGGGCTATTACGACACCAAGAAGCTGCCGATCTACCGCTATCTGCACGATCGCGGCGCGCCGAATTACGTCATCGCCGACAGCTTCTTCCAGGGCGCCTTCGGCGGTTCGTTCCTTAACCACCAGTTCCTGGTCGCGGCCGCCGCTCCGCAATTCGTCGGCGCATCCAACGACGGCAGCGCCACCGACCTGCACTCCATCGTCGACGCCAACGGCATGCCGACCAGCACGCCGCTTTACGCCCCGCTTTCCACGGTGAAGGATGCGCAACTGACGGCCAAGTGCAGCCAGGCTGGTTTGCCGGCCGGGCTCGCCTGCGGCGACTATGCCGTCAACACCACCCAGCCGTTCTATCAGCCCTATTCGCCCGGCACGGCGGATGCCCGGCGCCTGCCACCGCTCAACACGCCCAACATCGGCGACAAGCTGTCAGCCAAGCACGTCGACTGGGCCTGGTATTCGGGCGGCTGGTCGAACGCCAATGGTGACGTCGGCGCTTCGGGCTGGACCAACGGAAACGGCACCACCTGCACCGACCCGAACCATCTGCCCACGGCGGTCTTCCCCAATTGCGCCGACGTGGACTTCCAGTTCCACCACCAGGCGTTCAACTATTTCGCCAACTACGCGCCCGGCACGAAGGCCCGCAAGGATCATCTGAAGGATGAGGCGGAGTTCATCCAGGCGGCAAAGAACGGCAGGCTGAAGGACGTCAGCTTCATCAAGCCGATCGGTGAAGAGAACGAGCATCCTGGCTATGCCAGCGAGGCCGAAGGCAGCCAGCATCTGGTTGACCTGGTCAAGGCGATCACCGAGGGGCCGGACGGCAAGGACACCCTCATCATCATCACCTATGACGAGTTCGGTGGTCAGTGGGATCACGTCCCGCCGCCGCCCCACAATCGTCGCGGCGATGACGCGAAGGCTGCGGACCAGTGGGGACCTGGCACCCGTATCCCCGCGCTCTTGATCTCCAAACGCTTCGAGAAGTCGGGCGTCGCCCACGAGGATTACGACACCACCTCGATCCTCAAGCTGCTCGAGAAGCGCTTTGACCTCGATCCCGTCGTGACCCGGCCGGTGCGCAACCTCGCAGTGGCGCTCAAGGCCGGCGATTCCGATCGGCATTGAGGACAAGCAACAAGGCGAGCTGGCCCGCATCTCCGTCAAGAGCGGGCCAGTTGATTCAGGTCCTGTCGGTGCGATGAATTCTTTCACGCCTCGCGACCCCCGCAGGATGGCGTCCTCGCGAAAGCGGGGACCCATAACCACAGGGAGGTGTTGTGGCGCGAGCAAGCAGTTGCAGCGGAGCACATCACAAAGTCCTGTGGTTATGGGTCCCGGGTCAAGCCCGGGGACGACGCCGTCATTGCGAGCGGAGCGAAGCAATCCATAGCGCCGCAAGCGGAAAAATGGATTGCCTCCGCCGGTCGACAATCCGGACGACGCTTTCAGTGCTGCAGCATCAGCTCGCTTAGCCCGCGGGTCATCGCGGCAAGATCGAGCGGCTTCTCCCATAGCTGGATGTTTTCAAATTCCGGGTCGATCGCGCTTCTGTCATAGCCGGTCGTCAAGACGAACGGGATGCCGCGGGACCTCAACGCATGTGCGACCGGGAATATCGACGCATTTCTGAGATTGACGTCGAGCACTGCGCCGTCAACCGTCCGAAGTCCATTCAGGATGGCCAGCGCATCCTCGACGTCGCCGACCGGCCCTTCGATCTCGGCGCCGAGCGCCCGGCACGCGCGCGCGATATCGTCGGCGAGGAAATATTCGTCTTCGACGACGAGGATGCTGCGTCCGGTCAGGACGCCGCGTTCGCGAAGAAGGACAGGTGCTGCCATCATGCCTCGAGCCTCCTTCGCCGTCCGAATCCTATTGAGGTTAGGAACATAAGGCGAAGCCGCGCCTTGTCGTAAACACTCCAGAGTACGACGGGTTCCATGGTCAACCGCGACATTATCGTCATCGGGGGCTCTGCCGGCGCGACGGCGCCGCTGAAGGACATTTTGAGCAGGCTGCCGGCCAACCTGCCCGCCGCGCTGTTCATTGTGCTGCACATCCCGGCCCAAGGGATTGGAGTCCTCTCGACCGTGGCAAGCGCGGCCGCCAAGCTGCCCGTTCGCCAAGCGGAAAACGGCATGCTCATCGAGCATGGCAATATCTATCTCGCACCGCCGGACCATCATCTGCTGGTGTTCAGGGATCATATGATGTTGGGCCGCGGCCCGCGCGAGAACATGGTGCGTCCGGCGATCGATCCGTTGTTTCGCTCCGCCGCGCTGCACTACGGACCGCGAGTGATCGGCGTCGTTCTTAGTGGATTTCTGTCCGATGGGGGGGCCGGGCTGAACGCGATCAAGCGCTGCGGCGGCTTCGCCCTGGTGCAGGACCCCAAAGACGCCACCGCCGACGAGATGCCGCTGCGCGCGCTCGAGGCGACCACTGTGGACCTCTGCGTCCCCGGGAGGCGGATCGGCGACGTGCTGTCCGACCTGGTTCGAGAGGCGCCGGGTGCCGCGCTGCCGATCCCGCCGGAGATCCGGCTGGAAGTCGAGATCGCCGCAGGTGAGCGCATCGGCAGCGACAGGCTGTTGCCGATTGCCGATCCGGCGTCGCTGACTTGCCCGAGCTGCGGCGGCGTACTTTCCGAGCTCAACAATGGTCATCCCTTGCGTTTCCGCTGCCAGGTCGGCCATGCCTTTACCGCCGATGTGCTGGCCAAGGAGCAGGAAGGCCGGGTTGACGAAGCCTTGCGGGTGGCGCTGCGGATCATCGAGGAGCGCGCCGAACTGGTTCACCGCATGGCGCTTGATGGCCGCCAGAGCGGCCGGGCCGCGGTAGCCCAAATGTACGAGGCGCGGGCGGCGGAATATCGCGAATATGCCGACATGATCCGGCGCGTCGTGCTAAAGTCGCTGGACCCGCGGCCTTCCAAAGCTTAGGCGGTGCCAATGGTCATATCGCTTGCCGAGCGTGCCGAAGAGCTCAGGGCGGAGCGGCGTGTTCTGCTCAAGGCCGACGGCGATATCGAGGAAGGCTTAAAACGGCTCCAGAACCAGCAGGATCTGCTGCTCGATCTGCAGGCTGCCGGTCACGATACGACGCAGGCCGAACGCCTGGTCGTTCTGCTCGAGCAGACCCTGCTGCAATGGGAGCACCATCGCACGCTGATCGAGCAGCGCATCGCGTATCTTGAGAATGAGATCTATCCGCTGTCGATCAAGGGGACGTGAGGCGTGCAGGCTTCGTGATCGGGCGCCAAGCCCGAGCGTACGTCGCACTGCTGCAGCGCGCTCTGCCTCCGGCGACAGCTCGCGGTCAGCCGCCGTTGATCAGGGGGTGAGTTCTTCAGGACGTTTCCGGGTTCCGGAGCCGCCAGCGCCGGTATGCGCGTTCTTCGGAGGCTATGCGTAGGGACCTCATGGCGCCGGGCGACCAGATCGCACTCTCGCGCGTTATTTCGCCGTAATCTCTGTTGGGATAGTGTCAAATTCTGCTATGTGCGTGGTTTGGCACGCTAAATCAGGCCCCTGACAGAACAACGAGAGCCGCCGCCCCATGAGTGAACCCGGATCGGAACCAGCGGATGGCCGGCGTCGGGCCAAGGCGCCGTTGATCATCGGCGTCGGCGCGTCCGCCAGCGCGATGGATAGTATCGAGCGTTTCTTCTCGAAACTGACGCTGAATTCCGACCAGACCGTCGTGTTGGTGTTGCAGCACCGTGAGGCGTTCGACGAACGGCGGCTGCGAGAGATGCTGCAGCGTTCGGAAGGCACCAAGCTTTCCGAAATCGAGGACGGCGCCGCGATCGAAGGCAGCACGATCTATCTCTGCCCCGCCAACAGGATCGTCAGCATCCATGGCGATCGGCTGGCGATCCGTGCGGCCGAGCAGGCGCCGGGCGAACGCGCTACGGTCGACAGCTTCCTGGTATCGCTCGCGGAAGACCGGGCCGAGGAGGCGATCGGCGTCGTCCTCGCCGGAACCGGCGGCGACGGGACGCTGGGTGTGGCGACCCTGAAGGACCACGGCGGGCTTGCCATCGCCGAACGTGTCGCCAGCGATCATGCCGACCCACACGTCGACAGTAACAATGCGGCCGCAATCGCCGATTTCGTGCTGCCGCCTGACGACATTCCCGAGCACATCCAGGTCTACGCCCGCCATCTGCGGCGGCTGGAGGAGAGGCAGGGATTTGACGAAATCCTCGCCGCCGCCGCCAGTTCGCTGTCGCGTATCGCCGACATCCTGCGTAATAAGACCGGTAATGATTTTCACGGCTATAAGCAGAACACCTTCCTCCGCCGGGTGCAGCGGCGCATGCAGGTGGTGCAGATCGACGAGATCGCCGCCTATGTCGATTACTTGAGACAGGACAAGGATGAGGCGCAGCACCTGTTCAATGACCTCCTGATCGGGGTCACCGAATTCTTCCGCGACAAGCGCGAATTCGAGGTGCTGGAAACCCAGGTGATCCCGAAAATTTTCGAGAACAAGGCTGCGGGCCAGCAGGTCCGCGTCTGGGTGCTGGGTTGTGCCACCGGGGAAGAGGCCTATTCGATAGGCATCCTGCTTCGCGAGCACATGGCCAAGCTCGACTCGCCGCCGCAGGTGCAGATCTTTGCCACCGATATCGATGGCCGCGCGCTTGCCGCGGCCCGGGTCGGTCGCTATCGGACCACTATCGACGGCGATATGTCGCCGGAGCGGTTGGCGCGCTGGTTCGTCCGCGAGGGCGACACCTATTGCGTGGTGAAGGAGCTGCGCGAGATGTGCATCTTCTCGCAGCATAACGTCATAAAGGACGCGCCGTTCTCGAAGCTCGATCTGGTGTCCTGCCGCAATCTCCTGATCTATCTGAACGCCGAGCTGCAGAACCGGGTCATTCCCCTGTTCCACTTCGCGTTGCTGCCGGACCGCTTCCTGTTCCTCGGCAACTCCGAGAACGTAACGCGGCATCCAAAACTGTTCGCGCCGGTGGATCGTCGGGCACGCATCTTCAAGAAGCTCGAGACCGGCACCCGCCTGCCGCCCGAATTTCCGATCACGACGGCGGCCGGGCGCGCGACCGTCGAAGTCCCTCCGGTGCGATCCGTCGGTCCCGATGTCGGGCTGGAGCGCCGTGCCCAGCGCATCGCCGAACGCTACGCGCCCGCCTATGTCATCACCGACGAGAATTTTCAGATCCTGCATTTCTCCGGCCGCACCGGCCGCTATATCGAGCCGACCGCGGGTGCGGCGACGCTCGACCTGCTCAGTCTCGTGCACCGCGATCTCCGGCTGGAATTGCGGACCGCGCTCGGCCGGGCCGCCGAAACCAAGGAGACGGCGCATGCCGAGCAGGTGCAACTCGGCGTGAACGGCCATCGCATACTGGTCGATATCACCGTCGAGCCGATTCAGGAACGCGCTGCCGGCCACCGCAATTTCGTCGTGCTGTTCAAGGACGGTCCGCTCCGCATTCTCGATAGCAAGGAAAACAATCCCAACACGCTGGTCAGAACCGAGCATGTCGAGCGGCTTGAGAGTGAATTGCGAGCTACTCGCGAGCGGCTGCAGGCCACCATCGAAGAGCTCGAAAGCACCAACGAGGAGCTGAAATCCTCCAACGAGGAATATCAGTCGCTGAACGAGGAATTGCAGTCGGCGAACGAAGAGCTGGAGACCTCGCGCGAGGAGCTGCAGTCGGTCAACGAGGAGTTGACGACCGTCAATGGCGAGCTGGCGCACCGCGTGCAGGACCTGACGCGCGCCACCAGCGACCTGAAGAACTTCCTCGAGAGCACGCAGATCGCGACCGTGTTCCTGGACAATGACCTCAAGGTGATGAATTTCACGCCGGCGATCACCCAGGTGCTGCACCTGGTCGACACCGACGTCGGCCGGCCGATCGCACATATCAAGGCGCGGATTCCGATCGAGGAGCTCTACGACGAGGTCCGCCGCGTACTGCGCACGCTCGCCAGCGCCGAGCGCGAACTAAGCGCGCCCGACAGCGGCACGCGCTACATCGTCCGAGTCCTGCCGTACCGGAGCATCGACAATTTCATTGCCGGCGTCGTCATCACCTTCATCGACGTCACCGCGATCACGCGCGCGGAGGAACGGCAGCGGCTGCTGCTCGCCGAGCTTCAGCACCGCGTCCGCAACACGCTCGGCGTCGTCCGCTCGATTGCGCGCCGCTCGGCTGAAACCAGCTCGAGCGTCGAGGAATATGCTGCGCATCTCGACGGCCGCCTGAACGCATTCGCGCGCACCCAGGCGCTGGTGACGCGCGACCCCGAAGCCGGCGTCGATCTTGAATACCTCGTCATCGAGGAGCTGCTCGGCTACAATGCCCATGAGGGCGAGCAATTACGCGTCTCCGGCCCGCAAGTACGTTTCCAGGAAAAGCCGGCGGAGACTTTCGCGCTCGCCCTCCACGAACTTGCGACCAACGCGCTCAAATACGGCGCGCTGAGCCGGCCTTCCGGGCGCATCGAGGTCACTTGGCGGATCGACGACGCGGTCGATCCGCCGCGACTTGTTTTCGACTGGCGCGAGCGGGGCGGACCGCCCGTCACGCCGCCGCCGCGCAAGGGTTTTGGCACCGAACTGCTGGAGCGGACGCTGGCGTTCGAGTTCAAGGGGCAGACCATGATCATGTACAATGCTGCTGGCCTTCACTGTACCATTACCATTCCGTTGAGCCGGCGGACCATCCATACGCCGGCGGTGGACGGCTAAATGCATCCCCCACCCATTGAGGGAAACCCGGCGCAGCCGGTGATCCGGCGGCTGAATGCGCTGCGGCGCTTGTCGGACGACGGGATCGCCGCGCTCGAACGGGCGATACGCGAGGGCATGCAGCACGTCGGCCCGGGCGAAGACCTGATCAGCGAGGGGGATGCGGTCCATGGCGTGCGGATCCTGCTGTCGGGCTGGCTGTGCCGCTACAAGACGCTGGAGGATGGAAGGCGCCAGATCGTCAATTTCATCCTGCCAGGCGAAACCTGCGACGCTTACACCTATCTGCTGCCGGTGATGGATCACTCCATCGCGAGCCTGACGCCAGTGGTCTATGCCGAGGTCAAGCGCGCGCAATTCGAAGCACTGGTGGCGCACGACAGCTCGGTCGCGGAGGCGTTCTGGTGCGAGACGCTGGTGAACAACGCGATCCAGCGCGAATGGGCGATCAATCTCGGCCGCCGGCTGGCGCTCGAGCGCGTAGCGCATCTGCTATGCGAGATCTATGAACGGCTGCGGCCGGTCGGCCTGATCGACGGCAATTCCTGCGCCTTTCCGGTGACCCAGATGGATCTGGCCGACGCGACCGGCCTCTCGGTGGTCCATCTCAACCGCACGCTGCAGGACTTGCGCAGCTCCGGCCTGATCCTGCTGCGCGAACGGACGCTGACGATCACCGACCTGGACGTGCTCAAGAGCACGGCGCTGTTCTCGCCGAACTACCTTCATCTCTATCGAGCGTGAGCGGCGTCGCTCCTATCCCATTTTAGGAACCGGGAACCGGTTCCCTTTGTTGAGTGCTCAGCTTGAGTATGATCCGATCAGGCTGAATCTTCACCTCTCCCGCTTGCGGGAGAGGTCGGCGCGTTGCGCCGGGGTGAGGGCTCTCTCCACTCGGGGAGTCCCAATGCGGAGGCACCCCCGCCCCAGCCCTCCCCCGCAAGCGGGAGAGGGCGTGCAGCTTCGCCGGGGCTATCTTTCAACCCGATCGGCGATTGCACTTGAGGTCCGCGGCGGCCGGCTGGCCGGCGGTCCGCTCGAAAGGATACCATCATGGAGATCACGACATTCAAGGACATGTACCTTGCCGAATTGCAGGAACTTGTCAGCGTCGAGCAGCAGCTTGGCGAGGCGTTGCTGCGCATGGCCAAAGTGGCCTCGCATCCTTCGCTAAGGGCTGCGCTCGAGCGGCACCAGCGGGAAACCATCATGCAGGAGGAACGGCTGCGGTCGATCCTGGAGAAGCACGAGGCCGCCGCCGAGCAACATACGGATCAGGCCATGCAGGCGCTGATCCGTGAGACCGAGAAGATGTGCGTAATCCTGAAGGATGGTTACCTTCGCGACGCCGGTCTGATCGCCTCGGCACAGAAGCTCGAGCATTACGAGATCGCAGCCTATGGCAGTGTGGCCGCACTCGCGGGCCAGCTCAACCTTCGGGAGGACCAGCGGCTGCTGCACAACGCGCTCGATGAGGAAAAGCGCGCGGACGAATTGCTGACGACGCTTGCCAAGGGTGAAATCAACCAGGACGCACTGGCGGCCTGATCGTCCGCTCCCGCGACGTTGCGCAATTGCCGCCCCGATTGGCGGGCAAATTCGAAATACCCAGATGTCAGCTCGACATTGGGCAGGGTATGGTATTGTTCGGATTTGCAATGGGCGATGCCGATGGGCTCGGTACCGCTTGCCCAAGGAGGAAGCTCCGATGCGCAACGACAAGGAAGATGCGCTCAGCCAATCGCTGCGAAACCTGCATCCCGTTCGCTCCGCCGCCACTCAACGTCCGTCGCGCCGGACCGTGCTTCAGAACATTGGAATTGCCGGTCTGTCGCTCGCCGTATCGCCGGCCTTCGCCGACGAAATGGTCAAATTGCCGTTTGCGAGCGGGCCGCGGGAACGGCCGATCACGCATGCTTTTCCGCAAAAAGGCGACATGATCCTGCAGCGGGTGCGGCCGCCGCTGCTCGAAACGCCGCTGGACGTGTTCGACCGCGGCGTCTTCACGCCGAACGACCAGTTCTACGTGCGCTGGCACTGGGCCGAGATCCCGAATTCGGTCGATGTGAACGCCTTCAGGCTTGCGGTGCGTGGGCATGTCGATCGGACGCTGTCGCTGTCGATAACGGACATCCTACGCGACCTGCCTCGGGTGGAGCTTGCCGCGGTCAATCAATGCTCCGGCAATTCGCGCGGCTTCTTCTCGCCACGCGTGCCCGGCGCGCAATGGGCGAATGGCGCCATGGGCAACGCCAAATGGGCCGGCGTACGGCTGAAGGACGTGCTGGATCGCGCCGGCGTCAAGGCCGGCGCCGTTCAGGTCCGCTTCAAGGGATTGGACGAGCCAGTGGTGCCGGAGGCTCCGACCTTCAGGAAGTCGCTTGCGATCGATCATGCCCGCGACGGCGAAGTGATGATCGCCTACGCCATGAACGGCGAGCAACTGCCGTTGCTCAACGGCTTCCCGCTGCGCCTGATCGTGCCGGGATGGTACTCGACCTATTGGATCAAGATGCTCAGCGACATCGAGGTGCTCGACAAGCCGGATGACAATTACTGGATGACCGTCGCCTATACGATTCCCGATACGCCGCACGCCAGCATCGCGCCGGGACAGAGCGGCGTGAAGATGGTGCCGATCAACCGGATGGTGCCGCGCTCGTTCTTCACCAATATCACCGACGGCGCGTCCTTCACCGCGGGCACGCGCGTGCCCCTTCGCGGCATCGCCTTTGGTGGTGACACCGGCGTCGCCAAGGTCGAGTTTTCCAGCGACGGCGGCAAGTCATGGCAGCCGGCCAGGCTTGGCGATGATTTCGGCAAATACGGCTTTCGCCAGTGGCAGACGGATGTTGCGCTTGCCGATAAAGGCGATCACGCGCTCATGGTCCGCTGCACCAATTCCGCAGGCGAGGTCCAGCCGGACACGCCGAACTGGAACGGCAGCGGCTTCATGCGCAACGTCATCGAGACCGTGCAGGTCAAGGCAGTGTAGGAGCTGATCATGCTGAAAGGTCTCGCTGCGATCGGCTGCTTCGGAACCGCGCTGCTGTGCTCGACGCCGGCCTGGGTTCAGGATCTGCCGGTGATCAAATCGACGACGGTGGAGCTGCCGGCAGGCGATGCCTTGTTTCCCGGCGGCTCCAGCGCCGAGGCGATCAACAACAATTGCCTCGCCTGCCATTCGCCGGACATGGTGCTGAACCAGCCACCGCTGCCCAAGGCGGCCTGGGAAGCCGTGGTGCACAAGATGATCAACGTCTACAAGGCGCCGATCGGCGAGGCGGACGTGCCGGCGATCGTCAGCTATTTGGTGAAGACCAAGGGCAAGGATTGAGGGCACGCGGAGAGCCGCGCGCCCGGTGCGTCCCTATTACGCGCTGGCCGGCTATTTCGCCGGCTCGAGCGCCTGCGCAATCGCATCGTCGACGTGCTCGAGCCAGATGAACTCCAGCTTGTCGCGCGCGCCTTGCGGAATGTCGTCGAAGTCGCGCCGGTTGCGTGCCGGCAGCATCACCCTGGTCAGGCCGGCGGCTGCGGCCGCGACGACCTTCTCCTTGATGCCGCCGACCGGCAGCACCAGGCCGCGGAGCGATATCTCGCCTGTCATTGCCGTGTCGTGCCTCACCGTGCGGTTGGTGAGCAGCGAGGACAGCGCGGTGAACATGGCGACGCCGGCGCTCGGACCATCTTTCGGCGTGGCGCCGGCAGGCACATGGACATGGATATCGCTTTTCTCGAACAGCGACGGATCGATCCCGAGCTGCGTGGCGCGGCTTTTCACCAGCGTCAACGCGGCTTGCGCGCTTTCACGCATGACGTCGCCGAGCTGGCCGGTGAGGATCAGCCCGCCTCTGCCGGGCACACGCGTTGCTTCAATGAAGAGAATGTCGCCGCCGACTGGCGTCCAGGCGAGCCCGGTGGCGACGCCGGGCACGCTGGTGCGCAAGGCGATCTCGCCTTCGAAGCGTGGCTGGCCGAGCACGGTCGTCAGATCCCGTGCGCCGAGCGTCACCTTGGTTGAGCTGCCTTCCGCGATCTGCACCGCGGCATAGCGCAGCGCCTTGCCGATTTCGCGTTCGAGCGAACGGACGCCGGCTTCCCGCGTGTAGCCCTTGATGATCGACCGCAGCGCTTCGTCTTCGATCGTGGCCTGGTCCGGCTTCAGGCCGTTGGCCTCGAGCTGGCGGCGCACCAGATAGCGCCGCGCAATCTCGAGCTTCTCGTCCTCGGTGTAGCCGGGCAGGCTGATGATCTCCATTCGGTCCAGCAGCGGTCCCGGAACCGTATCGAGCATGTTCGCGGTCGCTATGAAGGCGACGCGCGAGAGGTCGAAGGGGACGCCGAGATAGTTGTCGCGGAAGGTCGAATTCTGCTCGGGATCGAGCACCTCGAGCATCGCCGCCGACGGGTCGCCCTGGATGCCGCGACCCATCTTGTCGATCTCGTCCAGCATCATGACGCAGGCGCGGGAGCCGGCCTTCTTGATGCCCTGGATGATGTTGCCGGGCAGGGCGCCGATATAGGTGCGGCGGTGCCCGCGGATCTCGGCTTCGTCGTGGACGCCGCCGAGGCTGACGCGCACGAACGGCCGGTCCATGGCGCGGGCGATCGACTGCCCGAGCGAGGTCTTGCCGACGCCGGGCGGTCCGACGAAGCAGAGGATCGGCGCCTTGCCGTGCGGCGCCAGTTTGCGAACCGCGAGATATTCGATGATCCGGGCCTTGATCTTTTCCAGCCCGAAATGATCCTCATCGAGGATACGCCTAGCTTCGCGGATATCGATCGGCTTTTCGTCCGGCAGCGCCCAGGGCAAATCGATCAGCCAATCGAGATAGCTGCGGACCATGCCGCCTTCGGCTGCGGCTTCCGGCATCCGCTCATAGCGCCGCAGCTCCTTGCGCGCCTGGCTCTCGGCCTCGGGCGACATCTTCGCCTTGTCGATCGCCGCGCTCAATTCGGCGACCTCCTGCGCCTTGCCTTCGCCTTCGCCGAGCTGGCGCTGGATGGTGGCCATCTGCTCGCGCAGCAGCACTTCACGCTGCCGCTCGTCAAGGGCGGCCTTGGTCTTCTGGCCGATCTCGTTGCTCAGCCGCAGCACTTCGAGCCGCTCGGCGAGATAGCGCGAAACCTTGTCCATCCGGGAGGTGAGGTCGATGGTCTCGAGGATCTCCTGCTTTTCCTGCGGCTTGATGTCCATATAGGACGCCGTGAGATCGGCGAGCGCGCCGGGAGATGTCGTTGCCTGGAAGGCGCCGACCAGCTCGGGCGGCGCCTGCGGCAGGAGCTGGACCGCTTCGACGGCCTGCCTCTGCAGATTCAGAAAGCGCGCCTCGATCTCGGGCGACGTCGTCGCCGGCTCCGGGATGTGAAGCACGCGCGCCGCGGGGAATGGTGTGCCGGGCAGGAAATCCAGGATGCGGGCGCGCTGCACGCCCTGGCAGACGATGTGATGGGTTCCGTCCGGCGCGGTGATGTACCTGACGATATTGGCGATCGTGCAGACGCGGTGCAGGTCGTCAGGACCGGGATCGTCGACTTCGGCGTTTCGCTGCAGCAGGATTCCAATCGGCCGTTGTTCGCGCAGCGCCTGCTGCGCGGCGGCGATCGACTTCGCGCGGGCGATGGTGACCGGTGCGATCACGGCCGGAAACAGCACGATGTTGCGGACCGCGACGATGATCAGCGCATCCGCGGGAATCGCGACCGATTCCGTTTTCGCACCGGCTGCGGCGGAACCGGGATTTTGACTATCAGGCGACATCATGAATTCTCACACGGCTTTCGACAGGCGCAACACGACGCATCCATTCGAGGCGGTCCGGCTCACGCCATAGCGTCCGGCCGGCAGGGCAATGCGGCGTTCGAACCCGCCTTGCGGCAGCTCGAGCCGGTGGATCAGCGCATCACGGAGCTCGGCGGGCAATATCCGGTGCCCCTTGATGATGAGCACGCCGTTCTCGATGATCGCCACCACCTGATCGGGATCGACGCCGGGCAGCGCCACGAAGATCAACAATTCCCGATCGGTCTCCAACACGTCGATCGGAGGCTCCCAATTGACCTCGCGCGTGCCGCCCGGCTGCAGGCTGAACAATCTTTGATGCAGCCGTTCGGCGCGCGCGAGCGATTCGATCGCTTCAGACAACATCCAGTTGATCGGATCTTTTGTCGGCATTTGTCGTTGTGACTCCAGTAAAATTTTCAGAGCACGTCGGTTGCCTTAAACCTACCCCGAAAGCGCACGGCTTGCACAGGTACAATGGCAGCCGATCACTCTTGGTCTGCCGGAACCGTTGTCGGCTGGACTCAACAGCACTCTGGCCGTCGTCCCGGGTCAAGCCCGGGACGACGTGTGGAGAGTTCTGATTCAATTGTTTGATAGCGGGGATGATGGCCCAAATCACCCTGTCATCATAGTCCCATCGTGGAGACATCCTCACCCCAACCCCCTCCCGCAAGCGGGAGAGGGAGCGCAGTATCCGTCGCGGCTCACGCGGCGAGGCGCTCCAACGCTGTCCAGTCGAAGTTGACGCCGTGGCCGGCGCGGCTCGGCGCCAGTGCCATGCCTGCTTCGAGCACGAGCGGATGCTCGATATAGCGGTCGAGGCCAAAGCCGTGCGCCTCGAGATAGGAACGGTTCGGGCAGGCCGCGAGCAGATGCACCGTGATGTCGTGCGCGCCGTGGCTGGTGACCGGAAGATTGAAGGCTTCGGCAAGCCGCGCAATCTTCATGAAGGCGGTCACGCCGCCGCAGTTGGTGACGTCAGGTTCGGGATAGGAGATGGCGCCATTGGCGATGTAGTTCTTGAACTCCCAGAGCGTGCGCAAGTTTTCGCCGGCCGCGATCGGCACGCCGCCGGCGGCGAGGATCCGGGCGTGGCCGGCGACGTCGTCGGGAATGATCGGCTCTTCGAGCCAGGTGAGATCGAACGGCTGCAGTGCCCGCGCCGCGCGGATGGCTTCCTCCACCGTCCATTTCATGTTGGCGTCGGCCATCAAGGGAAAGCCGTCGCCGAGATGCTTGCGCATCGCCTGCACGCGCGCGACGTCGGAACCGAGATCGGGCCGGCCCACCTTCATCTTGATGGCGCGAAAGCCCTTGCCCAAATTGTCGTCGGTCTGCTTCAGCAGTGCCTCGACCGACAGATCGAGGTCGATGCCGCCGGCATAACAGGGGACGCGCTGATCGAATCCGCCGAGCAGCCGCCAGAGCGGCAGTGCGGCGCGCCGCGCCTTCAAGTCCCAAAGCGCGATGTCGAGCGCCGAAAGCGCGAGCACGGTGGGGCCACCGCGCCCGCCGTAATGCAGGCCCCACCAGACGTGGTGCCACAGCGCCTCGCTATCGTCGGCCTCGCGGCCCTCGATCAGTTCGGGAACTTCACGCCGGAGAATGTCGGCGATGGCGCCCCCGTTGCGACCGACTGTGTAGGTGTAGCCCACGCCTTCGGCGCCGTCCGCATCGCGTACGCGAACCGTGATAAGCTCGAACGCCTTGATTTCGCCATGCGTGCTGTCGGACAGCGTGACCGACAGCGGAATTCGGTAGAGTCCGGTCTCGATAGTCTTGATCCGTGCCATTGCGTTTCCACCCGTTTTTCGCAGGTTAGGACGGGGGCGGCCGATCGACAATCCTCCGGCGGGGAGCGGGCTCCCCATGCCTGCCGTGCGATTTTGAAAGAGTCCAGGCAGGTTCGGGAAGACTGGCCGATGCTCCGGAGGGATACTGGTGGCTACAGGATAGAATTATCCATCGTCATCGTGAGGTCCGAATGCCCGAGCCGCGTCCATCTCCCGCACGTTCGGTGCTGGGATCACTCGTGCTGATCGGCGTCGTCGTTGCCGGCAGCGCGGCCGCCTTCGCCTACACCGCCGGATGGCTTTCGCCGGAGCGACTGACGCCCTGGAAGATGTTGGAGGCGCTGGCGCCGCCAAGCGGCCCAGCGCTCGGCCACCGCCGCAATCACGCCAAGGGCATTTGCTTCACCGGCGTTTTCGAATCCAACGGCAATGGCGCGGCGATCTCGCGCGCCTCGGTGCTTGCCGCCGGCCAGCATCCGGCGCTGGGACGCTTCAATCTGGGCACGCCCAATCCGGATGCCGCGGATGCGTCGGTCCGCGTGCGCGGCCTGGGATTGCGGATCATGCCGCCGAATGGTCAGGAATGGCGCATGGCGATGATCAATGCGCCGGTCTTTGCCGCCTCCACGCCGGAAGGTTTTCACGAACTCCTGGTCGCAGCGGGCAGCAAGGACCCGAACGCCATCAAGGTGTTTGCCGAAGCGCATCCGGAGTTTGCGCCGTTCGGCGCATGGGCCAAGACTGCGCCCTGGACCGGCAGCTATGCCGAGGATCGCTTCAACGGCCTCAACAGTTTCATCTTCACCGACAG
The DNA here is from genome assembly GCF_000472865.1 of Bradyrhizobium elkanii WSM2783. Lineage (GTDB taxonomy): Bacteria > Pseudomonadota > Alphaproteobacteria > Rhizobiales > Xanthobacteraceae > Bradyrhizobium > Bradyrhizobium elkanii_A. The sequence goes on along the minus strand of NZ_AXAP01000005.1, from coordinate 185,432 downwards.
TTCCGGTGCCGATCACGCGGTGCGATGGTCGTTGCTGCCACAGGCGCAAGTCGTTCCGGTGACGCAGGATGATCTCAAGAAGCTTGATCCTGACTTCCTTGAACAGGAGATCACGGAGCGCGTCCGCAGCGGCCCGCAGCGTTGGACCATGACGGTGACCGTCGCCAACCCCGGCGATCCCACCGCGGATCCGACCAAGGCCTGGCCGGAGGATCGTCGCACCATCGAGATCGGCACGCTGGTCGTGTCGCGGATCGAGGCCGAGGCGGATGGCCCTTGCCGCGAAATCAACTTCGATCCGACCGTGCTGCCGCCGGGCATGCGCACGTCGGATGATCCGTTCCCGGCGGCCCGCTCATCGGTCTACGCCAAGTCGTACGATCTCCGCACCGCGGAGGCCAAGGATTATCCACGAACCGTAACGGGTCCGAAGCCATGAACGCTATCCGTCATCACTTCTCCCCACTTCAGCGCCTGCTGCATTGGGTCATGGCCGTCTGCATCCTGACGATGCTGTTCATCGGCGTCGGCATGGTATCGACGGTCATGCCGAAATACGTGCCGCTGGTCTCGATCCACAAGACGCTCGGCAGTGTCATCCTGGTGCTGGCGCTGATCCGTCTGGTCACGCGCTTCTATTACGGCGCGCCGCCGCTGCCGGCCGATCTGCCCGAGCCGATGAAGCTCGCTGCGGAACTGTCGCATTACGCGCTCTACGCACTGATGATCGGCATGCCGCTGCTCGGCTGGGCCATGCTGTCGGCATCAGCCTATCCTGTTGAACTGTACGGCGGCATCTATCTTCCCGCGATCCTGCCGCAGAGCGACAGCCTGCGTACGCTGTTGTGGAACGCGCATTTCTATCTGGCCTTCGCATTCTTTGCGCTGATCCTGATGCATGTCGCCGCCGCGCTGTTCCACGCGCTGGTCCGGCATGATGGCGTGTTCGAGGCGATGGCGCCGGTGCCGATCCACGACGAAGCCACGCGGGCCGAGAACCGCAGCGAGCTGGCTGCACGGCCTTAGAGCTGGATCAGCGATGCTCGCTGATCCAGCGGGCAACGAGATCGACGATGCGCGTTTCGATTCCGTAATAGCCGTGCGGCGACAAGGATCCGCAAGCGTGCCGCGACCGGTTAATTCCTCCGCTGACGAATCGGACCTGGACCTTGGGGGAATGGCCCATCGCCGCAGCGATGCGCGGCGCGTCGCCGGGCGGCGCGACGTTGCACCGGTCGCTCCTGTTAGCGACGATGAGAAGCGGCACGCGCACGTTCTCCGGTTTCGCGCTGAAAACGGTTTCGCCGCTCTTGCCGACCCTGGACACGGATTCCGTGAGAATCAGACCCGAAACGCTTCCCTGCGGCGCGTGGGTGGCGCCATTCACCGCTGCGATCGCGCCCTGGCTCGTGCCGAGCAGGAACACGGGAACGCCAGCCTGCGATCGCGCGAACTCGGCGAGTTCGACAACGATCCCGCCATACTCCGGAGAACTGCGATCGCCCCGGAGATTGGCGTGGTTGATCGTATCGGGAATGACCACGGCATATCCGCGCTGCACCCACAGCTCGCGCGAACGGACGACAAAATTGTCGCCATGCCTGATATCACCATTGCTTTCGATGTCGATATTTCCGGCGCCGCCCGGCAGCATCACGATCGCGGCAAGCGGCTTGGGCGGTGATATATACAGCAGGCGTTGACGTAGGCCGCCGTGTAATCGCAGCTCGACGACGAGCGGCGGTGCTGCTTCGCTCGCGGCCTGATCCCGACGGAATTCCTGCGTCGAGCCGATCGATGGCAACAGCATCTCGACGGCGGCTGCTGCCGCAACCAGGCCGAGAACTCGAGTGAACTTGTGTCTACACATGTTGATGAACCATATGAGGGCGCGTCCGGCCATTTCGGGAAGCGCTTACAATAGTTGCGCTCCGCGGCCAGCGTGAGTGGATTATGGGGCCGATATCACTCGGCGGCGTGCAAAGTCGAAAACGCCTTTCGTTGCAGAAATACGCGAGACGGTTCCCGCCTCTATGTTTTGCGCGACGCAACCTGGAGTCTTCGGACATGAAGCACGTCAAAGCCTGCCTGGCCTTCGCGGCCACTCTTTCGCTTGTTTCGACAGTTGCCCCTGCGCGTGCCGAGCCGCTCAAGAACATCGTTCTGGTGCACGGGGCCTGGGTGGATGCGTCGGGCTGGAAGCCCGTGTATGAAATCCTCACCAAGGAGGGGTTCCATGTCACCATGGTGCAGGAGCCGGAAACCTCATTCGCCGACGACGTGACGGCGGCGAAACGAATCCTCGATTTGCAGGACGGTCCGACGCTGCTCGTCGGCCACAGCTATGGCGGTTCGATCATCACGGCGGCGGGCGTTCATCCAAACGTGGTCCGTCTCGTCTATGTCGCCGCGCATGCGCCTGATATCGGCGAAGATGAGGGCGAACTTGGCAAGAAGATGCCGAGTGTGCTGGCCAAGACCGAAGGCGCGATCAAGAAGACGCCAGATCAATACACCTATCTGAACCCTGCCGATTTTCCCAAGCTCTTCGCGCCCGATCTGCCGCGCGAGCAGGCGGAGTTCGAGTCGCGCTCCCAGGTCCTGGCTGCGGCCCAGATCTTCAGCACGCCGCTGACCGCGGCTGCCTGGAAGACCAAACCGAGCTGGGGCATCGTCGCCGAGAGCGACAAGATCATCAATCCTGATCTCGAGCGCTGGTACTACGCGCGGGCGAAGAGCCACACGACCGAGATCAAGGGCGCCAGCCACTCCGTCTACGAATCCCATCCGAAGGAAGTGGCGGCCGTAATCACCGAAGCTGCTCGCAACGCTGAAAAGTTGGCAGCCCGCTGACAAGACGGTTGCGAATGACGCATGGGCTCCGGCGGGACAGGGTTTGACGCATGCCCGCCGGAGCGCCTCACTGATCCAGTCGGATCCGAAGCATGTCGTTTCAAATGCCGGATCCAGGAGCATGGCGAATGAAGAATTGGCAACAAGGCCGGCAAGCGCGCGATGCCCGTATCGAAGCGGGCGCGAAACTGGCGAAGGGCAAGATCGTCGCAGCGAGTGATGCCACCCGCCTGATGGAAGCGGTGATCGGGCCGGGCGATCGGGTGTGCCTGGAGGGCGACAACCAGAAGCAGGCAGACCTTCTGTGCCGCGCGCTGCTTGGCGTCGACCTCGCCAAGGTGAATGGCCTGCATATGGTGCAGTCCGGCATCGTGCTGCCGGAACATCTCGACCTGTTCGACCGCGGCGTAGCAAAGAGGCTCGACTATGCCTATTCCGGACCGCAGGCGGCGCGCATCGCGCGCATGCTGTTCGGCGGCAAGATCGAGCTCGGCGCCGTTCATACCTATCTCGAATTGTTCGCGCGCTACTTCGTCGACCTCACGCCGCAGGTTGCGCTGATCGCGGCCGTCAGCGCCGACCATGACGGAAACCTCTATACCGGGCCGAACACCGAGGACACACCGACGGTGGTCGAGGCGACGGCCTTCAAGAATGGCGTCGTCATCGCCCAGGTCAACGAGATCGTCGACAAGGTGCCGCGCGTCGATATCCCGGCGGACCGCGTGCAGTTCGTGGTCGAGGCCGACAAGCCGTTCTTCGTCGAGCCGTTGTTCACGCGCGATCCCGGCGCCATCACCGAAGGACAGATCCTGACAGCGATGTTGGCGATCAAGGCCATCTACGCGCCCTATGGCGTGCGGCGACTGAATCACGGCATCGGCTTCTCCACCGCCGCGATCGAGCTGTTGTTGCCGACCTATGGCGAGCGGCTGGGCTTGAAGGGCAAGGTTGCAAGCCATTTCGCGCTCAATCCCCATCCGGCGCTGATCCCCGCGATTGAATCGGGCTGGGTCGAGCAGATCCATTGCTTCGGCTCGGAGGTCGGCATGGACGAGTATATCCGCGCCCGCTCCGACGTCTTCTTCACCGGGCCTGACGGCTCGCTGCGCTCCAACCGCGCCTTCTGCCAGACCGCCGGCCTCTATGCCTGCGACATGTTCATCGGCTCGACGCTGCAGATCGACCTGCAGGGCAATTCATCGACGGTGACCACCTCGCGTATTGCGGGCTTCGGCGGTGCGCCGAATATGGGCGCCGACGCCCGCGGGCGGCGCCATCCGAGCACGCCATGGCTGCAGGCCGGCCGTGAGGCCGATCCCGACGGCTCGGCGCTGCTGCGCCGTGGCCGCAAGCTGGTGGTGCAGATCGGCGAGACCTTTGGCGAAAAGAACGTGCCGCTGTTCGTCGAGAAGCTGGACGCGCTCGCGCTCGCCGAGAAGCTCAAGCTCGATCTCGCCCCGGTGATGATCTATGGCGACGACGTCACCCACATCGTCACGGAGGAAGGCGTTGCCAACCTGCTGCTGTGCCGGGATGAGAACGAGCGCGAACAGGCGATCCGCGGTGTCGCTGGCTATACCCATGTCGGCCGCAGCAGGGACAGGAAAATGGTGCAGCACTTGCGCGAGCGCGGTGTGATCCGCCGGCCAGAGGATCTCGGCATCGATCCGCTCGACGCCGACAGGAGCATGCTGGCGGCGCGCTCGATCAAGGATCTCGTGCGGTGGTCGGGCGGCCTCTACGCGCCGCCCTCGCAATTCCGCAACTGGTGAGAGGATAGCCGCGATGGAAGATTTGAGCTTTCACCATCAAGCCCGCGCTCGTGCCGGCGGGACCAGGCAAATGGCAATCATCGGTGTGGTGGCTTCCGGAAATCTGGAAGTGCTGGCCGAACGCGTGCTGCCTGAAACGGAATGCCGACTGGAGATCAAGACCGCGGCCGAAGGCTTCGGCGAGGTCTGGGACGCCGTGGTCGCAGACTTCGTCGAACGCTACTCGCCGGGCGGGCTCAAATTCTCCATCAATGACGGCGGCGCGCGGCCGGACACCGTCTCTCTGCGTCTCGCCCAGGCTGTCCGGCTGATGGCGGAGAACGAGCAATGAGCGTCGCGAATCTGGAAAAGCCGTCGCTGGAGCAGGCGAGGGCGACGAGCTTCTACGAGGCCTCGGCGCGGGCACGGATCCGGCTGCTGCTCGATCCCGGAAGCTTTGTCGAATTCATCGGCCCCGAACGGCGCGAGGTCAGCCCGCATCTGAAACTGTTCGACCTTCCCGAGCAGTTCGACGACGGCATCATCATCGGTCGCGGGCAGTTTGCGGGTTCGCCGGTCTTCATCGCGGCGCAGGAAGGCCGCTTCATGGGCGGCGCCTTCGGCGAGGTCCATGGCGCCAAGCTGACGGGGTTGCTGCGTGCGGCGAAGGAGCTCAAGTCGATCCCGGTAGTAATCCTGTTCGACACCGGCGGCGTCCGCCTGCAGGAAGCCAATGCGGGCGAGCTTGCCATCGCCGAGATCATGCGCGCGGTGATCGAGGCGCGGACCGCCGGCGTGAAGGTGATCGGGCTGATCGGCGGCCGCTCTGGATGTTATGGCGGCGGCGGACTGATCGCGGGCTGCTGTTCGGCGCTGGCAGTGTCCGAGCAGGGACGTATCGCCGTCTCCGGTCCCGAGGTCATCGAGACCAATCGCGGCGTCGAAGAGTTCGACTCGCGCGACCGTGCCCTGGTCTGGCGCACCATGGGCGGCAAGCACCGGCGGCTGATCGGCGGCGCCGAGCTCTTCGCCGACGACACGGTGCAAGCCTTCCGTGAGGCTGCCCTGGAATTGCTTGAGACCACCGCGGGCTTCGGCATCGATACGTTAAATGCCGAACAGTCCCGCCTCGAAGATCGATTGCAGCGCTTTGGCACCTGCCGGGATGCGGTCGAGATCTGGGCGGCGGAGCGTGTTGCCGACGCTGCGTCCGTTCCAGCGCTGCCGGCCGATCAGTTCATCGAACTTGCCGACAAGGTCCGGAGGATTGCCCGTGACGCTCGATAGGATCCTAGCCTCGATGTTTCCCGACGGCCACGACGTCAAGAATGACGGTGGCGTTCTGCTCGGGTCCGGCACGCTGCGATCCGGCGACCGCGCGCTGGTCATCGGAGTCGCTGATCGAACCGCGCTTGGTGTCGACGAGGCGATCAGGCTCTCGGGCGCCGTTCTTGGCGCGATCAAGCGCGGAAGCGGTCCGATACTGGTCATCGTCGACAGTGACAGCCAGCGCATGAGCAAGCGCGACGAGCTTCTGGGACTGAACGAGTTCCTGGCTCATCTCGCCAAGTCGCTCATCCATGCGGATATCCAGGGAAAGCCCACGATCGGGCTACTGTATGGCCACTCGGCGGCGGGAGCGTTCCTCGCCACCGCGCTGGCGACCCGCGTGCTGGTGGGACTGCCGAGCGCGGACCCGGCGGTGATGGACCTGCCGTCGATGTCCAAGGTGACGAAATTGCCGATCGAGGTGCTCGAGGAGAAAGCCAAGTCCACGCCGGTGTTCGCTCCCGGCCTGCAAAATCTGGTTCAACTCGGCGCGGTGCATGTCATCTGGGACGACCAGGTCTCGCTGGCCGATCAATTGGAAAAACTGCTGCGCAACATGGGCGATGCGCGCGACCGACGCGATGCACTCGGCAAGGAGCGCGGCGGCCGCATGAAGGCCGCTGACATCGCGGAGCGCGTGCGTGAGCTTGCCATGCAAACCCGCTGAGGGACCGATGAGGCGCCATGATCTGATCTTCGTCCGCCCCGAGAGCTGGTGTGCGGCGCTCGCGGTGCGGAGCGATCTGGCGGCCGATCCGCTGGTCGCGCGATGGGTCGCGAACGGCTGGCCGTTGATCGGGCGGCGTGCCACGCCTTGCGAGCAGCACGGCGTGGCGGCGGGCCTGCCATTACCGCCCTCTGCCGGCAAGCGGCGACTTTCCTTCCTGCTGCAGACCGAAGACGTGATATCGATCGCGCCGCCACCCTCGTTGGCGGCGGCCGCTCGAATGGCGCCGCTCGCGTGGCGGCCGACGCTCGAACGTCTCGATGAATTCGCTTGGATTCATTCGGTGGAAGCAAGGGTGTTCGGCGGCTTGGCCTGGCGCGTGTTGACCGGACTGGATTATCTGACCGATCGCTCCGATCTCGACCTGCTGCTGCGCATTGGTCGAGACACGGATGTTGAAGGTCTCGTCGCTGATATCGCCGAGATCGAAGCGCTGGCGCCGATGCGTCTCGATGGCGAACTGGTGCGCGACGACGGCGCCGCCGTGAACTGGCGGGAACTGCATGCCGGCGCGGACCAGGTGCTGGTCAAGACCATCGGCGGCGTCGCCTTGCTCGATACGAATCTCTTCCTCGCCCGGGAGATGCCGTCATGACGCTGGCTCTGGCATGGAGCGCGCAACAGCGGGCGCCTCGTCCACAGGTGATGGCGCCATGCGCGCCCGATGCGGCGGCGATCGCGGCAAGCGCCGTCGGTTGCCTGCTGCTGGAAGTGGAGACATGGCCGAAGCCCGGCCTTGTGAGCCATATCGATCGCGGCAGTCATGAGGATATGGATGCCGAGACGCTGCGCGTCAGTGCCAAAACCATCGGCCCCTATTTCGCCGCGTTGGCGGAAGCAGGTGCCGGCGGCTGGACGATGGAGCGGCTGAGGATCATCGGTCTCGAGGCCGAGGCGGCGATGTTTGCTGCGACGTCGGGCATCAACACCCATCGCGGCGCGATCTTCGGCCTCGGCCTGTTGTGCGCGGCGGCGGGCGCAAGGAGCAGCGGGCAGGTCGATCCGGTTTTGTCGCTCGGAGCAACAGTGACGCGACTGTGGGGCGGCAGCATCCTCGGCGGGCCTGTGCTGCTCCACAGCCATGGCATGAAAGCCCGTCGTCGCTTCGGTGCCGGTGGCGCGCGCGTCGAGGCGGCCAAGGGATTTCCCAGTGTCTACCACGTCGGCCTCCCGTCCCTGCACAGGGGAGCTCTCGTTGCTGCCGACGCGGAGGCCGCGCGGGTCGAAACATGCTTCGCGCTGATCGCCGCGGTCGAGGACACCAACCTGCTGCATCGCGGCGGGCTGGACGGCCTCTTGTTTGCGCGCCGTGTGGCGCGGCAATTTCTCGGCCGGGGCGGCGTAGGTGCGCCCGATTGGCAGGAGCGCGCTCGTGCCATCCACGAGAGCTTCGTCGTCCGCCGGCTCAGCCCCGGCGGATCGGCCGATCTATTGGCCATGACCCTGTTCGTCGACGCCCACGAAAGGTCGTGTCCCTGATGTCCAATGCGATCCTGCTTGCGTTGGCGCTGGTGTTCTTCGTGATGCTGGGCTGGCCATGACTCTCACAATCCTCTGCTCGGGGCAGGGACGGCAGCACCGCGACATGTTCGCCCTGACCGGCGATGCGCCGGAGGCGGCCAGCCTGTTTGCCCATGCGGCGATGCTGCTCGGCGGCCGTGATCCGCGCGAGATCGTCCGCAGCGAGAGCGCTGAAGTGCTGCACCACAATCGCATCGGCCAGATCCTCTGCACGCTGCAGGCGCTGGCCGCAGCTTCCGTGCTGCGCGCCCAAATGCCTGACCGGCTCATCGTTGCCGGCTACAGCGTTGGCGAGGTCGCGGCCTGGGGCGTCGCAGGCCTTACGAGCATGACGGATACGCTCGACCTGGTGGCCTGCCGCGCGGAAGCGATGGACGCTGCCACGCTGCCCGGTGACGGAATGGTCTTCGTTCGCGGCCTTCCCCGCGATGCCATCGACACCTTGTGCGAGCGGCACGATGCCGCCGTCGCCATCGTCAATCCGGGCGACGCCTTCATTCTCGGCGGAAGCCGCGCAGCGTTGAAAGCGCTCGCCGATGACGCGAAAGCGATGAAGGCGGCCAGGGTCGTCGACGTACCGGTGGAAGTTGCCTCCCACACCCCGCGGCTTGCCAAGGCATCGACGGAATTCCGCGACAGACTAAGCCATGCTGCCGTGATGGTACTGCCAGCCGGAACGCGGCTCCTGAGCGGGATCGACGCTGCGCCCGTCATCGATGTCAAAACCGGTCTTGACAAGCTGGCGGTCCAGATCTCGCAGACGGTGCAATGGGCCGATTGCCTGCAGGCCTGCTTGGAGAGCGAAGCGACGGTGTTTCTGGAACTCGGGCCGGGCCGGGCGCTGAGCGAGATGGTGGCTGGCGCCTATCATGACGTCGCGACCCGATCTCTGGACGATTTCCGCACGCTGGACGGCGTTCGCGCCTGGCTGACCACCCATCTGGATATTCGGTTCTGATTCAATCGGAACCGAATATTATCGGTCGCCGACGCGCGGCTTCTCACGCAAAGATTATCGTCATGCCGGCATTACGACGGTTCGTCGTTGATAGCGAACATTCGATGAGGCCTTTATATGACGTATATAATTGCAACTGACACCCGCGCATGAGGAGATCCGGCAAATGACGATTCCTGCAGCCGAGACGTTTGGTGCAACCTGGCCCTTTGCGCCGCACTATTTTGACGGGAACGGCTTTCGTATGCATTATATCGACGAGGGCGACGGCGATCCCATCATTTGTCTGCATGGTGAGCCGACCTGGGGCTATCTATATCGACACTTCATTCCGCCGCTTTCTGCGACGCACAGGGTCATCGTTCCCGATCATATGGGCTTCGGCAAAAGCGAGACTCCTCGCGATCGCGAGTATTCGCTGAAAGCCCATGTCGACAACCTTACGAACCTCATCGAAGCGATCGATCTGAGGAACATCACCCTGGTCATGCAGGATTGGGGCGGGCCGATCGGTTCGGCCTTCACGCTGCGACACCCCGACCGCGTCAAGCGCTTGTTCCTCCTCAACACATTGGCGGGCTATGGCAACGCGGAGTTCGACGCGCAGACGCCCTGGTTTCAGTTTGTCCGCAAGCACTACGAAGCCGGCACGCTTGGCGAGGTGTTGGGACATCTGGACGTCAACATTCTCAGCATCATGAAGATCATTGGTCTTGAGAATCTGTCGGCAGTGAATTCCGATTGGCTCGCGGCCTATGGTTCGGCCTTTCCTGCAAGGGAGGACTGTATCGGAGCGATCGAGTTCCCGCTCGATGTGCTGCTCGGTCGGATTATCCCATACGTCGTTGAAGGTTTTCCTCTCGTCGACAATCTGAAGTCAAAGCCAGCAATGCTCGCCGTCGGTATGAAGGACAGAGCTATCTCGCCGGCGGTCCAAATCGCCGACTTCAGGGGAATATGGCCGGACCGGCCCATCATCAAGCTGCCCAATGCCGGCCACTTCAGCCAGGAGGATGCGCCCGATGTTCTCGTCGCACTGATTCAGCTCTTCGTTCAGGGCAAGGAGTAATCGCACACGCGACGCGACGGTCGACACCGCTCGCTGGCTGCTACTCGAACGACGCGTCGAAGATCTCGATGTCGATCAGAGCGGGCTTGGTAACCAGCGTGCCATCGGGCTGACGCGACAGGCATCGGCGGAGCGTGGGAATGACGATGTCGTTGAACTTCTGATGCGCCCAGGTCAGGTGCGCGATTGGCGTGCCCGCGGCCTCGTAGTCCAATCGCCGCTGCAGCCCATCGCTATCGAAGTAGAAGATCTGCTCCCGCGAATGCGTAACGATGGTCGGTGGAAACAGCGCGCGGAGACGCCGCCAGATCTGGCCGCCCGTGTTCCAGGGGGGCAGCTCTTCGGTCTCAATTTCCGGTTGCGCCAGCAGGAAGGGGGTCGTCAGACAGTTCCAGAGTGAGAGGCCGCAAAAATAGGCCAGGCGCAGATCGTCCCACTTCATTTCGTCGTGGTGATCCGAAAATGCTGTCTGCGGGTCGCCACATGAACGCAGGATCTCGCCTTGCAGACTCTGGATGGCGACCCAGTCGGGCTGAAACAGGCCGCATCTGTCGGGAGCGGTGAAGCCGATGAATTGCAGCGTCTGGACCTCGGTCGAACCTTCCATGACCATGTCCTTGAGCCGCCCTGCATTGCCGATGCGGGAGAACAGCGCGCCATCGATGGAAAGGTGGACGGTGAATCTCTTCAACCGACGCCATCGTTCCAGCCCACCGCAGGCATCGAGGGCGTCATCAAGCAATGCCATTCGCAAATCCCGTGTTCGACCAGCCCCAAAATCGTGCAGGGAGCATGGCCCAGCGCGGGCGAATTTGCGCGTTAGATGTTGTTAGATACCCGCAGTCAGCTCATCGAGCAGTAATTTTACGGACCTGAGATCGGCGCTGTCGAGGCCTTCACTGTATCGTGCATAGAGCGGAGCGATCAGTGCATGTGCCTTTGCTGCATTGCCCTGTTCACGCCAGAGCCGTCCCAAGGTGGCGGCCGCCCGCAATTCCCATCCAAGTGCGCCTTGCTCGCGGGACAGCGTGAGTGACTGCATCAGACAGGTTTCGGCCTCGTAAGGACGGGCCGAGGAAGCCAGGATGTATCCCTTGACGCGCAGCATCTCTGGCAGATCGAACGACTGCCCGGCGCTGTCGCGCTGCGCGATCGCCTCATCAATGATGCCGAGCGCCTCCTCGTATTGCCGCACCTGCACCAGGCCTTCGGCGAGCGCTGCCGCGAACACCGTGCTCAGGATCTTGTGCCGGATCTGCCGCAATGTTCCGGCGCCCTGGCGCAGCAGTTCGATGCCGATCTTGGCTTCTCCGCGGCGGATCAACAGTTCGCCCTTCAGTCCGAGTCCCACGGCCTGATAGGGCCCGAGAAAATGCCTGGCTGCATGATTGATGAGACGTTCGATCAGCTTGTCGGCGTCCTCCCAATCGCCGACCCAGAGAAACACGTAGATCGACCATATCAGGCCGATGCCGATGGTGAGCGGCTGCTCTGTGCGCTCGGCCTCGCTGACCGCATATCTCGCCGCCGCGATGGCGCGGTCGGGACGTCCCGTCAGCCAGAGGCTTCGCGCAAGAGCTACCAGCGCAACGATCCGGTCATCATATCCGAGCCGCTGCATGTTGATCTGCAGGCGAGACGGATCATGGGTCGTGGCGCTCTCGCATTGCAAGACGGCATCGTTCTGATTCCCGATCAGGTGGTTGGCGACTCCGAGCATCCACTCCGCGGTACGGATGGCACCGGCATCGCTCAATGTCCTGGCAACCACCGCGCCGCGCTCGCCCATCGCCAGCGCGCCATGATAATCGCCGATCCGGGTTAGATAGATATGAAGCTCTCGCAGCAGCCATAGCTGCCAGTGCAGGTCGTTGTGGGACTCTGCCAGTTGCAGGCTGCGGGTGAGGGCCGCATGGACTTCTTCGGTGTTGCCTTGCGTGAACATCAAGGACACGCCAAGCGCGGCCTGAAGCTCCATCTCCTGACGCGGGTCGGCAATTTGCGGATCAAACGCCGTCAGCGCCTGTCGCGCCCAGCGATGGCATTCCGTCAGCAGCGAAAGCTGCAGGAAGAATTGGGCGGCCGCCGCGGCAAGCCCGATTCCGATCGCGCGCTCGCCCTGGTCGGAGAAGCTCCAATCCAACGCCGCGCGGACATTGGCAAGATGATCCGCATAGGGAGTGAAGCTGTCGCCGGTCGAGAATGCTGCCGCTCTCGCCGCGATGCCCGCAAGGAGATCGCGGAAATAGATCGCATGGTTGCGCGATATCCTTGTGGCTTCGCCGCTTTCCGCAAGCTTCTCCGCGGCGAAGGCGCGCGTGGTGTCGAGCAGCCGATAGCGCACCGGCTGAGCCGTCGACGGCAGCGAGATCAGCGACTTTGCCACCAGGTTTGCGATCGCCTCAACCGCCTCGGCTTCGTCGGTCCCATCCTCGGAGGCTACCGCGAGGGCGGCTTCCAGCGTGAAGGTGCCGGCGAACACCGACAGCCTGCGCAGAGTGACGCTTTCGATGGGAGTCAATAGATCGTAGCTCCAGCCGAGCGCCGCGCTCAGCGTCTGATGCCTGGGCACTGCGGTGCGCCGGCCCTGCCACAACAGCGAGAAGCGGCTGTTGAGCAGTGTGGCTATGCCCTGGATTCCATAGGCGTTGACGCGACCGGCGGCGAGCTCGATCGCCAGCGCAATGCCATCGAGCTTGCGGCAGATTTCCGCCACCAGCGGCGCTTCGGCATCGCCGAGCTCGAACCCCCCGAGGCTCGCGGCGATGCGTTCGACAAACAATTGCGCCGCGGGATAGGCCAGCACGTCGGGAGCCGTGATGGCAGCGCGCTCCGGCGGGCAATCCAGCGGAAACAGCCGATGCACCTGCTCGCCTTCGGCGCGCAACGATTCACGGCTGGTTGCCAGGATGGAAACCTCAGGCGCCTCGCGGATGATGCTTTCCGCGAGCATCGCCAGGCTTTCCAAGAGATGCTCGCAACTGTCGAAGATCAACAGCATGCGTTTCTCGCGCAGAAACGCCAGCATGCTGGGCAGCGGATTGTCGGAGGAAACCGAAAGCCCCAATGCCGATGCGAGCGCGCTCGGCGCCAGGCGCTTGTCCCGCAGCGAGCCGAAATCGACGAACCTGACCATTCCGGCAAAAGCGGCAAGCTGACGGTGCCCCACCGCCAGGGCGACGGTGGTCTTGCCGATGCCGCCCGGTCCGACCACCGTGACCAGGCGGTGGCGGGCGAGCTCGGCGGCAATCGTCTCGACGGTTTCCGTGCGCCCGATCATCCTGGCAATTTGCGCCGGAAGGGGAGGGCTGCCGGCCGGCGTTGCGGCAGGCTTCGTCTCCGCGCGCACGATCGGCGCGGTGAAGCAATAGCCGCGACCAGGAACGTTCACGACATATCTCGCGCCGGACGCACTGTCGCCGAGCACCTTGCGCAGCGCGCTGACGTGGAAGCGGAGGCTGCCCTCGTCGACGTTCACATCGGCCCATACCCGGGACACCAATTCCCGTTTGCCGACAACCTCGCCGGCGCGTTCGGCGAGGAAGATCAGGATGTCGAGCGCGCGGCCGCCGATATGAACGGGATTGCCGTCCTTTTCGAGCAGTCGCGCTTTCGGCAGCAGTCGGAACGGTCCGAACGCCAGTGCAGATTCGTCGCTATTGTCGCCCTGCACGCGGTACCTGCCTGCTGCGAGAGCCGTCTTTGGCCCAACTATGATTTGTGCCCGGATTAGGGCACCAGTTTGGACGGGATCCGCTCACGGGACAATGCATGGGGAGAGAAGGGGGCCGTCCCGGGGATGGGGCGGGGGGATAGGACGGCCCCCTTGGGCTCGTTGCCTTGGGAGGGCGCTGCGAGCCGATGGCGCAAGCTGGTGGCCTTGAATGCTTACGCGACAGACCATGCCGGATCGGATAGCTCGGGTCTTTCGGATCTGCACCTTCATTTCGAGTTCGCATGATCGCGGTTGCCGGATAGACGCAGATCGGCGCCAAGCGGATGCGTTCGGTGCCTTATCCCCGAACCGCCAGTCTTGCATCCGTCGACGAATCCAAATGTTGCGCGCCCAGCTCATCCAACAGCGCCCGTGCCGTCTTGAGCGCGCGGCTGTTGAACCCTTCGGTAAAGCGGGCATAGGTCGGGGCGAGGAGCTGCCGCGCCTCGGCAGCGCGATCCTGCCCGAGCCAAAGTCTCGCGAGGCAGGTCGCGGCAACCAGTTCCATGGCGAGCGCCGATTGACGGCGGGCCAGGTCAATCGACTCCTTCAGGCAGCGCTCTGCCTGCACCGGATCGGGGCTTCGTGCGGAGAGCAGCACTTCCGCCTTTGCGCGCAGCAGCTCGGGCATGCAGAACATATCCTTGTTCTGCCCGACACGGCCGATTGCCAGATCGATCGTATCAAGCGCCTCCTTTTCCCGCCCGATGGTGGCGAGCGCCTGCGCCAGCGCGATGCGGAAATCCGCGAGCGAGCCATATCGATGGCTGTGCATGACTTCGAGCGCGCCCCGCAGCAGCGCAATCCCGGTCTCGACCTGGCCTTGCGCCACCAGGACAACGCCTTTTGTTCCGTAGCCAATCGTCTGGTACGGCCCGAGCGCGTGCTTGCTCGCCTCCAGGATAAGCCTGTCGGCGTATTCTTCGTAGCTCTCCGTTTCCGAGTTCCAGACAAAGATCGAGAATGCCCAAAGCATCGCCATGCAGAGCTTGGCAGGATGACCGATACGCATCGTGTCGGCGATGGCCCGCCGCGCCGTGTCGACTGCCTGATCGGGATATCCCTGAAGCCACAGGATGCGAGCCAGCGTGATTCGTGCGCGACTGAGGTAGTCGTAGTTCAGGGGATCATCGACATCAGGTTCCGAGCCCGGCAATTGCAACAACGCCGATTCCACATAAGACCGGGCGAGCCGCGCGTCTCCGGCAAGATGGCAGGAGACGCCGAGCGCGATCCGCATATGCGCAAGTTTAATGCGGTCGCCGTGATCGGACGCGACGGCTTCGCCGCGTTTGGCGAGCGCCAGCGCTTCCGTGAAATTTCCCGCCCTCATCTGGAACACGTGAACGCGCTCGATCAGGCGAAGCTGGCTGGATACGTCGCCGATCTCTTCGGCTATTCGAAGCGCTCGCGTCAGAAAGGCGTAAACGTCGTCGGTGGTCCCCTTCGTGAGCAACAGCGCCAGGCCCAGGGCGGCGTGAAGGTCGAGGTCGTATTTCAGGCTGTGATTTGCCACGTCAAGCTGTGCGATCGCGCGCTTGGCCCAGAGCTGGCACTCGGCGAACAGGGACAGTTTGAGGAAAAACGGCATGGCCGCTGCGGCCAGCGCGACGCCCGTTGCGCGGTCGCCGCGTTCGGAGAAGCACCAGGTCAGCGCCGCGCGTATGTTTCCGAACTGGTCCGCGATCGCCGCAAATCGGTTCGCTTCCGATGATGGGGCCGAGCCGCTACCGATCTCTTGCAGCAGATGCAGGAAATAGCGGGCATGCCGCCGCGCCGTCGCATCGGCATCCATGCTGGCGGCAAGCCGTTCCAGGGCATAGGCCCGTGCCGTGTCGAGCAATCTGTATCGCGTTGATGTGCCGCTCGCGCTTGCCGCAAGCATGGATTTCGCCACCAGGCTGGCAACGGCCGCGATCACATGCCCGTCGTCGGCGTCCTCTGCGCCAGCAACCGAGCGCGCGGCTTCCAAGGTGAAGCTGCCGGCGAACACGGCCGCCCGCCGCAGCACCATGCGCTCGGGCTCCGACAGCAATTTGTAACTCCAGTCGAGCGTCGCGCGCAGGGTCTGATGCCGTGGCAGCACGGCATGCTGTCCCTCGCCCAGGAGCTTGAATGCGTCGTTCAAGAGCGCGACCGTATCCTTGATATTGGAGGCACTGGCGCGGCTGGCGGCGAGCTCGATCGCCAGTGCGATGCCATCCAGCCTGCGGCAGATCTCGCCAACCAGGCGCGCGTCCGCGTCGCTCAGCTCGATGAGATGCCCGCCGCTCGCAGCCGCGCGCTCCACAAATAGCTGGACTGCGGGAAAGGCAAGTGCCTGTGCGGCCGTCAGGCCGGCGTCATCAGGCGGGCTCAAGAGCGGCTGCAGACGGTGAACATGCTCGCCCTCGACCCGCAGCGACTCCCGGCTGGTGGCCAGGATATGGAGCTGCGGCGCCTCCGCATAGAGCCGCTCGGCCAGCGCGGCCGATGTCTCGATCACATGCTCGCAACAATCCAGTATCAGCAGCATCCGCCTGTCGCGGAGCAGGTTCACCAGACTGTCCGATGGATCACCAGCCTGGCCGAGGAGGCCGAGCGCCGAGGCGACGACATTTGGAACGAGTGCGGGATCATGGAGTGTCCCAAAGTCGAGGAAGCGGACCGCACCGGCGAACGCTTCCAGCAATTCATGGCCGACGGAGACCGCCACCGTGGTCTTGCCGACGCCGCCGGGGCCGACGACGGTGACGAAACGCTCGCTCCTCAATTTGGCCGATATGTCGCGGACGGTCTGGTCGCGTCCCACCATCCGCATCGGCCGCGCCGGCAGATTGTGGGGCGGTTCGGAGCTCGGCCCGATCGAGGACTGCTCCTGATTATTCGGATGCGAAAGCCGTCCGACGAAACAGTAGCCCTGCCCCGAAACGGTGGTCAGGTATCTCGCGCCGGCCTCGCCGTCGCCGAGCGCTTTCCGAAGGCCCGCGATCTGCACCCTGAGGCTGCCTTCATCGACGATGATGTCGGGCCACACCTTGGCCAAGAGGTCAGTCTTGCTGACCACCGTGCCGGCACGCTCGACCAGGGCGATCAAAAGATTAAGCGCCCGGCCGCCGAGCTGAATCGGAGTGCCGTCCTTCTCCAGCGTTCTTTGCCCTGCATGCAGCCGAAACGGACCGAAGCAAACGGTCTCCGGCGCGGCCGAATCCCGACCGGCCTCGCGGACGGCGCGTTGCGTGCGGTCGCCCATGTTCGGGACCTCAATCAAGCAGGTGGCCGACGCTCTCCGTCCTTCACCGCATCAGCTTGATGCGCACCGGAGCAACACGTCGCGGTGCCCGTCCGAACTCCAAATGACCTGAGATCGTCGAGGGACCAATCCAGCGCATCATATTGCTTTCCGAACGCCTAGCAACCTTAGCCAAAGGTGTTACAGGATAGCCAAAGGTGTTACCCGACAGCGCTGCGTCCGACAGATCGAAATAGGAATAATATCGCGCCGCGCGGCAAAAGCATGCGCGCGCGAGCTGCCACGGCGATGATGCCGATTTTCAATCGAATGATTGCAAGTGACTATGGGGCGGCCGGTGTCGCAATTTGCGACACGGCCTCAGGTGCTGTCACGGCGAGGCGTGACCGCCGGCGGCAATGAGATGATCCGCGTGCCGTACTTGAGCCCGTGGCCGGCCGAACGGGATCTTGGTCCGGACGCTCTGGTCGATCGGCGAGGGCGATGCGCTTCGGCTGGCGGTTCGCCAGCGCGCCGGCGTTTCCCCGGTGATGCGCTTGAAGACAGTCGAGAAATGCGCTTGGGTGCAAAAGCCCACTGCCAATGCGACCTCGGCCAGGGGCGTCTCGCCGTCGGAGAGGATCGATTTCGCGCGCTCGACGCGCCGATGCAGCAGATATTCGCGCGGACGAAAGCCTGTCGCCGCCCGGAACTGGGCCGCAAAATGCATGCGGGACAGGCCGGCGGCCTTGGCCAGATCGGCAAGACTGACGCTGCGATGATAGTTTGCGTTGACGTACTCTTCGACCCGCCTGAGCCGCCATTTCGGCAGCGCGTTGACCTTGCTCCGCGGCGTCTCGAGTCGGGCGATATGCATGGCCAGCGTTTGACCAATGCAGCGGGTGAAAGCCGGGTCCCTGGCATTGCCGCGCTCGATCAGCGCCCTGCCGAGCTGCTCGGCAAAGGAGTCCCGCAGCAGGATGAGGTCGCCGAGATCCTCGCCGGTCGCACAGGGCTCGGCCGCGGCGCGGTGCCCGTGAAGATAGTCGGCCGAGACATGGAAGTGCAGGAAGTCGTAGGGGGCGTGAAACTGCGCACCAAGCTGGGTCGAAGGCGCCGTGACGTGCAGCGTGCCCGCCGGCATGACCCCGTCGAAAATGATCTGCCGCCCCCGTGTCAGGGTGAGGCGCGTGCTCTTCAGGGCGATCGCCACCACATATCGACCGGGCGGCGTTGCCGCCTCCTCGTATCGGGAGCCGGTTTGCGAACCCGCCCAGCGCGAAATCGCGATCTCCCCGATCGCAGCCGCATCATCCTGTTTCAGGTCGCGCCACTTGTGCTCCTGGCGGAGCCCTTCGGCATCAGGATGGACGTGGTGCGATTCCGAGCCGACCGGGAGGCTGACGTGAGGGCGGCTCAGCCTCTCGTTGATAGCCTGCGTAAGCATCGCTCATCCTTTCTAGTTTCGGTCGGCATCGCCTGCGACCGAGGAACTCTGCGAATGCAACAGTTGCAATTCTGAAGAGCATATGCCCTTCGCGCTATGATGCCCGTTATAGATGCTTAGCGGGTGTTAGATATTGCAAATGGCGGCAACGTGCTCGCCTCCGCGTCGAGGCGAATTTGCTTTAGTTCTGAGAGAGTTGGCCGCGGATAAAGCCGTGAGGGAAGTCGTTAGTATGCCCGTTCTATACCTTCGTATAGCTTTCGGGTTATCTGCCTGGGCCGCCAGAAAATTTGCTTCGCTTCTGAAGAAAAAATATCCGACCATATTGTAGGGATTGTCAGGCATCCCTTGCGATGCCGTCGCTTGGCGTCACATCGACAATAGCGTGGTCGTCGTCATCTGCGTCTTGCGCATCCAGGCGATCGGCAAGGTGAATTGAAGCGAGCTGGAAATGCGGGATGTGACCTGATCCTGCAACTTCAATAAATCGGCCGCGCTTCCGTCGACGCGATCCGCCCACAACTGCTCGCCGTTTTCGGCGTCGACCAGCCGCGCATTGATGCGAAGCTGCTCGGCGGAGCGAAGCACCGAACCGAGCAGCAGGTAGCGGACATTCAGCTCCTGACCGATCCGTTTGGGATCGATCCTCTGGTTTCTGTCTGTCAGTGCCGAGCCGCCGGTGATGACGACAAGAGCCGGGATGTTGACGGATAAGTCCGTCGTCAGGTTCTCGACGACGGCGTCGCCGAAATAATCCTGCGCCGGATCGCCGCTGAGATTCTCGAAGGGCAGCACGGCAATGGAGAGGCGCGGCGCCGGCATCACCACTTGCCTGCGGCTGATCCAGTCATTGAGCGCCTTGTAGGTCGTCCAATAGCCGGTCAGGCCGCCCAATACGGTGCCCACCGCGGCGAGCCCGGCTATTCCCGTGACGATGCGCCTTGTGCGTTGATGCCAACGCGGCGCAAAGCGCCATATATACGCGATACCCAGCGCTCGCTCCGACGAGATGTTCGAGCTGCCGGCCGTTGTTGTTGTCTCGCGGTCAAATGCTCGCCCATCGTTGAGCATGGCGATAGTCCGATCCTGAACGAATTTCCGTGCGGCGATTGTATCGAAGCCGCACCCATATCTACACGAAGGGTACGTCAGCCGATAAGGCTTCGCCAGAATGCGCAAGAACTTTTCGTTCGATCCGGAATGTCGGCCGTACTTTTTCGACATGCGCTTGCTGTCGATCCCAGACGATCGATCCTGCAGCGCCCCCGTTGCGTGCATTTCCGAAAGAGATCGGCCGCTTTCGAAAGATCGCTTCACGAGGCGTAGTTAGATATCACGGAATCGGCAGCGCTCCCGGGGGCGGTTCACCTCGCCGCACTGACGTCTTCCGGCGGCTCCACATAGTACCCCGAATAAGTATCCACGAAGCAAAGGTGATCGTGGACCGTTTTAACGCCGGCGGTGTTCTCGGCGAGAACGATGGCCGCCTTGCGCGTGCTGTCGTCGAAGATGACACCATGGAGATGAGCGACGCCGTTGCGCACGGTGACCTGGAAGCCGGCGGGCCGCCAGTCTGTGCCCTGGATCTGACGCAGGATACGATCGCGGATATGTTGGTCGTCAGCGGTCGGCTCGGGGATTTCCTTGGCAAGGCTCGCGACCGCCTGAAGGATGTTGGCGCGCGTGATGATGCCGACGAGCATCTTGCCGCTCATCACCGGCAGGCGCTTCACGCGCCTCTTTTCCATGATGCGCACGAGCTCGTCCAAGGGCGTCTGCTCGTCCACCGTGATCGGATCCGGCGTCATGACGTCTTCGACGTGACGCCCGCGTTCATGCACGAAATCGATCGCCGCGCGGCCGGGCCCGGCGAAGAAATGCAGCCAGCCCGGGCGCCGGCGGCCGGTGCCGATCTCGCCGCGGCAAAGGAAGTCGCTCTCGGAGACGATGCCCTTGAGCATGCCGTCTTCGCCCATCACCGGCAGGCCGCTCAGGTGACAGCGCAGCATGATGTTGGCGGCATCCATGATGGATGCATGAGGGCTGACGGTGATGACGTCCCTGGTCATGATCTGGTGGGCGCGCATGGCATGTGTCTCGAATCCAGAGCGTTTTCAAGCGAAGTGGATACCGGTTCGCGTAAAGAAAACGCGTCAAACAAAGAATCTAATGCGACATCAGCGTCGGCACAGTCATCGAGCGCAGCATGTCGCGCGTGACCCCGCCGAGCACGGTTTCCTTGAGGCGCGAATGCCCGTAGCCGCCCATCACCAGGAGATCGAGCGACTCGTCGGCCGCGAGCGACAGGATGCCCGGCTGGATTTCGGAATCGTCCATCCTGAGCGAGGTCAGATGGACCGCGACGCCGACATGCGCCAGGTACCGCGCGAGATGGGTCGGCGACGCCTCGCTCGGCACGTTGTCGTCTTCGTTGACGGTGATGACCGTCAGCGTCTCTGCCGCCTTCAGGAACGGCATGGCGTCATGCAAGGCGCGCGCCGCAACGCGGCTGCCATCCCAGCAGATGCCGATCCGCTTTGCCGTGAACGCGCCCTTGAATGTGTAAGGCATGAACAGCACCGGGCCGCCGGCCTCGAATAGGGTTTGCTGGGCGAGGTTGTTGTCGAAGGTGTCGCGATCGACTTCGGGCTGCGACACGATCGTCAGGTCGTGCAGCCGCGCGGCCGCGCCGACGATCTCGACGGCCTCGCCCGGAAGCGCGCTGAGGGCGCGACAGCGGTAGGTGATGCCTGCATTCCTGGCCTGCGCCTCGAACATGCGCAACGCGCCGTCAGCGCGCTCGAACGCGCGCTGACGCTCTATCTCATAGATCGAGCCGACCGCGGCGCCGCCTTCCGCCGTCATCGGTATGCTGCTTGCCTCGTAGCCTATCGCCAGCGCTTCAAGTTCGGCTTTGGACGTGGCCGCGAGCGATATCGAGCCATCGGCGACCGGACGCGTCGACAATTCCGTGGGCACCAGCACCAGAATGTTCTTGTACATGAATCTCTCCCTGATGACGGACGAAAGCCGCCTGCGGGCGCTTCCCGTCGTTGGCGAACTCACTATGTCAGCGCAGTTTCCTCCCCTTGTTGACCCACATCAAAGGGCGTTTGGCCTCCTTTCTTTATTGGTTCACGGCCAGGTTGCAGAGGCAAGGGAGGATCGACATGGGACGCGTTGCGTTGGTTACGGGCGGCGTTCGGGGCATCGGCGCCGCGATCGCCCGGGCGCTTCAATCGGAAGGTTACCGCGTGGCGGCGACCTATGCCGGCAATACCAAGGCGGCCGAGGCGTTTCACGCTGAAACAGCTATACCGGTGCTTCAATGGGACGTCGGGGATTTCGCCGCCTGCGGCGCCGGCGTGAAGCGGGTGGAAGCCGCGCTCGGTCCGATCGACATTCTCGTCAACAATGCCGGTATCGTGCGCGACAGCAGCCTGCACAAGATGACGAAGGCGCAATGGGACGCGGTGATCAATACCGACCTCAACGCCTTGTTCAACATGTGCCGATCCGTGATCGAGGGCATGCGGTCGCGCAAGTTCGGCCGCATCGTCAACATCGCCTCGATCAACGGCCAGAAGGGCCAGTTCGGACAGACCAATTATTCGGCCGCGAAGGCCGGCGAGCTTGGCTTCACGCGGGCGCTTGCGCTCGAGAGCGCGAAGGTCGGCATCACCGTCAACGCGATCTGTCCCGGCTATACCCACACCGAGATGCTGGATGCCGTCTCGCCGGAGGTCATAAAGGATGTGATCCTGCCGCAGATTCCGGTCGGCAGGCTCGGTCGGCCCGAGGAGATCGCGCGCGCCGTCGTCTTTCTCGCCGCCGACGAGGCCGGCTTCATCACCGGCTCGACGCTGTCGATTAATGGCGGCCAATATATGAGCTGAGCCATCGAACACCATCACTGACGCAAGGAGAAGCAATGTCCAGCTCTGCGACACGAACTACGACCGCGACGCATGCGCATGCGGTCGTTTGGATCGATCATCTCACCGCAAAGATCTTTTCGATGGGCCTCACGGGCGTGGATTCCATCGTGGTGCCGGCGCATCTGTCCTCGACCCATCTTCACCACAAGGCCAACAGCATCGGCTCAGGCAAGGTCGAGAGTGATCCCGCTTTCCTGGTCAGCGTGGGGCAGGTGCTGCAGAATTGCACCGACGTCCTGCTCATGGGGCCGGGGAACGAGAAGACCGAGCTGCTGCATCATCTGCAGGACACCTACCCGAACATCATCCTTCGCGTCGAGGCGAGTGATCACCCGACCGACAAGGAGATCATCGCCCGCGGCAAGGAATTTTTCGGCTTCGCCTGAATTTGGAGCGCGCTGCGGACCTCACCTCTCCCGCTTGCGGGAGAGGTCGCTGCGCCTTGGCGCAGCGGGTGAGGGCTCTCTCCACTCAGGGAATCCCAATGCGGAGACACCCTCAACCCCAGCCCTCTCCCGCAAGCGGGAGAGGGAGTGCAGCATCCATTGCGGATGCAATTCATCACGCTCCCGTCGAGCGCCGTCGGCGGCGCGTTGGTGGCGAGCTCGGCAGATCATGCCGAAGCGCGTTCGATGGCCGGTTTCGACGATCAGCATCACGGCGTTGCCGCTGACCACGCTGGTCCCGGCAAAGAGCGCGTTGCTTGCTTCAGCGGGCAGGGTGCCGCGCATGGCGCGGTGGTCTTGCTCGCCGGAAACGGCTCGCCCGTCATCAAGGCCTCGTTGACCTGCAGTTCGTGCACGTCCAGCACGATCTCGTCCGCGGGCACGAGGTCTCCGGTGCGGAGGTGAACGACGTCGCCCGGCACCAGTTCGCTGACCGGAAGGGAGACGATAGCCCCGTCGCGCACGACGTCGGCCTGGATCGCCACCGACTGCCGCAACGCTTCGGCGGTCAGTTCGGCGCGGTGCTCCTGGACGATGTCGAGCGTTAAGGACATGCCGATCACGAGCACGATGATGACGAAACTGCCGATGTCGCCGCTCATGCCGATACCCATGGGCGCTCGCTGCATGCGGTTCGGACCGCCCGATCCATGCGGGAGGCCGTGGCAAACCAGTTTGACGCAGCTCAAACCGTCGCTGGCGGCACTAGCGTAAATGGAGTCAATGGAGGTTGGTATGACAAGCCAGGCCATGGATTCCAAAGTCATTCCATTCGAGCCGGTCAAGCCGCCGTTGCAAGTCGGCGCGGCGGTCCCCGCGGTACCAGCACCGTCCGAGCCGGTATCGGCGTTCGACGTGATCGATCACCTCGCCCATGCCATGATCGCCCGCTGGACTGGTGGCCTGTCTCCCGCCGCGCTTACGCTGGCGCTGCTCGACTGGCAGCTCCATTTGGCGATCTCGCCGGGCAAGCAGTTGACGCTTGCACGGGATGCGATCCGCGACGCGATGCAGTTTTTCGAGACACTCGCGAGCCCGCATCCGGTCTATCGCACCTGGGGCCTGATCGCGCCGGCGCCGACCGACCGGCGGTTTTCCGAGCCGGACTGGGAATTGCCGGCCTTTAACATGCTGGCGCAGGCGTTCCTGCTGACCGAGCAGTGGTGGCAATCGGCCACCACCGATGTCCATGGCGTGGCGCGGCAGGATGCGGCGATTGCGGATTTCGCGATCCGGCAGTGGCTGGACGTGCTGGCGCCGACGAATTTCGCGCTGACCAATCCCGAAGTGCTGCGCAAGATCATGGAGACCGGCGGCGGCAATTTCGTCGGCGGCCTGCACAATTGGCTGGAGGATTGGAAGGCGCTGGTGACCGGTCACGGGCCGGAACATAGGTTCGTCGTTGGACAGAACGTCGCTGTCACCAAGGGCAAGGTGGTCTACCGCAACGAATTGATCGAGCTGATCCAGTATTCGCCGACCACGTCGCACGTCCGGCCCGAACCGATCCTGATCGTGCCGGCCTGGATCATGAAATATTACATCCTCGATCTGTCGCCGCACAATTCGCTGGTGCGTTTCCTGGTCGAGAACGGCTTTACCGTGTTCATGATATCCTGGCGCAACCCGATGCCCGAGGACCGCAACATCAGTCTCGAGGACTATCGCCGGCTCGGCGTCGATGCCGCGATCGAGGTCATCAACCGGATCGTCCCCGGCCAGCCCATTCACGCCACCGGCTATTGCCTCGGCGGTACGCTATTGTCGATCGCGGCGGCGCGGCTGAGCAAGGAGAAGCCGGACTGCCTGGGCACCGTGACGCTGCTGGCCGCGCAGACCGACTTCACCGAGGCCGGCGAACTCACGCTCTTCATCAACGAAAGCCAGGTCTCGTTCCTCGAGGATATGATGTGGCAGCGCGGCGTGCTCGAGACCACGCAGATGGCAGGCGCCTTTCAGATGCTGCGTTCCAACGACCTGATCTGGTCACGGATGATCCGCGACTACCTGATCGGAGAGCGGCAGCCGCTCAGCGACCTGATGGCATGGAATGCGGATGCAACACGCATGCCCTATCGGATGCATTCGGAATATCTCCGCCAGCTCTTCCTCGACAACGACCTTGCCGAAGGGCGTTATCGCGCCGATGGCAAGTCGATCTCGCTGTCCGACCTGCATGCGCCGATGTTCGTCGTCGGTACGCTTCGCGATCACGTCGCTCCCTGGAAATCGACCTTCAAGATCCATTTCCTCGCCGATGCCGATACGACGTTCGTGCTCACGAACGGCGGACACAATGCCGGCGTCGTCGCAGCTCCCAACGAGCCGTGGCATTCCTACCAGGTCCTGACCAAGCTGAAGGAAGGGCTCTATATCGGGCCGGATGAATGGCTGAAGGTGGCGCCAAAGCGCGAAGGCTCCTGGTGGCACGAATGGGTCGCGTTCCTGAATGCCCATTCCGGCGAACCGGTTGCGCCGCCACCCATGGGCGGCGCCGGCAAGGACGCCACCGCGCTGGAGGATGCGCCCGGCCGATACGTGCTGCAGCACTAGCGCTTTCGTCCACGATGCGGGCCCCGCGTCACCTCGCCCCGCTTGCGGGGAGGTCGAAATTCAAGCTTGCTTGAATTTCGGGTGAGGGGGAGTCTCCGCGAATGCATCACTCACCGTCTTCGCGGAGAGAGCCCCTCACCCCAACCCTCTCCCCGTAGGAACGGGGAGAGGGAGAAGGACCGTCATCGCCCCGATTTAATCTACTGGTGCGGCACCGCGCGGAAGGTGTGGGATGCTTCGCTCCAATGTCTCCTCCGGCGTGCCCGACGCATCCACGAGCGCCCAATCGACGACGCCGGTGTCGATGCTGTCCTGAAACAGCGCCACGTCCCGGGT
The DNA here is from genome assembly GCF_000472865.1 of Bradyrhizobium elkanii WSM2783. GTDB lineage: Bacteria > Pseudomonadota > Alphaproteobacteria > Rhizobiales > Xanthobacteraceae > Bradyrhizobium > Bradyrhizobium elkanii_A. The sequence goes on along the minus strand of NZ_AXAP01000005.1, from coordinate 159,575 downwards.
TGCGTCGGAGGCGTCATTCCGGCGTGCGCCGATGCGTGCGAGGCGGACGGCGGTCTCGGCAGCAAGGAATATCCCGAAGAAATCGACGCCGCAGGAGGCCGCAAGCGGGCGAAGCTGGTTTCGCTCGTCTTCCTTCAGGAACGCTGCGTCGACCAGCGCGGAAAATCCCTGCGCCAGCACAGCTCGCGCGCGATCGAGCATCGCGTCATAGACGCGCTCGGACGTTCCGGGCGCGTACGCCGTCTCGGGGAGCTTGACCATCGGGCCAACTCCGAAGATCTCCTTGCGGATCACGTCCGAGCGCAGCAGCACCGCGCCGGGCGCCGGCTGGATCACTCCGGCAATGGCGCGCGCCAGCACGCTCTTGCCGGTGCCTGAGCGGCCGCCGACCGCGATCAGCGACGGCTTTCGCGGCGCGATCAGTTCGCCTGCGAGTTCGAAATACGACTGCGCATCCGACAGCACGGCGGCGCCGCCGCCTTGCGCATGCTTGGTCAGGAGCACATTGGCTCTGATTGCCGCGCGGATGGACAGGAACAGCGGCAGCAAGGCAAGCGCGCCGGCGTTCTGCTGCCACGTGGCTTGCAGATAGGAGTTCAACAGCCGGTTCGCGGCAGCACGGTTGCCGAAATGCAAGAGGTCCATCAGCGGAAAGGCCAGGTCGTAGAGCACATCCGTGGTGGCGATGACGGGGTCGAATTCGATCGCATCGAACAGGCGCGGCTTGCCATCGATCATCACGATGTTGCCGAGATGCGCGTCGCCATGGCATCGGCGCACCCTACGAGCGGCGGCGCGCTGCTTGAGAAGCACCTTGTTCTTGGTGAGCAGATCGCAGCTCAGCAGATGCAGGCGCTCGACCTCGGCGCTTGCAAGTGCGGGATGGCTGCGAAACGCTGTCGTGTTGCGCTCGATGATGCCGGGGAGCGAGGCGAGCCAGGTCTCGCCATCCGAAACCGGTGCGCTGTCGTGGGACGCGGCGATCGCCTCGGCCAGCGGCTCGGCTAATTTTGGCGTGATCTCGCCTCGAACCGCCAGATGGTCGAACGTCTGGTTCTCGTCGAACCGGGCCATCTCGACCGCCCACTCGATGACGTCTCCCTTGCCGCCGATTTCGGGGCCAGCTTCGCCTTCGGTGATCGGCACCACGCCGCGATAGATTTCCGGCGCGAAACGCCGATTGATGGCGATCTCCTCCTCGCAGGCGTGCTTGCGTTTGTCGAGCGAGGAGTAATCCAGATAGGGCAGCCGCACCGCACGCTTGACCTTGTAGACGCGGTCGGGCTTCAGGAACACGATCGAGCCGTGTGTGTCGACGCGACGGGTATCATGCCCGCCGGACGGCTTGCCGAGAAAATCCAGTACGCGGTCCTGGTCATCAGCGCCTTGACGCGGGGGCGGTGGCGTCATGGCTGCAGCACCGCCGCGCCGATCAGATTGCCGCTGCGCAAGCGCTCCAGCGCCGCGTTGGCCTGATCCAGCGGAAAGCTGGTCGTCGTCGTCTCGATGCCAGCCTCGCGCGCCACTTTCAGAAAATCCCTGCCATCCTGGCGTGTCAGATTGGCGACCGTGACGATCTGCCGCTCCTCCCAGAGAATATCATACGGAAAGGATGGAATGTCCGACATGTGGATGCCGGCGCAGACCACGCGGCCGCCTTTGCGTAACGCACGCAACGCCTGCGGCACCAAGGCGCCAACTGGCGCATAGATGATGGCGGCGTCGAGTTCGGCCGGCGGCCTGTCGCCGGAAGCGCCCGCCCAATCGGCGCCAAGCGACAGAGCGAGTTGTTGCGCCTCCGTATCGCCGTCGCGCGTGAAGGCGAAGATCTCGCGGCCTTGCCAGCGCGCGACCTGAGCGATGATGTGGCCCGCCGCGCCGAAGCCGTAGATGCCGAGGCGCTTGCCGTCGCCGGCCATCAGCAGCGAGCGCCAGCCGATCAGGCCGGCGCAGAGCAGCGGCGCCAGCGCGACATCGTCGCCGTCCTCGCCGAGCGGAAAGCAATAGCGCGCATCGGCGATGAGGTGGCTCGCAAACCCGCCATCGCGCGTGTAGCCGGTGAAGCGCGGATAATCGCAGAGATTCTCCTTGCCCTCGCGGCAATAAGGGCAGGTGCCACAGGTGAAGCCGAGCCAGGGCACGCCGACGCGCGCACCTGGCGCGAGGCCGTCAACGCCTTCGCCGAGCAGATCGACCCGGCCGACGACCTCGTGACCGGGAATGATGGGATAACGGATGTCAGGCAACTCGCCGTCGACGACATGCAGGTCGGTGCGGCAGACGCCGCAGGCGGAAACTTTGATGCGCACCTCGCCCGGTCCGGGCAACGGATCGGGACGCTGCTCACGCACGAGCGGCCTGTTGGGTGCTTGAAGAAGCATGGCGTACATCAAAAATCCCTCTCTGTGGCCACAAGGGAAACGTGCTCACCTGTGCGCGTTAGTTCCAGTCTGCCGCGCATGTGCCGGGTCTTGCTTGATTTCGCTCAACGCCGTCCTTCGGCCAGGCCGTAAAGTTCCGACACCAGTTCGGCTTACATAGGAGGCAATCATGATCAAGCCTATGGTGCCTGTGACCACTGATCGCAATGTTGCCCGTCGCGAAGCCAATCCATTCGCGTTCCTGCAGCAGGAAATCGATCACCTGTTCGAAGGCCTTTCCCGCAACTTCCCGGCCTTTGCCGCGGCCGGCAGAAGCCTGCCGAGCATGGATGTCAGCGAGACCGACAAGGCGATCGAGATCACGGCGGAACTTCCCGGTCTCGAGCAGAAGGACGTCGAGCTCAATCTCACCGACAACCTTCTCACCATTCGCGGCGAAAAGAAGAACGAGCGCGAGGAGAAGAGCAAGGATTACCACCTGGTCGAGCGCAGCTTCGGCTCGTTCGCACGCTCCGGCGAATTGCCGGCGGGTGTGAAAGCGGAAGATATCTCCGCCGAGATCTCCAAGGGCGTCTTTAAGGTGACCGTGCGCAAGCCCGAGCCGAGGCAGAGCAAGCAGATCGAGATCAAGACGACGTCGTGATGCGGAAGGTAGGGGCGACAGAGGCGGGCTAGACGTCGTCAAACCGGCTCCGTCATTCCGGGGCGATGCGCAGCTTCGAACCAGGAATCCATTTCACCACTTGCGCACGCGGCATAATGGATTGCGGGCGCGCGCGTTGCGCGCCCCGGAATGACGAGTCGCTGGAATCGCTGAACGTTGCGCTATATGCTGCAGTGCGATGATCGATGGTACAGGCGAAGTTCTTATCCTTACCGGTCCGCCAGGATCGGGAAAGACAACCACGGCAAAAATCCTTGCCCACGAGCCGGGTATGGCCAAGGTGCATCTTCACGCCGACGATTTCTGGCATTTCATCAAGCACGGTGCGATTCCGCCCTATCTGCCGGAGGCGCACGAGCAGAATCGGAGTGTGGTTCGTATCCTCGCAAACGTGGCGGAGGGATACGCCAGAAGCGGCTATTTTGTTCTCCTGGATGGCATTGTCGGGCCGTGGTTTCTGGGGCACTTCCACTCACTCAGGGTCGCTCTGCACTACATCGTTCTCAGGCCCCCGCTCGAGATTGCCATCCAACGCTGTCGCGCACGCGGAGGCGATACACTGACCGATGCGGAACAGATCACGGTGATGCATCAGCAATTCTGCTCGTTGGGAGATCTCGAACGGCATGTACTCCAAACCGACGGATATAACCCGGAACTGACAGCGCGCGAGGTGAGCAGGGCGGTGCAGAGCGGAGCGTTCCGATTGCCTGGATGATGGGGTGCTGTGCTGGAACGATGATTGCCGGGCCACGGCACTCTTCACCGTTCTCGGCGTTGTAGCGCTGGGACTTGCGCAGTCCGCATCCAACAGCAGTACGGAGCAAGCATGGCTGTCGAGACGGAACTGAAATTCCGCGTCGGCGCGCGCGACCTCAAATCTCTCGCCGGCTGGCGCATTCCCGGTGGAAAAATGGGTGAGCGATCGGACAGCGATCTTGTCTCGACCTATTTCGATACCGGGAAGCACAAGCTGAAGAGCCGCGGTCTGACGCTTCGGGTGCGGCAAAACGGCAGCACGAACATCCAGACGATCAAGTCGGCGAACGGCGCGCAGTTTGGCCGAGGCGAATGGGAAGCGGAGATCAAGGACGACGCGCCGGACCTTCGTGAGGTCGACGACACGCCGCTCGAGCCGCTCGCCAACGGAAAGCTGCGCCGCAAGCTGAAGCCCGTATTCAAGACGGCGGTTCATCGCACCACCGTTCCCGTCCGCACCAGGAGGAGCGAGATCGAACTCGCCATCGATCGAGGGAAGATCATTGCCGGCCATCGTGCGAGCCCCATCGAGGAACTCGAACTCGAGCTGAAGAGCGGCCGGCTTGCCGACCTGTTCCGTGTTGCCAGAGCGATCGAGCGACGGTCGGGAGCCGAGCTCGACCTGCGGTCAAAATCGGACCGCGGCTATGGCCTCGCGCAGGGCAGGGAGGAACAGGTCGTTTCCGCTGAGCCGATCGAACTCTCCGCCGACATGACGGCGGGCGAGGCGTTCCAGGTCATCTCCCGCGCGACGGTTCGTCATTTCTCCGGAAATGCGGATGCGGTCCGCAATCTTGATGCGGAAGGCGTTCACCAGATGCGGGTCGGGCTGCGCAGGCTCCGCGCGGCAATCTCGCTGTTTTCGAAGGTGCTGCCTGGTGCTGGAACGGCAGCCGTCAAGCGCGAACTGAAGTGGCTCACGGCTGAGCTCGCGCCAGCGCGAGAAATCGATGTTTTCATCAAGGAGCAGGTCGAGCCGGTCACGCATGACCGCGCGCTGAGCCGCGGCGGCAGGGCCATCAAGGACGAGTTCGACGAGAAGCGCGCCGATGCCCTTGCGCGCGCGAAGAGGGCGGTGAACTCGGAACGGTTCCGTAGGCTGCTGGTCGACACGCTGGAGTGGGTCGAGTCGAAGCCGGCTTCGGCGAACGAACATATGCATGTTCCGATCGAAAAATTTGCGGCCGACGTCTTGCACCGTCGCACCAGGAAGGCGCGCAAGCAAGGCCGGCACCTTGACCGCCTGCAGCCGCGCGCGCGGCACAAGCTCCGGATCAGGATCAAGAAGATCAGGTATGCGGTGGACTTTTTTGAGTCGCTTTTTCCGGCCAAGCGCGAGCGAAAGAGGCTCAAGCGCCTGTCCAGCCATCTCAAGAAGATCCAGGATGCGCTCGGCGCGCTGAACGACTTTGTTGCACATCGGAAGATGGCGCTGGCGGCAGCGCTGCAGGCGCCGCGCGAGAACAGGCGGGCCCGCGCGCTCGCGGCCGGCGTCGTGGTTGGCCGGGAGGACAAGGCGGTCAGGCCGCTGATGAAGACAGCGCTCAAGGAGGCACATCGGCTGCAAGTGGTGTGAAACCGACTGCGTCTACTTCGATTTGCCCGGCGTCGCGCGTTTGCTGCCGGCGATCTCCGCTTCCCATCCGAACACCGAGCGGCCGCCGAGCGCGGGCGATCGGTTGCGCTCTTGCGCGACGAACGCATCGAACGATGGGCCGGTTGCGGTTCGCTCCAAGAGGCGCGCCTGACTGTCGAGGCGCTTGAATGCCTGCATCTCTTCGTCGCGGCCAAGGCTCGCCTGCTGCACGGCGGATTTCAGCACGCGGATGGTCTCGTCATAGACCTTGATCGGCACCGGATAGGGATGGCGGTCCTTGCCGCCATGGGCGAGCGAAAACCGCGCGGGATCCTTGAACCGGTAGGGTGCGCCGTGGACGACCTCGGCGACCATCGCGAGCGACTGCACGGTGCGCGCGCCGACGCCCGGCGTCAGCAGCAATTCCGGAAAATCGCGCGGGCCGCATTCGGCGGCCGCCGCCAGCGTGCCGTGCAGGCGGCGCGTGAACACGTCGCTGGCGCGGACGTCATGATGCGCGGACATGATCAAATGCGGCAGCTCCGGCTGCGCATCGGGCTGTTTCGACAGCGCGGCATATTCGCGCGCGATGCCGTCGGGCCCGAGCGCGCCGAGCAGATCGAGCTGCGCCGAGCGCGAGCGTTCGGCGCGATGGTCGGTCAGGTTGATGATCTCGCCCTGCGCGGGACCATCGATGGCGCTGTGCGGCTCGTCGACGAAGCTCTTCAGAGTTTCGGAATGCCAATGATAGCGGCGCGCCTGCCGCTTATCGCCGTTCATGCCCTGCTGCACCACGGTCCACTTGCCGTCCTCGGTGACGAAGAACCCGTGCAAATAAAGCTCGAAGCCGTCCTGGACGGCGGCGCTGTCGACCTTGGCCACCAGCCGGCTGGCACGCGTCAGCGCCACGCTATCGAAGCCGGTGCGTTCGCCGAGCGCGGTCAATTCGTCCGGCGTGCGGCGCGAGTTGCTGCCGCGGCCGCCGCAGACATAGATGCCAAGCTCGTCTTGCAGCGGCGCGAGCCCGCGCTTTAATGCGCCGATCACCGAGGTGGTGATTCCAGAGGAATGCCAGTCCATCCCCATGACCGCGCCGAAGGATTGGAACCAGAACGGATGGGCGAGCCGCTGCAGGAACTCCTCGCGCCCGTAATGGTGGACGATCGCCTGCGTGATGATCGCGCCGAGCGCCGACATGCGCTGGCCGAGCCACGCGGGCACGCGCCCGTTATGGAGCGGAAGATCGGCGCTACCGGTTCGTCGTGCCATGAGGCTCCTGGTGCTGAATCAGGTGGAGTGTAGCAGTTCTTGCTTCACCTCTCCCATAGGGAGAGGTCGCGCCGAAGGCGCGGGTGAGGGGATCTGCTCTATCGCGGGACCGGAACCCCTCACCCGGCGCTGCGCGCCGACCTCTCCCTGTGGGAGAGGTGATCGAAGCGTCCCTCGCGACTAGTCCCGCATGGTGCGGAACGTAATGGAATAGCGCGGCGCCTCGACGGCTGGAATGCTGTGCTCCCAGACTTGCCTTGCCTCACCCGAGAGCAGGTAGATCGATCGGGGCTGCGCCTCCAAGGTGAAGCGTTCCCACTTGTCACCGGCTGGGCGGCGGAAGCGGAACTTGCATGGCGATCCCAGCGACAGGCCGAAGACCCGGTCGTAATGTGGTTTGTCGCGATGCCAGCCGATGCCGACGCCGGTGTCGTATTCGGTGCAGAGCACCTGCGCGATCTCGGTGCCTGGTCCGCCGAAGGCCTCGACCCGCTCGATCACGGGGCTGAGCCAGTCCGGGATGAAATCGGCCTCACGCAGCCGTCGCTCCGTATAATCATAGCGGAAGCCGAACGAAGCCACGCGCCGCTTGCCCTGATATTGGCCGAACTGGAACGGCTGCAGCGGCAGCGCCGCGATGCGCGCGATCAGTTCCCGCTCGACCTCGGACGAAATGAAATCGGCGGCATAGCGCAATCCCTCCGGCGCGGAGGAATTGTCGGCAAATAAGGCGAGCTGCTCGGTCAAGCCGGCGGTCCTTCTGAGCGTGCGAGGGGCAGCCCTGATATAGGGTGGAGCGGCGCCGAAAGAAGGGGCCCGCCGCCGTCGCTCCAACCGGAGTCCGCGCGACGGCCCTCCACCCAGGGCGCGTCACTCCGCGGCCATCTCCTGCGCGCCGCCGAGCAATTTCACATTGAGCCGGCCGCCGGCGAACAGCATGTCGTCGAGCGCCTCGTCGATGTCGGCTGATATTACCGACTTGCCACCGTCGCGCGCGATGCTGGCCTGCGCGAGGCGTCGCATCAGCTCCTTGATGAAGGCGGCGCTGACGCCGTCGGTGCGCCGCACCCCCTCGTCGACGATGCTGTCCTCGAGCGGCAGGCTCCTGCCGTAGAGCCGCACCAGCTTGCCGCGGCCGATCGCATCCGGCAGCGGCACCTCGATCGCCTGGTCGATGCGGCCGGGCCGGCCGGCCAGCGCGCTTTCAAGCTCTTCGGGACGGTTGGTGGTGAGCACGAACAGGATGTCGGCATCCTCCTTCAATCCGTCCATCTCGTTCAGCAGCTTGTTGAGCAGCGATTCCTCGCACGGACCCATCAACTCGCGGTCGACGGCGATCAGGTCCACGTCCTCGATCACGACCATCGTCGGCTGCAGCAGTCGCGCCAGATTCATGTAAGCTTCGAGCAGCCCGATCTGTTCGGCGGTGATGATCAGCGTCGTATGTCCCGGCAGATTGGTGGCGAGATAGCGGATGGTGTGAGTCTTGCCAGTGCCCGGCGGCCCATAGAGCAGGATGCCCTTGCGCGTCGACTGGCCAAGCCGGCGCAGCGCGTCGCGGCTGCCGACAAAGTTCAGCACGTTGCGTTCAAGCAGTCTTAGGGTCGGTTCAGGCAGGATAACGGCCTCGCGATCGACGGGCGGCAGCCGGTGCACCGTTATGCCCCTTGAACGTCCGCGATATTCAGCTCCGCCGTCGAGCGAAAGAACCTTGCCGCGATAGGAGCGCGCTGCCTGCACCGCTTGCTCGAGCTCCGAAAAACAGCGCTGAACGAAGGTGTCGCCGGCTGCGCCGGTCGGCACCGCGATCTCGATCCGGATCGCGTCCTCGTTGCGGGATTCGCGATAAATGGACAGCAGCACCGCGTAGCGAAGTTCGCCGGCGCGGCACAGCCACAATCCGTTGTTGAGACACTTTACCGCTGCCGGCTCGCCGACATCGACGTCATAGTACTGCGGGGGAGCGATCACTGGCGCATTGCGCCCGTCGTTCATCAATCCCGCAAAGGTCAGCGTCTCGTAGCGATATTCTTCGTGAACGCCGAAGAAGTGGATCGGTGAAGAGAGCAATCGATCCAGCGCGACCTGAACGTCCGCACGCATGTGACCCGGAAAGCCGCGCGCCCGCGTCACGAGCTGATTGCGTGGAATGCCGGCAAAATGCCAATCGATCGCGACGTATGTGTATCTGAACTCGTCGCCCTGCAATTTTTCGGATGCATCCCTTGCCGCGAGCAGGCAGTCGCTGCAGAGGCAGGCGATCTTGTCGTCGAGCTGCACCTCCTGCACCGGCGGCGGCGCGCCGCACAAATCGCAGGGGCCGCTGGTCCTTACCGCTTCGCTGGTGATCTGAAGACCATGCCCGGCCGCGTTGATGCGTTGTTGCGCGGTTTTCCATAAGGCCGCGGCGACCCGAGACGGATAGGGGCCACAGGTCGCGCTGCCCTGCTGGTCGATCTCCGCCGCGAACAGGATCGCCTCCCGCTCCGACTTGCCGAACACGGCGCGCAAGAGCTCTCTGACGAACTCTCGAGGCGTATCATCATTGTGGAAGGTAAACTGAAACGATTCGGCGCCGGTATACCCGTCGTCCATGAAATACCTCTTTAACGCAACTTAAGATCGAAAGAACAAAAAAAGAACATCATGAAACGTGCCGTTCGTCAAGCGGGCCAGGCAGGAAATCTTCGAGCACTTCGCTGGAAGACGATTCGACACATCTTCGGCAGATTGACGGCGCACAGACCGCGATACCGATTCGCCGTTCGCGCGGGCCGCGCTTGTGAACTGTCTCTCACCGCCGCTTGATCAAATCGGCGGGCATGGTCCATAAGCGGCGCCTCGCGACCGGCGGTTCGGTTGCGTCGAAGTTGTTCAGGGGAATTGCGTGGCAAAGATTCATCAGCAGATTGCGCAAGAGCTTGGCGTGCGCGAGCAGCAGGTCGAGGCGGCCGTCACGCTGCTCGACGGCGGCGCCACGGTGCCGTTCATTGCCCGCTATCGCAAGGAATTGACCGGCGCGCTCGATGACGCGCAGTTGCGCACGCTGGAAGAACGGCTCACCTATCTGCGCGAACTCGAGGAGCGCCGCACCGCGATCCTCAATTCGATCCGCGAGCAGGGCAAGCTCGATGCCGCGCTCGAAGCGCAGATCATGGCTGCCGACAACAAGGCGCGTCTCGAGGATATCTATCTTCCCTACAAGCCGAAGCGCCGCACCAAGGCCGAGATCGCCAAGGAAGCCGGGCTCGAACCGTTGTCCGAGCTGTTGATGACGCAGCCGCAGCATGATCCGAAAGCGCAGGCGGCAGCCTTTGTCGATGCCGACAAGGGGGTGGCCGACGTGGCCGCGGCGCTGGAAGGCGCGCGCGCGATCCTGGTCGAGCGCTTCGACGAGGATGCCGATCTGATCGGCGCGCTGCGCGAGGAGGTGTGGGCGAACGCGCGCATGGTCTCGACCGTGCGCAAGGGCAAGAAGACCGAGGGCGAAAAGTTCAAGGACTATTTCGACTTCAGCGAGCCGCTGCACAAGCTGCCGTCGCACCGCATCCTGGCGCTGTTCCGCGGCGAGAAGGAGGAGATTCTCGATCTGCAGATGCAGCCGGAGGCTGAGCCGCCGGTGGCTGGCGTGCCCAGCGCTTACGAATTGAAGATTATGAAGCGCTTCGCCATTTCCGATCTCGGCCGTCCCGGCGACAAATGGCTGATCGAAACCGTGCGCTGGGCGTGGCGCACCAAGATCCAGGTGCATCTCAACATCGACCTGCGCATGCGGCTGTGGACCGCGGCGGAGACCGAAGGCGTGCGGGTGTTCGCTTCCAACCTGCGCGACCTGCTGCTGGCGGCGCCGGCCGGCGCGCGCGTCACCATGGGGCTCGATCCCGGCTATCGCACCGGCGTCAAGGTCGCCGTCGTCGATGCGACCGGCAAGGTATTGGCGACGACAGCGGTCTATCCGCACGAGCCGCAGCGCCAGTGGGATGAGGCGCTCGCGATCCTCGGCAAGCTCGCGATTCAGCACCGCGTCAACCTGATCGCGATCGGCAACGGCACCGCCTCGCGCGAGACCGATAAGCTCGCAACCGAACTGGTGAAGCGGCTGCCGGACCTGAATATGACGAAGATCGTCGTCTCGGAGGCCGGCGCTTCGGTCTATTCGGCTTCGGCCTATGCATCCGAGGAACTACCGGGGCTCGACGTCACCCTGCGCGGCGCGGTGTCGATCGCGCGGCGCCTGCAGGATCCGCTCGCCGAACTCGTGAAGATCGATCCCAAGGCGATCGGCGTCGGCCAGTATCAGCACGATCTCGGCGAGAGCAAGCTCGCACGCTCGCTCGACGCCGTCGTGGAAGACTGCGTGAATGCCGTCGGCGTCGATGTCAACACCGCCTCCGTGCCGCTGCTGTCGCGGGTGTCGGGCATCGGCCCGGGCTTGGCGCAAAGCATCGTGCAGCACCGCGACTCGAATGGCCCGTTCAAGTCGCGCAAGGCGCTGAAGGAGGTGCCGCGGCTGGGGCCGAAGGCCTTCGAGCAATGCGCGGGCTTCCTGCGCATCAACGACGGCGAGGATCCGCTCGATGCCTCGGGCGTGCACCCCGAGGCCTATCCGGTGGTGCGCCGGATTCTCACGGCGACCAAGAGCGACATCAAGGCTCTGATCGGCAACAGCGAGATCATGCGCCAGTTGAAGCCGCAGTCGTTCGTGGACGAGACCTTTGGTCTGCCGACGGTCACCGACATCCTGCGCGAACTGGAAAAGCCCGGCCGCGATCCCCGTCCGGCGTTCAAGGCCGCGGTGTTCAAGGAAGGCGTCGAGGAGATCAAGGACCTCAGAGTCGGCATGATCCTCGAGGGCACCGTCACCAATGTCGCCGCCTTCGGCGCCTTCGTCGATATCGGCGTGCATCAGGACGGTCTGGTGCACATCTCGGCGATGTCCAGGACCTTCATCAAGGATCCACGCGAGGTCGTCAAACCCGGCGACATCGTCAAGGTGAAGGTGCTCGACGTCGAAGTCGCCCGCAAGCGCATCGCGCTGACGCTGCGGCTCGATGATGAGACCGGCAAGAAGGATTCGAAGGGCTCGTCGAGCGACCGTGTTCGCGGGCCAATGACGTCCTCCGCCCCGCGCAAGCAAGAACAACCCGGCAACGCCTTCGCCGACGCCTTCCGCCGCGCCAGCGAGAAGAACGGCAAGCCGTTACGCTGAGCGGAACTGCTTAGTCTGACACGGAAGCTAACTTCCGTGTCAGAATCTGTCGCCTTTGTCAGTTGAAGTTGAAGGAGCTTTTAGCTCTCCTGATCGTTCTCCTGTTGCGACGCGATGCGTCGCTGCAATTCAACCAGGGAGGAATCGGGATGAAGAGCAAGCTCGTCAATTCCCTTATCGCGGGTGCGCTCACGACCGCGCTTGCGTTCGCGTCGCCGGCCTTCGCTCGCGGTGGCTTCGGGGGCGGCGGCGGTGGCTTCCATGGCGGCGGCATGGGCGGCGGCTTTCACGGCGGCGGCATGGGCGGAGGCTTCCGCGGCGGTGGTATGGCCGGAGGTTTCCGCGGCGGCGGCTTCGGAGGCGGGATGCACGCCATAGGCGGAGGAACGCGCTTCGGCGGCATGGGCGGAGGACCGCGTTTTGCCGCTATCGGCGGCGGTCCTCGTTTCGGCGCCATCGGCGGAGGACCGCGTTTTGTGGGTGGGCGGTTTGCCGGTGCGCGGTTCGCGAATGCGAATGCTGCATTCGCGCCGCGCTTCGCGAGCCCCGGCTTTCGAGGCGCAGCTTTTCGAAGCGCAGCCTTCCGGCATGGCTTCCATAACCGCTTCTTCCGCAACCGCTTCAATCGCTTTGCGTTCATCGGCGTGCCCTTCGGCTACGCCGCCTACGCTGGCTACTACGACGACTGCTGGACCCAAGTGTGGACGGGCTATGGGCTGCGGTGGGTCAACGTCTGCGGGTACGACGGTTACTACTGACTGCCGAACCACGGTGTGATGAGCGCGACACGGCACCTTCCGGCGCGGCCTCGCCGGGTGGGCCTTGGGTGACCGTCACATTCATGTGAGCCGTCCCGCGCAACCATCGGAGTACGATGAGCGTCTCCGACAAAGCCAGCTGCGCGACGTCCTGGACTGCAGGAACGCCGCGCGTTCGTGGCCAGTCATTCGGAAGAACACCATGACGGCAGGTCATCGCCGCATTCTCGTCGTCGAGGACGACGCGGAAACTGCCGGCCAACTCGCCGAGCAACTCACGAGCAGCGGCTATGAGGTGGATCTGGCCGCGAGCGGCAACGAAGCGCTGCGGCGCGGCACGTCTCGCGATCATGCCGTGATCACGATCGACCGCATGCTTCCCGACATCGATGGCCTCACGGTCATGCGTCAATTGCGCGACGGTGGCGTCGCTGCTCCCTTCCTGATCATCAGCGCGCTCGGCGAGGTCGATGATCGGGTCCGTGGCCTGCGCGCCGGCGGCGATGATTATCTGGTCAAGCCCTTCTCCTTTGTCGAATTGCTGGCGCGGCTGGAAGCGCTTGGCCGGCGCAGCGAGACCATCGCCAAGGACACCATTCTGCGGGTCGGCGATCTCGCCATCGACCTGATCTCGCGCACCGCCAACCGCGGCGGCAAGGCCATTCCACTGCTTCCGCGGGAATTCCAGCTTCTGGAGTATCTGGTCCGCAACGAAGGCCGCGTTGTCTCCCGCGCGATGCTGCTGCAGCACGTGTGGGATCTCCACTTCGATCCCTCGACCAATATCATCGACGTCTATGTCGGACGCGTGCGTCGCAAGGTCGACGACCAGCAGGCCTATCCGTTGATCCATACCGTCCGCGGCATGGGGTACTGTCTCCGTGCTCCTGGCTGATACCCTGAGGTCGACGACCTTCAAGCTGGCGCTGGCCGCGATCGTGACCTTTGGCGTAATCGCCGCCGCCATCTTCGCCTATGTCTATCTGTCGACCGCCTCTTTCGTGCGCAGCCGATCAGATCAGGCCATCATGGCCGAATATTCCGGCCTGCTCGGCGCTTACGAGCGATCAGGACGCAAGGAATTGATTGAGCTGATCCGAAACCGGGTGGCCGACAGCAGTTCCGCAGAAAAACTGTATCTTCTGGTCGATCATGCGTCCGCCGTTCTCGCCGGGAATCTCGACAAATGGCCTTCGGCGGCCACGACTGCGCAGGGATGGACGGAGTTTCATGCCCCTCGTGCGCCGGATGCCGCAAGCCAATCGCGGTTTCGTGCCATGTCTGCAACGCTGCCGGGCGGCGATCGTCTGCTGGTAGGAACTGACATCAGCGACCTCGACAGCTTTGCCGCCAAGATCTGGGCGGCGGTGATTGCAATCATTTTCCTGATGTTCGTGGTTGCGGTGGTGGCGAGCATCCTGGTCACGCAGCGGACAGTGGGACGAATAGAAGAGATCAACGCCACCAGCCGGGCTATCATGCAAAGTGGCCTCGACAAGCGCATTCCGCTGCGCGGCAGCCATGACGAATGGGATCGTGTAGCGGAGAACCTGAACCTGATGCTCGACCGCATCGAGGCCTTGATGGGAGACGTCAAGCAGGTGAGCGACAATGTCGCCCATGATCTGCGGACACCGCTCACCCGGATGCGCGGACGGCTGGAGAAGGCCTATCACGGCGAACGTATCGGCGAGAAAGATCTAGCGCTGATCGGCGACACGATCGCGGACCTCGATGCCGTCCTGGGGATGTTCTCCTCGATCACGCGGATCGCGCACATCGAGACCCAGGTGCGCAAGGGTGCGTTTCGCAACGTGAACCTGGTCGAGATCGCAAGCGAGGTCGTGGAACTCTATGACGCCGCGGCGGAGCGCGACGGTACCGATCTCTCCATCACTGGCGACCGCGAGGTGCGGGTGACCGGCGACCGCGATCTGTTGTTCGATGCCATCGCCAACCTCGTGGACAATGCCATCAAGCACGGTCGCGCCGGTGGCAAGATCGTCGTTGCCTGCGAAAACGTCGATGAGGAGGCCGTCATTGCGATCACCGATGACGGGCCCGGAATTCCTCCCGGCGAACGCGACCACGTCTTCAAGCGGTTTTACCGGCTCGAGCAGAGCCGCTACACGCCTGGAAACGGCCTTGGACTGAGCCTCGTCGCCGCCGTGGCCCACCTCCATGGCGCCCGGATCGAGCTGCTCGATCAGTCACCGGGTGTTCAGTTCAAGCTCTGGTTCTCAGCGCCAGCGAATTAGAGCATGATGAGATTAAGGTCGAGTTGGCGCCACGTCGGAAGTGCCTTACCTCTCCCCATCGGGGAGAGGTCGGATCGCATCGTGAGATGCGATCCGGGTGAGGGGGATGAGCTCCATCGAGGAACCGTAACCCCTCACCCGGCGCTACGCGCCGACCTCTCCCTATGGGAGAGGTGAACAACCGCGGTCACGCCGATTCAAACAATACTCATCATGCGCTAGCCGAGCGAATTCTCTGTCGACAACAGACCGGTGAAGAGGGGACGAACGTAGAGCCGAACTGCGTTCTCCGCCGTGATCGCTGGTGTCCACCGCTCCAACTCCGATGCAGCATTGACCATCGTCGACACGAGCTGCGCGGCAATGGAGGCGTCGAGCACGCGAACCTGACCCTGTTCCATTCCTTCGACGATGAACCTGCCGAAGCGTTCGGTGAGGCGGTTGAGCCCGGCCTGGGCATCCTTGCGCTGGCCGAGCGGGAGCGCACCCCAGGCGGTGATCCGCAGCAGGGGTCCCTGATCGGACAGTTGAAAGCGGACGAGTTCCCGCGCGCTCGTGCAGAGGCGGGCCCAGCCGGAGGGGCTGCGCTCGATGGCGAGCGACTGCATCCTCCGCACCACGTCAAAGGTTCGCTCGAAGCAGGCGATGATCAATTCGTCCTTGCTCGCGTAGTGATGATAGAACGATCCCTTGGTCAGGTTGAGGCTGCTCGCGATCCGCTCCAGCGATGCGCCGCGATAGCCCTGTTCGTTCACCATCATGGTGGCCGCGCGCAAGAAGGCCTCTGGAACGACATCCCGTGCGGTCGCGGCTCGCGGCCAACCGAGCTCGGGCGCTGCGCCTTCCCGCCAGGACTTGGGCGATCGGGCAAGGCCATCGATCAGGATCGCAGACATCCGTTCAGCCGCTGGCCGATAGTCGGACGGCTCATAGCGTGAGATCCACGCCCGCATCATATTAACGAGCGACAGCAGGAGGTGGGTCCGGGCATTTCGCGACAGGCGATCGTCCGCCGACTCGCCGGCGGGAAGGAGCGAGCGCACGCTGCGGAACAGATCGTTGTAGGCGTCGAATACGCGACGCGCATGAGATCCGGTCAATGCGCGGATATCGTTGAAGAACACCAGCTCGTCCCGCGCGCCGGTGGCGATCTCCGCCAACAGATCGGCATAGCCGCATACGTAGCTGCGGAGTCTGTCTTCCGGCCGGTTCTCCCGTGCCGCGTCGAGGACCACGGTTTTGGTTGTCTCTATCGCCGCAAGCAGACAGGCCGCCGCGAGATCCTCCTTGCGGCGATAGTAATAGGTGATGCTGTGGGTCAGCAGCCCGACATCCCCAGCGATCTCGGCAAGGGTGGCACCCTTCAGGCCATCGCGGTTGAAGAGGCGCGCCGAGGTTCCGATGATCGCCTCGCGCCGCTTCAGGTATTTTTGCGTGTACGCAGCCGGATCACCGCGCCGCGTCGACCTCTCGGACGGCATTATTGTGCGGCCATGTCGTGCAGGTGGCAGGCGACGGCCCGACCGGCACCGAGGTCGCGCAGCGCAGGATCCTCGTGTCGGCAGCGATCCATCGCAAGCGGACAGCGCGTATGGAAGCGGCAGCCGGACGGCGGATTCATCGCGCTCGGCACCTCGCCCGAGACCGGAACGCGCTTGCGGGTAGCCTCGACCACGGGATCGGCGACCGGCACGGCCGCCAACAGCGCCTGGGTATAAGGATGGAGGGGCTTCCGATAGATCTCGTCCCGCGCCGCGATCTCGACGATCCTGCCAAGGTACATCACCGCGATGCGGTCACTGACGTGGCGGACCACGGCAAGGTCGTGGGCGATGAAGAGGTAGGCCATTCCGAGCCGCTGCTGCAGCTCGACGAAGACGTTCACGACCTGCGCCTGGATCGACACGTCAAGCGCGGAGACTGGCTCATCGCAGATAATCAGCGCGGGCTCGAGCGCCAGCGCGCGCGCGATGCCGATCCGCTGTCGCTGGCCGCCGGAGAATTCGTGTGGAAAGCGGTCGGCCATGTCAGGCAGCAGCCCGACCGTCCGCATCAGTTGCGCGATCCGTTGATCAAAAGCCTTTCTGTCGTTCGCGAGGCCATGAACCTCGAGCGGTTCGCCGATGATGTCGCGGACCTTCATGCGCGGATTGAGCGATCCGAAGGGGTCCTGATAGACCATCTGCATGCGCCGGCGCAGCGGACGCAGGCTGGACTTATCGAAATGGGTGATGTCCTTGCCCTCGAACTCGATGCGCCCCCCAGACGGCTCCAGCATCCGCAGGATTGCAAGGCCCGTTGTCGACTTTCCGCAACCGCTTTCGCCGACAAGGCCAAGCGTTTCGCCGCGCTTCAACTGGAACGAGACGCCGTCGACGGCCTTTACCGTCGCCACTTGCTTGCGGAACACCGCGCCTTTGTGCACGGGAAAGTGCACCTGCAGATCGTCGACGCGGAGGAGGACATCGGCCTCAGACATGTGCAGGTGTCTCCAGCCAGCAGGCGATTTGGTGTTGCGGTCCGATTTCGGAAAGCGCCGGCCGCTCGCGGTGGCAAAGGTCGGTAGCCTGCTTGCAACGCGGCGCGAACGCGCATCCTGTCGGGAGCCGGGCGAGGTTGGGCGGCTGTCCGTCGATCGGCACCAGACGCTTATTGGTGTCGCCGTCGAGCCGCGGCACCGATGCCATCAGGCCACGCGTATAAGGGTGGCGGGGATTGGCGTAAAGCTCGCGCGCGGGCGCCTGTTCCACCACGCGCCCCGCATACATCACGACGACCCGGTCGGCATAGCGTGCGACCACTCCGAGGTCGTGCGTGATCAGGATCAGCGAGCAGCGAGAACCTTGCGCGAGATCCTTCAACAGGTCGAGGATCTGCGCCTGAACCGTGACGTCGAGCGCCGTGGTCGGCTCGTCCGCGATGATCAGCCGCGGCTCGCAGGCCAGCGCCATCGCGATCATGGCGCGCTGGCGCATGCCGCCCGAGAACTGATGCGGATAGGCGCGGAGCCGCGATTCCGTATCCGACATCCGCACCCGGCCGAGCAGTTGTTTCGCGGTACCAAGCGCTGCATCCCAGGGCTTGCGTCGATGGACATTGATCGGTTCGGCAACCTGCAATCCCACCGTGAGCACCGGGTTGAGCGAGCTCATCGGCTCCTGGAAGATCATGGCGATTCGGTTGCCACGAATCTCCATGATCTCGCGCTCGGAAAGCTTGGTGAGATCGGTGCCTTCGAACAGTATCTCGCCGCTTTCGATCCGGCCGGGCGGCGAGGGAATCAGGCGCAGGATCGACAGCGCGGTCACGCTTTTGCCTGAGCCCGACTCGCCGACAACAGCCACCGTTTCTCCCACGCCGACATCGAAGGAGACATCATCGACGGCAGTTACCGCTCCCCGGCCGCGACCGAACCGGGTCACGAGGTTGCGTACGCTGAGGAGAGGTTTGGCTGCCGCCGTCATTGCGAGGCCTCTAGTAACCAAGCTTCTTCTTGAGATCCTGATCGATCCAGAGTCGAGCATGGATCGGACCGGGTCGTTCGGAGCCGACGCGCAGTTCGCCGCCATAGTTCTTCACCCACGGCCACCATGCCGTATAGAAGTAGTCGACGGGCAGCCAGATATAGGGGGCCTTGTCTACGATCTCGCGCGTGAGCGCCTTGATCATCTCCTGGCGCTTGGACTCGTCGCGCTCCAGGTAGGCTTCATTCATCTTCTTGTCGAATTCGGGATCGGAGTATTGCGACGGATTCCAGGTCTGCTTGGTGACGAAGCTCTTGCGGATCGACGTCGTGGGATTGGTGTGGCCGTTGCGCATGAAATAGCCGGCGGCGTTGGTCTTCGTCGTCATGGCGGAGAGGAAGGCGCCATATTCCATCGGCTGGATCTCCAGCTTGACACCCACTTTCTCCAGATAGGCCGCAACCAGTGGCAATAGATCCATGTGATCCGGCGAGCAGGAACAGACCTGGACCTTGAAGGAGAAGCCGTTGGGATATCCGGCTTCCTTCAGCAAGGCCTTCGCCTTGTCCGGATTGTAGGTGAAGAGCTCCTTCACGCTGTCGGGCATACTTTCCAGTGGCTCGTAGTAGCCGATGTAATCCGGATGCATGGGATAGGCGAACAGTTCGGCATTGCCATTATAGTAGGAAGCCACGATCTCCTTCTTGTTGACCGCCATGTTCAGCGCGCGCCGCACGCGAATGTCGTCGAACGGCTTGGTGTCGACGCGCATGGCGAGGAAGGTGCCGCCGGTGCCGAGCGAACGCGACCACTGCAATTGGGGCGCACTCTTCTTCAATTCGTCTACGGCGGTCCATCTGATCGCTTCGAGAAGGTCGAGCTTGGCCGTGCGCAGCGCGGTGAGGAACGTGGCCTCGTCCTTGATGGTGCGATAGACGATCTTGTCGACGAACGGGAGCTTGTACTCCTGGCCGGCGATCTTTTCCTTGTCCCAGTAGACCGGGTTCTTCGAGAATGTGACGGCGTTGCCCTGGATGTAGTCCGTCAGCATGAACGGGCCGGTGCCGTTGGCGTTCTTCCAGTTGCCGGCGCCGGCGTCGACCACTTCCTTCGGCACGATGCCGGAATAGTAGCCCCGGCCGAAACGGTAATCCCACTCGGCGTGATAGTTGTTGAAGGTAAAGACAACCGTGTGCGGGTCCGTCGCCTCGACTTTCTGCACATGATCGAAATAGGTCGGGACCTTCTTCGGGCTCTTGTCGAGGCGGTAGTAGCTTTGCACGACGTCGTCGGCGACGAGCTCGCGCGAGGCCATCACGCCGGGCTTTTCGGGAAACATCACGCCCTTGCGGAGCTTGACCTCGACGCGGAGCGGATTTTCCTTCCATTCCCAGCTTTCCGCGAGTTCGCCCTTGACGGCGTCGCTCGGCAGCCAGGCGTCTGGCACGAAGCTGTATTTGCCGCCGTTGCGCTTTGCCTTGGAAAGGTCGCCGACAAAGAGCTGCTCGTACATCAGCCCGGTGTCCTGCTGGAATTTCCAGGTCCAGTCGGCGGGATCCCACGATAGCGGCGACAGCGTCACGTAGACCATGCCGATGTTGAGCGTGCCGCCGACTTGCGGCTTTTCGTCCGCCAGGGCAGGCGACTGGGACAGGCCAAGCGTAGCTGCGATGGCCAAACCTCGCGCGAGACTGCCGAACGTCGTCTTCCGATTCATATTTCTCTCCCTCCTCTTTGTTTGTTTTGTATGCCCGCCTTCTATCGCGACCCGCGCATGCGCGGGTCGAGCAGATCGCGCAGGGCATCGCCAAAGACGTTGGTGGCATAGACCACGATGGTCAGGCAGAGGCCCGGCGCCAGCGCCAGCCATGGACCCTGGAACATGTAGGTTCGGCCGCTGCCCGACAGCAGTCCGCCCCAGGTCGGCGCCGGCGGCGGAACGCCAAGCCCGAGGAACGACAGTCCGGACTCGACGAGGATCACGGCGCCGACGCGGGTGGTGAACAGCACGATGATCGGCGGCATGATGTTGGGCAGGATATGCCGCCAGAGGATGCGGCCGGTGGAGGCGCCGATCGACTGGCTGGCGTGCACATACATGTGCTCGCGCACGGAGACGACGGCGCCACGGATGATGCGCGAACCGGCGATGCCGAAGGCAAGGCTCAACACGCCGATGATTTGCGGCATGCCCGGACCGACCACGGAGACGACAGCGATCAGGATCACGAGTTCGGGAAAGGACATGTAGGCATCGACGCATCGCTGCGTGATCAGATCGAAGCGGCCGCCGAGATAGCCCGTCAGTGCGCCGATCAGCACCGAGATCACGGTTGCAAGGAACGCGGCCGAGAAACCGATGATCACCGAAAGGCGGGCGCCATACAGGCAGCGCGAGAACAGGTCCCGGCCGAGATTGTCGGTGCCGAAGAGATGCGCCCAGGACGGCGGCTTGAGCCGCTGTATGGGATTGATCTCGTTGAAGCCATAGGGCGCCAGCACATCCGCGAACAGGCCGGCAAAGACGAACAGCAGAAAGATGATCCCGGCCGCGGCACCAAACGGCTTCTCGCGGAACAGGCGGCCCAGAAACTGCAGCGCCGGGTTGCGTCTCGTCTCCTGGCCGACGGAGGGATTGGCCTGTTCGATCGCCGTCATCTGGTCCTCACTCGCGGATCGAGCAGTCCGTAGCTGAGGTCGACCATGAGGTTGATGAGCATCACTGCGAGTCCCACCGTCAAGAACACGCCGGTGACGATCGGGTAGTCTCGCTGATTCACCGCCTCGAGCAGGAGAAGCCCCATGCCGGGGATGACGAAGATCTGCTCGATGATGATGGCGCCGCCGATCAGCAGGGGGGCCTGGAGACCCACCAGCGTAATCACCGGGATGAGCGCGTTGCGCAAGGCGTGGCGCATGATGACGAGGCGTTGGTTGAGACCCTTGGCGCGGGCGGTGCGGATGTAGTCCTGGCGCAGCACCTCCAGCATCATGGTGCGCGTCATGCGCATCGTGACGGCCGACAAGCTCGCGCCGAGAACCATGGCCGGCACGATGATCTGCTTGAGATTCTGGATCGGGTCGTCGGCGAACTTCACATAGTTCACTTCGGGCGACCAGCCCCACCAGATCGATGGGAACACCATCACCATGGTGCCCATCCAGAAGCTCGGCACGGCCAGTAAAAGAATCGAAAACGAGCGCGCGACGAAATCTCCCACCGTGTCCTGCCGGACGGCGGAGTAGACGCCGATCGGCAGCGCGATCACGAGACCCACCGCGAGCGCGATGACGCCGAGCTCAAAGGTGACGGGCAGGCGCTGCAGGACGAGTTCCAGGACCGGAGTCGATTGCCAGAGCGAGCGGCCGAAATCGCCTTTCAAGATGCCGGCGATCCAGATCAGGTATTGTTCGGCCATGGGCTTGTCGAGGCCGAGCGCTTGAACGAGCTGCTCGCGGCTCAGCTTGTCGGCCGCCAGATCGTTCTGGCTCAGCATCATGTCGATCACGTCGCCCGGAATCATCCGTACCGTGGCGAACACGATCAGACTCGCAAACAGCAGCGTGGGGATCAGCGCCAGCAGCCGGCGCACAATGTAGCCGTACAAGGGCCTACCCGCTGATCGTAGCAGCCATCAAGCATGCCGAAAGTTCGAAAAGAGTGTTCGCTGGCTTCACCTTGCAGTCCTCCCTCTTGCAATCGGTCTGTTGCCGATTTTTCGTGAGGAGAAATTTGCCGCTCAGCTTGCGTTGCAACGCGGCAATTTCTGTCGTTTCCTCACTATTGATTGGATCGTATCACCGGTCGGCGCGCTTGCAACAGCCTTCGTCGAGCGGCGGCTGCTTCCAAGCTCGCTGGCAGCTAACATACTCGTTTTTTGAAAATGCAGATGCGGCTCGTGGCCGCAGTGTGACTCGATCAGGAAGGGTGAAGAAGAGGTCCTACGAGCGAGCGTTACTCCTCACGCGCGCCACCGGGCGCGCCCTTGGCGCGACCGGTTGGCGGGCTCTCGCGATCGGAGAGGGGGAGGCTTGCTATGCGCAACCGATCCGATCGGCTCGGATCATGCTGTTGCGCGGAATATCGCCGCGGCTACTCCGCGGCTTCCGCGCCGCGTGGCTCGTCCTTCCGCTCGAAAGGCGACTGCAGCACGAGCATCGTCTGCGGTGGCCGGGCGATCTGGATGTTGAGCTCGTGGAAGCGCTTCTTCATCCGCCGGTAGAACTCACGCTGCACCGGCCAGCGTCCGGAGTCCGTGCATTGGATCTGCCCGACGATGGTCGTCATGGTGGCATCGACCTTGTCGACGCCCCAGAGGTCGAGATCGCCGCGGATCATGTGCTGGAATGCGGGATCCTTGCGCAGCTCGGCGCCGATCTCCTTCAGCACGGCGCCGACGCGATCGGGATCTTCCTTGTAATCCACGTTGACACTGACCGAGGCATTGCCGATGCCGCGGTTGGTGTTGGTGACTGATGTCACCGAGCTGAACGGGATGATGTGTACGGAGCCGTCGCCGGCGCGCAGCCGGATGGTGCGGATCGAGAGATTCTCGACAACACCGGACAGGCCCGACACGGTGACGAACTCGCCGACCTGCATTGCGTTCTCGAGCAGGAGGAACAGCCCGGTGATGACGTCCTGCACCAGTTTCTGCGAGCCGAAGCCGATGGCGATGCCGACGATGCCGGCGCCGGCGAGCAGCGGGGCGATGTTGACGCCGAGCTGGCTCAGCGCCGTCAGCGCGACGACGGTGAGGATGATCGACAGCAGCGTCGTGCGCAGCATCGGCAGGAAGGTGCGCATCCGCGCCGCGCGGGCGTAGCGTCCTTCGCGCGACAGCTGCAGCAGATGCTGCTCGACAGCGGCATTGACCGCTTCCCAGATCGCAAGCGCAACCACGCCGGCGATCGCGACCGTGATCAGCGCCGATAGCAGGCGTCCGCCGATATGGTCGCTGGTGAACCATGCCGCCGCATCCAGGCCCCAGACCTCGAGCAGCGCGATCACGGTGATGACAGCGATGACGCCTGAGACGATGCTGCGCAATGCCGGGAAATACCGGTTGGCGCGTGCTTCGAGGCCCGGAAACTGGCGGGTGAACTCCGGGCTAATGCGGAACACGCGGTCCAGTGCCGCCATCATCGCGATCGACGCCAGCCGCGCGATCAGGAGCACGGCGATGCTGGCGACGAAATAGCGGAACAGCAGCGCATAGCCGTTCTGCACCCGCAGCGCCCACACGGTCCATAGCGCGAGGTCGAGGACGATCGCGAGAATGTGCCAGACGTCGGCGAAACGGTTGCGCATCACCACGAGCGGGCCGCGCGCGCCCTCCGGCGCCCGGATCCAGTCGGCGACGCTGCGGCGGCATTGCAGGATGATGACGACCACGAACAGGTGCACCACCAGCATCACCAGCCGGACCACCGCGTGATAGGCCGGGCGGTACAGGCCGAGCAGCAGCGCGATGTTGGCGAGGGCGATGCCGAACACCGTGAAGGCGACGATCCGCCGCCACCAGATGTCGAGATAGGCGGCGGCCTCGTCGCGGATGATGAACAGGCTAGGCTGGCTGGAGACCGGCGACATCACCGCCGCGGTGACGGCGAGGATGCTGCGGTAGATCACGTAAGCATTGACCATTGCCAGGATCACGACGCGCGGCGTCGGCGCCCGGCCGATGTCGGTTGCGAGCAGGAGATTGCCGATCGCCGCGAAGCAGACCACCGGCAGCAGGTCCAGGAACAGCCGCGCCAATGCAAAGGGAAGCCGGATGGCGAGTTGCCAGGCGTAGGTGAGCGTTGCATGCCAGCGCCGGACCGGCTGCGTTTCGTTGGCCGCACTCGGATCCCGTACGGTATCGATATGCCGCGCGCGCAATGGAATGTAGCGGTCGATGGCGTTGAGCGGACGCCGGATCGCGCGGCGGATGATCCATTCCGCCATGAAAGCGCAGGCGATGACGAGCACGAGCCGCCACGCTGTGTCGAGCAGCATCTGCTGCATGTACGGATTGGTGGTGAGATTGACCAGCCAGCCCCAGATCATCGGAAAATCGGACACCGCGCGGGCCGCGGTGGCGAGCTGGTCCGAGACGTCGCCGAACCAGTCCGAGACTTCGGCGAGAAGCTGGACGCCGAGATTGTCGGCGAAAGCTGGGGATGAGGCCGAAGAGGGCGGCTGCGCGGGCGCACCGGAGGACGACGCCTTCGCAATGGTCTGCAGCGTCTGGATGAGCTGAGCCCGCTTCTGGTCGTCCTGCAGGATATCCAGCGTCGCTTGCGCCTGCGCCGCTGCTGACGGCTGCGGCGGAGGCGGCGGCGACGTGTTCGGGATCATCATCTGCGCTCGCGCAGGCGACATCAGCAGCAGACAGGTGAGCGCAATCGTGATGAGTCGGAGACAGTTGCTCGGCATGAAAACGCTGCGATGATGAGGGGTGGCGGGAATCGCGTGTATTTAACGCGGGTACGGCCATAGTTTGGCATGCCTGTGACAGGCGGCTCACTACCTGCCAATGCATAGAGCGTTTTCGAGCGAAGCATGCCCTCGGACTTGATCCGAGGGTGGACACCGGTTCGCGTGAAGAAAACGCGTCAAAGCAAGAATCTAGAGCTTCGGTTCTGATGCGATCAGAACCGAAAACGCTCTAGTCACAAGATGTTCCAGTACCCCTACGAAAATGCCGCTGCAGAAAGCCCTGCCACTACGCCGCCCCGAGCGTAGTTCCGTAGACGACGCCTTTTTCCTTCAGCCAACGCCGGTATACCACGGAGGACGCATCCGCCCGGGTCGGGATTTCCGCGCGCGGTTCCAGCGGCAGCAGCCGCGGGCGCTGGTTTTCCAGGATGATGCGGTCCTGCAGGAAGATCATCTGCTGGAACTGGATGAGATCGGCGAGTTCTGAGGTGTCGTCGATCAGGAACCCCACCGGGTGGGCGCGGCAATGGTCGGGGTCGAGCGGCTGTACGAACAGGCAGATCACGTCCCAGCGATCGGCGGCATTCGGGCAGGTCTTGTAGAGCAGCGTCGCGAAGGGGGCGGCGACCCGGTAGATATATTGCGTGACAATGCCATCGCTTGCCGATAGCGCCGCCTGCGGCTGGAAGAATTCGCAGTCGGTGGCCCAGACTTCGTCGACGTCGCGGCGGATCTCCGTCGTGTAGTGGCGCACCTCGGTGTGCGGCTCGGCGCCGAGGATGTCGGTGTGGACGAACGGGAAATGCGCCATGTCCAGGAAGTTCTCGACGATGCGCAGGCCCGAAGCGTGCACCGAGACCGCGCCGCAGACGATATGCCGCCGGTCCGCTTCGTCAGCTTCGGGAAGCGGCAACACGTCGCGATCGGGCTTTCCGAGCGTGGTCCAGAGGTAGCCGTAACGCTCGCGTACCGGCAGCGGATCGTCGCGGTCTTCCGCCGAGACGACGACCGCGCCATCTGCGTCGCGGAGCGTGGTCAGCTCAACGCCGAGCAGCCGATTGCGCCGCGGCGATGCCGGGATGTCGCTGAGCGCATCCAGCACATACCACTGGTTCAGCGTGCCGGGGTCGATGTTGCCGTTCATGGTGCAAGCTCCGCTTCGTTGCGGTGGGGCTATTGCCGGTAGATTCGTTGCATGATCTTCGCGTGATCCGCAAGCGAGGCCTCGACGTCGTGATGCACAAATTCTCCGCGGCGGATGATGTTGCGGCCGTTGATGAAGGAATAGTCCACCTTGAACGGGCCGCACATGATCATCGCCGCGAGCGGATCGCGCTGGGTGCCGGAGAGCCCGAGCTGGTTCAATCTGATCGCGATGAAATCCGCGCTCATGCCGGGCGCGAGATAGCCGATATCGTCGCGGCCGAGCAGTCTGGCGCCGCCGCGCGTCGCCATGTCCAGCGCCTCGCGTGCGGACAGCGCCTTCGGGCTGCCGCCGAACCCGCCGCGGCCGCCCGGCGCCTCGGAGAGATAGCGGTGCGGCGCGACCCGCTGCAGCATCTGCGCCAATCGCGCCTCGAGGAAGAGGTTCGAGGTGTCGTTGGAGGCGGAGCCGTCGACGCCGAGCCCGCAGGTGACGCCGGCGTCACGCATCTCGCGGATTTTTGCGATCCCCTGGCCGCACCGCATGTTGGCGGAGGGGCAATGCACCATGCCGGTGCCGGTCTCGGCGAAGGTCTTGATCTCGTTGCTGTCGAGGAAGATGGCGTGCGCGAACCAGACGTCCGGCCCCAGCCAGTCGACCGAGCCGGCGAATTCCACCGGCCGCATGCCGTAGATATCGCGGCAATAAACCTCTTCGTCGAGGTCTTCGGCGAGATGCGCGTGCAGGTGCACGGCCTTGTGGCCGCGTGCAAGCTGAGCGGCTTCCTTCATCAGGCCCGGTGTCACCGAGAAGGGCGAGCAGGGCGCGAGCACGATCCGGCTCATCGCGTGCCGGCTCGGGTCGTGATAGGTCTGGATCAGCCGCTCGGCGTCTTTCAGGATATCCTCTTCCTTCTCGACGCAATTGTCCGGCGGCAGTCCGCCCTGGCTCTTGCCGCGGGACATCGCGCCGCGCGCGGCGTGGAAGCGCAGGCCCAGCTCCTGCGCCGCCTGGATCGTGCTGTCGAGCCGGACATTATTGGGCTGGATATAGAGATGGTCGGAGCTGGTGGTGCAGCCCGAGGCGATCAATTCGGCCATCGCGACGCGAGCGGAGACATAGATCGCCTCGTCATCGAGCTCGGCCCAGATCGGATAGAGCGTGGTCAGCCAGACGAACAATTCATCGTCCTGCACCATCACCCGTGTCAGGTTCTGGTACATGTGATGATGGGTGTTGACCATGCCGGGCATCACCAGGTGGCCGGAAAGATCGAGTACCTCGTCAGCGGCAAGATGCGCCAGCTCCGCATTGCTGCCGACCGCTTCGATCACATTGTCGCGCACGAACAGCGCGCCGCCTTTGATCTCGCGATTGGCGTCGTCGAACGTCGCGAGGTGATCGATGTTCTTGACAAGCAGCGTCGACATAAGCTCACCGCAGGTCACGATAATAGGGAATGCCGAGCGCGGCGGGTGCGGCCATCGCCTGGCGCATGCGATGCCAGGCGACCACGGGAACGACGATGAAGGCGATGGTGCCGAGATAGGGCAGCATCGAGAGCACGGGCGCGGCGATCGGCCAGTTGCGCGCCTGCCCTACGAAGCCGAGCGAGGTGATGACACCGAACAGCAGCGCCGCCAGCACCGCATTCAGCGGGCGGTAGCCGGCAAAGATCACGAGCGCCACCGCGATCCAGCCGCGCCCGGCGACGACGCCTTCCGACCAGGACGGCACGAAGGCGAGCGTGAGATAGGCGCCGGCGCCGGCAGCGAGCGCCGCGCCCGCGGTCACATACCAGAAGCGGATCCGTTGCACGGCGATCCCTGCCGCATCGGCCGCTGCCGGGTTCTCGCCGACGGCGCGCAAGTTGAGGCCGTGGCGCGTGCGGAACATCAGAAAGTGCAGCATCACCGGCAGGATGATGTAGATCAGGTAGACCAGCACATTCTGCGTGAACAGCACCTGGCCGATCAGCGGGATCGAGCTGAGATAGGGGATCTCGACGCCGGTGAACGTCGCCGGCGCCGGGATTCCGGAATAGGCCTTGCCGACGGTCGCGGCAAAGCCCGTGCCCATCAAGGTCAATGCGAGGCCGCACAGCACCTGGTTGGCGCGCAGATAGACCGTGATCGCGGCAAACACCATGCCGACCATAAACCCAACCGCGAGCGCCAGCGCGAAACCGGCGGTTGGACTCCTGGTCGTGACGACGGCGGCAATCCCCGATATCGCGCCGAGCGCCATCAATCCTTCGACACCGAGATTGACCACGCCGACACGCTCGGCCAGCACCTCGCCGAGCGCGGCCAGCGCCAGCACCCCGCCGGCGAGCAGAGAGGTGTGCAGGATGCCCGCGATCAGATCCATCTTCAGGCCTCCGCCGGTTTGCTGCTGACGATGCGGAAATGCGCGAGTTCGTCGCCGACAGCGGTGAAGAACAGGATGAGCCCGGTGATGGCGAGTACAGTTGAGGTGTTAATGCCCTGGGTCTGCAGGATAATGCCGGAATTGAGGATCACGGCCATCAGCGCCGCACCGGCGATAACGCCGATGCAGGAGCCGCGTGCCAGCACCGCGACCATGATGCCGAGATAGCCGAAATTGTTTGAGATGCCGCCCTGCAGGCGATGCACGGTGCCGGCGACCTCGAGCATGCCGGCGATGCCTGCGATCGCGCCGGAGAGCAGCATCACCACGATCAAATGGCGACGGAACGGCATGCCGGCATATTTGGCGGCCTGCGGGTTCGAGCCCGCGATCCGTACCTCATAGCCCCAACGCGTGAAGCTGAAGGCGGCGGCCGTGATCACGGCCAAGAGGATCGCGATCGGAAAGCCCCAATGCACCATGCCGATGAATTCGGGGATGTCGTGCTTCAGCCGCGCGGTGGTCCCGAGCGCATGCCCGCCGGGATCGAGCCAAGGGCCGGTCGCGACATAGTAGACCAGCAGCGTGGCGACGAAGTTGAGCAGCAGCGTCGTGATCAGCTCGCTGACATCGGCATAGGCGCGCGCAAGCGTCGGGATCAAAATCCAGAGCAGCCCGCCGAGCGCGCCGGCGACGAACATCAGCGGCAGCATCACGATGGTGGGACCGGGGATGAACAGCGCCACGCCGGTCGCGGCAAAGGCGCCGGCATAGAACTGTCCCTCCGCGCCGATATTCCAGGCGCCGATACGAAGCGCGACCGCAACAGAAAGCCCGGTGAGGATCAGCGGCGTCACCAGCAGGCCGACGTCCTCAAGGCCGAAACCGGAGCCGAAGGTCGATTTCAACACCTGCTGCGCCAGCTTGAGCGGCTGCGCGCCGCTGGCCGCGAGCAGGAGGCCGGCGGTGACGAGCGCCAGCAGGATCGCAATCGCACGCGCCGCAAGCGCGATGGCAGGCGAGGCCGATGGCAGGCGTTGCAAACGGATTGCCATCGTCAATGCACCATCGCAGCCGCGCGCACCG
Organism: Bradyrhizobium elkanii WSM2783; assembly: GCF_000472865.1. GTDB lineage: Bacteria > Pseudomonadota > Alphaproteobacteria > Rhizobiales > Xanthobacteraceae > Bradyrhizobium > Bradyrhizobium elkanii_A. The sequence goes on along the minus strand of NZ_AXAP01000005.1, from coordinate 130,213 downwards.
GTATGGCCGCGCGCTGGCCGCCCATCATCAGGCCGATCTGTTCGATATCGGCGCCTGCGCTATCGACAATGCCCATGATCTCGCCGTGGAACATCACCGCAATGCGGTCGGAGAGGTTGAGCAGTTCCTCGAGCTCTTCCGAGATCACGACGATGCCGACGCCGGCATCGCGCAGCTCGACGAAATAGCGCATCATGGTGTTGATTGCGCCGACGTCGAGGCCGCGGCTCGGATAGGCGGCGACGAGAAGCTTGGTCGCGATCCGCATCTCGCGCCGCGCCACGAAACGCTGCTGATTGCCGCCGGAGAGGTTGCGGATCGGCATCGAATAGTTCGGCACCATCACGGCAGCGGCTTCCGCTATCTTGCGCGCCAGCGCCGCTGCCGCGCGCGGCCGGTACCACGGTCCGAGCGAGACCGGCGCGCGGTCATATTCCCGGATCACCGCGTTGTCGGTGACGCTGAGCGCGGGTGCCAGTCCGCTGCGCAGCCGGTCTTCCGGGATATGTCCGACGCCGAAATCGGAGAAGTCAGCAGCATCAGCGGTGGAGACATCGCGTCCGCCGAGCGTGATCTGTCCGGAGCTGGCCGCGCGCATTCCGGTCAGGAGTTCGCTCAACTCTTTCTGCCCATTGCCGGCCACTCCTGCGATACCGAGGATCTCCCCGCCCGCGATATCAAGCGAAACCTTGTTCAGTACGACATGGCCGGTGCTGTCCCGTGCCGTTACCTCGCGCAAGCTGACGACCGGCTCGTTGGCTTTGGCGACTGCGTTCGGTCCCCGTGCGCGTAAATCGTCGAGCACGATCTCGTGCCCAACCATCAATTTCGCCAGCATCTTTTCGCTGCAGGCGCCGGTCGGTTCGGTCGCCACCTTGCGGCCGCCGCGCAGCACGGTGATGCGGTCGGAAATCTCCAGCACCTCGTCCAGCTTGTGGCTGATGAAGATCACGGCGTTGCCGCGCGCGACGAATTCCTTCAGCGCCTTGAACAATTCGCGCGCTTCCGACGGCGTCAGCACAGCGGTCGGCTCGTCCAGGATCAGCACACGCGCTTTGCGCGCGAGCACGCGCAAGATCTCGACCCGCTGCTGCTCGCCGGTCGAGAGTTCGTCGATCCGCGCGCCCGGGCGGACCGCGAGATTGAGCGAGGCCGAGAGCTGCGCGGTGCGCGCTTCCAGTTCCTGCGCGCTGATCCTGCGCGGCGTTTCCGACCAGCCGAGGTGGATGTTCTCGGCGACGGTGAAGGCGCGCACCAATTTGAAATGCTGATGCACCATGCCGATCCCGGCCGCGATCGCCTCAACCGGCGAGGCAAAGCTTTTCAGGTAGCCGTCGATGACGATCTCCCCGGCATCGGGCTGGTAGATGCCGGTCAGGACATTCATCAAGGTGGATTTCCCGGCGCCGTTCTCACCCAGCAGTGCGTGGATCTCGCCGGGCCATACTTCGAGGTCCACGTCCTGATTGGCAACGACGCCGGGAAAATACTTGGCGATGCCCCGGAGCTGTACGAGTGGCGGCGTGCCGGGAGGACGTTCGGTGACACCGGGCATCGCCATCACGGTCAGCTTCAGAGCCCGGAGATGCCGGCGATCGGCCAATCCCAGTTGTAGAGCTCGGTCTCGCTCATGCGCTTGCCACTGGCGACTTTCACATTGCCCTTGGCGTCCTTGATCTCGCCGACGAAAGGCGACCAGCCGCCGAGGATCTTTTCGCGCACCGCGTCGGCCTGCTTGCGCATATCCTCCGGCACGCTCTCGCCCCAGGCGTCGCGGTCGACGCCGGCGCCCATCGGCAGGATGGTGCTGGAGGGCGTCCAGGTGCCTTCGAGCCGCTTCTTCACCTCGCCGACATAGTATTGCTTGAAGTCGATGACGATCGAGCTGATGTAGGCCTTCGGCCCGTAGCGGCGGATGTCGGTGTTCCACATCACCGCCTTGGCGCCGCGCTTCTCGGCGACCTGCAGATAGCCGGCCTCGTCCATGATGCCGAACAGGAGGTCGCAGCCATTGTCGAGCAGCGCCGTGCCGGCCTGCGTCGCGGCCTGCGGATCGAACCAGGAATTGATGGTGATGACCTGCATGGTCGCGTTCGGATTGACCGAGCGCGCGCCCATCAGGAACGCGTTGGTGCCGGAGAACACCGAAGGCACTGGGAAGGATGCGACATAGCCGAGCTTGCCGCTCTTGCTCATCAGGCCGGCGGCAACGCCGGTGACATAGGTCGGGTACCAGTGCGCGACATAATAGGTGCTGAGATTGTCGAGCGGGTTGCGGCCGTCGCATTCGTAGAACGCGACCTTCGGCGAGCGCTTCGCCACGTCGTAGAGGAAGTCGCCATAGTTCGAAGTCGCGAACACCATGCAGGCATTCTCGGAGACGAACTGCCGGTAAGTGCGCGTCGCATCGGCGGAGTAGGGGATGCTCTCCACGAACACGGTCTTCACTTGCGGGAACGCAGCCTTCACCGCCTTCATCCCCTGGTCGTGACTCCAGGTCCAGCCTTCATCGGTGACGGGACCGGTGTGGCCGAAGGCGATCACGGCGTCCTTCTCGGCGATCGCCGGCAGCGGTGCCGCGGCATGCGCGGAGCGGATCAGGCCCGGCGGCAGCAGGAGCGAGGAGCCGGCGGCGGCGCCGAGGTTCAGGAAGCGCCGGCGGGACAGATGGCGGAGGTCTGACATGGTTGAGCTAAGCCTCGTGTTGGAGCCCGTGTACTCTTGCGGATCGTTGCCGTGGCCAAGACCAGCCGGAAACTCCGGGCAATGCCGATCGTCGACACAGCGTGTCGGCGCTCTGTTACCGAAAGATTTCCGTAGCAAGGTCCATGCCGCAGCACGCGCATCGGCGGCATCACCGGCCCATCCCGCACGCTTGCGCATAGTCAGCGTGTCTGTCGTGGGCTGTTTCGCATAGGCGCTTTTTTTCGATTGCGGTGATCGCGCTAGCGCAACATCGTTCGGCAACGATGCCTTAAAAAACAAGCAGATCGCTGCTTCTCTGCTCAAAGGATATGCATGGGCAATCTTTCCGCTTGCCCTGATCGCGGCACGCTCGAATAAATCGAACCACAGGGATGTGAGCGCATGCAGGGAGCCACCGTTATCGTCTTCGCTGGGCAGTTTCGCGTCGACAGCTTCGTCGAGTTCGTCAACCACCGCGCGCAGCGGTTGCAGCTCGACGCGGTGGTGGAGACGGCGACGCCTGATTGCATCGAGGTGGCGGTTTCAGGACAGCCGGCGCTGGTCGATGCGTTCGAGATGGCGTGCAGCCTCGGGCCGATCGACTGCCTGGTGCGGGATGTCTGGCGGAAAAATGCCTCGGCGTAAGTCTTGCACCCCGTTTGGAGCTTGGTGATGGAGATGGGCTGATGGAAACAGGCTGGTATCCGGTCGCGCTGGCGGAGGGGCTGGAGCGTGGCACGTCCACCGGCGCGCGGCTGTTCGGCCGCGAGCTTGTGGTCTGGCGCGACAGCGCGGGCGCTTCGCATGTCTGGGAAGATCGCTGCCCGCATCGGGGCATGCGCTTGAGTTTCGGTTTTGTGCGGGACAATCATATTGTCTGCCTCTATCACGGCTGGCAGTACGATACGGCGGCGCAATGCCGCTATATTCCGGCGCATCCCGATCTTGCCGTCCCCAGCACGATCCGGGTTGCAACCTATCCGTCGATCGAACGGCTCGGCATTGTCTGGGCCTATAACGAGCTCGACAGCGGTGCGCCGCAGGACATCGGGTTTGCCGAGCGCGCGCCGGTGACACCGGTGCGCAGCCTCTATGTCGATGCTTCGGCAGCCAAGGTGTTCGACGCGCTCGTTCTCGCCGAATGCCCATCGCTCAAGAATGCCGGCGGCGCGACGCAGCGGTCGCGCACCGATGCGCTGGTCTCGCTGAAGCGCGGCGGCGACGAAATTCTGGTCGCGGTGCAGCCGCTATCCGATGTGGAAGCCGCACTTCACATCGTCATTGCCGGACCGCCGGACGTCCATTCCGGCGATAGCCAGAAGCGCGTCTCCGCCTGGGGTGAAGCCTTGCGACGTGAGATCGAAGGAGCGGCGCGGCCCACCGGCGAAGTGCATCACGGGGTGGCGCCGTGAGCGAGATTTCTCTCTACGACTTCGAGCTCGACGAAAATTGCTACAAGGTGCGGCTGTTCCTGTCCGTGCTCGGATTGTCCTACCGCAAGGTCCCGGTCAACATGGTGCCGGGTCGTGAACATCTCGCGCCTGCGCTGATGGCACTCAATCCGCGCGGCAGCCTGCCGATCCTCACGAACAGCGATTTCGTGCTGAGCGAAGCGGAAGCGATCATGACCTATCTCGCCCGCGCCCATGACAACGGTAACGCGTGGCTGCCCGCCGAACCGAAGGCGCGCGGCCTGGTCGCGATGTGGCTGCAATTTGCCAGCCGCGATCTCCATGCCGCCTTTCTCGCACGACGGCTGGCGATGTTCGACGAGCCCGGTGACGAGGTGGCCTTAGGCTTTGCCGCGCGGAGCGCCTTCCGCCTGATGGAGGATCACATGACGGCACGCGAATTCGATCGCGCCGCCTGGTTCGTCGGCGACAATCCATCGCTCGCCGATCTCGCGCTGTTCCCGGCAATCGCGCTGAGCCGCGATTTCGGCGTCGAACATGAGGCCTATCCGGCGCTGCGGCGCTGGATGCGCCGCGTGCGGACTACCCCGGGGTTCGTTACCATGCCGGGCATTCCCGACTATTATTGAGGCCGATCACGCACCCGCAACGTAAGAGGCCGCCATGACAAGGCTCACCCGCTTCTCCGTCCAGCCGCTCCACACCATGACCCGCCGTCTCGCCGACGTCGCGTCGGGACGGGCGGCGCCCGATCTCGTCATCACGGGCGCGCGCGTGCTCTCGACTTATTCGGAGCGGATCATCGACAACAGGGAGATCTGGATTGCAGGCGGGCGGATCGCCGCGGTGAAGCCGGCCGGCGCGCACAAGGCTGCCGGGGGCGACGCCGCGATCAAGGACGTTGCTGGCTGCATCATCGCGCCAGGGCTGGTCGATCCGCACATCCATATCGAATCCTCGATGGTGACGGCCTGCGCCTATGCCGAAGCGGCCCTGCTCAACGGCACCACGACGATCTTCTGCGACAGCCATGAGATCGGCAATGTGATGGACGTCGCCGGCGTCGAGGCGATGCTGGAGGATGCGCGCGAGGCACCGCTCTCGATCTTCCTGACCGTGCCGAGCACGGTGCCCGCCACCTCGCCGGAACTCGAGACCGCCGGCGGCGATCTCACCGCGGAGAAGATCGCCGGCCTGTTCGACCGCTGGCCAGAGGCGGTGGCGCTCGGCGAGAAGATGGATTTCGTCCCCGTGACGCTCGGCGACGAGCGCAGCCACGCGATCCTTGCCGCGGCGCTCAAGCGCGGACGGCCGGTGTCGGGCCATGTCTATGGCCGTGAATTCGTCGCGGCCTATGCCGCGAGCGGTGTCACCGACACGCACGAGGCGATCGACCGCGACATCGCCGACGATCTCTTGGAAGCCGGCGTCTGGATCTTCCTGCGCGGCGGTCCGCCGACCACGCCGTGGCATTCGCTGCCGCAGGCGATCCGCACCATCACCGAACTCGGCGCGTCGCATAAGCGCGTCGCCGTCTGCACCGACGATCGCGATGCCGACGATCTCCTGCAATTCGGTCTCGACTGGGTGGTGCGCGAGGCCGTCAAAGCCGGCATGTCGCCGGAACAGGCATGGTCGATGGGGTCGCTGCACGGCGCCACGCGCTTCGGTGCCGAGGGCGAGATCGGCGGCCTCGGCGGCGGGCGGCGCGCCGACCTGGTGCTGCTCGACGACTCGCTCAAGCCGCGCGCCACCTGGTATGGCGGCGAATGCGTGGTCGAGAACGGCAAGATCACGCCACTGCTCGATGCCGCTTTGTCGAAGCGCTACCGCTATCCGCAAGCCGCTTATTCGACGGTGAAATTGCCTGACGAGGTGAAGCTGACGCCGGTGCTGCCGACCGAGGTCTGCACCGTCAATGCTATCAGAACCGCGCTGCCCGGCATCACCCTGATCCACGACCGCATCACGATCGAGCCCGCCAATGACTGGCAGCCGCTGTTCGAGCGCTACGGCCTCTGTTTCGTCACTGTCGTGGAACGCCACGGCAAATCGGCCGGCAATGTTGCCCACGGTCTCCTCAAGGATTTCGGTCTCAAGCACGGCGCGGTGGCATCGAGTGTGGGGCATGACAGCCACAACGTCATCATTGCCGGCACCAACGAAGATGACATGCAGGTCGCGCTTGCTGCGATCAGGGATCATCAAGGCGGCGTCTGCGTCGTTGCCGACGGCAAGGTGAAGGCGATGGTGCCGCTGCCGATCGCGGGCCTGCTCTCGGACAAGCGGGTGACCGAGGTCGCCGAACAGGTGCAGAAACTCAAGGTGGCATGGCAGGAAGCCGGCTGCACCATTCCCTATATGGGCTTCAACCTGATCCCGCTGTCGGTGATCCCCGAAATCCGCATCACCGACAAGGGGCTGGTGCTGGTGCCGGAAATGCGGCTCGCGCCGCTGTTCGAGTAGCAGATGGATCCACACCGGCTCGGCCTGATCTCGACGCGCCTGCATTATTTCCAGCTCGTCGCCCAGCTCGGCTCGATCCGGCAGGCCGCGCGCGTGCTCAATGTCGCGCCGTCCTCGATCAGTCGCGTGATCGGTCAGCTCGAGGACGAACTGCAGACGCCGCTGTTCGAGCGCATCCGCCAGCGGCTGAAACTCACCAGCGCCGGCGAAATCCTGCTCTACCGCACGCGCGCCAGCCAGGGCGAGATGACGCGCGCCTACACCGAGATCACCGACCTCCAGGGTCTTCGTCGCGGCACTGTTACGGTGGCGGTGGTGGAGAGCATCGCGCGCGGGTTGTTGCTCGACGTGATGTCGACGTTCTGGGAGAGCTATCCGGCGATCACCGTCGACATCAAGGTGATGGGATCGGAACATGCGTTCGACGCGGTGGCCGACGGCGAATGCGACATCGGCATCGCTTTCGACATCAAGACGCCGCGCAACGCGCAGCGGCTCGCCGGCACGGTGCTGAATATGGGGGCGCTGATGCATCCCGGGCACCGGCTCGCCGGCCGCAGCGAGCTCAGGCTGTTCGATCTCGCGGGCGAGCGCGTCGTGCTGTCGGATGCCAGCCTCTCGCTCGGGGCGTCGATCGAGGACGCGCTGAACGGCTCATCGATCGATTTCGGGCGCCGCGCGCTGACCAACTCGATCACGGTCATGGCCGATCTTGCCATGCGCGGCAACGGCGTCGCGTTGCAGACGCGCATCGGCGTTCAGCGCGAGATCAGGAGCGGGGCGCTGGTGTTCGTGCCGCTGCGCGATCCCAAATTGCGGCCACGAAAGCTGGTGCTGCTGTCGCGCGCCAAGTCCGGCATGTCGGAAGCGGCCTCGAGCCTCGCCACCATGCTGACGCGGGCGATCGAGGGCCTGTCCGGCGGCTGAGACATGTTGCGCATGGCGCATCAGGCTGGTGAGAAATCAGGGCCTATTCAGAACATCTCGCGCCTGAGATTTTGCCCGAAAAGGGAATCTGCATGAAGCCATCCGCCGTCGACGCCGTGATCCGCGGCTTGAAGAAAGCAGGTGTCAGCATCGTTTGCTATCTGCCGGACTCGCTATTCAAAGAGCTCTATCCGGCGCTCGACGCCGACCCGGATATCCGCACCATTCGCGTCACCAATGAAGGCGAGGGCGCCGCGATTTGCGGTGGCGTGTTCCTGTCGGGCAAGCGCGCGGCGCTGGTGATGGAGAATTCGGGCCTGCGCGCCTCGGTCGAGCCGCTGGCGCGGATGGGGCTCGGGGCCGGCATCCCAGTGGTGATGCTGATGAGCTATCGCGGCGAGCTCGGCGAGAACAATTGGTGGGCGATCCCGCACGGCATCACCATGGAGCCGGTGCTGAACGCGCTGCGCATTCCCTATCGCATCGTGACGGAAGAGGAGCGGATCGAGCGCGCCATCACCGATGCGTTCAGTTGGTCCTATTCGGCCTATTATCACTCGGCGGTCGCGCTGGGCGGGAGCGTGGTGCGATGAAGCGGTTCGACTGCATGAAGGCGCTGGCGCGCCGGCTCTCCGACGAACTCGTGATCCTCTCGCTCGGTGCGAGTGTCGACGAATGGTACAACGCCGCTCCGCATATGCGCGATGCCAGCCTGTTCCAGCAGCAGCTCGGTTGCGTCAGCGCGCAGGCCTTTGGGCTCGCCGCCGGCCTGCCGCATCGGCGCATCGTCTCGCTCGATACCGACGGCGGCATGATGTTCAACCTCGGCATCCTCGCCACCATCGCCAACGAGCAGCCGAAGAATCTGTTCATCGTGGTCTGGGACAATGAATGCTACCAGTCGATCGGCGGCCCGCCGACGCATACGGCAAGCGGGCGCGTCGACATAGCCGCGATCGCGCGCGGCGCGGGCGTGACGCGGGCCTATACCACGCGCACGGTCGAGGAATTCGACGGCCATTGCGCGGACGGGCTGGCGGCGCAGGAGCCATATCTGGTCGTGGCAAAAGTGTCCGGCACGGTGCAGCCCGACATCAAGCGCAAGCACAGCGACGGGCGCGAGGACAAATACATCTTCGTCCGCCACGTCGAGCGCACCGAGAACATCGTCATCATGGGCCCGAGCGAGCATAATTAGCGGATGGTGAGATTGGATCGATCTGCAGCCGCGTGGCTTCTGCACCTCTCCCCATCGGGGAGAGGTCGGCGCGTAGCGCCGGGTGAGGGCGATCAGGTCCCACGAGAGAGCGAGACCCCTCACCCGGATCGCATCTTGCGATGCGATCCGACCTCTCCCACAAGGGGAGAGGTGAGGCGAGTGCGCGGCCAGACTGTCTTACCAACCAGTGTTGCGCGATGACCGCGCTCCTCCCCGCCTATGGTTACATCGTGGTCGGCGGCGGATCCGGCGGCGCGGTGGTGGCGCGGCGGCTGGCTGAGCGCAGCGATGCGAGCGTGCTGCTGCTCGAAGCCGGCCCGTCGGATATCGGCATCGCCGCGATCGCGGATGCCGCGAACTGGACTGCGCTGCTCGGTGGTCCCTACGATTGGGGTTATCGCTACGCGCCGCAGCGCGAGTTGAACGATCGCAGCATCGCGATTCCGCGCGGCCGCGTGCTCGGGGGATCGTCGAGCCTCAACGCGATGCTGTGGTACCGCGGCCATCCCGCCGATTACGACGCCTGGGAGGCGGCGGGCGCGACCGGTTGGAATTTCCGTTCCGTGCTGCCTTACTTCCAGCGAGCTGAGGATTGGGAGGGCGGCGCCTCCGACTATCGCGGCGCCGGCGGTCCTTTGCGCATCGAGCGGCCGCGCGATCCGCATCCGATCGCGCTCGCCATGCTCGCGGGCGCCGCCGAACTCGGCATCCCCGTGATCGACGATCCGAACGGTGCGACCAACGAGGGCGCCAGCCTTCCCAATCTCAACGCTAGCTACGGCAAGCGCTGGAGCGCGGCGCGCGGTTATCTCCACCCGATGACGGAGCGGAACAATCTCACCATCCGCACCAACGCGCTCGCGATCGGTCTTTCGTTCGAGGGCCGCCGCGCCCGCGCGGTGCGCGCGATCATCGACGGCGCCATCGTTGAGACGCGCGCGGACTCCGAGATCATCCTGGCGCTCGGTGCGATCGACACGCCGCGGCTGCTCCTGACGAGCGGCATCGGGCCTGCCGAGGAATTGGCGCGGCTCGGCGTATCAGTCATCGCCGACCTCGCAGGCGTCGGCGAGAATCTGCAGGACCATCCGCTGTTGATGGGCATGAACTTTCGTGCCAAGGCGCCGCTCGGGCCGGTCCGCGACAATGGCGGCGGCGGCATGATGAACTGGAAGAGCGCCGCTGCGTGCACCGCACCCGATCTCCACGCCTTCGTCGTGCAGGGCCGTCACGCCAACGATGAGGTTGCCGCGGCTTACGATCTCTCAGGAGATATCTTCGCGATGTCGCCGGGCTTGATGGGCTCCGCCAGCATTGGCCGCATGCGGCTCAACAGCGCCGAGCCCGGTGCGGCGATCGAGCTGCAGCCGAACTTCCTCGCCGAGCCCGCCGACCTCGAAGCGCTGATCGCCGGCCTCGACACCATCGTGGAACTCTCCGCTACCAAGGCCTTCGCCGATCTCATCGCGGCGCCGGCCGCGCCCGACCGCATGTTGTCGCGTAGCGAGAAGATCGAATTCATCCGCATGAGCTGCTCGACCTTCTTTCACACCTGCGGCACCTGCGCGATGGGCGTAGGCGAGCGCGCCGTGGTCGACCCGGAGTTGCGGGTGCGCGGCGTCGAGGGGCTGCGCATCGCGGATGCCTCGGTGATCCCGATCATCCCGTCCTGCAATACCCATGCGCCCGTGGTGATGATCGGCGAGCGCGCCGCCGATTTGATCACCGGCATGAAACCTGCAGAGCAGGCGGCATGAACGCAAAGGACCAGATCATCGCTGCCGACTTCGTTCTCACCATGGACGAAGCCAACCGTGTTATCGCCGACGGCGCGGTGCTGGTGCGCGGCGGCCGCATTGCCGCGGTCGGCAAGAGCGCCGCACTGTGCGCCGCCGAGCCGGCGGCCGAGGTCACTTACCTCAAGAACTGCCTGGTGATGCCGGGGCTGGTGAACTGCCACATGCATTCCGGCTTCCTGCGCGGCACCGCCGAGCACCTGCCGGTGTGGGACTGGTTGCGCCTGCACATCAATCCGATGCATCGCGTGCTCCGGCCGCACGAGGCGGAGGCCGCGTCCTATCTCTGCTACGCCGAGAGCGTGCTCTCCGGCACCACCACGACGGTCGACATGTGGCGCTTCATGGATGGCAGCGCACGCGCGGCCAGCGCCATCGGCAACCGCCTCGTCGCGGTGCCCTATGTCGGCGAGCATCCGGACTACAATTATTTCGACACGCTCGACGACAACGAACGGATGATCGAGAGCTGGCACGGCAAGGAGAACGGTCGCATCTCCGTCTGGGTCGGGCTCGAGCACCTCTTCTATGCCGACGAAGCCGCGCAACGCCGCGCGGTCGAGATGGCGAAACGCCACCGCACTGGTTTCCACACCCATTGCAGCGAGGCTGGAATCGAGGTCGCCGAGTTCGAGAAGCGCTACGGCAAGCGGCCGATGTTCGTGCTCGACGATCTCGGCTTGTTCGAGACGCCGCGAGCGATGATCGCGCATGCGGTCTGGCTCGACGATGCCGAGATCGCGCTGCTCGCCCGCCGCGGCGTTTCGGTCGCGCATAATCCCGTCAGCAACATGAAGCTCGCCAGCGGCATTGCGCCGGTCGAGGCGATGCTGCAGGCTGGCCTCGCCGTCGGCCTCGGCACCGACGGCGAGAAGGAGAACAACAATCTCGACATGTTCGAGGAGATGAAGGCGGCCTCGCTGCTCGGCAAGCTGAAGTCGCTCAATGCCGCGGCGCTGGATTCGTGGACCGCGCTGCGGATGGGCACGATCATGGGCGCCCGCGCCATCGGCCTCGACCATGAGATCGGCTCGCTGGAGATCGGCAAGAAGGCCGACCTGATCGCGGTGCGCACCGACACGCCGCGGATGACGCCACTGTTCGGCGAGGGACCCTATTTCAACCTGCAGCACAATCTGGTGCACGCCGTGCGCGGCGGCGATGTTACGCTGACAATGGTCGACGGCCGGATCGTCGTCGAGGACGGCCGGTTGAAGACAGCCGATCTGCGCGCGCTGATCGATCACGTTCACGAGGTGGCGCCGGGATTGTTCGCGCGCCGCGCCGCCTGGCTTGCCGAGCACGTCCACGGCTCGGTGCAGTGGACCGGCGCGGTCTGACGGGGGAGGCGATGGCCAAGACCACCGATCCCGTCGCGCTGAACGAATGGTACGCGATCGAGACATTGTCCGAGGTGACGGCAACGCCGCGCCTCACGCGCTTGCTCGGCCAGGATCTGATCATCGACTGCGACGCCGATGGCGCCCCGCGCGTACGGGAAGTCGTCGCGGGCACACCGGCCGCGCCGCTGCCGACCCGCGAGCGCTATGGCTGCCTCTGGACCACGCTCGGCCAGCCGCGGCGCGAGATCTTTGACATCGCTGAGGCCGCGGAGGAGGACCGCCGCTTCGTGATTTGCGGCTGGGTCAAGATGCGCACCTCCGCGCCGCGGGTGATCGAGAATTTCCTCGACATGGCGCATTTCCCTTACGTCCATCACGACATCCTCGGCGCCGTGCCGCACACGGAGGTGCCGAGCTATGAGAGCGAAATCCGCCGCGACGTCGACGAGGTCTGGGCGAGCAATTGCCGCTTCTTCCAGCCGCGAATCGCAGTGACGGAATCATCAGGCGATTTCGTGCAGCTCACCTACCGCGTGCCGTCGCCGTTCACGGTGATGCTCTACCGGGTTTGCCCCTCGGCCCCCTCGCGGCTCGATGCGATCGCGCTGTTCATCCAGCCGATCGAGGAGGAACTGTGCCGCGCCCAGCCGGTGATGTTCCTGGTCGATGCGCAGTCGGCCTACAACGACATGCTGAAGTTCGAGCAGGTGATCTTTTCGCAGGACCGCATCGTCGTCGAGAACCAGCGTCCCCTGCGGCTGCCGCTCGAGCCGCGCGCGGAAATCCCGACCCGGGCCGACGGCTCCTCCGTCGCCTATCGCCGCTGGCTCAAGGAAAAGGGCCTGCGCTTCGGCATCATCGCCGGATCGCCATGATCTCCTGAGATCTCTATAGGCGGGCTACGGCACTGATTCGCCGGCCGCCTCGTCATGCTGTTGCCCTCCGGTCCACCGGGACAGGCCTTTTATGCCTTTATTCCGTGGAATGACAGGGCCGTTAACGGATGATTAACCATGGCTACCGATCATTAACCATTCGAAAAGGAGCTGAGTCGGCCGCGATGGACGCACCTGTGCAGTCAAACCGTCAACTGGTCCGCATGCGGGGCCGATCCTACGTTGCGTTCGTGTTTACCCCCGTGGTCCCGATCATGAACTGGCTCGGGGAAATCGACGCGACGCTCGCCCGTTCACCCGGATTCTTCGTCGGCAAGCCGGTGGTGCTCGACCTCTCGGCGCTGGACCTCAGCCAGAGCGCGATCCAGCATCTCGTCGCCAACCTCGAGCAGCGCAACATCCGCGTGCTCGGCATCGAGGGCGTCAGCCCCGACCATCTCACGAGCAGCCTGCCGCCGCTGCTCACGGGCGGCCGGCCCTGCGGGCTCCCGCAGTCTGAGCCGCCAAAGCCGCAAGCCAAGCCGGCGAAGCCGAAACAGACATCGCTGCTGCTCGACCAGCCGGTGCGTTCCGGCCAGTCGATCGTGTTCACGGATGGCGATGTCACCGTGTTGGGCTCGGTCGGCTCGGGCGCCGAAATCGTCGCCGGCGGTTCCATTCATGTCTATGGAACGCTGCGCGGCCGGGCGATGGCCGGCATCAACGGCAATTCATCGGCACGGATCTTCTGCCAGAGGATCGAAGCCGAACTACTGGCCATCGATGGCTACTACCAGACCGCAGAGGACATCGGCGAAAGCCTGCGCAGCCGGCCGGCCCAGGCATGGCTCGAAGACGATTCCCTCAAAATCACAGCGCTGAATTGATCGACCAAAGGAGGAGAGAAAATGGCCAAGGTTTTGGTCGTGACGTCTGGGAAGGGAGGCGTCGGCAAGACGACGTCCACGGCTGCGCTCGGTGCGGCTCTTGCGCAAGCCGGACAAAGCGTTGTCGTGATCGACTTCGATGTCGGCTTGCGCAACCTCGACCTGGTGATGGGCGCGGAACGGCGGGTCGTGTTCGACCTCATCAACGTGGTGCAGGGCGTCGCCAAGCTCTCGCAGGCGCTGATCCGCGACAAGCGCCTGGAGAATCTGTGGCTGATTCCGGCGTCGCAAACCCGCGACAAGGACGCGCTCACGGATGAGGGCGTGCGGCGGGTCATCAACGAGCTCAGGACCAAGTTCGACTGGATCCTGTGCGACAGCCCGGCGGGTATCGAACGCGGCGCGACGCTGGCGATGCGCTATGCGGACGAGGCGGTCATCGTCACCAATCCCGAAGTGTCATCGGTGCGCGACTCCGATCGCATCATCGGCATGCTGGATTCGAAGACCGCCAAAGCAGAGCGGGGCGAGCGGGTCGAGAAGCACCTCCTGGTCACCCGGTACGACGCCTCGCGCGCCTCGCGCGGCGAGATGCTCTCGATCGACGATATCCTGGAGATCCTTGCGACGCCGCTGCTCGGCATCATCCCCGAAAGCCAGGACGTGCTGCGCGCATCCAATGTCGGTTGTCCGGTCACGCTGAACAACACGAACAGCGCGCCGTCCCGAGCCTATATGGACGCTGTACGCCGCCTGATGGGCGAGACGGTGCCCATGACGGTGCCGGTTGAACGCAAGGGACTGATGAACAGGCTATTACGACGGAGGGCGGCATGATGAATCTCCTGCGGCTTATGAGCGGCCGCTCCGGCTCCGCGCCGGTCGCGCGGGAACGGCTGCAGATCCTGCTCGCGCATGAACGCGGGGTCGGTGGCAGCGGCGCGCCCGAACTGTTGGAGCTGCTGCGGTCCGAAATCCTCGCCGTGGTTTCCAAGCATGTGGATCTCGATCCGGAGAAGGTCGTGGTCAAGCTGGATCGGGGCAAATTTGTCTCGATGCTCGAGGTTGACATCGAAGTGCCCAATGCCGCGCAACGATCCAAGCTGGTGGCTGCAACATGACGGCGGACAGCGATAGCCACATTGCCTGGCAACGGGCGCAGGTCAGGAAGCACCGCGCTGCGCTCAAGGAATTGGAAATCGCCCGGTTCGGGGGGGCCGCTATCCCGACCTTCAACCGAAAAACCGAGCAAGCGATCAGCGAGCTGAAGCGGAAGATCACGGAAGCGGAGCGCTGCATCGGCGATTACGAGCGGCGAACCAAGCGGCCGCTGGCCACCGACGGGCGAAGCCTCGCCAGCGTGAGCTGGAGCCACTGGGACGCCAACGGCACCACGCCGCAGCGCCGCCGCGCCTGACGCTTCCGTAGCCTGATACTTTCGTAGCCCGGGTGAAGCGAAGCGCAACCCGGGACGCCTGTATCCTCGTTTGCCGGCGGTCCCCGGGTTACGCGTTCGCTCCACCCCGGCTACGATTGCGTGCGGCGTGATGCCGCGCAACGCGCACACGCGTGTGTGAACTGCCCCCGAACCGCTATGACAGAGCCAGGGCTTTGGCATAGGCTGCTGTTGCTCTGACCAGAGCGGCAGAGCAAATGCGCATGCGATCGAGGATCGTCATCGCACGGGTTCCGGAGGTCGCATGCAGCTCATCGTCAACGGCAGGACGCATGAGGTTGACGTCGAAGACGAGATGCCCCTGCTGTGGGTCTTGCGCGACGTGCTTGGCGTCACCGGTCCCAAATATGGCTGCGGCATTGCGATGTGCGGGGCCTGCACAGTGCATGTCGGTGGTGAGCCGGTGCGTTCCTGCTCACTGCCGGTCGGCGACGTCAAAGCCGACGTCATCACGATCGAAGGATTGGGCACACCGGCGGCGCTGCATGCGGTCCAAAAGGCGTGGGTCGAGCATCAGGTCGCGCAATGCGGCTACTGCCAATCCGGCCAGATCATGTCGGCCGCCGCGCTGCTCAGCGCGAACGGCAATCCGAGCGACGACGATATCGATGAGGCGATGTCCGGCAATCTGTGCCGCTGCGGTACTTATCCGCGCATCCGCGCCGCGATCAAGACCGCAGCGCGTGAACTCAAAGGCCGCCCGACATGAGCAGGGCCGGCACCATCGCGCGGCGCACCTTCCTGATCGGTACTGCTGTGATCGCAGGCGGCGTCGCGTTCGGCGTCTATGCCTATAAGCGCGAGCCGATCAATCCGCTGCTGAAGGAGCTTGGCGACGGGCAGGCGGCGCTGACGCCTTACGTGCGCATCGACCAGGCCGGCGTCACCATCATCACGCCGCGCGCCGATCTCGGACAGGGTGTCGCGTCAGTGCTTGCGGCTTTGGTCGCCGAGGAGCTCGATATCGCCTGGAACGACATCAGGATCGATTTCGGACCGCCGAGCAGCGCGTACTATAACGGCATCGCCGCCGCCGAGGGCCTTCCCGTTCCGGCAACCGACGGCAGCATCAAGGCGCGCTCGGCGCGCGTCGTGGGCGACGCGGTGAGCAAGTTCCTGGGGCTGCAGATCACCGGCGGATCGTCGTCGGTTGCCGATGCCTACGAGAAGATGCGCATTGCCGGCGCGGCCGCTCGCGAAGTCCTGTTGCAGGCGGCAGCGATGCAGACTGGAATTCCAAAGCATCAGTTGAAGACCAGGGACGGCAGCGTGATCACGCCGCGCGGCGAGGCGCTGAGCTACGCGTCGCTGGCAGCGGAAGCCGCCAAGATCGAACCGCCGCGCAAGGTCCGGCTGAAGCCGGAGTCGGAGTGGCGCTATCTCGGCAAGCCGATGCAGCGCATCGACATCGTCGCGAAGTCGACCGGCACAGCCACGTTCGGCATCGATATCAGCATGCCCGGCATGGTCTATGCGACGGTTCGCGCCAATCCTTCCATCGGCGGCGGCATCAAGGGATATGACGCGAGCGCGGCGGAGAAGGCGAGGGGTGTCATTGCGGTCGTGCCGATCAGCGGCGGCGTCGGCGTGATCGCCGACAACACCTGGCGTGCCTTCCAGGCGGCGGAATTGATCAAATGCGATTGGGCCCCGCCGCCCTATCCTCCATCCAGCGCAGCGATGTTCGAGACGGTCGCGGCGTCCTTCACAGGCGAGCGCCAGGATAGCCGGCTCAAGGATGAGGGCGATGTCGAGACGACGCTGCAGGGCGATGGCGTGATCGCGGCCGAATACAAGGTGCCATATCTCGCGCATGCGCCGCTCGAGCCGATGAACGCCGTGGTCCAGCTCAAGGACGGACGGCTCGATATCTGGACGGCCACGCAGATGCCGCTGTTCTTGGTGGCGGCGGCGGCCGAAGTCAGCGGGCTTAAGGCGGAGAACGTCCACCTGCATTCGCTGATGTCAGGCGGCAGCTTTGGCCGGCGCCTCGAGGACGACTATGTCCGCCAGGCGGTCGAGCTCGCAAAGGCGCATCCGGGATCTCCGATCAAGATGACCTGGAGGCGCGAAGAGGACATGACCCACGACTTCCCGCGCCCGCTCGGCATGGCGCGCATGCGCGGCGCGGTCAGGGATGGCAAGGTCGAGGCCTATGATCTGAAGGTCGCCTGCCCGTCGGTGACAGCCTCTCAGATCGGCCGGCTGCACATGCCGACCTTCGGGCCGGATATCGCGATCGTGGCGGGCGCCTGGGACCAGCCGTTCCGGATTCCGCATTATCGCGTCACCGGCTATCGCGTGCCGGAGCTGGTGCCGGTAAGCTCCTGGCGCTCGGTCGGCGCGTCGGCAAACGGCTTCCTGCACAACTGCTTCCTCGATGAGTTGATCCACGCGGCGGGCGCTGATCCGCTCAAGGAGTTGATCCGGCTGTGCTGGCACGAGCCGTCGCGCAGAGTGCTTGAAGCCGTGGGCGAGATGTCGAAATGGGGCAGCGCTACAGGCAAGGATCGCGGCCGCGGCATCGCGTTCACGCTGTCATTCGGCGTGCCGGTGGCCGAGGTCGTGGAAGTCTCGAACACGCCGCGCGGCATCCGGATCGACAAGGTGTTCGTCGCCGCCGATGTCGGCAAGGTGCTGGACCCGACCAATTTCGAGAACCAGGTTCAGGGCGCCGTGATCTGGGGATTGGGCCACGCTGTCAATTGCGAACTGACCTTCAAGGACGGCGTCGCCGAGCAGACGAACTTCGACGCCTATCAAGGCTTGCGCCTCAATCAGGCGCCGGCGATCGAAGTGCGCGCCGTCGACAACGGCAGCCCGATCCGCGGCATCGGCGAGCCTCCGGTTCCGCCCGCCGCTCCCGCACTCGCCAACGCCATCTTCGCCGCCACCGGCAAGCGCATCCGCGAGTTGCCGCTGAACAAGCACATTGATTTTGCTTAGATCGTGCATTCGCCGATCCGTTCTCGCCAGAATCAGCCGCCCTCTCCCGAAGAGCCGAGTCAGGGTGTCTGAATGGGAGCCAAAATTGCAGTGGCCGACATCGATCGTGACTTGCTGAGTTCGGCGATCAGATCGTCCGGAGGCAAACCCGTCATCGCCCGCCCTAATCCTCCTTTGTCACAGCAAGTGCCAGTCGCCGGATGACTGGCGCTGCGAATAGCACGACTGGCAACATGACGAACCAGGAGAACATCCATGATTGCAGCCACCACATCACGACGTCTCCTGAATGCGCGAGTGGATAGCTGGCGATCGCCGCCGCGATGGCGCACGTCAAACCCGATTGTATGGTTCCATATACGAAATGGCTGTATCGACGTGGAATTCCTAACATACTGACCTCGGCAGGATGGCTTCCTGTCGAGAAGCAAAAGACATGCCCGAGTTCCGTGGTTCTTCTTTTGACCTAACGGTTCGACCTAATCTCGGACACTAGCCGCACAAAAGAGCGACCCGGTAGGCCCGGTTTGGAGACAATACTCGGGGCCGACAAGCGATCAGGCGACTGTTCCGCGGTGCTTACGGGCGCTCCTTGAATCGATTGCTCGCTTCTGAAATTGACCGGTAGCCGGCTCATCGATCGCTTCGGACCCGGACCGCGCGGCCACGCGCCACTCGTTAGGGGATATGCCGCTCCAGCGGCGGAATCCCTTGTCGGATTGCTCAGAATAGGACAATGCCTCCGCAACTTCGCCGACTGATAGCTCCGTCAGTCCGAGAAGTTCGCGAGCCATCGTATAGCGGATCTCATCCAAGAGCTGCTGGTACGTCGCACCCTCACGCCGCCGCGATAGTCTGCTTCGCTTCGCGTGCAAGGATATCTTGCGTGCTTGGGTGCGACACGACGACTCGACGGGCAAATCAGTCAAAAGTCTGTCCAGCCCCCGCGCAAAAAACATTCTGCTTCCGCCGTCGGGCAAATCAGTGATTTAACTCCGCGCGTCTCACCGGCGGATGAGGGGCGGCTCGCGATCGTCACGAACGTTGCGGTGAGATGCGGTGGACGTGATGGCGCTAAGCTTTTTGCGCGAAGAAGTTCGCGCGAGAGGCGACGGTGGCAAGAAAGCCCGGTCACCGGGGAGAGCGCGAAGGAAACCGTAAAACCATCGCGCAGGGAAAGCCGGAATGCTTCGGTTGAACCTGTGGTCCTACCCCCGTGCTTTTTGTTGCACGGGACCCATGGGTGCAACCAGCACCCGGCTTTCCCTGCGCCCTCTGATATCGAAGAGGGTGGAAAGTGAAGCAAGCCTCGGGCGCAAAGCGCCGCGAGAACGCGAGCTCACATCCCCTCCGCTGTTTGAAATTTGAAATCAGACCTTTCCGCCGTCGTCCCGGGCTTGCGCGCCGCGGCGAAGCTCCTAGGCGTAGCCGGGACCCGGGACCCATAACCGCAGGCGCTTGTGATGTGCTCCGCTGCAACTGCTCGTTGGCGCCGCAACACCTCCCTGTGGTTGTTATGGGTGCCTGCTTCCGCAGGGACGACATCGTAGGATGGGTAGAGCGAAGCGAAACCCATCATTCGCGCGCGCGTTTCTCGCGAGCTCGATGTGTTAGCGGGCTATTACAGTTGGCGCCGTGCACCTGCATCCGCATCGCACACGTTCCTTGGCGCGCCGCACAAATTCAGGAGCGTCCAACCTGATACGAAAAATCATCATTGCATTGCTGCTCGCGCGTGATGTGATGAGGGCTTGAGCATCGCGACTGCTGTCGACAACGAACGGCAAGAGAAAAAACCACTCGCTGCAACGGAGTCATTGATTGCCTTGTTTTCGGCAGAGTTCCGGCGCTCATTTGCACCGGGTCTGAATTCAAGCTCGGTGTTACACCTCAACTCAAGATGGAACTCGAGATGCACCATCCAGACCAGACACGTCGTTCGCTTCTGAAGGTTCTTGCCACCGGCGCCTGCGTTGCGGCCGCCTCGCCTGTTCCGGCGCAAGAGGATCAGCCCGGCAGCAGCGATCGGCCGAAGAAGGGCGATCTCCTCGTTATCTCCGAAGGCGACCGCGCCGGCCAAGTCATCAAGTCCGACGACCTCAAGCTAGGCGGCCCTCCGGTGCGCGCCTGGCCGAAGGATCCCGCCACCTCGGTGGTCCGCAAAGGTTCGCGTTTGAATGAAGTGCTCGTCATCAGGCTAAATCCCGATGAACTCGATGATGACACGCGCGCGCGTTCGGCCGACGGCATCGTCGCCTATTCAGTGATCTGCGCGCATGCCGGATGTCCGACCACCGGTTGGGTGAAGGCGGCCGAAAGCGACCAGAAGGTCCTCAAGTGTTTTTGCCACAATTCCGAATATGACCCGCGGCACAGCGCGGACGTCGTGTTCGGGCCGGCAACCCGTCGTCTGGCGGCGCTTCCGTTGGCTCTTACTGACGGTTCGCTCACAGTGTCTGCGGCGTTCGTAGGAAAGGTAGGTGTTTGAGGCAAAGGATCAGGCAACGCGATCGAATTGGATTTATGCAACTAAAAGTTGCGAAAGGTCGTAAATGAAAAACAGAGCAGGGAGGTAGCATCTAATGAGCAGGAAACAATGGCTTCTTACGAGTGCAGCGGCGTTCGCGTGCCTTGTCTCAACCGCCGCGGTGGCTGGCCCGATCGAGAATTACAGCCCGGTGACCTCGGCGCGTCTCGAAAATCCCGAGCCGAGCAACTGGATGCTGTATCGGCGGACCTATGACGGGCAGGGCTATAGCCCGCTCGAGCAGATCAACACCTCGAACGTCAAGAGCCTGACGCCGGTATGGACTTTCTCCACCGGCGTGATCGAAGGCCACGAGGCGCCGCCGATCGTCAACAACGGCGTGATGTTCGTTGCAACCCCGATGGGGCAGGTGATCGCGCTCAACGCCAAGACCGGCGACGAATATTGGCGATACAAGCGGCAGCTTCCGGAAGATCTGTTCCAGTTGCATCCGACCAGCCGCGGCGTCGGCCTGTGGCAGGACAAGCTCTATCTTGCCACGACGGATGACCATGTGGTCGCGCTCGATGCCAAGACCGGCAAGGTGGTCTGGGATACGAAGGTGCAGGATTACAAGAAGGGCCAGTACATGACCCTGATGCCGCTGATCGTCGACGGCAAGGTCATCGTCGGCGGCTCCGGCGGCGAATTCGGCGTCCGTGGTTATGTCGTCGCATATGACGCCAACAGCGGCAAGGAGCTGTGGCGGACCTTCACTATTCCCGCCCCCGGCGAGCCCGGCAGCGAGACGTGGAGCGGCGACGACTGGAAGACCGGCGGCGGATCGGCCTGGATGACCGGCAATTACGACAAGGACACCAAGACGATCTATTGGGGCGTCGGCAACGCCGCACCATGGCCCGGCTCGGCGCATGCTGGCGACAACCTCTACACCAGCGCGGTGCTCGCGCTCGATCCGGACACCGGCAAGATCAAGACCCACTTCCAGTATCACCAGAACGATTCCTGGGACTGGGACGAGGTCGAAGCGCCGATCCTGGTCAACGTGGAACGGGAAGGCCGTCCGTTCAAGGCGCTCATTCACCCCGGGCGCGATGCGATCTTCTGGGTTCTCGAAGCGAAGCCCGATCGTATCAACTATGTGACGGGCTGGCCGTTCGTGTACACCAATGTCTGGAAAGGCATCGAGAAGGAGACCGGCAGGCCGATCGTCGATCCCGAGCACAAGCCGGTGCTCGGCAAGCGGGTCGAATTCTGTCCGTCGCTGTGGGGCGGCAAGGATTGGCCGTCGGCGGCCTATAGCCAGAAGACCAAGCTCGTCTACGTTCCCGCCAATGAGAATTTCTGCGGCGGCTTCTCCGGCGAGAAAACGCCGCTGGTTCCCGGCCAGCTCTGGCTCGGCACCAAGCCGGAAGATATCGGTCTGACGGTGCGCCCGGGCGCCACTCACATGGGCGAGTTGCAGGCCTGGGATCCGGGGACCGGCAAGAAGGTCTGGTCGCACACCTTCCCGAAATCGCAACTGTTCGGTTCGGTGCTCGCGACAGCGGGTGATCTGGTCTTTGCCGGAGGCACCAACGATCGCAACTTCCGGGCCTTCGATGCCAAGAGTGGCGAGCTGCTGTGGGAGCAGAAGACCAATTCCGGCATCATGGGCATGCCGATGTCCTATGAGGTCGACGGCACGCAATATATCGCGATCCAGTCGGGCTGGGGCGTCGACGCGCAGCGTATCCAGGATGCCTTGGCCACCCAGAATGTCGGCGTGGAGAACAACGTTCCCCAGGGCGGCGTCGTCTGGGTGTTCGCGGTCAAGAAATAGCGACGCGGCGGAGCGGGGGGACAAAGCGGCGGACCGAAAGGTCCGCCGTTCTTCGTTAGGGATTACTTGCCTTTGTTGTCGACCTTCGCCTTCTCGTCCTCGTTCATCTTCTTGACCGTCGGATCGCGGCTGGCTTCTCCTGTGGTCTGGTTGGTGGTGGCCGGTGGGGCGTTGTTCGGCAGGGAATTCTGCTCCGCGGGCGTCTTCGCCGGCCGCGTGGCAGTCGCGGGTGGTGACGTGTTCGCTTGTGCGTTCGCTGCTTGCGCATTCAAAAGAAAGGCGCCCGCCAGTAGGGACACCGCGAGCGCCGGGAAATTGTGTTTCATCGATCTGTCTCCTCTCCAGACCGATGAAACGGTTGGTGCGAGTTTGCGTTCCGCGTCATGCCTCCAGTTGCTTGCCGATCGGCATCGCACGGATGCGCTTGCCGGTCGCGGCGAAGATCGCATTGATCAGCGCCGGTGCGAATGGCGGCACGCCAGGTTCGCCGACGCCGCTCGGCGGCGTATCGGGGCTCGGGGGCGGCACGATGTAGACATTGGTCACGGCAGGGGCCTCGTCGATCCGGATCACCGGGTGATCGTCGAAATTGCCCTGCTGCACCTTGCCGTCCTTGAAGGTGACCTCGCCATATTTGGCAAGGCTCAGGCCCATGATTGCCGCGCCCTCGATCTGCGACTGGATGCGCTCGGGGTTGACATAGGTGCCGCAATCGATCGCGGTGTCGACCCTCGGCACCGTCAGCTTGCCCTTGTCGTCGACAGCCACCTCGACGATGGTCGCGATGTAGCTGACGAAGCTCCTGTGCACCGCGATGCCGAGGCCATGGCCCTTGGGTACCGAGCGTCCCCAGCCGCCCTTGTCGGCAACCAGTTCGACCACCTTGCGCAGCCGCGCGGTGTCGATCGGGTAGCTGTCATAGGGCTCGCCGTAGTTCCAGGGATCCTTCACCGAGGACAGATTGACGATCCGCGGCGAACCGATCAGCTCCAGCAGCATATCCTTCGGATCGCGGTTGGTGGCCTGGGCGATTTCGGCGACCATCGACTGCACCGCGAAGGCGCGCGGGATGTTCGAGACCGAACGGAACCAGCCGATGCGGGTATGCGCGGCCGCTTCCGGATTCTCGCACTGCAGGTTGGCGATCTCGAACGGATTGTCGATCAGCCCCATGCCAAGCTCGAACGGCGCCTGGTGGACGGTCCCGGCGGCGAAGGTCGAGGCGATCGACGGAGCCACGCTGCGATGGCGCCAGGCGATCACCTTGCCATTCTTGTCCAGCCCCGCCTCGATCCGCTCGACCGAGACAGTATGGAGGAAGTCATGGCGCACGTCGTCTTCGCGCGTCCACTGTACCTTCACAGGCACCCCCAGCTCCTTCGAGAGCAGCGCGGCCTCAAGCGCGAAGTCGCATTTCGACTTGCGCCCGAAACCGCCGCCAAGCAGCGTGACGTTGACGGTCACGTTCTCTTCGGGGATGCCGAGCGTCTTGGCGACGTCCTCGCGCGTTCCGCCCGGGCTCTGCACGGGGGCCCAGATTTCCGCCTTGTCGCCCTTGACGTTGGCGACCGCGACCGGCGGTTCCATACTGACATGGGCGAAATGGGGCAGGTAGTACTCGCCGACGATGACCTTGTCGGCGCTCTTCAACGCCGTCTCGGCATCGCCTTCCTTGCGCACGACAAGACCTGGCTTGCGCGCGGCTGCTTCGAGCTCGGCGCGATAGGCGACCGAGTCGTATTTGGCGTTGGCGCCGTCATCCCAGGTCACCTTCAGCGCATTGCAGCCCTTGATCGCAGCGCCGGTATTGCGTGCGATCACGGCCACTCCGCCGAGCGGCTGGAATTTCGACGGCCACGGCCATCCCTTCACTTCCATCACCTTCTCGACGCCGGAGACTTTCAGCGCTTCGGCGCCGTCGAAGGAGACGAGCTTGCCGCCGGTCACCGGCGGACGGGCGATGACGGCATATTTCATCCCCGGCAGCCGCACGTCGGCGCCATAGCGGGCGGCGCCCGTCGTGATGTCGTGGAGATCGACCATGCCGATCTCGCCCTTGCCGAGGTACCGGAAGTCCTTGGGGTTCTTGAGCTTCAGGCCTTCGATGCTCGGTACCGACTCCTTTGCGGCATCGGCCGCGAGTTCGCCGAAGCCGAGCTTGCGCCCGCTCGCGCTGTGGACGACTTCATGACGGACCGCCTTCACCTCGCTCGCCGGCACGCCCCAGCGTTTCGCCGCGGCTTGCTCCAGCATGGTGCGGGCCGAGGCGCCGATCTGGCGCATCGGGATCAGGTAGTGGCGCGTGCTGCGCGAGCCGTCGGTATCCTGGTTGCCGAACTTGACCTCATCGCCATGCGCCTGCTGGACGCGGACGCGCGACCAGTCGGCTTCCAGCTCTTCGGCCACGATCAGCGGCAGGCTGGTGCGCACACCGGTTCCCATCTCGGAGCGGTGCGCCACGATCGTGACGATACCGTCAGGCGCGATCGAGACGAAGACGCGCGGGTCGACGACGACGCCGTGCGGCATCTTCCCCGCGCCGGTCTCGTAGGCAAAGCTCGGGCGTATCATCACAGGTGCAGCGAGCACGAACCCGCCGGCCAGCCCTAAGGTCTTCAGGATGCTGCGGCGCGAAACGTTCTCGACCTTGATGTGCTTCTCGAAACCGCGAAGCTTGTTGGGATTGGTGAGGATATTCATGTCACACCCCCGTCGATGCGAGATGAACTGCGTTCTCGATCCGCTGGTAGCAGCCGCAGCGGCAGATGTTGCCGGACATGGCTTCGCGGATCTGGTCGTGCGATGGCTTGGGATTGTCCATCAGCAGCGCAGCGGCCTGCATGATCTGGCCGGCCTGGCAATAGCCGCATTGCGGCACGTTGAGCTGGCGCCAAGCCTTCTGCACCGGGTGGTCGCCGGCCGGATGCAAGCCCTCGATGGTGGTGACCTCGCGTCCGGACGCATCCGATACCGAGGTGACACAGGCGCGCACCGCCTGCTTGTCCATGATCACGGTGCAGGAGCCGCACAGCGCCTGACCGCAACCGAATTTGGTGCCGGTGAGTCCTATTTCGTCACGGATGAACCAGAGTAGCGGAAGATCGGGATCGCCATCCCAATTCTGTTCCTGACCATTAATCTTCAACTTGACCATGATCGTCCCTCGCTCTTCTTAAGCTGTTGATGTCTGCAGGCCGCAAGCGAGAACATATTTCTCCCTGCGCTCGCGACCACTTCTTCTGGGTCTCGTGTGGCGGGCAGGTCCTTGGAGATGTTTAAGGGAGCCCGTTGCACGATCGGTAGTCCGTGTCCGGCTGCTCCTTTGCTATGTTCAAATGAAATGCGCCGCCCGCGCGCATCGGGAAAAACAAATGTTATCAGAAACCGATGCGACAGTGACTTCACAGCCCGGTGTTCTGCATTTGCCGTTTGTCAAAAGCGGGGCCGACCATCAGTGATGTTAGATCGTCAGGATATTTTTGCAAACGCGGCCGACGAAAAATTCACCGCGCGAGGCAGACGCGGATCGGGAAAAGGCGGAACTGACCTATTTACGGGAGCAATATGAAGGATGGGCGCGTGCAGCGGAAAATGCTGCGGTGCGGGCGCAGATGGCACCGCTGGCGGTCGAGCACCGCCAGCGGGAGCGCGGGCAAATCAGGCAGCCTTGTTAAGCAGCCTTGGATTTCGCGACGTGAGTCGCGATCGCATCCATCAGCGCCGGCGACAGGCAGTCATAGGGCTCGAGTCCCAACTCCTTCAGCCGGCCGCGGATCGCCGGCATGTCCTCCGGCTTGGCGCCGGACTCGATCACCGACGAGACGAACGCAGCAAATCCCGGCGCCGCCGAGCCGCTTTCCTGGAATAGTTCGGGATGGATGAAGTCAAGGCCGTAGAACGGATGCGCCTTGTTCTCAATCCGCCCGTACATATGCGTGCCGCAATCCTTGCAGGCATAGCGCTGGATCACGGCCGCGGGGTCGACGATCTGCAGCTTGTCGCCGTTTTCCAGGACCGTCAGGTTCTGTCTCGGTACCACCGCAACGACCGAGAACATCGCCCCTTCCGGCTTCCAGCATTTGGTGCAGCCACAGGCGTGGTTATGTGCGACGTCGCCCTTGATCTCGACCTTCACCGGTCGGTCCGAGCATTTGCAGACCAGCGTGCCACCGGCAAAGTTGCCCGAGCCTTTTTGGATGCCGTTGTCAATCGACGGGTGGAGATGAACAGTCATGGGTCAATCCTCCTGGTGTTTGACACGTTGATTCTGGAACGGGACATCGTGATCCCGTTCCACCTTTTGCTGGAGCATGACCCTTCCGGGGAGCCGGGTCCGCTTCCGCCGACCTGGCACTCCGATTCGGATCACGCCCTAGTAGACGACGACCGAACGGATCGACTTGCCCTCGTGCATCAAGTCGAATCCCTTGTTGATGTCCTCGAGCTTGAGCACGTGGGTGATCATCGGATCGATCTGGATCTTTCCGTTCATGTACCAGTCGACGATCTTCGGCGTGTCGGTGCGGCCGCGCGCGCCGCCGAAGGCCGTGCCCTTCCAGACCCGTCCGGTGACGAGCTGGAACGGCCGGGTCGCGATCTCCTTGCCGGATTCCGCAACGCCGATGATCACGGAGACGCCCCAGCCGCGGTGGCAGGCTTCCAGCGCCTGGCGCATCACATTGGTGTTGCCGGTGCAGTCGAAGGTGTAATCGGCGCCGCCATCGGTGAGTCCGACCAGATGCTGGACGATATCGCCGCCGACTTTCGTCGGATTGACGAAATGCGTCATGCCGAAGCGGCGGCCCCAATCT
The DNA here is from genome assembly GCF_000472865.1 of Bradyrhizobium elkanii WSM2783. Taxonomy (GTDB): domain Bacteria; phylum Pseudomonadota; class Alphaproteobacteria; order Rhizobiales; family Xanthobacteraceae; genus Bradyrhizobium; species Bradyrhizobium elkanii_A. Next base: position 103,080 of record NZ_AXAP01000005.1, on the reverse strand, counting down.
TCCTTGGAGTCGTTGATGTCAACGCCGATTATCTTGTCCGCGCCGACCATCTTGGCGCCCTGGATCACGTTGAGCCCGATACCGCCGAGGCCGAACACCACGACGTTGGAGCCTGGCGTGACCTTGGCGGTGTTGACCACGGCGCCGACGCCGGTGGTCACGCCGCAGCCGACATAGCAGCTCTTGTCGAACGGAGCGTCCTCGCGGATCTTCGCCACCGCGATCTCCGGCAGCACCGTGTAGTTCGAGAAGGTCGAGCAACCCATGTAGTGGTAGATGGTCTGGCCCTTGTAGCTGAAGCGCGAGGTGCCATCCGGCATCACGCCCTTGCCCTGGGTGGCGCGGATCGCGGTGCAGAGGTTGGTCTTCTGGCTCAGGCAGCTTTTGCACTGCCTGCATTCGGGCGTGTAGAGCGGGATCACGTGATCGCCCGGCTTCACCGAGGTCACGCCTGCACCGACCTCGCGGACGATGCCGGCGCCCTCATGGCCGAGGATGGAAGGGAAGATTCCCTCGCTGTCGAAGCCGTCAAGCGTGTAGGCATCGGTATGACAGATGCCGGTCGCCTTGATCTCGACCAGGACTTCACCGGCCTTCGGGCCTTCCAGGTCGAGCTCGACGATCTCAAGCGGCTTCTTGGCTTCGAATGCGACGGCGGCGCGTGTCTTCATGTTGATCTCTCCGTAAAGCGTGTTGTCGCCCGCGCTCCGCAGCTTCAGTTCTTGCCCATGCAGGACTCTTCCGCCTGCTTATAGGCGGCGGGCTTCTCTTCATGCTTTGCGGGGCGTACGCGCCCCACCGCGTCATTGGCGCGGGCGCGCAGGTAGACATAGAGGTCGTCCATGTAGCAGGCGACGTTTGGATTGTCACCGAACGCCGGCATGACATTTTCCTGTGCGGTACTGACGTTCTTGCGGCCGCTGGCGACGACGCCGAGGAAATCGGCGTAACTCATGGTCTTCAGCGAACTCGCCAATGCCGGTGCATAGGTCGAACCCATGCCGTCCGGGCCATGGCAGACATGGCATTCGGAATGATACCGCCGATATCCGGAGTAGGTGTACCAATCCACCGCCCCGTCGGCTGCGACCTTGAAGGTCGGGTTACCTTCCTTGTCCAGATATTTGCCGTTCTCTTCCTTCACGGCGGCCGGATCGACCGCATCGTCGGCGAAGGCGAATCCTCCAGATACGGCGATGATCATCGCCGCAACCACAAACCAGCTTTTACGCAAGAGCATGTCCTCGAGATCAGATACAGGCAAAACCGGCGCGTGGATGGTCCACGCGCCGGAACGACGTTCGGCTCACTGCGGGAGGGAGAACACGGTGAGCGTTCCGCCGAGGGCGGTATAGTTGCTCAGCGCCGCGTAGCCGCCGACTGCGCCGAGACCGGCAGTCGGATCGGTCAGCCCTGCAGCAAGGCCGATGCCTGCCCAGCCGCCGACACCCGAGAGTATGGCCACATACTGCTTGCCACCCTGCTCATAGGTCGTGACGTTGCCGATGATGCCGGAGGGAGTCTTGAACTTGTAGAGCTCCTTGCCGGTCTTGGCGTCGACCGCCTTGAGATAGCCTTCGAGCGTGCCGTAGAACACCACGCCGCCGGCGGTCGCAAGCGCGCCTGACCAGACCGAGAACTGCTCCTTGTTCGACCAGACGATCTTTCCGGTCTTGTTGTCCCAGGCGATGAAGTTGCCCATGTGGGTTTCGCCGGGAGGCGGATACATCGAGAGCGTCGCGCCGACATAGGGCTGGCCCGCGGTGTAGCTCACCTTGAACGGTTCATAGTCCATGCAGACGTGGTTGGTCGGCACGTAGAACAGTTGCGTCTCCGGCGAATAGGCTGCCGGCTGCTCGTCCTTGCTGCCGAGCGCAGCCGGGCAGATGCCCTTGACGTTGACATCTTCGCCCTGCTTGTCGGTCGAATATTGGTCGAGGACCTTCGGCCGGCCGTAGGTCGGCGAGCTCTTGTTCATGTCGACGCCGCTGGTCCAGTTGACCTTCGGATCATACTTCTCGGCGACGAGCAGTTCGCCATTGGTGCGATCGAGCGTATAGGCTAAGCCGTTACGATCGAAGTGCGTCAGCAGCTTGCGCTCCTGACCGTTGAAGGGCTGGTCGGTCAGGATCATCTCGTTGACGCCGTCATAGTCCCATTCGTCATGGGGCGTCATCTGATAGACCCACTTGGCCGTGCCGTTGTCCGGACTGCGCGCGAAGATGGTCATCGACCACTTGTTGTCGCCCGGACGCTGCTTTGGGTTCCAGGTCGAGGGATTGCCCGAACCGTAATAGACGAGGTCGAGCGTCGGGTCGTACGACAACCAGCCCCAGGTGCAGCCGCCGCCGGTCTTCCACTGGTCGCCCTGCCAGGTCTTGAGGCTCGAGTCCTTGCCGACCGGCTTGCCGAGAGCGGTGGTCTTCTCGGGATCGATCTTGATCTGGTCATCAGGCCCTTCGGAATAGGCGCGCCAGACCTGCTTGCCGCTCTTCGTGTCGTAGGCGGTCACGTGGCATTGCACGCCGAACTCGCCGCCGGAGATGCCGACCAGCACCTTGTCCTTCACGACCAGCGGTGCGGATGTGCCGGTCTCGCCCTTGCCAGGATCGCCGTTCTTGGCCGTCCACTCCACCTTGCCGGTCTTGGCGTCGAGTGCCACCAGCGAGGTGTCGGCCTGGTGCAGGAAGATCTTGCCGTCGCCATAGGCCACGCCACGATTCACCGTGTCGCAGCACATCACCGGGATCACGTTCGGATCCTGCTTCGGCTCGTACCTCCAGACAATCTTGTTGTCCTGCGACAGGTCAAGAGCATAGACCTTGTTCGGGAAGGGCGTGTGCACGTACATCATGTTGCCGATGATCAGCGGCCCGCCCTCATGGCCACGCAGCACGCCGGTCGAAAAAGTCCAGGCGACCTGCAACTTTCCAACGTTCGAGGCGTTGATCTGATTCAGCTTCGAGTAGCGCGTGTTGGCATAGTCACCCGCCGGCATAACCCAGTCCTTCGGGTTTTGCGTCATCTTGCTGAGTTCTTCGTTGGCACTGGCAGCACCTCCGCCGAGCGCCGCCACGGCGCCGATAGAGGTCGCGATTAGCACCTTGCGCATAGTAATTTCCTCCCAATGATGAGCTTCCGCTTTCCGTCGAAACGGCCCATTATTTTTGGTTCCTCCTCCTATCCCCTTCGCCGACGCGCGACTTGCCCAAGAGAGAAGGGCGACTTGCTCAGAAGTGAAACTCGAAGAACTTTTTTGCTTGCAGTGCAGCGCAGTGGAGCGCGGGCGTAACGTCGGTCGCGGGCGCGCGAGACTGATTTCCCTTGACGGCACTTGCAGTAAAGTCGAGGATTAATCCTTAAGGTTGTCAGGAGGAACGCTGCTCAGGGGTCAAAGACCGCGTTAAGATTGAGGTAACGGTACTTCACGGTGACCAAAGCCTCTCGCGGCGAGCAGTCACGCTTTCATCTCGAATCGGTGGCTGGATATGCCCGATACCGTCCGTTCGCTCACTACCTCCGGATTGACGCCGAAGAAGCAGGTCCAGTGTTGGACAGATGCACTGACCGATCTATGCGGCCGGTTTGATGTCGACCCGATGGACGCGTCCACGCTCGAGGCACGGGTCAATTATACCACCGTCTCGCGGCTGAAACTCTGCCAGATCGAGGTGAGCCAGCACCGTATCGCGCATGTCAATGCGCGCTCGAAACTGAGCGACCATCCCTACATCAAGATCCTGTTCCAGACCCATGGCACCTCCTATTTCGAGCAGGATGGCCGCCATTTCGAGCTCGTTCCCGGCGATTGCCTCGCCTATGACGTTTCCAGCCCGCACACCATCATCAGCCCGTCGCTGACGCGGCATGAGGTCGTGATCGTGCCGAAGGCGCTGTTGCAGGAGCGTGGTTTCCGTTCGGCACGGATGCCGGCCTGCAAGCTCTCCGCCCGCAGCGGCACCGGCCGCATCGCCTACGATTTCGTGCATGCGGCCTTTTCCGAGGCGAGCCGGCTGTCTCCCTACAATGCGATGGGCGTCGCCGATTCGTTGATCGATCTGTTGCTGTTGCCGCTGCGTGAAGCCGAGACGACGTTCAACCATGGCGGTGCGGAGGCGACCTATATCCGAGCCCAGTTCTTCATCCGCGAACACCTGCGCGATCCGGATCTCTGCATCGACCAGATCTCGACCGCGCTAGGCTGCACCAAGCGCTATCTCCACATGCTGTTCAGCGAGCGCGGCATGACCGTGAGCGACTATATTTGGCGCGCCCGGCTGCAGCATTGCCGCGAGGAATTGGAAGCGCAGCCCGGCAAGACGATCACGGACGTCGCGTTCTCCTGGGGCTTTTCCAGCTCTTCGCATTTCAGCCGCGTGTTCCGGAAGTATTTCGGCATCGTGCCGTCAGCCGTCCACCGGCAGCAGCAGGCCGGCTCCGCCGCGGAGTTTTCGGCGACTTCGGACTAGATCATAAAGCGCGCCGTGGGCGGCCGGCGTGCGCTCTGCCATCCATGCAAGCTTCTCTGCTGCCCTTGTCGTAGAGGCTCTGCCAAGGGAGATGAGAGATGAAATTGCGTGGTCTTTTTGTCTTGATTTTAGCCGCTGCGGTGTTTTCGGCCCCGGCTCTGGCCGCTCCGAAGCGCGCCGACCCGATCAAGACGTTCGACACCGACAATGATGGCACTCTCGATCTGGCCGAGGTGAAGAAGGCGGCATCGGCGCTGTTTGCCAAACTGGACGGGGATCATGACGGCACGCTCGATGCGCGAGAATTGCGCGGCCGCCTCAGCGCCAAGGAATTGGCGGCTGCCGATCCTGACCATGACGGAACGCTGACGCAGGATGAATATCTTGCGGTCGTGGAGCAGCGCTTCAACGCGGCCAATCCGGACAAGGATGGAACGCTTGACGCCAAGGAACTGCAGTCGCCCGCCGGTCGCGCCCTGCTGCGGCTATTGCGATAGGATGACAGGGTCTTGAGCATGGCCTTTTCGGAAAACCGGTTTGCACTTTTCCGGACCATGCTCTCTAGCTGGCAGGCCCGTGCGAGCAGGCTGCGGGCCGCGGCCTGGAGCCGCGCTTGTCGGGCGGCACATTGCAATTGTCGATCCGCTGCTCGTCCATCCATTTCTTGCCGAGCCGTTCCTTGCCGGTCAGCGTCGCCGGCATCTGCGTCTGCCCGGGCTGGCGCCGTTCCTCGGCGGCGGCTGGCGATGCAACAGCGATCATGATGAATGGAACGAGTAAGAGGCGGGATGACGTTCTCATGCGAGGCCTCGAAAAGCGCTTGCAACTGATGCGGCGTGAACGGCGGCAGTGAACAGCATCGGATTTCACCTCGCCACCCGGAACCTGGGACGCGTGCTTCGGTTCTTCCGTGATCCCGGCGTGCAGGGGCACGCGCCGATTCGAGAAGGAGACGAGACATGAGCACAAGACGCACCATCTTTGCGGGTTGCTCCATCCTGGTGCTGAGCGCCGGCGCCGCGCTGGCAGGTCCCTGCAATACCCAAGGCCAAAGCGCCAATAAGGATGCGGGTTCTGGCCCGGCATCGACCAGCAGCCAGACCACAACGGGCATGGCGAGCGACAAGGAGCATCCGCCGACCAGCACGATGAATAGGGCCACCGGAGATGTCGCCACATCCTCGCAGGATGTGCAGCGGCAGATGCAGGGCGAGCCCACGGCAGCACAGCAAGCCGAAGGAAAGAAGTCCGAAGGCCAGATGGCGAACAAGGACAACGATTGCTGAGCGCGTTGCTCTTGAACGGCGTCACGCCTCACGCTGTGTCGTGCGATCGATCGTTGAAGCACTCGCGTGCGAGTGTGTGCCCAGCGTGACAGGCTTTGCCCAAGAGGGAACTTGTTTGTCCAGGAGGGAACTATCGGCGCTCAACTGCGGCACAGATGCGCTCGCTGGTCGATCTTGTCCACTTGCGCCACGCGTGAGCTGGCCATAGGTTCGACCTTGGCGTGAACCTCGCGCCAAGCCATTTGGGAGGATCGAATGAGCTGGAAGACTCCGAAGATCGTCGAAGTGCAGGTCGGCATGGAAATCAACATGTACGCCTGCGCGTCACGCAAGTAAGCGTCAAGCGCCTGCCCGGCTCGCGCAGCGCTATCTGCGCAAGCCGAGGCAGGCGAATTCGTCAGGCTCACATTTGTTGGGCTCTGTGTGAGACGCCCTTAAACTTCCTTCGTATCGAAAATGTAGAGATCGGCGCCGCCATCGGCAAAGTTGGCGAGATCCGCGCCTGCCGCCTTTCCTTCCGCCGATCCCATGCCTGCCTTCAGCGCGTCGAGCGAGTCGAAATACAGCGTTGCCGCAAGGTGGACGTTGCTCTCGCCCGCTGGCGTCCTGAGCGGAGCCGTGCTGATGTCGTATTTCTTCAGTCCCGGGATCTTCTTGGCCAGCGGAATGTGCACCGATGCGTAATACTTGTCGAAGGCCTCGGCGTTTTTCGGCGTTTTATAAAGTACCAGAACTCGTGCCATTCGGTTTATTCTCCCTGAAGCGATTGTTCTTCCGCGGGCCCTTCCCGGGTCTTGCATTGCAGCCGAAATGGTCCTTGCAATCAAGCTTCCAATCGCTGCCGCTCGACAGGACGTTGTGATAGGAATGTTCTTGTCGGCGCTGCTGATGCTTTCGATTCGCTCTCGGGACTGAGATGTCTTTTCGCACAACGATGCTCCGGGCGGCTGCCGTGTGCTTTTTCGCACTGCTTGCTGCCGTCGGTGCGCGTGCCGAGGAAATCGATACCGAGCATCTGTTTGGCTTCCTGATCGGCACCGACATCGGGCGTGTCGGCGAGCGTGAATTCCAGACCGAGACCACGGGAAGCTTTTCCAGGAATGGTGGCAGCTATCGTGCGGTTACCCAGGAGTTCGAACTCGAATTCGTGCCGGCCCGCGACATTCGCATCGAGCTTGGCGGCGCCTTTGTGGCGCACCAGATCTACGGCATTCCCGGCTTTGAAGATCGGCGTCAATTGACCTGGCAAGGTCTTTCTTTGGATGTCCGTTACCGATTTCTCGACCGCGAGACGGCGCCGTTCGGCCTGACCCTCGCAGTGGAAAGCCACTCCGACCGGATCGACGAGACCACAGCCGATCGCATCCGCAATTTCGGCACTGAATTGAGGTTGGCGTTCGATCGCGAGTTGGTACCGAACTTCCTGATCGCGGCACTCAATTTCATCTATCAGCCGGAATGGACGCGTTTTCTTGCCTCGCGCGCTGCGGAACAGGAGGCGACGGTTGGCGCGGCCGTGGGGCTGATGGCGCAGATCAGGCCCGGCGTTTTCGTTGGCGGCGAGGCGCGCTATCTCCGCCATTATGACGGGATCGGGCTGAACGAGTTCGAGGGGCAGGCCTTGTTCATCGGTCCGGTCGCCTATCTCCAGCTCTCGGAACGTGCGCGGCTGACCGCGGCCTGGAGCGTGCAGGCCTGGGGGCGTCCTGCCGGATCGGCTGTGGCGCTCGATCTGGTCAATTTCGAGCGCCATCAGGCGCGGCTTGTGTTTGGCATGAATTTCTAGGAACCTCCCGCAGTGGTTCCGGCTTTCACGGTGAGGCGAAACCTGGCCTCGCCGCCCACGTAGCTTGCTGTGCTGTTACTTCACCGAAGCACCAGGGATTTGAGGCATGAATCCGATCGATCTCATCGTGACCGTCTGTGCCGTGCTGTCGCCCGCCACCTGCGAGGAGACCCATCTGGTGTTCTCCTTCAACGGTTCGCTGCGGCAATGTGCGATGGCGGCTCCGCCCTACATTGCGCAATGGGTCGGCGAGCATCCGAAGTGGACCGCGGTCAAATGGCGCTGCGAATATCCGCACAGCAATGATCGAGCGGAAAAGACGGCGGCTCCGATCGCGGGCTGAGCCTATTTGTTGCAGTCCTTCAGATCCTTGTCAGAGATCGAGAACACCGCGTCGGCCTTGATCTCGATGTCGCGGACGAAGCACTGCCTGGCGCCGGCATAACTCACCTTGGCGTCGTAGCGTCCGGGCTCGACGCCCACGAGGCGCAGCCGCTCGTCGTGGTCGACCTCCTTGTCCTTGTCATTCAGGGTCTGATTGGGCCCCCAATCGTTCTTTCCGACCGGCGAAAGTTGGAAGCCGGAGATGGTCGACGTCGTGAGATTCCAGAGCCTGATGCCTTTACCTTTGGTCTGCGCGCTGAGTTCGCTGGGCAGTGCGACCAGCAGGAGGGCGACAGCAATCAATCGGCGCGGCATCGTGAGCTCCCAATCTTTTCTCGATATGATTTTCTCAATATGAAGACCACGTCTTATATCTTTGCAAGCCGCCGCCGCACCAGGTCGGCCTTGATGTGGTTGATCTCGGCAGCGCTCCGTCGCGCGCGCGGTGTCGGGATCAGCACTTCCTGCAGAATCCTGGCCGGCCGCGCCGACAGCAGGAACAGCCGGTCGCCAAGGTAAACGGCATCGTCGAGATTATGCGTGACCAGCAGCGTCATCATCGAGCGGCTTTCCACCAGCGTTGCGATCTGCTCGCGCAGGTGAGCGGCGAGCGCATCGTCGAGTGAAGCCAGTGGCTCGTCGAGAATGAGGAAATCGGGCTCGATCGCGAAGGCTCGCGCAAGCGCGACGCGGCGCGCGAGACCAAGCGAGAGCTCGCCGGGGAAATGACTGCGATGCTCCGTCAGTTCCAGGATGGCGAACAGTTCCGAGAGCCGTTTCTCGTCAATATGTGGCGCAGCGAGCCGGATATTGTCCTCGACCGACCGCCACGGCAAAAGCCGCGGCTCCTGAAACACCATCCCGAGCCGCGCCGCTGTTGGACGCGAGACCTTTCCCTGATAGTCGTGGTCGAGGCCGGCCAGGATCTTCAGCATTGTGCTCTTGCCGCAGCCGGAGGGGCCGACGAACACGCCGACTTCGCCGGCGTGAAGCGAGAAGTTGACGCCCGCGAGCACGTCGTGTCGCTCGCCCGCCGCACTCTCGAAATGCTTACCGGTGATGTCGACCTCAAGCTGCACGGGGCCGCCACCGGGATGCGCGAAGTTCGAATGGCTGTACCAGCACCGTCTCGATCACCAGTACGACCGCGGCAAAGGTCAGCGAATAGGCGAGCAGCAGCGGAATATCGAACAACTGAAAGGCGACGCCGATCTCGAAGCCGACGCCGTTCGGACGTCCGAGATATTCCGCAACCAGCACGATCTTCCAGACCAGCGAGAGCCCCGATCGCGCGGCAGCCGCGATATAGGGCCCAAGCTGCGGCAGGATCACGTGCCGGAACGCTCTTCCGCGCGGGATCGCGAACACGCTTGCCATCTCGTCCAGCGAGCGGTCGAGCGCCCGCGCGCCCTCGCGCAGCGTAACGACCGCGGTCGGAAGCTTGTTGACGGCGATCGCCGCAATCGCGGCGACCTCGGTGAGCCCCGCCCAGATATAGGCGAGCACGATGACGACAAGTGCGGGCAGATTGAGCAGCAGGATCAGCCAGGGATCGCCGATCCTGTCGGCGAGCTTGACCCGGCCCATCAGGTAGCCGATGGCGGCGCCCAGCGCCATCGCGAGCGTGAAGGACAAGGCGACTCGCGCCAGCGTAACGCCGAGATTGATGAACAGCGCGCCGGATGCCGCTTCTCTTAGGATCACCGCCAGCACCGCCGGCGGCGCCGGGAGCTTCACGTCACCGGTCAGGAGCGCTGCGAGCCACCACGTCGCAAGGAACAGGAGGAAGGAGAGAAGGCGCACCACGGCTCAATCTCCCGGAATCGCGTGATAGAACGTGCCGGGGTCAAGCTCGGTTGCCGATCCCACCAGCTCGCTGCCGCCGATCTTGGCGAGCACCCGGTAGAGCACCCGCGCGTCGGCCTCTTCGTCCGCGATCGGGCGGCGCGGAATGCCTTCGCGATAGCGGTCGCGATAGGCGTGCAGCGTTGCGGCGTCCGGGGCACCGGTCAGGGGCGCGATCTTCTCCCATTCGTCGTCGGACTTCGTGAGGATCTCCTTGGCAGCACGGGTCATCGTGATGAAACGCTCGACCGCATCCCGGTTCGCGTTGGCCCAGCCTTCGTCGAAGACATAGCCGACCATCGCGATGCGACCCTTGGCGCCGAGTTTCGGCAGGATGTCCTCGATGCCGGCGACGCGGCGAAAGCCCTTGGCTTCCAGCGCGGCGCAGAAATTCCAGTAATTGACGACGGCATCGACCTCGCCGCCTGCCGCCTTGGCCACGAGCAGCGGCGGCGCGCCATAGACGATGGTCGCCGCCGACTTCAGGTCGAGACCGTCCTGCTTCAGCGACGCCTGCAGCAGCAGCCAACTCTTGTCGATCGGTCCGCCGGCAACGGCAAGCTTGCGCCCCCGGAGATCGGTGAGCGAACGGATCGGCGAGGAGTTCGGCACCATCACTGCGCCCAGCGCGCTCGAATAGGGATAGAAGGCGAGCTTGGCGCCGAGCGTCCGCTCGCGAGACACCCACAGCCAATCGGAGACCATGACGTCGGCATTGCCGGCGCGGAGCGCGATCTTGCCCGCCTCCGGGCTTGCGAGCTCGGTGGCCTCGATCGCAAGATTGGCCTTCTTGTCGAGGCCATACGCGCGGATCACCGCCAGTTCCCAGGCAAAGGTGCCGGTTTTCTGCACTGCAACGCGGATCGTGTCTGCGCCGAAGCAGGCGGCGAACGGCGTTACCGCAAGAACCGCGGCGGCCGCCAGCGTGCGAATGATGGCACTCATTTTGTTGAGCCGTTTCCTCGAACGTGTTCTTTTCTATCGCGTAGTCATAGCATAGCTTGCGCCATTGAAAGCGAGAGGATCGTCATGACGATTGCGGGACCGGTACGACCTATTGTCGCCGCTTTGATCGTATTCGCGGCAACCGCGGCGATCGCGCGCGGCGAGGAGGTCAACGATTATCCGACCGCCGCCCGCGCGGAATACGTGTTCGGCTGCCTGAAGGCGAATGGCGAGACACGGCACGCCATCGAGCAATGCTCGTGCTCGATCGACGTGGTCGCATCGCTGATTCCCTATGACCGCTATGTCACCGCTGAGACGGTGCTCAGCCTGTCCCAGGTGAGGGGCGATATGGGCTCGCCCTTCCGCACGTCCGAACAGGCGGCCAATGCCCTCAACGATCTCCGCCGCGCCCAGGCCGAAGCAGAAGTCAGGTGCTTCTGAAACCCTTCAACTATCCGAATCGATCTTCCATTCGTGCTCGAACACGTGGCCGTCGGTGTCCTTGGCCTCGGCGCGGAAACGCTTGGCGCCATTCGAGACATAGGTGAAGCGGATATTGGGGTCCTCGGAGATCGAGATTCCGCCTTCCATCTTCAGCACCAGGCTGTCGTCCTGCCAGAGCTGCAGCCGGTCGACATAGAAGGCGGGAATATAGAGCTGCGTCACCTGGTCCATCTGCAGGCCGGAATTGTTGGGATGGCCGATCATGACCTGCGCCTCCCGGGCTCCGCTTGTGGAGCCTTCACCAGCTTTCGAAAGCTGCCGATATCGGATCTGACCGAGCCTGGCCTTGGCCTCCTCGGCGTTCTTGAGCGCAGGTGCGGCGCAGCCGCCGGACGCCTTTACGTAAGTCTTCACCACATAGAGCTTGCCGTCGGTGAGTTCGGCTACGGCATGGACGTCGGTGTAGTTGTTGATGCGCACGCGGGTCGAGATTTCCGTGACGTTGGCGTCCGGCCCAAGCGCGAACTTGGCCGCCATCGGCGCCGGGTTCTGGTCGATGACGAGGGTGATCGTCCGCACGCGGCGGGTGTCGTCGGGCGCGAGCTTGCTGCGCAGCGTCACCGGCACGATGGCGGCATCCTCCGCACGAGCCGGCATCTCGAGCGCGATCACGTTGCTGCCGTCGCTCATCGGGCGATTGTTGAAGATGTCCTGGACCAGGCCGGGCCAGGGATCGTAGGCCTCCGCGCTCACCGCGGGCGCAAGGCGCGCGCCAAACGCGATGATGCCCAGGAGGCCAGCGATATAGACGAGACGGAAAGGTGCTCCGGACATGGTCGTTCTCCCCGCGGCGACGATGGAAGCAACGCCTGTACTATATGGCCTCGCCAAACCTATTCCCACTCCAATTGCGAAAATGCTGCAGTTGCGTTCCGGGCGTTATAGTCGTCGAACAGTTTCCAGCGCGGCCGCTCCGATGCCGCGGCACTTTCGGCGGCAGCGGTGATCGGCTTGCCCTTTGCGATCAGCGCGCGCACGTCGGCTGCCAGCGTCTCGAGATAGTGGCGCTCATCGGCCAGCGCTGCCGGCCATTCGCTCACGGGCCCGTGACCGGGAACCACGCGCTGCGCGGGCAGGGCGGTAAGTTCACCGAGAATGGCGAGCCAGCCTTTGATGCTGCCGTCCACGACCGGGATATGGGTGATGAATACGAGATCGCCGGCGAACAAGGTCCGGGTGTTCTCATCGAGCACGGTGAGGTCGTTATCGCTATGCGCGGTCGGCCATGCCCTTAGTGTAAGCGATCGTCCACCGAGATCGAGCGCGAGGCTGCCATCGACGAGCGTCGTGGGCGGCACGATGCGCACGTCATCCATCAGTTTCGCGCCCATCGTCCGGCGGAACGCCTCGAGATAGAACTGGCCGCGCGCGGTCAGCGCGTCGGGAAGCTTCTTGTGGCCCACGAAAACGGTTCCATCACCGGCAAACGCCGCGTTGCCGAAGGCATGATCGGGATGGGCGTGGGTGTTGATGACATAGCGGACCGGCTTGTCGGTGCGGGCGCGGATGGCGGCCAACAGTCGCCCTCCCTCGCGGACGCTGCCGCCGGTATCGATCACGGCAACGGCGCTGTCGCCGATGACGAATCCGACATTGGCGATGGCGCCTTCGTTCTCGCCGGTCATCAGGGCGATCTCGCCGTTATGCACGAATATTCCCGGCGCGACTTCGCTCACAGGCAATTCTTGCTCCTGCGCCCGCGCTAGGGTCGATAGGCAGAGTGCAGCGACAAGCGCGATCAGCGAGACGATGCGAGCCATGTTTCCGCCCAAGTTCATGCGCGAAGCGACATCGGCCGTTTCGCACTCACGTCACGCCTGTTTGCGCTGCAGCACGCCGGCGAGATCATCACGAATCTGTTGCACGCCGTGACGCGCCGGGCAATCTATGGTTAGCCCCAAACAAGAAAGAGGAGGAAGCGCGATGGCGGGTGCCGGACAATATCGCCGCTTGTTGCCGGCGCTGCTTGCGATCGCCACGATGGCAATCGGGTATGGTGCCGCTCGCGCGCAGACCAATGAAAGCGGCGATCTCTCGATCGAATTGATCGATCCCAAGGTTCTGCGCGTCTGTGCCGACCCACGGAACCTGCCGTTCTCCAACGAGAAGGGCGAAGGCTTTGAGAACAAGCTCGCCGAGCTGTTTGCTCAGAAACTGCAGAAGAAGCTTGAGTTCACCTATTTTCCGCAGGCGACCGGCTTCGTGCGGATGACGCTCGGCTCGCATCGCTGCGACGTCATCATGGGCTTCCCGCAGGGCGACGAGCTGGCCCAGAGCACCAATCCCTATTATCGCACCGCCTATGCACTGGTCACGAAGCAAGGCAGCGGCCTCGACGATGTGACCACGCTCGAGGACGAGCGGCTGAAGGGCAAGCATATCGGCATCGTCGCCGGCACGCCGCCCGGCACCAATATGGCCGCGGCCGGCCTGATGGCGACTGCAAAACCCTATCCATTGATGATCGATACGCGCATCGACTCTTCCGCAGAAGCGATGATGAAAGATCTTGCCAAGGGCGAGATCGATGCCGGCGTGTTGTGGGGGCCGATGGCCGGCTTCTATGCCAAGGAGGCTAATCCGCCGCTGCACGTTACGCCGCTGGTGAAGGAGACGACGGGCCCAAAGCTCATCTATCGGATCGGCATGGGCGTGCGCCCGGCTGACCAGAACTGGAAACGCCAGCTCAACCGCCTGATCCAGGAGAACCAGGGCGAGATCAACAAGATCCTGCTCGACTACGGCGTGCCGCTCCTGGACGAGAACGATCGGCCGATCGGCCCGGACACGGCGGCGAAATCGCCATGAGGCGGTGGCTCACGAGCCTGGTCGTTGCCGCCGCGTCGCTCGTCGCGGCCCATGCGCAGCCGCAGGTCCCTGAGCCGCAAGACTACCGCACCGAAAATTACCGGGCGCCGGTGCCGGCGACGCTCGCCGGCGCCCGCGTGCTCTCGACCGCGGAAGCGGAGGCGATCTGGCGCGACAAGACCGGCGCCTTCGTCGATGTGCTACCGCGTCCGCCTAAGCCCGCCAACCTGCCCGAAGGCACGGTGTGGCGCGACAAGCCGCGACACAACATCCCCGGCAGCATCTGGCTGCCCGACACCGGCTACGGAAAACTCGCTGACGTCACCGAAGACTATCTTCGCCACGGCCTTGAGCGCGCCTCGGATGGCAACAAGGCGGCGCTGCTCGTGATCTATTGCCAGGAAAATTGCTGGATGTCGTGGAATGCAGCCAGGCGCGCGCAAACTTACGGCTATTCCAACATCGCCTGGTATCCCCTGGGATCCGATGGATGGGAGCGCGCAGGCCTACCACTCGTCGAAGCCAAGCCGGAGCCGCGGACGGGTGAAGAGAAATAACCCTGCGACCACTTCACTCAGGCGAAGCTGAACCTCGGCCGCGAGGGCCGAGGCTCAGTGCGGTGACACTACTGCTTCTTCAGGTCGGTGATGGTCTTGGTGCTGCCGCCTTCGGAGGCGGAGAAGTTCACCTTGTCGCCGGCGTGGAAGGGTTCAAGCTTGTTGGTATCAGTCACCTTGAACTCCTGGATCGCGCCACTGCCTGCGCCGACCGTGCCGCTCTGCGTTTGCTGGATCGAGATGGTGCTATTCAGCCGGTCGATCTTGGTGATGGTTCCCGTCATGTTTTGTTGAGCCGAAGCCGCGGTTGCAAAGATTCCGAGGGCCGTCGCGCCCGCCAAGATGATCGTCGTTGTTCTCATCAAAACTCTCCGGGTTTCGAGATGGCTTGAGCGACAAGACGCTGGAATCACGTTTGGTTCCGGCATTTAGTCGGCGGAACCGGACAAAAGGTGAGCTGTACTGACCTTTTCGCGCCGGAACCGGCGCTACTCCATCTCTTGCTGGATCGTACGGCCAAGCGCGAACAGGCGCTGGTCGATCGTTGTCGGTACTTCGCAGACAAATCTGACCACACGTTGGCGGTCCTCGAAGATCCGTGTTTCCCACAGGAGCTGGTTGCTGAGTTCGTCGATCTTGGCCTGATCGGGCGAGGACGCGTTCTGCAGCGCCTGCAGCGCGAGCGTATCGGCGCGGACCTTCTCGGCCGCCTCGCGTTGCTTGCGCGTCACCCGCTCGATGCCGTTCATGACCGAGGAACGCTGGGCGTTGAGCGAATCGAACAAGCCGGCGAACAGCAGCTTGCCGGCGGTGGTCTTGTCGGACGCGGAAGCCGCAAGGAAGTCAGTGATCGCCTTTTGGGCATCATCAAGCGGCGTGCGCCGCGCGGCCAGCTTCTCGACCAGCACGCTGATCTTGGGGTCCTCTTTCCATTTGTTCTGGACGTCGTCGAGCGACGGTCCCGCCCAGACCGCCGCGAGCGAAATCTCCGGCACTTTGGCCTGCGCGCAGGGCCAGTCGGGATAGCGCGGATCCGCGGCGCGCGCGATCCCGAGCGACGCCGCGATGGCAAGCAATGTTCCGATCGCAATCCGCCCGATCATGTCTCCCCTCCCGCAGGCCCGCGCCGCGCCAAACCACGCGAGGGATCATAGGCCAGGATCGCGCCGATCATGAACACCGCCGTGCAGCCGGCGACGACGCCGAGCGAAATCCAGTTGATCTGGCCATACAGCGCAAAGCGGATCAATTCGACCGCGTGGGTGAATGGATTGAACTGGCAGACATAGTAAAGCATCGGGCTGCCTTCCTGCACGCGCCACAGCGGATACAGCGCGGATGAGGCAAAGAACATCGGAAAGATCACGAAGTTCATGACGCCGGCAAAATTCTCGAGCTGCTTGATCCCCGAGGAGATCAGCATGCCGAGCGCCCCCAACATCAGCCCTGATAGCACCAGCGCCGGCAGCACGGTGAGATAGTCGATCGGCGGCGGCGTGATGTCCCAGAGCCATGCGATGACGAGGAAGGCATAGACCTGCAACAGCGACACCGCGGTGCCCGCCAGCAATTTGCAGAACAAAAGATAGCCGCGCGGCAGCGGGCTCACCAGCAGCGTGCGCATATTGCCCATCTCGCGGTCATAGACCATCGAGAGCGAGGATTGCATGCCGTTGAAAAGCTGGATCATCGCCATCAGTCCCGGCGCGATATAGACCTCGTAGAGGATGTAGGTCTCGTAGGGCGGAATGATCGAGATGCCCAGCACCTGGCGGAAGCCGGCGGCGAAGATGAACAGCCATACCAGCGGCCTGACCAGCGCCGAGACGAAGCGTTCGCGCTGATGCAGAAAGCGTAGCGCCTCGCGCCACACAATGCCGTTCAGGCAGGTGAGGTATTCGCCGAACGAAAAGCCGCGCCGTGACGGCGTGACGGTGATGGAGCTCATGATGCCTCGCTCCCGGCTTTCCCTGCAGCCCCGGTCAGGCGCATGAAGGCGGTGTTGATGTCCTGCGCGCCAGTGTCCGCGATCACGCGTGAGACCTGGCCGCGCGCCAGCACCTTGCCCTGGTGCAGCACCACGAGGTCATCGCTTGCCATGATCTCGTCGAACAAATGCGTGGCCCAGAGCACGCCGATGCCTTGCTCGGAGACGAGCTGTCGGACGTGGTTAAGGATGTCTGAACGGGCCTTGACGTCGAGGCCGACCGTCGCCTCGTCCAGCAGCAACAGGCGCGGCCGGTGCAGCAGTGCACGCGCGATCTCCAGCCGGCGCATCTGGCCGCCGGAGAGATCGCGCACCTTGCTGCCGGCGCGGTCGGAGAGCGCGATACGCGCCAGCACCTCGCCTGAGCGCAGCCGCGCCTCGCGCCGGCCGATGCCGTGCAGGGCGGCGTGATAGAGCAGGTTCTGCGTCACCGAGAGATCGAGGTCGAGCGTGCGCGGCTGGAATACGACGCCGAGCAGCCGCAGCGCCTCGCCCGGCGCGCGGCTGATGTCGTGGCCGAAAATGCCGATGCGACCTGCCTGGATGCCGAACAATCGGGTGATCAGCGAGAACAGCGTGCTCTTGCCGGCGCCGTTCAGGCCGAGCAGGGCCGTGAAGCTCGCCGGCGCGACCTCAAAGCTCACATCGATCAGCGCGCGGCGCGCGCCATAGGAATGGCTGACGCCTTCGATCGACAGAGCGGCAACGCCGGCAGGATCGTGCCGGGCCGACATGTCCGGCGATGATTTGTCAGCGATGGGTATCTCGGCTGCTGTCATTGCGGTGCAATCGTAACGCCCCAGGGAAGTTCGCCGACCTGGATGGTCTTGATCACCTTTTGCGCGGCGACGTCGATGACGGAGACGTCGTTGGACACGCCATTGGTCACCAGCAGGTATTTCTCGTCCGGCGTGAACGCCATGTGCCAGACCCGCTGCCCGACCAGGAGATATTTGATCACCTTGTGATTGACGGCGTCGACCACCGCGATGCGGTTGGCGGGGCCGAGCGCGACGAAGGCGGTCTTGTCGTCCTTGGTCATGCCGATCCCGACCGGCTGGATCGCCTCGCTGCGTAGGCCGGGAATGTTGAAGGTGACCTTGCCAGTCACCACGTGCTTGACGGGATCGACGATCGACACCGTGCCGCCGATCTCGGACGAGACCCACAATTCCGAGCCGTCATGCTTGAACTCGGCAAAGCGCGGCCGGGCGTCGACTAGCACGTTGGCGACGATCTGGCGCGTCGACGTGTCGATGAAATGCGCCATGTTGGTGGTCTCGGAGGTGTTGATCAGGATCTTGCCATCCGGGCTGATCGTCATGCCCTCCGGCTCGACGCCGACCTGGACGTCGCCGATGCGGGCGCGCTTCTCGAGATCGATCACGGTCACCGTGTTGTCGTTCTCATTGGCGACATACATGATCTTGCCCGCGGCATCCTGGGTGAACAGTTCCGGATCGGGACCGGACGGCAGGGTATCAACCACCTCCTGCTTCTTGGCGTCGATCACCTGGATGGTATCGTCGTCGCCGACCGCGACCATCACGAACTTGCCGTCGCGGCTGAACTCGATGCCGCGCGGGCGTTGGCCAACCTTGATGGTCTTTGTCACCGTCCAGCTATCGGTGTCGATCACGGAGACGGTGTTGCCCTTCTCGTTCGAGACGTAAGCCATGAAGGCGGAAGCGGGGGCGGCGGCCGTGAGCCAAAGGACCGTTCCGGAAAGCAGACAGCGGCGCAACATGCGCGATCTCTCCCTCATTGCAGCTTGCATTTCGTCTCGGGACGGTCGACGCCGAGCGTGTCGAGCTCGGAGACCTGGTGCAGGAAGCCTTCCTGCGGCGACACCGAGACGACCATGCGCCCATCGACCAGAAGAATCGGCTGGCGAAGCTGCAGGTTCCAGTCGCGCAGCGTCAGCCGCGTGCCCTTGAACGCCGCCACCGAGAAATCCGGTCCCTTGAGGAAAGCAAGCAGCTTCTTCGGGTCGCCCGAGTTCGTGCGCGAGGCGGCTTCGCCGATCATGCGCGCGGCGGTCCAGGCCTGCATGTCGAGCGCCGTCATGCGCCGCGAATTCAGTTTCACAAAGCGGTTCTGGATCTGGACCGCGCCCCACTGATCCTGCGCTGCGTCCCAGCTCGTCGGCACGAGCCCGGCCGAGCCCGCGACCGGCCGCGGGTCCCAGGTGCGATAGGGCAGATAGGACGCGAAGACCTCGCTTTCATCAGCGGCAACCAGCACGTCATAGGCCGGAATCTGCTGGGTGAAGACCGGCATCTGCCGCTGGATCAGCGTCACCCCGCTGTCGGTGCGGCGGGCGCCGCCGGTGTCCTCGAAGATCTTCTCCTGCACGATCTTGGCGCCGAACCGCGTCGCCGCGCGGCGCAGCGCATCGGCATAGAGCTTGTCCTTCTCGTGTGAGCCGACCACGAGGAACCAGCGCTTCCATTGCTTCCACACCAGATATTGCGCCAGCGCATCCGCCAGCATCGAGCGCGTCGGCGCGACGTGGATCACGTTGGCGCGGCAGTCCTGCTCACGCAGCCGGTCGTCGATCGCGCCAGCGTTCAAGAGCACTGTGCCGCGATCGCGCAGTGCGTCCGCCGCCTGCAGCAGCGCATCCGGTGGAAGATCGGCGATGATGAAGCCATTGCGATCGGCGAGCGCAGTCGCGGCCTTCGCTGCGTCCTCGCCTTCCTTGAGACGGGCCTCTTCCAGGTTAAAGCGCTGGTTGAGGAATTTTCCGGTGGTGTTGTTGTCCTCGACCGCAAGCCGCGCGCCGGCGATGCCGTCATTCTCGGCGGGCTGCTCGACCAGCGACAGTGTCTGCTGCACGCCGGCGCGGCCAAGATAGCCGATGCCGATCTCGATCGGCTCGGTGGCACGCACGGGCATTGCCATTGCGATCAGACCGATTGCGGCGACCAGCCATCGGACCATGTTTCCTCCGAACGCCTCCTCGCCTTGACCGGCGATGGAGCTACTTGTGGGCTGCAAGATGACTGAATTGTCCTGGCTTGCAACCCCGCATTTTGTCGTTGCGACGTCCTCGATTCCGCCCGATCACGATCATGAGAGCGCGGTCTGCCGTCGCGGCAATGATGTCGAATGCCGCCGTACCTGTGGCCGCAATGGAGATGGTTCAGGCCGTGAGCCGCGCGGCGTGCCAGCGCAAGTGATCGCTCATGAAGGTGGAGATGAAATAATAGCTATGATCGTAGCCTTCCTGGCGTCGGAGCAGGAGCGGGATATTTGCCTGCGCGCAGGCCTGTTGCAGCAGTTCCGGGCGAAGCTGTTCAGCAAGGAAGGAGTCGGCATCGCCGACGTCCACCAAGAGGTCGGAAAACCGCGCGCCGTCCTCGATCAGCGCCACCGTGTCGTGCTTGCGCCAAGCGCTTCTGTCATCGCCGAGATAGCCGCCGAGCGCCTTGATGCCCCAGGGCACCTGTGACGGCGCAACGATCGGCGCAAACGCGCTCGCGGCGCGATAGCGGTTCGGATGACGCAGCGCCACCGTCAGCGCGCCATGGCCGCCCATGGAGTGGCCCATGATCGACTGCCGCACGGGATCGACCGGGAAGTTTGCCGCGACCACCTGCGGCAATTCCTGCGTCACATAGCTCCACATCCGGTAGTTCTGCGCAAACGGCTCCTGCGTGGCGTCGACATAGAAACCGGCGCCAAGCCCGAAGTCATAGGCGCCGGCGGGATCCCCGGGTACGCCCTCGCCGCGCGGGCTGGTGTCGGGCGCCACGAAGATCAGGCCGAGATCGGCGCAGGTGTCGCGGTATTCGCCCTTCTCGGTGACATTGGCATGGGTGCAGGTCAGGCCGGAGAGATAGTACACCACCGGCAGCTTCGCGCCCGCCGGATGCGGGGGGACATAAACCGAAAAGGTCATGTCGGTCTTGGTTTCGCGGCTGGCATGCTTGTACACGCCCTGGATGCCGCCATGGGATTTGTTGGTCGAAACGGTCTGAATCGTCATCTCCAGCACTCCGGCGCTTTTCTATGTCTGCGCATAATCTTTTCGGAAAACCGCTGCCTGCAATTCCGCATCATGCGTGCGCGATCTTCAGGCGACGCCGCTCTCGATCGCCAACCGCACCAGTTCGGCTGAGGTGCGCACGCCCAGTTTCTGGCGCATGATCGAGGAGGTGTTGGCGACGGTCTTGTAGGAAGAATGAACCAGCCAGGCGATCTCGGAGAGCGTCTTGCCGGCACTCAATAGGCGCAGGATCTCCATCTCGCGCGGATTGAGCTTCGACAGCGGGCTCTGCGCCGCGGCGGGGCCGGCAAAGGCCACGCGCCGCGCGATCGCGGGCGGCAGATAGACGCCGCCATTGCCGACTTCGCGGATCGCCTCGACGAGATCGTTGGGATCGCCAGTCTTCGCCACATAACCCTTGGCGCCAATCTCGATGGCGCGGGCGGCGAACACCGGATCGTCGTTCATGCTGAACATGATGATGCGCGCCGAGTCGTCCCGCGCCAGCATCCGCCGCGCCAGTTCGAAGCCGGAGACGGTCGGCAAGTTGATGTCGACCACGGAGATGTCGGGACGTTCGGCGACAAAGACGCGCTCGCCGCTTTCCGCGTCGCATGCCTCAAGCAATTCGATCTCCGGCTCGTCGGCGAACACGGTGCGGCAGCCGGAAGCGACGATCGGATGGTCGTCAACGATCAGCACGCGCATGCTTGAAGTCCCGGATAGCTGCGTCAGTCCGTTGCTGCACCGCATCAGAATGCACGAGCGCGGCTCGCCCGCAGGCTGGCTCATGCATCTCCAGCGCGATTGCTGTACCCTTCGATTAGACAGACGCGGTATTTGTCTGTCAACGCTCCTCTTGATTGAGGAACCGAACGCGGGTGATCGTGGGCAAAGGCGATGTGGCAGAAACTTTCCTTGCGCGGGCGGATCAACCTGCTGCTGGCGCTCGTCCTCGCGCTCGGTCTCGCCATCAACATCGCCCGGCTTGTCGTCGAGGCAGGGCCCCGGGTCCAGGCCGAGGACCAGAGCGTCATTCGTTTGGCGCGGGAATTCGTGACCACGATCGTTGCCGGATTGAACGAGGCGCCGGATCCTGACGCCCGGCTCGACCAGATCGTTCGCGATCTGAGCCGGCTGCGTCACGTCAGCATCATGCGGCAGGACGGCGCGACCGCAAAGTCCGGGCAGGACGAGGCGACCGAGAGCCGCGAGGAAGCGCGATCGCCGCCGGCCTGGTTCGTCGCGCTCGTCCATCCGGAGACAACGTCCGTTAGCGTGCCGATCTCGATCCGCGGCAAATCGGAATCGCTCGTGATCACCTCGCATCCGAATGACGAGATGGCGGAGATCTGGGACGGCATCGTCACCCAGCTCGCGATCGGTTCCGCGATCGTCGTCGTGCTTTTCCTGATCATCAGAAGCGTTGTCGGCCGTGCGCTGGCGCCGCTCGAAGAGCTGTCGCAAGCCATGGCGAAGATCGAGGCCGGGCAATACGATGTTCGGGTGACGCCGGGCGGCGCGCCGGAGCTGGCTGCGATCTGTGGCCAGCTCAACCACCTCGCGACCACGCTCGGCGAGGCGATCGAGGACAAGCGGCAGCTTGCCGAACGCGCGTTTTCGCTGCAGGACCGCGAGCGCAAGGAGATCGCGCGCGAATTGCACGACGAACTCGGCCCGCATTTGTTCGCGCTGCGCGCTCACGCAAGCGCGTTGATGCGGCTACCTGATGCGCGCGAGGCAAGTCCGGACCAGGTGCGAAAGCACGGCGGGGCGATGCTGGAGCAGGTCAATGCGCTGCAGCAGTTCACGCGCCGGATATTGGAGAAGCTGCGGCCGATCGGGCTCGCTGAGCTCGGACTTCACGAGGCGCTCTCTGCCCTGTTCCGCCTGTGGAAGGAATCGCATCCGGAGGTCGCGATCGAAACAACCATTTCTCCTTCCCTCGGCGAGACCGGGGAGACGGCCGATCTCACGATCTACCGCGTCGTCCAGGAAGCGCTGACCAATGCCTTCCGCCATGCCGGTGCGACCGCGGTCACGGTCACGGTCGAGCCGGCGGAGCAGCCGGACAGCGTGCGGGGAAATCGCTGTTGCGCGCGGGTGCGGGTCCGCGACAACGGCCGTGGCCTCAGCCCCGATCACCAGTTCGGCTTCGGCCTCACCGGCATGCGCGAACGCCTGTTGGCATTGGGCGGCTCGCTGACGGTTTCGTCGTCTGATGGCGTGACGGTGGAGGCGCTGGTTCCTACGGGTGCGCGCGCCTAGTTCCATGAGATGAGGTCGAATTGTATCCGCCAAGGGTGCTGCACTTCACCTCTCCCATAGGGAGAGGTGAACTTGCGGCCAGGCCGATTCAACCTAATGACATCATACTGTAGCTGGTTGTGCCGCCCCAGACGACGTGAGACCTACACGACGTGAAAGTTGGACACTGAATCGTTTGCGAGCTGGGCGACAAGGTGCAGCTCCCAATCGATATAGGCCTGCATCGCGGCCGCCGCATTGTCTGTCCCCT
The DNA here is from genome assembly GCF_000472865.1 of Bradyrhizobium elkanii WSM2783. Classification (GTDB taxonomy): domain Bacteria; phylum Pseudomonadota; class Alphaproteobacteria; order Rhizobiales; family Xanthobacteraceae; genus Bradyrhizobium; species Bradyrhizobium elkanii_A. The sequence goes on along the minus strand of NZ_AXAP01000005.1, from coordinate 79,997 downwards.
CATACGGGCGCTTGTAGACATCATCAGGGTGCGAGATCCAGGAATGCCGGTCCCGCTCCAGCGGCTGATTGCTGCCGGTCCAGGCGCGCGTTCCGCCTTTCAGCACGGCTACTTTGCGCTGCGTCGAAGCGGTCGCATCCGCAAGCGCGAACAGGGCCTCGTCGCCGTCGGCGCTGGTGAGAACGATCGCTCCTTCGCCGGGCAGCCGCGGCAAATCCTCGGTGAAGCGCGAGGCCAGCACGAAATGAGCGCCGGGGATATGGCCCGCGGCATAAGCGGGGCTGCGCGCGAGATCAATGACGGTCCAGCTATCGGGGTTTGCGATCAGGTCCGCCACGTCGATCGTTGGGACCGAGGCTGCCGGCACGGGACGGCGCGGTGGCCGAGTGCCGGCCTCGGTCGCCCCCATCACCTCCGGCCCGACGATGTGAGCCTCCCAGCCCATCTGGATCAACCAGGATGCGGCCATGCGTGCGCGAACGCCGTCGTCATCGAACAGCACGAGCCGCGATCCGCGCACGGTAACCCATTCGTCCGTCGCCTGCACGAGCTGCCCGCCAGGTGCGGAGGCGAAGCCGGGCGGATGTCCGCGCTCGTATTCCTCCGGCGTCCGCACATCGAGCAGATAGAGCGTACGTTCATTCGCCTGCGCAACAAAGCGATCGAATGTGGTGCGGTCGAGGGCCGGAACACCAACGCGCTCGGCCCATTGCGTCGCGCTGGCTAGTGCTGTGGAATAAGTCGCTTCGGGGCGCTCCAGGAACCGGTCGGTCCTGTCACGTTCGACCTGATGTCCGGCCAAGGTCCAGCCGATCGTGCCGTTTCGCAGCGCGAAGATTTTGTTGGGAAGCCCGGCATTGATCAGCGACTGCGTGCCGATGATGCTGCGCGTCCGGCCGGCGCAATTGACGATGATGGTGGTGCCGGGCGCAGGCGCGATTTCCCTTGCGCGAAACGCGAGCTCACCGCCGGGAACGCTGACGCCGCGCGGAATGCTCATGGTCCGGTATTCCTCGAACCGGCGGGCGTCGAGCACGACCAGATCGGGCTCGGTCTCGATCAGGGCCTTGACCTCGTCCGCCGACAGGGAAGGTGTGTGGCGGATCGCCTCGACGAGCTCGCCGAACGCCTTGCTCGGCACATTGACGTCGCGAAAGACCTCGCCGACCGCCCGATAAGCTCCGAGGCCGCCGTCCAGGATCGAGACATCCGTATAGCCGAGCGCTGAAATGCGTGTCGCCGCCCGCTCGGCATATCCTTCGCCGTCGTCGTACACGACAATGGGGGCGCCAAGCCGCGGGATCAGATCGAGAACACGCAGCTCGATCTGCGAAAGCGGCAGGGAGACGGCGAAGAACGGATGCGCCAGCGAGTAGGGGCCTTCCTCGCGCACGTCGAGCAGCGCCACCTCCTCGCCGGCCCGCCAGCGCCGGCGCAATTCGGTGGGAGCAATGAGTGGCGCCGTATCAGAGCGCTTCGGCGGCGTGCCAGAGATTGGCTTCATTGGTGCATCCAGAGAGGAACTCGTGAGGGTCGGCATATAGCAGATATTGTCGATGGCCGATGGCGCTGGCCGAAGCGGATCGGGAATTTTCCCGAAACTTTCGGGAACACTTGCAGGTAGCGCACTGCGCGTTCTGCACTCTAGTATCGCTCGAATCGGCGACAACGGCCGGACGGTGGGTGGAACGGGTGGTAAATGGCGGGCGTGCGGGTGCTGCTTGTCGCATCGATTGCGACGGGTGTTGTCGTTGTCGTCGGGAACGAGACCGGATTCGCCCAGAGCGGGGGCCAGCAGGTCGAGACATTGCCGCCGGTGGAGGTGACGCCTGCAGACCGCACCAGGCGCGGCCGTCCTACGGCGGCTCCCGTGCGCGCGCGGACAAGAGCGCCAAGGGTCGTTTATGTCCCGACCGCGCCGACGCCGACCTCGGATTCGGCCGCCGCGGTCGAAGCGGACAAGATTCCGGCGGCCGTCAATGTCGTCGACAGCAGGGAAATCGCGCGAACCGATTCGTTCAATATCACGACCGCGCTCGATCAGCGCGTGCCGGGCGTCATCGTCAACGAGGTCGCCGGCAATCCCTTCCAGCCTGATGTCCAATTCCGCGGCTTCGTGGCGTCTCCGGTGGCAGGCACGCCGCAGGGCCTTGCGGTCTACCAGAACGGGGTACGGATCAACGAAGCCTTCGGTGACACGGTCAACTGGGACCTGATTCCAACCAGTGCGGTCAGGTCCATCGATGTTGTGACCAACAATCCAGCCTTCGGTCTCAACGCGCTGGGCGGCGCAGTCGTCGTCCAGATGAAGGACGGCTTTTCCTATCAGGGCGCCGAGATCAACACCATGGGCGGCTCGTTCGGCCGCATCCAGGGCGCGGCGCAATGGGGCAAGCAGATCGACAATTTTGCCGTTTATGGCGCGCTGGAAGGTCTGCACGACAACGGCTTTCGCAACTTCTCTCCTTCCGACGTCCGCCGCTTCTACGGCGACGTCGCCCACAAGAACGACGTCAGCGAATTCCATCTCAATATCGGCCTCGCCGACAACAAGTTCGGCGCGGCGGCCACCGTGCCGGTCGAACTGCTGCAGCGATATTGGGGCGCGACCTACACCACGCCGCAAACCACGGCCAACAAGGTCAGCTACTTCAACCTGACAGGAAAAGTGGAGGCGACCCCGACCTGGACCATCGAGGGCGCCGCGCATCTGCGATTCTACAAGCAGAAGACGCAAGACGGCAATCCGACAGCGACGGAGCCGTGCGAGGCCGATGCAGGGCTACTGTGCTTCAACAGCGATGATGTCCCGGCAAACGGCCTGAACGGCGTCCAGCTCGCCAATCCGTTTCCGGCGGGCGCGGTGCTTGGCGAGAACGACCGCACCACGACGAAATCGACCACGGGAGGCATGCAACTGGCGGCGACGAACACGGATCAACTCTTCGGCCATGACAACCGCTTCACGATCGGTGCCAGCTTCGACACCAGCGTCTCGAACTTCACCGCGAGTGCGGAGCTCGGCACCATTGGCCCGAACTACGTCGTCAGCGGCAGCGGCATCTTTCTCGGCCAGTCCGGCGATCCCGTCTCGATCGGCCCGGTCTCGCTGCGCACCACCAATCAGTATACCGGCATCTATGCGCTCGACACCTTCGACGTCACGAATGCGTTCTCGATCACGGCGGGCGGCCGCTACAACGATGCGCGCATCAGGCTTGAGGACCAGATCGGCACCGCCCTGAACGGCTACAGCATCTATGACCGCTTCAACCCGATCATCGGCGGCACCTACAAGATCACACCGGAGCTGACCGGCTATGCCGGCTACTCCGAAGCCAATCGCGCGCCGACGCCGCTGGAGCTGGGCTGCGCCGATCCCGCGCGCCCCTGCATTGTTGGCGCCTTCCTGGTCTCCGATCCGCCACTGCAGCAGGTGGTGTCGCGCACCGTCGAGGCCGGCCTGCGCGGCACCAAGGAATTGAACATCGGCACGCTGTCCTGGAAGGTCGGCGGCTTCCGCACCACCAACAACAACGACATTCTCGCGATCCCAAGCCCGGTGCTGCAGGGCTTCGGCTATTTCCAGAATGTCGGTTCGACGCGACGACAGGGCGTCGAGGCCGAAATCCAGGTGAAATCATCCGCGCTGCAGATGTATGCGAGCTATGCCTTCATCGACGCGCGGTTTCTGGATGCGCTGCAGGTCGGCTCCAACAGTCCCTTCGCCGATGAAAACGGCAATGTGCAGATCCTGCCCGGCAACCAGGTTCCTGCGGTTCCTCGCCATCGCATCAAGGCCGGCTTCGACTATGCGCTCACCGATCAGTTCAAGGTCGGCGCGGACGCGATCTACGTCAGCGGCCAGTATTTTGTCGGCGACGATTCCAACCAGGCGCCGAAGCTGGCGTCCTACGCGGTGTTCAATGCCCATGCCTCCTACCAGCTCACCAAGAACGTCCAGATCTATGGTCGTATCGATAACCTGCTCGACAGCCGATATGCGACCTTCGGCACCTTCTTCGAGACGGACCAGGCGCCCAATTTCGCCGCCGGCGGGGTGCCGTTCACCGACCCGCGCTCGGTCAGCCCGGCACGGCCGCGCGCCTTCTATGCAGGAGTTCGGGCGACGTTCTAACCCCAATACCTGTAGGCGGCCCAGCCAAGCGCCAGCGCGGCACTGATCCAGACGAGGATGATGACAGCCATCGCGGCACGGCTCGCGGGAGGCGAGGCTTCGCTCGCCCTGGCGCGGCACTCGATCATGATCTCCTTCGGAACCAGCGAGATCACGAGCCAGATCCCGAGCGGCACCAGCACGAGATCGTCGAGATAGCCGATCACCGGAATGAAGTCGGGAATGAGGTCGATCGGCGAGAGCGCATATCCCGCAACCGCAATGGCGAGTAGCTTCGCGTACCACGGCACCCGCGGGTCGCGGGCGGCCAGATAGACAGCGCGACTGTCGCGCTTGAGCGTGCGCACCCAGGTTTTGATGGCCTCCAGCATCTGCTCTCTTTCCACCTCTCCAAGTGCGGGCCGTTCGTAGCGGGAGCGCAGCGTAACCTACCGCCTCCTGGGCGCCAAACTCCGCCGTCATTGCGAGCGAAGCGAAGCAATCCACGCCTCCACGCGTAGCGCTATGGATTGCTTCGCTCCGCTCGCAATGACGATGTGGAGGCAATGGGTGCGACAAATCAACCCGACGGGCAAATCACCAAAAGTCTGTCCAGCCCTCGCGCGAAAAACATTCCACTTTCGCCGTCGGGCAAATCAGCACTATGACTCCGCGCGTCTCACGGCGGATGAGGGGCGGCTCGCGATCGTCACGAACGTTGCGGTGAGATGCGGTGGACGCGGCTGTTGCGCAAGACGAACGCAACATCAGCGGACGGCGAAGTCGTGTGGTCCTGGCGCCCCGACGCCGGCGCTAAGCTTCTTGCGAAGTGACGGTGGCAAAAGAGCCCGGTCACCGGGGAGAGCACGAAGCAAACCGTAACACCATCGCGCAGGGAAAGCCGGAATGCTTCGGTTGAACCTGTGGTCCTACCCCCGTGCTTTTTGTTGCACGGGACCCACGGGTGCAACCAGCACCCGGCTTTCCCTGCGCCCTCTGATATCGAGGAGGGTGAAACGGACGCAAAGCTCGGACGCAAAGCGCCGCGAGAATGCAGATTCACATCCCCTCGCTGTTTGACAATTGAATCAGAACCTTCCTCCCGTCGTCCCGGGCTTGCGCGCCGCGGCGAAGCCTCTTGGCGTAGCCGGGACCGGGACCCATAACCACCGGCCTTTGTGGTGTGCTCCGCTGCAACCGCTTGCTCGCGCCACAACACAACCCTGCGGTTATGGGTCCCCGCTTTCGCGGGGACGACGGAGGGCAAGGCGACTTGCCCGCCGTAGCACGCGACCACTATCGCGAGCGCGGTAGATGCAATTTAACCCGATCTCATCGCGCTACAGATGGATCACCCCGCGTCGCGCCGCATGCGCCACCGCATCGGTGCGGCCGGTGGCATCGAGTTTGTCGAGCAGCGAGCTGACGTGGAATTTGGCGGTGTGCGCGGAGATCCCGAGCTGCCGCGCAATCGCCTTGTTCGAGGCGCCCTCGGCCATCAGCGCCAGCACGTCGCGCTCGCGCGGCGTCAGCTCGATCTCCGATCGTTCGCCCGTTGGCTGATCCCTTGAGACCAGCGCGATGCTCGCCGCTTCGCCCGGCGCGGCAAGGCGCAAGCCTGCGACGCCGCCGAGCAGCGAGGCGAGCCGGTCCGCAAGCGCGGGATCGCCGACGTCGATGGCGACGACGAGGGGAGGCGAGGTCTGTTCGCTCACGTCTCCGGCCTTTCCCCGACCGTCAGCTTGACCCGCACCGGCTCGCCGCCACGCCGCACCGCGACGTCGACGGTGGCGCCGACGCTGTCGGGCCCGAGCGCCCTGAGCAGGGCCCGCACGCCGGAAATCTTCTCGTCGTTCCAGCCGACGATCACGTCGCCTTGCCGGATGCCGGCGGCCGCCGAGGGGCCGGCCTTGTCGACGCTCATCACCATCGCGCCAATGCCGTCGTCGAGCTTGACCGGCTGCAGGCCGAGCCCGAGATAGCCGCGCGCGATCCGGCCATGGGTCTCCAGCCGGCCCGCCACGCGCGCGATGGTCGCGGCCGGAATGACAAGGACGCGCCGCGCGCCGAGCACGGCCATGCCGATGGCGTCGCCGGAGCCATTGAGCGCAAGCCCACCCTCGTGACTTGGCCTCAGGCGGACGTCGAGCTCGATGCGCGCATCGATGTCGCCGCCGCGCAGGCTCCGCCAGGTGCCGCCGACCAGCGATATCAGGCCGAGCGCCGCCGCGGGCACGCCACGCTCGGCGGCGACGACCAACGCCAGCGATCCGAGCGCCGGTACCGCCGATGAAAGCTTGATCGGCGCGATGCTGGAGGTCTCGACCCGCAATAGCGCAATATCCGTGGTGTGATCGCGTCCGGCGATGGTTGCAGGTCGCTCCGTTCCGTCGGCAAAGCGGACGATGACCTCGCCTTCTTCTGCAAGCGCCTCGTCGGCGGTGACGACCAGGCCCGCTTTCCAGACAAAGCCCGAAGCACGCGAGCGGTGCGAGTGCACGGAAACGATGGCCGGCGCGACGCGGGCGACGATGTCGGCGATCGCGCCGGAGAATGTGGCAAGCACTGAGGGATCGGACATGGTAAAACTCCGTTGGATTTTCTCCGATCTGGGCACGCTCCTGCGCCGTTGGAAACTGCCCGGGTGGGCAGGCGTGAACCGCCGCGCCGGAACGGTATCCTTCTTGCATCAGATGTGCATTGCGGCCCTCGATACGAGGCCCAGCTTCTCAATTCTCCTGCTCGACCGGAATTGCCGATATGACCGACCTTCTGATCCGAAATGCCCGCTTGCTGGGCCAGGGCGACGCGCTTGCGGACATCGCGATTTCGGATGGCGTCATTGCCGAGATAGCGCCTCGCCTTGGCGGAGATGCCCGCCTGACGCTGGACGCCGGTGGAAACCTGGTGACGCCGCCTTACGTCAACGCGCATCTGCATCTTTGCAAGGTGTGGACGCTGCCGATGCTGTCGGAAGCGGCACTCGAAGCCTATCACGGCGGCGGCATGAGCGAGGCGGCGAAAGCGATCGATCTCGCCGCCGCGGTGAAGGAGAAGTACGACGCGTCCTGGATCATCCCGAACGCCAGGCGTGCGGTCGCGCTGGCAGCGCTGCATGGCAATCTGCACATCCGTGCCTTTGCCGATGTCGACACCAAGGCGCGGCTCGAGGGCGTCAAGGCACTGCTGGCGGTCCGCGAGGAATTCCGCGATATCGTCGATCTCCAGGTCGTGGCGTTCGCGCAGGACGGGCTTGCGCGCGAGCCGGGCGCCGACCGATTGATGCGGGAGGCGATGGCGATGGGCGCTGACGTCGTCGGCGGTATTCCCTGGATCGAATCCAATGCCGACGACATGCAGGCGCACATCGATTTCTGTTTCGATCTCGCCGCCGAGTTCAACGCCGACATCTCGATGTTGCTGGACGACGTCGGCGATCCCAACATGAAGACGCTGGAATCGATGGCGCGCCAGGCGATCTCGCGCGGCTACCAGGGACGCGCGCTGGCGCATCATTGCCGGGCGATGGCGCTCTATCCGCAATCCTATTTCGGCGAATTGACCGAGCTGTTGCGGCAAGCGCGCGTCAGCATCGTCAGCGACCCTCATACCGGCCCGTTGCATGCGCGGGTCAAGGAGCTCCTGCAACGGGGCGTCAATGTCTGCCTCGGGCAGGACGATATTTCCGATGCCTACTATCCATTCGGCAGGAACAACATGCCCGAGGTGGCGTTCCTTGCCGCGCATCTGTTGTGGATGACGAAGGAGCGGGACATCGATACGCTGCATGATATGATCACGTCGCGACCGGCAGCGGCGATCAATCTGGCGAAGTACGGGATCGAGGCGGGCTATCCTGCCAACCTTGTTGTGCTCGACCACCCTGATGTCACGAACGTGCTTCGCTTTCACGCGCCTCCGGCCGCCGTCGTCAGCCACGGACGCGTGATTGATCTTGCCCATATGCGCGACCTGGCGCAGATCAAGTGAAGGATCGGTCGGAAGGTTAAAGACGGATGAGCGATTTGCAGGAAGGTGCCATGCCGCGGTCGGCCGGCGAGATCGCGAGCTATCACGCCCATATCTACTACGATCCGGCGACAACGAGGCCGGAGGCCGAGCGCTTGAGGACATGGATCGGCGAGCGCTTTTCGGTCACGCTCGGCCGATGGCACGACGTCAAGGTCGGGCCGCACGATCAGGCCATGTACCAGGTGGCTTTCGCCGCGGAAGTCTTTGCCGAGTTCGTGCCGTGGCTGATGCTCAACCACGGCAGCCTCAGTATCCTTGTGCATCCGAACACGCGCAATCCGCGCCGCGATCATCTCGTCGATCCGCTCTGGATCGGCCGGCCGCTCACCGTGCACGGCGAGAAGCTGCCGGAAGAGACCGAACTCGAGCAGGCGCCCCCGCCGAACACGACGCCGCGTCTTCGGCCATGAGTTTTGTGGTTTCGTAGGGTGGGCAAAGCGACTTCTTGCTCGATGGTTCAACAAGCGATGACAGAAGCGTGCCCACCGTTACGAGCGGAGCGCTTGATGGTGGGCACGGCGCTGACGCGCCTTTGGCCACCCTACAAGTTCACAACTCAATTCGCGCTGTCGATCAGATTTTCCAGCAGCCGCTTCAATTCGTTGGTGGACTTGTTGCCGTAGTTCTCGACGATGTGCGCTTCCTGGCTCATGGCGAGCGAGTTCAATCGCTGGCACAGAATTTTTCCGCGCTCGGAGCAGAACATCAGCACCTTGCGGCGGTCCTTCGGGTCCTGGACGCGGTAGACGAGGGCGTCCGACACCATGCGGTCGACGATCTTGGTCAGGGTCGGGTGGTTGAGCAGCACGGCTTCGGCGAGTTCGCCCATCGAACGGCCGTTGCCGTCGAACAGGACCTTCAGGATTCGCCACTGCTCGACCGGCACACCCTCCTTGGCCAGCCGCGATTCAAGCTGCCGGTTGATTTCCCGGTTGGCTTGCGCGAGCAGGTAGGCGAGATGTTCAGTGAGCGGGGTATCTTGGCTTGGCGGTTTGGCCACGATCGAAGACTTTGTTTTGACCCTGATGAGCGAATGACTGGCGCTGATTGCCCGTTCTATATGCATGGCAATTGTTGAAGTTTCAATATTTTCGCCTAGGATATTTGTCGAACGGGTGGGACAACCGGCGGCGCCGTGCATCGATGCACCGCGCGACAAGGGGCGAAGTGTCGGACAGGAGTGGGCGTGCTCTCAACAGTCAGCGTCAACAGCGGCGGCGCCGCCATGCCGCCCTTCGTGTTCAGAGGCCTCTCGGCGCCGACGACCGATCCGTCCTGGCATCCCGCTGATGTCGGCTTCAGCAAGCGAGGTGGCGCCCACAACAAATTGAGGGTCGCGAACTTCCTCACCTTCTCCGGCTCGCCGGGAATTTGGGGGCCGGCCACCACCAACGCGGTGTTGCTCGCGGTCTCCGAGATCAATCGTCGCGGCGGCATTCTGGGCCGCGAGATCGAATTGACGATGCTGGATGCCGGCGGCCCGATCGAGGATGTCGTGCGCCGTGCCGCGGAGGCGGTCGCCTTTGACGAGGTCGACGTGATCATGGGCTCGCATATCAGCGCGGTCCGCGTCGCGCTGCGCAAGGTCACCGGCGGCCGGGTGCCCTATATCTACACGCCGGTCTATGAGGGCGGCGAGCGCACGCCGGGGGTGATGGCGATCGGCGAGACGCCGCGCTGGCAGAGCCGGCCCGCGATCCACTGGCTCGCCGATGTCAAGAAGGCCTCGCGCTGGTATCTGATCGGCAGCGACTATGTCTGGCCGTGGCAATCGCATCGTGCGGTGAAGAAATATATCGCCGAGTCCGGCGGGCAGGTGGTCGGCGAGGAGTTCGTCCCGGTCGGCGAGGACAATCATTCGGCCCATCTCGACCGCATCCGTGCCGCGCGTCCCGATGTCGTGCTGATCTCGCTGATCGGCACCGACAGCGTCACCTTCAACCGCGCCTTTGCCGAGAGTGGCCTGGCGGCAACGACGCTCAGGCTGGCCGGCGCGATGGACGAGACCGTGCTGCTCGGTATCGGCGCCGACAACACCGAGAACCTGTTCTGCGCGTCCGGCTATTTCATCGGCATCGGCTCGCGCGCCAACGACGACTTCCTCAGTCAATATCGCGCCACGTTCGGCCCCATGGCACCGCCAATCGGTTCGGTCGCGCAATCCAACTACGAGGGTCTGCGCTTCCTGCAGGCGGCGGCCGAACGTGCGGGCTCGCTGGCGTTCAAGCCGCTGCTCACGGCGGGGCGCAACATCATCTATACCGGCGCTCGCGGCCCGGTGACCGTTCGCAATGGCCGCGCCGAGATGCCGATGTATCTCGCCGAAGCCGACGGCCTCGATTTCAAGCTGATCAAGACGATCTGACGCACGCAAGGAATTGCGTCCGCGCGCGCCGTTCTGCAAAATAATTCTTGAAAAGGAAAATATTTCCGTCTGTAATACCCGGGCGGCCTCGGATGGGACCGCGTCTTCGCATGCATTCCGCGGCCGCGCGCCATCATCAAGCTTCCAGGGAGAGTGTCTTGTCCGTCGTGCTTCCGACCCCCACGCAACTTCGCGCGGTCGCCGCGCAATGCGGCCTCGCGCTTTCCGACGAAGACGTCGCTTCGTTCCGCGGGCTGATGCAAAGTTCGGTCGACGCCTACAACCTCGTTGCCGCGATGCCGGACGAGGTGCCGCCCGTAAAATATCCGCGCACGCCCGGCTATCGGCCGAGCCCGGAGGAAAATCCGCGCAACGCCTGGTACCGCAAGGCGACGGTAAAGGGTGCGGACAGTGGCAAGCTCAAGGGCAAGAAGGTCGCGCTGAAGGACAACATCATGCTGGCGGGCGTGCCGATGATGAACGGCTCGTCGACGCTCGAAGGTTATGTCCCCGATTTCGATGCGACGATCGTGACGCGCATGCTGGATGCCGGCGCGGAGATCGCCGGCAAGGTGCATTGCGAATCCTTCTGCATTTCCGGCGGCAGCCACACCAATTCCACCGGGCCGGTGCATAATCCCTACAAGATGGGCTATTCGGCCGGCGGATCGTCATCGGGCAGCGGCGTCGTGGTCGCGCTTGGCGAGGTCGACATGGCGATCGGCGGCGACCAGGGCGGCTCGATCCGCATGCCATCCTCGTTCTGTGGCACCTATGGTATGAAGCCGACCTGGGGGCTCGTGCCCTACACCGGCGTGATGCCGATCGAGGTCTTCGTCGATCACACCGGGCCGATGACGGCGACGGTGGAAGACAACGCCTTGTTGCTCGAAGTGCTCGCCGGCGACGACGGCTACGATCCCCGCATCAAGGCGCCCAAGGTCGATGAATACACCAAGGCGCTCGGCAAGGGTGTGAAGGGATTGAAGATCGGTGTGCTCAAGGAAGGGTTCGAGCAGGCCGGAGCGGAGCCCGCGGTGAACGAAAGCGTCCGCGAAGCGGCGAAGCGCTTCAAGGATCTCGGCGCCTCCGTCACCGACGTCTCGATTCCAATGCATCTGCTCGGCCCCGCGATCTGGATGCCGATCGGCACCGAGGGGATGACGCAGACCATGATGTACGGCGACGGTTACGGCCTGAGCCGTCCCGACCTCTATTCAACCTCGCTGATGGATTTCCACCGCGGCTGGCGGCGACAGGCGGATTCGCTTTCGGAGACCACCAAGCTGTTGCTGCTGTTCGGCACCTACATCAACAACACTTTCGGCCCGCGCCATTACGGCAAGGCCGTCAACGTCTCGCGCCGGCTGACGGCCGCCTATGACGCGGTGTTCAAGGACTACGATCTGCTGCTGCTGCCGACCACGCCTATGAAGGCGACGCCGCTGCCGCCGGCAAATCCGAGCCGCGAGGATTATGTCGCGCGCGCGTTCGAGATGATCTCCAACACCTCGCCGTTCGACATCTCCCATCATCCGGCGATGTCGCTGCCGTGCGGCATGGTCGATGGCCTTCCGGTCGGCTTGATGCTGGTCGGCCGCCACTTCGAGGAATCCACTATCTACCGCGCCGCGCATGCCTTCGAGCAGTCCGGCGACTGGAAGAAGATGTGAGGAAGTTATCGTTGCACTTCGGCCGGATCGCGATGCATGGGTAGTGCATTCGTCGCCGCTTTCGAAATCCTGAGCTTCGGCGCGATCATCGTCCTGGTCGTGCTGGGGCTCGGGATCATCGCCAGCATGATGGGCATCTTCAACTTTGCGCAGGGCGAGTTCGTCCTGCTGGGTGCCTACATCACCTATCTCGCCTATAGCCATGGCCTCCCGGTCTGGGTCGGCATGGCGGCCGCGCCGTTTCTGGTCGGCGCGCTCGGCTTCGTGCTCGAGGCGCTGATCATCCGGCGCTTCTACGCGGCACCGATCGTCGCGATGCTCGGCACCTATGCGCTCGGCCTGATCATCCGCGAATGCGTGCGCGGCCTGATCGGCGGGCTCTATCTCTCCGTGCCGGAGCCGATCGGCGGCTCGATCGATCTCGGCACCGTCCATATCTCGGCATGGCGCTTCACCATCATCGTGATCACGATCCTGGTGATGATCGGCTGCTATCTCTTGCTGTCGCGCACCACTTTCGGCCTGCGGGTGCGTGCCACGCTGGAAAATCCGGCGCTGGCGCGGGCCTCCGGCGTTTCCACCGCCGCGATGTATGGCACCACCTTTGCCTTCGGCGCGGCGCTTGCGGGATTGGCCGGCGCGCTGCTGGTGCCGGTGTTCAGCCTGTTCGCCGATCTCGGCATCCGCTTCCTGATCCAGGGCTTTGTCGCGGTCATGGTCGGCGGCGTCGGCTCGTTCATCGGCCCGGTCGCGGGCGCGGCGGTGATCGGCACGCTCAGCGCAGCGCTGCCATGGGTGATGGCGCCGGTGATCGCCGACATCCTCGTCTTCGTGCTTGCCATCGTCTTCATCAAATTCCGGCCGCAAGGCCTGCTTTCGGGAAAAGGGGTCTAGTCTCATGCGTAGCGATCATTTGAGGTTGAGCCGGCGTCGTTTCCTGCAGAACTTTGCCTTTGCCTCCACCGCGATCGCGACCGGCGTAGGAAGCTGGGTGATCCGTCCCGAATGGGCCAATGCCGCCGAAGGCCCGATCAAGGTCGGCATCGCCACCGACCTCACCGGCCCGATCGCCTATGCCGGCAACGCCGATGCCAACACGGCCAAGATGGTGGTCAAGGAGATCAACGATGCCGGTGGCCTGCTCGGCCGTCCCATCGAGCTTTTCATCGAGGACACCGCGTCCAATGAGTCGGTCGCGGTCGGCAACGTCCGCAAATTGATCCAGCGCGACAAGGTCGATCTCGTGCTCGGCGGCATCACGAGCTCGATGCGCAACGCGATCAAGGACCCGATCGTCGCCCGCGGCAAGACGCTCTACATCTACCCGCAGCTCTACGAGGGCAAGGAGTGCACGCCCTATCTGTTCTGCACCGGGCCGACGCCGGCGCAGCAATGCGACGAGTTCATCCCCTGGCTGATCAAGAACGGCGGCAAGCGCTTCGCGCTGCCGAGCGCCAATTACGTCTGGCCGCATACGCTGAACGTCTATGCGCGCAAGGTGATCGAGGCCAATGGCGGCGAGGTGATCTTCGAGGAATATTACCCGCTCGACCAGGTCGATTTCAGCGCCACCGTCAACCGCATCGTCTCCAACAAGGTCGACGTCGTCTTCAACACGGTGATTCCACCCGGCGTCGGTCCGTTCTTCAAGCAGCTCTATGAAGCCGGCTTTCTGAAGAACGGCGGCCGGCTGTCCTGCGTCTACTATGACGAGAACACGCTCAACATTAATCAAGCCAACGAGATCGAAGGGCTCGCGAGCTGCCTCGATTATTTCAAGGTGCTGACCAAGGACGATCCGGTCAGCGCCAAGATCCAGGCGACCTATGAGAAGGATTTCCCCGGCAATTTCCTGTTCGCCGCCGGCAGCGCCGCGACCGGCACCTATCGCGGATTGAAGCTGTGGGCCGCCGCCGTGAAGGAAGCCGGCAAGGTCGATCGCGATTCCGTTGCTGCCGCGCTGGATCACGCCAAGATCGCGGAGGGGCCGGGCGGCCCCGCCGAGATGGTGCCGGGCAAGCGGCACTGCAAGATGAACATGTACACCGCGGTCGCCAAGGGCGGCGTGTACGAGATCGTGGCCCGCAGCAGCGGGCTGGTCGACCCCAAGGAATGCTGAGCGAAGAATGGGCGCAACCGAGCAGGCGGTTCGTACGGGGATCGACGAACAGCCGGACATCTCGAAGGCTGAGCACGGCGCGGCCGCGACGCTGACGTCGCAGGCCAAGACGCCGCGCCGGGTCCTGCCGATCGTGGAAATCCTGGTGCTGCTGGTCGCAGTCTTCCTGCCGCTGGTGCTGCAGGATTATCTGACCGTCTTCGCCACCCGCGTCATCATCCTTGCGCTGTTCGCACTGTCGTTCGATCTCGTCTGGGGTTATGCCGGCATCATGAGCTTCGGCCAAGCCCTGTTCTTCGGCTCGGCCGGTTACGGCGTGGCGCTGCTGGCGCGCGACCTCAACGTCACGTCGATCTTTCTGGTGCTGCCGGCGGCGATGCTGATCGGGCTGATATTCTCGCTCCTGCTCGGCTGCTTCCTGTTGCTCGGCCGGAACCCGTCGAGCATGATCTTCGTTGCGCTCGGGACGCTCACCGGGTCCTATGCCGCCGATCGCCTGGCGCGCGGCTGGTATTATCTCGGTGGGCAGAACGGCATCCCCTCGATCCCGCCGATGTCGCTTGGCAGCACCGATATCACGGAGGGGCCAGTCTATTACTACCTCGCGCTCGGCATTCTCTTGGTCGTCTATCTCTTGTGCCGCTTCCTGGTGCGCTCGCAATTCGGTCTTGCGCTCGCGGGTCTGCGCGAGAACGAGCAGCGCATCGCTTTCTTCGGCTACAAGGCGCAGCACCTGAAGGCAATCGTCTTTACCGTCGGCGGCACCATCGCGGGCCTTGCCGGCGGACTCTATGCATTCCACGAGGGTTTCGTCTGGCCTAATATGCTGGGCGTCGTGATCTCGACCCAGGTCGTGCTCTATGTCCTGTTCGGCGGGTCGGGCACGCTGATTGGCGCCGTCATCGGCACCGTGATCATCGAGGGCGTCAGCTTCTGGCTGTCGGACAACTACCGCGACATCTGGCCGATCATCCTCGGCGTATTGCTGCTGCTGGTGATCCTGTTCCGTCCGCTCGGCCTGATCAGCTTCGTGCTCGGCGAGCGCGAGCGCGTCGGCAGCTTCGGCGGAAGAGCGAAGGGGAGCAGTCATGCCGCTCCTTGAAGCCACCGGCATCAGTAAGGTGTTCGGCAAGTTGACCGCGCTTGACGGTGCGGGGCTGACGGTCTCCGAGAACGAATTTCATGGCCTGATCGGCCCGAACGGCTCGGGCAAGAGCACGCTGATGAAATGCGTCGCCGGCGCCGAAACCCCGACCGAGGGCACCGTGCACTTTGCCGGCAGCGACATCACCGCGCTGTCGCCGACCGAGCGCGCCCGCGCCGGCATGAGCCTGAAATTCCAGATCACCAGCGTGTTGCCGTCGCTGACGCTTTACGACAACATCCTGCTGGCGCTGCAGGCGCAATGCTCGCTGCTCGATCTCGTGCTGTCGCGCACCCGCGGCATATTACATGAACAGGTCATGGCGATGCTCACGCAGTTCCGGCTCGCCGATCGCGCCCATGATGCGGCGGCGACGCTGTCACACGGCCAGCAGCAATGGCTGGAGATCGCGATGGCGCTCGCGGGCAAGCCGCGCCTGTTGCTGCTCGACGAGCCGACCGGCGGCATGAGCCTGGAGGAGCGGCGCGTCACCGGCGAACTGCTGCAACCGATCAAGTCGCACTGCTCGCTCGTGATCGTCGAGCACGACCTAGATTTCATCCGCGACATCTGCGACCGCCTCACCGTGCTCGATCAGGGGAAAGTGCTGGAGAGCGGCACCGTCGCCGAGATCCAGGCGAGCCCGGAGGTACAGGAGATCTATCTGCGCCGTGCCTGACAGCCAGTTCCTCGATATCACCAATCTCGACGCAGGCTATGGCCGCAGCCAGGTCCTGTTCGACGTCAATATGGGCATTCCCTGGCGCGGCGGCGTCGCCGTGCTCGGCCGCAACGGCGCCGGCAAGACCACGCTGATGAAGACCATCGTCGGCGAACTCGGCCTGACCAGGGGCGAGCTCAAATTCAACGGCAAGGATATCGGCCGCAGCCCGACCGAGCAGCGTGTGCGGCTCGGCATCGGCTATGTGCCGCAGGAGCATTCGGTGTTCGCGCGGTTGTCGGTGCGCGACAATCTCGCGGTCGGCGCACTCTATAATCACGACGCCACGGCCATCGACCGGGTACTGGCGATCTTCCCGAAACTCGCCCAGCGGCTTGACCAGCCCGCCGGCACGCTATCGGGTGGCGAGCGCAAGATGCTGGCGATCGGCCGCGCGATGCTTGGCGATCCGAAACTGCTGCTGTTGGACGAGCCGACCGAGGGCGTGTGGATCGGCGTGATCGAGGAGATCACCGAGCGCCTGATCGAGCTGGCAAAGGACATCGCGGTCGTCATCGTCGAGCAGCATCTCGACCTTGCGCTGCGCGTGGCCGACTACGCCTATGTCCTCGACCGCGGCCGCGTCGCGCTGCAGGGCCCGGCCGCCGCAGTCAGGGACGACCCGGAACTGCTGCGGTATCTGGCTCCCTAAAGGGAGACTTGCGCGGGCCTTTCTGTCATCACTTTTCGGGGGTGACCGGCCATTTGGTCTCGATTGTGCCCAAGTCTTGTTCCGTGATATCCAAAGTCAATTCGGTGAATCCTTATCTGGAGCCCGTCAGAGGCTCCGATGCGCCGAACGGGGTTAGATGGGTCAGATTGGGACAGCTGCAGGCGAGCGCCCGCGGGGTGGCGCTCGATGGGTGGGCAAGGCGACATTTTCCGTCGCCTCGCTTGCGTTGGCGTCTACCCTTGCCGCCTGGATCGCAGAGGTTAACCCCTTGGATTTGCTGCGTGGTTCGGCCTTGGCGAACACGTCCGCGGCGATTTCCTTCAACGATCGGTTCGGGGCGCGCTCGACGCTCGATTCCGCCTTCATCTACTACCCCTCCCGCCCGATGCTTCGTGGCAGCCGTAACGATTTCAATGCGGAATTCGCCCATATCCAGGGTTCGCTGACCGAGCAGCTTCGCGACACCCAGACCGACGAACCCGCGCAAGCCAGCCCGCCCAGCCCGGCGCCGACTCCCGCAGTCGCCGCGATTCCGCTGCCGCGGTCGCGTCCGGTCGATGCCAACCTGCAGGCAAGGAACGATCTGCCCCCGGCGCCGGCACCTGTGGCGCAGGCGGAGGAACGCTCCATTTGGCAGAAGATCACCGACTGGGTGCCAGGACGGGTGCAACTGGCGTCCCTCGAGCCGAATGGCGGAATCCTTCCCGGCACCGGGCCGAGCCTGACCACGCTTGGCTACGACAGCACCACCGCCGTCTATGACATCACGGCGCGCACCGTTTACATGCCTGACGGCACCAAGCTCGAGGCGCATTCGGGTCTCGGCGGCCTGATGGACGACCCCTCCCGCGTGAATACCCGCAACGCCGGCGCGACGCCGCCCGGCATCTACGAGATGAAGCCGCGCGAGAAGCTATTCCATGGCGTGCCGGCGCTGCGCATGACCCCGGTCGATGGCACGGATACGTTCGGCCGCGCCGGCCTCCTGGCCCACCCTTACATGCTCGGCCCGAACGGCGATTCCAACGGCTGCGTCTCGATCAAGAACTACGACCATTTCCTGAAGGCCTACCGCAATGGCGAGATCAAGCGCATCGTCGTCGTGGTCCGGCTCAACGACCGCCCGCCGCAGGCCGCAGCCACGCGCTCAGCGTCGCAGTCGTAGAAGCGGCCGGGGAGTTCGTTTCACCTCTCCCGCTTGCGGGAGAGGATTCTCTCCACCCAGGCAGTGCGACTCGCGGCAGACCCCCATCCCGGCCTTTCCCCTTTCAGGGGGAAGGAGTGCGGCGGCGCTAGAGGCTGCGTGTCACCTCCCCTTGGAAAGGGGAGGTCGGTTTGCGCGTGGAACGCGCAAACCGGGTGGGGATCATGTCTCTCCACTCGCACCTATGTCCCGGAGGCGCCCGACTCCAGCCCTCTCGGAGCGAGCTAACCGCCGATCTCCTTCCGCACCAGCGCGGCGGCGTCGCACATCGCCTTCAGCTTTCCGAACGCGACGTGCCGCGGCATGTATTTCATGCCGCAATCGGGCGCGACCACCAGCCGTTCGGCGGGCACCTGCTTCAGGCCGCTCCGGATGCGTGCGGCGACCGTCTCCACGGACTCGATCTCGGGATTGCCGAGGTCGAGCACGCCAAGCATGATCTTCTTCGACGACAGCTCCTTGAGCACGCCGAGATCGAGCTTCGGCTGCGCGGCCTCGATCGAGATCTGGTCGGCCGTGGTGTCGTTGAGCTCGCCAAGGAAGGAATAGCCGGCGGGCTTGTTCGAGCCCGGCACGACCGCGGCATAGCCGAAGCAGAGATGAACGACGGTCGGCACCGTGATGTCTTGAAGCGCGCGGTTGATCGCCTTCACGGCATAGCGCTTGGCGAGGTCTGGATTGTTGCGCACCCAGGGCTCGTCGAGCTGGATCACGTCGGCGCCGGCCTTTTGCAGGTCGAGCGCCTCGGCGTTGACGGCTTCGGCGAACGCCATCGCGAGTTCCTCGTCATCCTTGTAGAACTCGTTCTTGGCCTGCTGGCTCATGGTGAACGGGCCGGGCAGGGTGATCTTGGCCGCGCGGTCGGTGTTCTGCCGCAGGAACTGCATGTCGTGCAGCTCGACCGCGCGCGTGCGCTTCACCGGGCCGACCACGCGCGGCACCGGCGTCTGCGTACTGCCGGTGCGGGCGGTGATGATGGCCGGATTTTCGTCATCGATGCCTTCGAGCGCGGTGGCAAAGCGGTTGGAATAGCTTTCGCGGCGGATCTCGCCGTCGGTGACGATATCGATGCCGGCGCGCTCCATGTCTCTGATGGCGACGATCGTCGCATCGTCCTGGGCTTCTTCAAGGTGCTCGGCCGGCAACCGCCACATCGCGTGCAGGCGGGTGCGCGGCACGACCTTCGACAGCATGGCGCGGTCGACCAGCCATTCCGGCTGCGGGTAGCTGCCGACAACCGTGGTCGGCAAGAGATGCATCGGGAGGTTCATGATAGTCTCCTTGTTGTTCTTGGTTCAGCGAGGCGCGTTACGCCGCGCGGGTTGCCGCGGCCGCGACTTCGTCCTTCACGGGATTGCGCAGCACGCCGATGCCGGAAATCTCGACCTCGACGACATCGCCTTCCTTCATCCAGAGCGGCGGGGTGCGATAGGCGCCGACACCGCCGGTGGTGCCTGTGACGATGACGTCGCCGGGCGCAAGCTCGGTAAAGGTCGAGCAATAGGCGATCAGGGCAGGGACGTCGAACACGAGGTCGGAGATCGACGCGGCCTGCACCTCGACCCCGTTGAGGCGGGTGGCGATGCTCTGCTTGCTGATGTCGGGGAGTTCGTCGGTCGTCACCATCCACGGGCCGAACGCGCCGGTGCCGACGAAGTTCTTGCCCGGGGCAAATTGCGAGGTGTGGCGCTGCCAGTCGCGGATGCTGCCGTCATTGTAGCAGGCATAGCCCGCCACATGCGAAAGCGCAGCCTCGCGCGAAATCCGCCGGCCGGCCTTGCCGATGATGACGGCCATCTCGCCTTCATAGTCGAAACGCTCGGATTCCAGCGGGCGGATCATCGGCTGGCCGGCGCCGACCTGGCTGTTGGCGAAGCGGGTGAAGATCATCGGATGCGGCGGCGTCGGATGGCCACTCTCGGCAAGGTGCGTGGCGTAGTTGACGCCGATGCAAAGGATCTTGTCGGGATCGGGCACGGTCGGCAGCAGCTCGACATCCTTGAGCGCGTAGTCGGCGCGCTCGCCCTGCAGCTTCTTCAATTCGTCGAGCGAGCCCTCCGCAAGCAGCGCCTTCAGCGTCGGAAAGTTCTTCAGTCGCTTGCCGGTGTCGATCACGCCGGAATCGGTGACGATGCCATAGCTCGCGACACCAGCCGCCTTGAAACTTGCGATCTTCATGGTCTGACACTTTCTTCGATGGAGGAAACATAGTCGTCGATAGGCAGCACGATCTCGCCCGAGCGGATCGGGACGCAGTCCGGCGGAAATTCCTGGCGGAAGCGGGCGCCGAGCTCCTTGGCGCGATCGAGAAAATCCTCGAGATGGTCCATCGCGCCGGTCGGCAGGTCGTGCACCACCATCAACGTCCAGGGTTGCGAACCGCATTGATCGAGCGCGCGGCCGACCCAGCCGTCCGGATCCTCCCAGTCGCGCGGTATCGCGTTCCAGAGCACGCAGCTATGCTTGTTGCGCCTGAGGTGATCGACAACGGACGGCTTGAGCAGGCGGTCGTCGAGATTGCCGCCGCCACCAAACGGCCGGAACCAGCGCTGCGGATGGGCGAGGTCGCCAATCGCCGCCTGCGTGCGGCCGATCTCGTTCTCCGCCGTATCCGCATCCGCCTGCTGGCCGAGCGGAATGCTGTGAGTGAAGGTGTGGTTGCCGATCCAGTGGCCGTCGTCATGAGCGCGAGCCGCGAGCCTGCGCCGCGCGGGATCACCGAGCTTCTCGCCGATCACGAAGAACGTCGTCTTGATGTCGCGCTCGCGCAGGATGTCGAGCACGCGCGGCGTGACCTCCGGCTCGGGGCCATTGTCGAAACTCAATGTCAGGTCGAACACGCTGGCATCCTTTACGTCGCCGGCTGCACGGCGCCGGATCCGACGTCGTCGGCAGCGCTCTGGCCGGCGCGGGTGCCGGTCTGCCAGATCGCGGCCTTGCGTTCGATCCACTTGATCAACGCATTGAAGGCCATCGCCATGAACAGCACCAGCAGCACGCCGGCGAAGACGTGCGGGCTGTCCAGGATGGTGCGGTAGCGCGAGATCAGGTAGCCGATG
This sequence comes from Bradyrhizobium elkanii WSM2783, assembly GCF_000472865.1. Lineage (GTDB taxonomy): Bacteria > Pseudomonadota > Alphaproteobacteria > Rhizobiales > Xanthobacteraceae > Bradyrhizobium > Bradyrhizobium elkanii_A. Next base: position 58,890 of record NZ_AXAP01000005.1, on the reverse strand, counting down.
CCGGCGGACGAAATCAGCATCTCTGACACCACCACGCCGACGATCACAAGCGCGCCGCCGACGCGCAGGCCCGACAGCACGGTCGGGATCGCGGCGGGAATGATGACACGGACGAGGCGCTGGCTCATCGTTGCGCCCATGCTGCGCGCGGCCAGTATGAGCTGCGGGTCGATGGTCTGGATTCCGGCAGCGGTCGCGAGCATCGTCGGCAGGAAGCCGTAGATCGAGGCGAAGGCGATCTTGGATTCCGTGCCGATGCCGAGCCAGACAGTGAACACGGGATACAGGATCACCAGCGGCACCGCATAGAGGCTCGAGACCATCGGCATGATCAGCACGCGCGGTCGCGGCAGGCTGCCGACGATGGCGCCGAGCAGGATGCCGCCGCCGCAGGCGATCGCCATCGAGATCGCGACCTCATAGAGCGTCACCGCCAGCGCGTGGCCATATTCTGGCGCCTCGTTCCATCCGGCCCTGAGCGTCGAGGACAGCGACGGCAGGAACAGTTCCGGAATAAGACCGGTGCGCGGCAGGATCTCCCACAGCGCGATCAGGCCGATCACGATCAGATGCCGAAGCGTCTTCGCGCTCATCGCAAGCCTCACGCCGATTTGCGGATATGCCGCCAGATGCGGTCGCGCAGCGTGCCGAAGGCGTCGCCGCTCAGCATCTCATAGGTGCGCGGCCGCGGCAGCGGCACCTGCAGATGGTCGACGATGCGGCCGGGCCGAGCCGACATCACGATCACCTCATCCGCGAGGTAGACCGCTTCGGTCAGGCTGTGGGTGACGAACACCACCGTCTTGCCGGTCGCCGACCAGATGCGCAGCAATTCGTCGCCCATGGTCATGCGGGTCTGCTCGTCGAGCGCGGCGAACGGCTCGTCCATCAGCAGCACCGGCGGATCCTGCACCAGGCCGCGCGCGATCGAGACGCGCTGCTTCATGCCGCCGGACAATTCATGCGGATGACGCTTGCCGAAACCGTCGAGCCCGACCAGCTTCAGCGCCTCCTGCGCCTTGGCGCGACGCTCCGCTTTCGCCACGCCGCGCAGCGCCAGCGGAAACTCGACATTCTCTTCCGCGGTGAGCCATGGGAACAGGCTCGCCTCCTGGAACACCACACCGACGCGGTCCGGGTCCGGCTTGGGGATCGGCGCGCCGTTGATGGTGATGGTGCCCGTGGTCTGCTGGCGCAGACCCGCCATCATCATCAAAAGCGTCGACTTGCCGCAGCCGCTCGGGCCGACCAGCACGACGAAGCGGCCCGGCTTGATCTCGAGCGAGACGCTGTCGAGCGCGACCACGTCCTGCGTCGACGTCTTGAAGATTTGGCCGACATTCTTGACCTCGATCGCGCCGGCGCGCGGCGGAGGCTTTAGCGGGGTTACGTTCGCCAATGGCTGCATCGCGTTTCCACCCATCTGATCAGTTCGTTGAAGGTCATCGCGATCGCCGCGACCATCACCACGCCTGCCAGCAATTGCTTCATCTGAAAATTCTCGCCCCAGGTCGCGATCTGGTGGCCGATGCCGTCGCGCGAGGCGTACATTTCGGCGAGGATCACGCCGGTGAGGTTGAAGATCATGGAGATCCGCAACGCCTCCAGCAGCACTGGCAGCATGCTCGGCAGATAGACGCGGAACGCGGTCTGCGCCGGCGTCGCGCCGTAGGAGCGGGCGACCGTCAAATGCTCCACCTTCACCGACTCCACAGCCGTCGTGGTCGACATGATCACGATGAAGATGGTCGAGAAGAAGCCGAACCCGACCTTCTGCGAGAAGCCGACGCCGAACACCAGGATGAACATCGGCAGAAAGATCGATTTCGGGATGCTGAAGGCGAAGAACAAGAGCGGCTTTGCCACTTCCGCAAAGTAGCGGTTTTCCGCGATCAGGAACCCGATCAGTGCGCCAAAGGGGACCGCGAGCGTGAACGCCGCCAGCACTTCGGTTGCCGTCACCATCAGATCCTTGCGCACGGCGGCGCGCTGCAGGAGATCGCCGAGCGTCACCAGCGTGTCGGACGCCGACGGCAGCAGCCGCGGATTGACGATGCCGGCGCGCGACAACAGTTCCCACAGCGCAAAGATCGCGACCACGATCGCGATCCGCGCCAGCTTTATGGCAAGAGTGCCCCGCATCTCAGAACTTCGTCGGGACCGGCTTGAACTTGGTGGAGATGATTTCCTCCACCGGCACGATATCCTTGAGCCCGCCGAGCTTGGCGAGATCGAGCGAAAGCTGCACGGCGGCGGGCACGTTCGCGGCACCCATGTTGCCGTCGGTCTCCAGCTTCAGAATCGTGTTCTCATATTCCAGCGCGGCGATCTCGGCCGGCATCTCGTAAAGCTCGGCGATCAGCTTCACCGTTGTGTCGCGGTTGGCGCGCATGAATTGCAGCGCGCCGTAGAGCGCGTTGACGGCCTTCTGCACCACCTCGGGCTTGGCATCGGCATATTTGTCGAGCACGATCCAGCCAGCGCTCAGATTGGGCGGCACTTCCTTGGCGTAGTCGAGGATGGTGCGGGCCTCGCCCGACTTAGCAATCTGGAAGCTGAGCGGCGAATAGACCACGGCGGCATCGACATTGCCCGCGAGCAGGTTCGGCACCAGGCCGCCACCGCCGACCGGCACGCGGGTGAATTCGAGCTTCTTGTCCTGCGCCGTCCACAGGGCGAGCAGGTCCGAGCCGGAGCCGGCCGAGGTGATCGCGACCTTCTTGCCGTTCAGATCCTTCACCTCGAGCGTCGACTTGACCGGCACCATCAGTTGCCAGCCGAAGCTGCCCATCGCGGCATTGGCGACGAGCTTCGACATCACACCCTTCTTGCGTCCGGCCGACACCAGGGACGGAGGGTCGAGAATGATGTCGGCAGCACCTGCCGCCATCGCCTCGAAGGTCTCGGCGCCGCCGCGGTAGATCGTCAGCTCGGCGTTGATGCCTTCCTTTTCGAACAGCTTCTGCCGCACGGCGGTCTCGGCGATCGTCGTCGGCCAATAGGTCTTGGTCGGCAGCCCGACGCGAATCGTCTCGGCCGCGGAGGCGGCGATGGGCGCTGCGAGCACGGTGACGGCGACGAGCGACGCCAGGGCATGGCGGCGGGACATGGGCATAGTTCTGTTTCCTCCAGGATGACTGCTTGTTTTCCGGGAACTGCGCCCGGCCTTCAGTTCGTGCCGTTCACCTCCGAGATCCGGGGCGCGGCGAGCTCGACGAATTCCATGGTGATCGTGAAGTGCTTGGACAGCGCGATGACGGCGGCATCCGCATCTCGCCTGCGTACGGCTTCGACGATCGCGGCATGCTCGGCTTCGACGTCGCGCGGCTCGCCGCGTCGGATCGACAGCCGGCGATAGCGCTCGCTCTGCTCGTGCAGTTCGTCGCGAAAGCCGAGCAGCCATCGCGAGCCGCAGGCATTGACGAGCGCGCGATGGAAGACGCGGTGGCGCACCACCCATTCCTCGTAATGCACGCCCGGCTGATCGGGATAGCGGTAAGGCACCGCCTTGAGCGCCTCCCAGGCGGCCTCGACGGCGGCGAGCCAGGCTGCGTCGCCGCGTTCGATCGAACGCCGCAGCGCCAATCCTTCGATGTCGATCCGCGTCTGCGTGACGTCGGCGAGATCGGCGAGCGAGACCGGGCTGACGCGAAAGCCGCGCTGGTCGGAGGCCTGCACCAACCCATCCGCCACCAGTCGCGACAGTGCCTCGCGCACCGCGGCGAGGCTGACGGAAAACTGTTTGGCCAGCCCCGCGATGTGGAGCTTCTGCCCGGGCAAGAGCCGGGTCGAAAGGATGTCCGCGCGCAGCCGCTCCTGCACCGCAGACGTGAGGCTTCGCGGCCGCTCGTCGCCAAATCCCTCACGAAAACTCAACTCGATGCTGTTCATGGCGGCGGAGATTGACGGGCCCGACCACTGCCGTCAATCGAAAATCGATTTTTCCTATTCTCGAGTTCCGTGATGCCGTGCCTCGCAGCGTGTTCACCGCGAGTGATGCTGGTATGGCGGATACCATTTCGCAGTCGCAAAAAGTCTGACCGCTTGAAGATGGGAGCAGGGCGACGCGCCATTGCAGTGGCAAGTCGGAATGATTCGGCGTCCAGTCTAGGCCGCGTGGATCGACCGCTGCTTCTGATCGAGCAGAGCAGGGATCTGTTCGGCCGGAACCGGGCGGCCAATGAAATAGCCCTGGGCCTCGTCGCAATTGGTCTGGCGCAGATATTCGAGCTGGTCAGCCGTTTCCACGCCTTCCGCCACCACGCCGATGCGCAGCTCCTGCGCAAGCCCGATCACGGACTTGACGATCGCAGCGCAGTCGGGCTGCACCAGCATGTCGCGGATGAAGGATTGGTCGATCTTGATGCGGCTAAAGGGCAGTTTGCGCAAGTATGTCAGCGACGAGAAGCCGGTGCCGAAATCGTCGAGCGCAACCGTTACCCCCAAATCCAACAGCGAGTTCAGGATCGACAAGGCTGATCCATACTTTGCGATCAGCATCGATTCCGTGATCTCGATCTCGAGCCGTTCGGGACGCACGCCGGCTCGCGCAAGCGCCTGCACGATCGTCTGCAGGATGCCGGCATTGTTGAACTGCACCGCGGAGAAGTTCACGGCCACGCGGATGTCGTCGGGCCATTCCGCAAGCGCCAGGCAGGCGCGGTCGACCACCCATTCGCCGATCTGGTGAATCAGCCCGGTCTCTTCCGCGATCGGGATGAAGTCACCAGGCGACACCAGCCCCCGCTCGGGATGCTGCCAGCGCAGCAGCGCTTCGAACCCGGTGATGCGGTTTTCGCCGATCTCGATGAATGGCTGATAGACCAGGAACAACTCGTTCCGCTCGATTGCCCCTTCCAGATCCCGCCGCAATGCCAGGCGATCGCGCGCCGACTTGTCGTCGCCGGGTTCGAAGAAACAGATCGTGCCGGGTCCCGTCTTCTTGGCGCGATACAGCGCGATGTCGACGTGTTTCATGAGGTCGTGGGGCGTGTTGCCGTCGCGCGGCGCCAGCACGATGCCGACGCTGGTTGCCCCGAACGCTTCGCGTCCATCGATCACCAACGGATCGTCGAAGGAGGCAACGAAACACTCGGCGATCTCGAAGGCCTCTTTCGGCCTGGTCAGATTGGCCATGATCAGCGCGAACTCGTCGCCACCGATGCGCGCGACGTGCTCGGTGGCGCGGGTGCAGCGCTGCAATCGCGCAGCCGCCTGGATCAGAAACTCGTCGCCGGCAGGATGGCCGAACTTGTCGTTCACTTCCTTGAAGCGGTCGAGATCGAGCAGCAGGACGGCAAACTCCTCGCCGGTGCGTGCCAGCCGGTCAAGCGCGTCTTCCAGGTTTTCGTTGAAGGCTATGCGGTTCGGCAGCCCAGTCAGCAGATCCCGCCGGACGGTCCGCTCCGCCTCGAGCTGCACGATGATGCGCCGTGTGAATTCGAAGGAATTGACGAACACGGCGCGGAGCAGCACGGAGCCATAGATCGCGAGCAGGATTGCAACCAGCAGGTAGACGAAGTCGCCAATCCTGTACAGGCAGATCGTGGAGCCGATAAAGATCGGCGTGGTAAAGGCGATGGCGGCGATCGGGATGGTGGCGAAAGCGAGCGCGCCGCCCGCAAGCATTCCGGCGCAAAGACAGGTGATCACCAGTTGGCCGCCATTCGAGGCGTTGGCAAAGAACGCCACCGGAACGATCGCCCACGCGGACCCCAGCACGACTGCGTTTAGCACCAATCGATGCATGGTTCGGCGAGAGACGAACTGCGGCTTTGCAATTCGTCGCGACGCGCGTGATTGCCATCCGAGCCATGCTGCGCCAAAGGCCACGGCCGCGGTCCAGATGCTGGCACGAAGCCAGTCCGCCGAGTGCCAGAGCGCGATCGCAAATATGGTCGCGTTGCAGACGTTGGCCAGCATGAAGCCGACGGCATGGCCGAGCACAAGCGACATCTGCTCGGAGCGGATGTAGCCGGCGCCCGTCTCGTCCGCCGCCGGTCCGCCGAACGCGGCGAGATCGCCGGCGAACAATTTTGAGAAATATGAGCTCAGATACGTCCGCATCCCTCGCCCTGCAGGCCTGGCCCCAAGGCGGGCGCCGATTGCGGAACCTCGCTGCAAAGCTTTGACAAACTATGAATTATGGACCGGGCGGACACCACAACAAGACGTTGTGATAACGGCGTGCGCGTGCATCGCTAACAAATCGATACAAATGCGCTTGACGGCGATTGGGCGCGGCGCTGCCGGCGGAGCCGCCAATTGAGCGTGGCAGTCAGGGCTCTCAGGCGAAGGCGCATGGCCATAAGTCTTTTCAAATTGTAGCTTTGTCTGTACGACCACGGAAAATAAAAATCTGGGGGAAACAAAATGAACAATAACAATGACAGCTTGGAATTTGATTACGTCATCGTCGGCGCCGGTTCCGCCGGTTGCGTGCTCGCCAATCGCTTGAGCGCCGACGGCAAGAACTCGGTGCTGCTGCTCGAAGCGGGACCCAGGGACACCAACGTCTGGATCCATGTACCGCTCGGCTACGGCAAGCTGTTCAAGGAAAGAACCGTCAACTGGATGTACCAGACCGAGCCCGAGCCGGAACTGCACGGGCGCCAGGTCTTTCAGCCACGCGGAAAAGTGCTGGGCGGTTCGAGCTCGATCAACGGTCTGCTCTATGTGCGCGGCCAGCACGAGGATTACGACCGCTGGCGTCAGCACGGCAATGCCGGTTGGGGCTATGAGGACGTGCTGCCTTATTTCAAGCGGGCGGAAGACCAGCAGCGCGGCGCGAATAAGTATCACGGCGCCGGCGGTCCGCTGCCGGTCTCGGACTGGCGGCATCACGATCCGCTGTCGGAAGCCTTCGTGAAGGCGGCGGCCGAGGTCGGCATTCCCACCAATCCCGATTTCAATGGCGCGACGCAGGAAGGCGCCGGCTTCTTCCAGACCACGACGCGGCGCGGGCGCCGCGCCAGCAGCGCGTTCTCCTATCTGCGCCCGGCGATGAAGCGCGGCAATCTGCATGTCGAGACCTCGGCGCTGGCGCAGCGCATCGTCTTCGAAGGCCGCCGCGCTCGTGCGGTCGAATTCAAGCAGGAGGGGCGGGTCCGCACGGCGCGTGCGCGGCGCGAGATCCTGGTCGCCGGCGGCGCCTACAACTCACCGCAACTGCTGCAGCTCTCCGGCGTCGGTCCGGCGGCGCTCTTGAAGAAGCACGGCATCGAGGTCGTGCTCGACCAGGCGGGCGTCGGCAATGATCTGCAGGATCATCTGCAGGTGCGGCTGATCACGCGCTGCCTGCAGCGCGTCACGCTCAACGACGTCGTCAACCATCCGCTGCGACGCCTTTGGGCGGGCGCGCATTATGCGGCCTTGCGGCGCGGCCCGCTGACGATCGCCGCCGGCACTTCGGGCGCATTCTTCAAGACCGATCCGCGACTGGCGACGCCTGACATCCAGATCCACTTCATCCCGTTCTCGACCGACAAGATGGGCGAGAACCTGCACACGTTTTCAGGCTTCACCGCCTCCGTCTGTCAGCTCCGCCCCGAAAGCCGCGGCTCGCTCCGCATCAAAAGTGCGGACGCTTCCGTGCCGCCGGAAATCCGCATCAATTATCTGTCGACCGAAACCGACCGTCGCGCCTTCATCGATGGCCTCCGCATCCTGCGCAAGATCCTCGCAGCGCCGGCGCTGAAGACCTATTGCGCGGAAGAGATCGAGCCGGGTCCGAAGACGATCAGCGATGAGGACCTGCTCGATTTCTGCCGCCGCACCGGCTCAACGGTCTATCACCCGACCTCGACCTGCCGCATGGGCAACGACGCGCTGGCCGTCGTCGACCAACGGCTCAAGGTGCGCGGCATCGGAGGTTTGCGCGTGGTCGATGCTTCGATCATGCCCGACCTGATGTCAGGCAACACCAACGCGCCGACGATCATGATCGCGGAAAAGGCGTCGGACATGATTTTGGAGGATGCGCGCTGATCGCCTCTCCCCGCCTGCGGGGAGAGGCCGGATCGCATCGCAAGATGCGATCCGGGTGAGGGGGAGTCTCCGCGAATCCGTCTGCCACCAATATACGCGGCGAGAGCCCCTCACCCCAACCCTCTCCCCGTAAGAACGGGGAGAGGGAGAAATAGCTAACCCCGATACGACCGCACCCGCTGCACCATCTGCTCGACATGGGCGATCGGCGTCTCCGGCTGGATGCCGTGGCCGAGATTGAAGATCAGCCGGCCCTTGCCGTAATTCTCCAGCACATCGTCGACCGCGCGATCGAGCGCGTCGCCGCCGGTGATCAGCGCGAGCGGATCGAGATTGCCCTGCACCGCGACGCGGCTCTGTACCCGTTCGCAGATCATCGCCGGCTCCGCCGTCCAGTCGATGCTGACGGCGTTGACGCCGGTCGCTTCGACATAGGCTGGCAGCATGCCGGCTGCGCCACGGGGAAAGCCGATGATCTTGGCGCCTGGCACCTGCCTCCGCACGCCCTCGACGATGCGCCGCGCCGGCTCGATCGACCAGCGCTCGAATTCGCGCGGCGGCAGCACGCCCGCCCAGGTGTCGAATAGCTGCAGGCAGTCGGCACCGGCTTTCAACTGACCGACGAGATAGTGGATCGAATTCTCCACCAGTACGTCGATGATCTTTTCGAATGCCGCGGGCTGTCGATAGGCCATCATCCGCGCCGGCGCCTGATCGGGCGTGCCCTGGCCCGCGACCATATAGGTTGCGACCGTCCATGGCGCGCCGCAGAAGCCGATCAGCGCGATCCTGTCGTCGAGCTCGCGCCGCACGCGGCGCAGCGCTTCATAGACCGGCTCGAGCTTTGTGAAGTCTGCATGCGCGGCAAGCGTCTTCACTTTTTCGGGCGTATCGAGCGGATCAAGCCGTGGGCCTTCGCCGGCCTCGAACCGCACCGAGCGTCCCAGTGCATAGGGAATGACGAGGATGTCGGAGAAGATGATCGCCGCATCGAAGTTGAAGCGGCGGATCGGCTGCAGCGTGACTTCGGCGGCATAGTCCGGCGTGAAGCACAGATCGAGGAAGCTGCCGGCCTTGGCCCGCAATTCGCGATATTCGGGCAGATAGCGGCCGGCCTGCCGCATCATCCAGATCGGCGGGATCGGCTGGCGATTGCCGGCAAGCACATCAAGGAGCGGCTTGGGAGAATCTTGGGACAAGAAAGGTTCCTGCTGAAACGACTGACATTCTGGCGCTTCTGTACACGGCGCGCCGCGTCCGGCCAAGGCGGATCTGGAACCGCCGGCGAGCACGGTGCGTTGATCCCGCGCAAATGGAGGGAGCATATGGCTGAGAAATTCAATCCGGCGCCGCATGACAAGCATGCCGATGACCCGCGCGAGGCGCTCGCCGCCGATCGCGAGACGCACGAGAAGCTCGAGGCCGGCCTGGAGCACACCTTTCCGGCCTCCGACCCCGTGAGCGCGGCCCAACCTTCGCCGACCAAGCACGATGGCGAGAGCGAAGACCCGTCGCTCTGGGAAAAAGTGAAGGCAGTGTTCCGCTAGCCGTCGTCGCGAACGAGCCTCCGTCGTCCTCGCGAAAGCGAGGACCCATAACCACAGGATTTAGTGTTACGCTCTGAACTGAGTCCGGAGCCCATCTTGGATGGCGGTGGTTATGGGTCCCGGGTCAAGCCCGGGACGACGGCCACATTTCAATAATGCGGCGGCCGCTCGTTGATCGGAGCGGCCGTGTTGCTTTCGGCTTCCTGCAACCGCCCGCGCAATTCCCCCATTTGCCGCGTCAGCGCATCGATCTGCTTCCATTGCGCGGTGATGGTCTCGTTCAGCGTCTCGATCGTGTCGTCCTGATAGGCGATCCGCGTTTCCAGTGCATCGATGCGCTCGGCGAGTGTTTTCATATCAGGCGTCATGGCGTCAGTCATGGGCGGTCTCTTTTCCGCGCTCGCGCAAGCCGTGGCCGAGCGCGACCCGTTCGTCGAATACGAAACATTCGCCGCGCCAGCGGCTCTCCCGCTTCGGCATCTCTTCCAGATATTTCAGGATGCCGCCCTTGAGGTGGTACACTTCACCGAAGCCGCGCGCGAGCAAAAAGCTGCTCGCCTTCTCGCAGCGGATGCCGCCGGTGCAGAACATCGCGATCTTCCGGTGCCTGGCCGGATCGAGCTCGCGCGCGGCAAAGTCCTTGAACTGTCCGAAACTCTTGATGCCGGGATCGACCGCGCCCTCGAACGTGCCCAGCGCGACCTCGAAGGCGTTGCGGGTGTCGATCACAAGCGTGTCAGGATCGGCGATCAGCGCATTCCACTCGGCGGGATCGACATAGATCCCGACCTGCCGCGTCGGATCGACGGAGGCATCGCCGAGCGTGACGATCTCCTTCTTCAGCCGCACCTTCATTCGCTGGAATGGCATTGCGGAGGCTTCCGAGAATTTCAGTTCCAATCTGTTGAGCCGGCCGCCGAACACCGCGCCGTGCCGCAGTTCCCCGACAAAGGCGTCGATCGCCTCGGCGCGTCCCGCGGTCGTGCCATTGACGCCCTCGCTCGCCAGCAGGATGCTGCCCCTCAACCCGAGACCCGCAGAAATTGCGTGCAGGGGGTCGCGCAGCTCCCGGTAATCGGGCAGACTGGCGAATTGGTAGAAGGCGGCGACTTTCAGCGGCATGGCGCGGATTTATCAGGCAGTTGGGCCAGCGAAAACCCTTAGTCGGATTTCCCGGCGCAACGCAGCTCTGGCATGCCAGCCATTGCAGAGAACGGCACGAATATGTCATGTAGCTCCCGCCTCGCCGGGAACTCCAATGCAGAACAACCAAGTGAGCTACCTTTAATGAGAAACTTCCATTTCGCCGGCCGCTCCACCGTCCACTCGCTCAACGGCATGGTGGCGACGTCGCACCCGGAGGCCGCGCTGGCGGCGATCGACGTGATGCGCGAGGGCGGCACGGCAGTGGATGCGGCGATCGCCGCGTCAGCGCTGCTGGCGGTGATCGAGCCGCAATCGACCGGCATCGGCGGCGACTGCTTTGCGCTGGTGCAGCCAAGAGGCGAGGGCAAGATCACGGCCTATAACGGCTCGGGCCGCGCCCCGATGGCGGCGACCTGCGAATGGTATCTCGAGCGCAAGATCCATTCGGTGCCGCTGACCTCGGCGCATGCGGTGAGCATCCCCGGCGCCGTCGACGCATGGCAGACGATTTTGCGGGATCACGGCAAGTTCGGCCTCGACAAGCTGCTGCAGCCGGCGATCAAGGCGGCGGAAGAGGGCTATGTCGTCGCGCCGCGCATCGCCTTCGACTGGAAGAACCAGTTCGAGAAACTGAAGAACGGCACCAACACCGCGCGCTATCTGTTGCCGCACGGCAAGCCCGCGGTCGCGGGCGACGTGATCCGCCAGCCCGAGCTCGGCAAGACGCTGCGTGCGATCGCAAAGGACGGCCCGAAGGCCTTCTATACCGGTGAGATCGCTGAGGACATGGTCGCGACGCTGCGCAGCATCGGCGGCCTGCACACGCTGGACGATTTCGCCAATCACTCGACCGAGGTCACCGCGCCGATCGGCACCATCTACAAGGGCTACGACGTCTGGCAGTGCCCACCGAACGGCCCGGGCATTACCATGCTGGTGATGCTCAACATCCTCTCGCGTTTCGATCTGACCAAGTTCCCCGCGCTCAGCGTCGAACGTTTCCATCTCGAGGCGGAGGCCGCGCGCATCGCCTACATGATGCGCGAGCAGCACATCGGCGATCCGCGGCACGTGCATGTGGATGTCGCCGGCATCCTGGCCAAGGAATTCGCCGACGAATACATCAAGAACATCCGGATGGACCGGCTGCTGGAACTGCCGAATGTCGCGCCGCCGATGAATCCGTCGACGGTCTATATCACCGTGGTCGACAAGGACCGCAACGTCTGCTCCTTCATCAACTCGATCGCGCACTCCTTCGGCTCGGCGATCGTCTCCAACAAGACCGGCATCCTCCTGCAGAACCGCGCCGGCGGCTTCCGCATCCAGCCCGGCCATCCCAACTGCATCGCGCCGGGCAAGCGTCCCCTGCATACGATAATCCCGAGCCTTGCGACCAAGAACGGCCGCGCAATCATGCCGTTCGGCGTGATGGGCGGACAGTACCAGCCGGTCGGCCAGACCCGAGTGCTGACCAACATCCTCGACTATGGCTGCGACGTGCAGGAAGCGATCGATATGCCGCGCGGCCTGCATTACGAGGGCGTCTATCAGCTCGAGGACAGCGTGCCGGCCGCGATCGTCGAGGGCCTGAAGAAGATAGGGCACAAGACCACCAGCGTGGTTGCTCCGCTCGGTGGCGGGCAGGCGATCTGGATCGACTGGGACAAGGGCACGCTGACCGGCGGTTCCGATCCGCGCAAGGACGGCTGCGCGCTCGGTTACTAGACCATTTTCTCGGTTCTGATTGAATCAGAACCGAGGCTCTGGATTCTCCTCTCGACGCGTTTTCTTCACGCTAACCGGCATCCACTTCGCTCGAAAACGCTCCAAGCGCGTCTTCAACATCCTGGAACTGGCGCTGCTTCACAGCGCTGTGCTTCGTCATCTCCGGAACAACGCTTCACCGCCTTTGTTAGGGCGGTGAGGCGCAGGCGTGCGCCGCAATTCCTTTCGCAAGCGGAGCCCGTCATGGATGACAAGACAAATCCGCAATCCCGTTCCAGCTTCAATCGGCGTTCGTTCCTTGCGGGAGCTGCCGGCGGCGCTATGTTCCCGCTGGCGGCGCGCGCGGCTGAACCGGCGACGACCACGATCCCTTCGACACAGGATCCCACGCTTCCCGTTCCGGTGACGCTGCGCGTCAACGGCCACGACAATGCCCTCAACATCGATGCGCGCACCACGGTGCTCGACGCGCTGCGCGAGCATATAGGGCTCACCGGCAGCAAGAAGGGCTGCGACCACGGCCAGTGCGGCGCCTGCACCGTGCTGATCGAGGGGCGTCGCGTGCTGTCCTGCCTGACGCTCGCGCTGTCGGCGCAGGATCACGAGATCACCACGATCGAAGGTCTCTCCAACGGCGCGCGCCTGCATCCGATGCAGCAGGCCTTCATCGACCAGGATGCCTTCCAGTGCGGTTATTGCACGCCAGGCCAGATCATGTCGGCGATCGCCTGCGTGAAGGAAGGCCACGCCGGCAACGACGAGGACATCCGCGAATATATGAGCGGCAACATCTGCCGCTGCGCCGCCTATCCGAACATCGTGGCCGCCGTGAAGCAGGCCGCGCCCGAAATCCTCTCTGGCTAGCAAGGGCATACCCATGCGATCCTTTGCCTATCAAAGAGCCGCCGATCCCTCTGCGGCCATCCAGGCGCTGGCGGCGGCAAGCGCCAGCAATAATCCCCTGACCGAAGCCGAAATCCAGCCGCTTGCCGGCGGCACTACGCTGCTCGACCTGATGAAGCTCGACGTGATGCGCCCGCGCGCAATCGTCGACATCAATCCGCTGTCGCCGACGTGGGCTACGGTCAGCCTGGAGAACGGCAATCTGCGCCTCGGCGCGATGGCGCGGATGGCCGACGTCGCGGCCAATCCGGAGATCCAGCAGAACTATCCCGTAGTCGCCGACTCGCTGAAGCTTGCCGCGAGCGCGCAGCTTCGCAACATGGCCACCCTCGGCGGCAACGTGCTGCAGCGGACCCGCTGCACCTATTTCCGCGACGTCAGCTATGAGGCCTGCAACAAGCGCAATCCGGGCTCGGGCTGCGCCGCGATGGACGGCTTCAACCGCAGCCACGCGGTGCTCGGCACTTCGGACAAATGCATCGCAACCTATCCCGGCGATTTCGCGCAGGCCCTGATCGCGCTCGATGCGAGCGTGGACATCACCGGCAAGTCGGGCACCCGGACTATTCCCTTTGCGCAACTGCACAAGGCGCCTGGCGACACGCCGCAGCTCGAGACCACGCTCGAGCCGGGTGAACTGATCTCCGGTTTCACCATCCCCGGCCGCTGGCCGCGCTCGGCCTATCTCAAGGTGCGGGACCGCCAGTCCTACGAATTCGCTTTGGCATCGGCTGCGATCGCGCTCGATGTTCAGGACGGCACGGTGCGAGATGCGCGCATCGCACTTGGCGGTGTCGCAACGCTGCCATGGCGGGCGCGCGACGCCGAAGCTGAGCTCAAAGGCCAGAAGTTCGACGATGCACTGGCAGAACGAGTGGCTGAAATCGCCTTCGAAGGCGCATCCGCGCGTAGCCATAATGAATTCAAGATCGAGCTCGGCAAGCGCGTCGTCGCCCGCGCGCTGCATCAGGCCATGACCATGGAGATCTGACGATGACGACAGCCGCTCCCGCTCCCAAGGCCAATATGGGCCAGCCGATCCCGCGCTATGATGCCGTCGCCAAGGTGACCGGGACGGCGCAATATGCTGCCGACATGCCACTGCGCGATCCGGCCTATGCCTATCTCGTCACCAGCGCGATCGCGAAGGGCCGTGTCGACAACTTCGACCTGTCCGAAGCGCAGAAGGTGCGCGGCGTTGTCGATATCGTCACGCACGAGAATGCGGAGCACCTTGAGCCCGCAAAGTTCTTCAGCAATGGCGGCTATGCGTCCACGACCAATCAGCCGCTGCGATCTCCTGACATTGCCGAGGAGGGCCAGATCATCGCGGTCGTGCTCGCGGATACCTATGAGGCGGCGCGCGAGGCCGCGCATCGGGTCAAGGTGAGCTATACGGCGGCGACGCCGACTGCGAGCTTTCATTCGCCCGGCACGGTCGCGGCCCGCGCCAAGGGCCAGCTTGCGATGTTCAAGGACGACCCAAAGGTCGGCGATTTCGACAAGGCGTTCGAGGAGGCGGAGGTGCAGATTTCCGCCGAGTATGAAACGCCGCCGCAGCACCACAATCCGATGGAGCTGTTCGCCACCAGCGTCGCCTGGAATGGCGACAGCCTGACCATCTACGAACCAAGCCAGTTCGTCCACGGCCTGAAGAACGGAGTTGCCACCCAGCTCGGCATTGATCCGGACCGCGTGCATGTGGTCAATCCCTATGTCGGCGGCGCCTTCGGCTCGAAGGGCTCGATGACCCCGCGCACCGCGATCATGGCAAGCATTTCCCGTCGCCTGCGCCGCCCGGTGAAGCTCGTCGCCACGCGCGATCAGGGCTTCAACGTCTCGACCTACCGCGCCGAGACGCGCCACCGCGTCGAACTCGGCGCAATGAGCGACGGCAAGCTGACGGCGTTGCGGCACGAGGGCTGGGAAATCTCCTCGCGCGCGGACGCCTATTGCGTCGGTGGCACCAAGACCACGACGCGGCTCTATGACTGCCCGAATGTCGACAGCCTGGTCTGGATCGTGCGTGCCGACCGCAACACGCCGGGCTTCATGCGCTCGCCGCCGGAAGTACCGTACCTCTTCGCGCTGGAAAGCGCGATGGACGAATTGGCGTATCAGTTGAAGATGGACCCGATCGAGCTGCGGCGCGTCAACGACACGAACCGGGAGCCGATCGGCGGCAAGCCCTACACGTCTCGCTCGCTGATGGCCTGTTTCGATGAGGGTGCCAAGGCGTTCGGCTGGGCGGAGCGCAACCGCGAGCCTCGATCGATGGCGGACGGCGAGTGGCTGATCGGCTATGGCTGCGCCACCACCTGCTATCCGACCCAGATGGCGCCGGCCGCGGCTCGCGTGCGGCTGCGGCGCGATGGGCGCGTGCGCGTCGAGATCGCCGGTCACGAGATCGGCAATGGCGCCTACACCGTTATAGCGCAGGCGGCCGCCACGAGGCTCGAGGTTCCCGTCGAGAGGGTCACCGTCGTGATCGGCGACAGCGACTTGCCGCCGGCGCCGGTGGCCGGCGGCTCGAACTCGACCGCGAGCACCTGCTCCACCGTGATGATGGTGTGCGACCAGGTCAGGCAGCGGCTGCTCAAGGCCATGATGCCGAACCAAGGGCAGACCGTCGGCCAGACGCCGTCAGGCGGAGCCTCGCGCAGCGACCAGCGGCTCGATCTCGATCGTGAGGCAGCGTTCGACGCGCTCGGCGTCAGCGTGATCGAGGAGTATGGCGAGTGGAAACCCGACGGCGCGCCGGCGGACTCATTCCGCGCCATGCATAACGGCCAGGTGCGCATGGTCGGCGGCCCGGAGTTCGGCGGGAAGATCGCCTACGCTTTCGGCGCCGACTTCGTCGAGGTGCGCGTCAACCGCTTCACGCATGAGATCCGGGTGCCGCGCGTGCTCGGCGCGTTTGCCGCCGGCCACATCATGAACCCGCGCACCGCGCGCAGCCAGCTGATGGGCGGCCTGATCTGGGGCGTGGCCTCCGCGCTGCATGAGGCAACCGAACTCGACGAGCGCTATGCGCGCTACGTCAATGACAATCTCGCCGACTATCTCGTCCCGGTGAACGCCGATATTCCTGACGTTGAGGTGATCCTGCTCTCGGAGGAGGACACGCAGATCAATCCGGCCGGCGTGAAGGGGCTTGGCGAACTCGGCAATGTCGGCACCAACGCTGCGGTCTGCAACGCGATCTTTCACGCCACCGGTCAGCGCATCCGGAGATTGCCGGTGCGTTTGGAAAAGATCGAGGTATAGCGCGTCGAAAAAGAGCTAGGGAAATCGCCTGCCTTGCGTTAGAGACGTGCCGCCCTACGTAAAGAAGGTAGTTGCGATGCACTCCAGCCGACGTACCATCGTCAAGACCATCGCTGCCGTCGCGGCCGCGATTTCCGTTCCCGCCATGTCGAAGATGGCATCGGCCCAACCAGCAGGAAAAACCGTGACGACACCTTCAGGACTGCAGATTATCGATACCAAGGAGGGCACCGGTGCTTTCCCGAAGCCCGGCCAGATCTGCGTCATGCATTACACCGGCTGGCTCTACGAGAACGGCCAGAAGGGCAAGAAATTCGACTCGTCGGTGGATCGCAACGAGCCGTTCGAGTTTCCGATCGGCCAGCGCAAGGTCATCACCGGCTGGGACGAGGGCGTCGCCACGATGAAGGTCGGCGGCAAGCGCACTCTCATCATCCCGCCCAATCTGGGCTACGGCGCGCGCGGCGCCGGCGGCGTGATCCCGCCGAATGCGACGCTGATGTTCGACGTCGAATTGCTGGCCGTGAAGTAAAGGCCGGGTTCTCTCTCTCCGTCATGCCCGGGCTCGTCCCGGGCATCCACGCGCTTTCGACCGACTGGCCAAGACGTGGATGGCCGGGTCAAGCCCGGCCATGACGAGCAGAGGTGTCTGGTTTCATCTGGCCTGCGACCGCGTTTTTCTGTAGCGTTACCGCGACAGTCTTTTTGAAGGCAGCAGAGATGAGCGGCACCCACGACCACTCGCATTCCCACGATCACGACGAGCGCTGGAAGCACGACGGCGTCCGCGTCATTCCCGGCAACCAGCTCGATCCGAACGTGCCGTCGACGGCCGGCATGGACCGCAAGGCCGCGATCAACTTTGCCCGCGTCGGCGCGCAGAAGCTGTGGGCCGGTACCGTGACCATCAAGCCCGACGCCAAGACCGGCGCGCATCATCACGGCCATCTCGAAAGCATCATCTATGTCGTGAAGGGCAAGGCGCGGATGCGCTGGGGTGAACACCTGCAATTCACGGCGGAAGCCGGCCCCGGCGATTTCATCTTCGTGCCGCCCTATGTGCCGCACCAGGAGATCAACGCCAGCCCGGACGAAGTGCTCGAATGCGTGCTGGTCCGCAGCGACGGCGAAGCGGTCGCGATCAACCTCGACATCGAGCCGGTGGAGAAGCCGGAGACGGTGTTGTGGGTCGATCCGGTGCACCGGCATCCGGATGAGAAGAAGTAACGGAGCGGTACTCTAGAATTGCCGCGATCGATACTGCTCGTACTCCCGCCGGCACGCTTTGCTGAACCCATGCAGGAGGTCGATGGTGTGGTCTTTGACCATGCCTCGCATCTCGACGAAGCTCTTGTCGGGCTCGGCATAGGTATCGAGGATTCTCTGCGCAACCCGTTCGGCCTCGTCAACGATCTCGGTGGATGACAACACCCGCATCCGCGAGATCTTGGCATAAAGCCCGACCAGATCCGGAAGGTCGGGATTCTCATGCTGAAGCGCGTCGATGTAGCATTTTGAAGCGATCTCGATGAATTCGCGATAGATGTCCTGCCGGCGCAGATTTTCGCCGGCAGACCATTGCGAATGCACCATGGCGCGCTGGGTGAACCAGGCGGCCGTTGCCGACGTCAGCCCTCCGATGGCAGCACCGGCGAGTGCCGCAAAACCCGAGATCAGCGATGCATCGATCATTCGACGATCATAGCTGGGCGGCGTGGTTTGAAAAGTCCAGCCTATCATTGCTGACGGCTCGGTCGGCTCAAGAAGTCCAGGAGGCGCTGATCTTCGGCGCCGCGGCGGGGCCAGTGTCAAGCCCGGTATTCCAATGCAGGCATTTGGTGGTTCGCCCAATCCCGGGATTGAAGGCATTGCAGGGGTCGAGCGCCTTGTAGTGTTCTACCAGCGCCGGCTTTGCGTGATAGAGATGGCCGACATTGTGCTCGGCCGGATATTCGGCGCCGCGCTGATCGAGCAGTTTCCACATCTGCTCCTCGATCGCCGGACAATCATGTCCTTTCGCCACGATGTAGTCCTGGTGGAAGACGTGGCAGAAGAAGTGGCCGTAGTAGAGCTTGTGCAGAAGCTTTGCGTCGATGTCGGGCGGCAGGCTTTCACACCACTGCTCGTCGTTGCGGCGGAGCGCGACGTCGAGGGCGACGATGTCCTCGACCTCGCGGCCGTGGACGGCGCGATAGCGCACCGCAGCGCCTGCGGCGGCGAAGCGGTGGAGCATCGCCTTGGCGCCC
Source organism: Bradyrhizobium elkanii WSM2783 (assembly GCF_000472865.1). GTDB lineage: Bacteria > Pseudomonadota > Alphaproteobacteria > Rhizobiales > Xanthobacteraceae > Bradyrhizobium > Bradyrhizobium elkanii_A. The sequence continues at coordinate 40,067 of NZ_AXAP01000005.1, read as the reverse complement.
TCGTCGTCGGTACAGGTGAAGAAGTCGCCGTTCTCTGAGGGAAAGATCGATTTCAAATATTGAGCGGCTTCCTCGATGCCGTCATCACCCATTTGCAGGATCAGGTGATGCTCGAAGCGATCGCGATACTCCATCATCCTCTTCGGCAGGTGACGGGGAAACAGCGAGCTTGCAAATTGCATGATTCTGTCGCTGAGGTTGCCCGGCAGGAAAGCCAGGCGCTCGCAAATGCCGTCAAAGCGTCCCTTGATTGCGAACAGCATGGGCAGCCAGGCGGTGCCGAGATAGTGGATCGCGAGAAAAGTATCCTTGCCGTATTTTTCCGCGATATCGAAGGCTGTGCGGTGCAGATATTCGCCGGAGATCGGCAGCGATTTGAACCCGGCCAGGATGTGCCGGCGGATCGTCTCGAGTTCGGAAGGATCGTTGGAGCCGATATAGAAGGCGCCGGTTCGCGCGGTCTTGGCGAAGGTATCGAGCCGCACCGCCATCAGCATCACCTTGCCGGCGCTGCCCGATGCCTCGAACAGCCGGTGCGGATCGGCATTGAAGCGAGCCGCGGTCGGCGCCTCGATGTCGCGGACATGCGTCGCATAATCATGGTCGGACGCCAGCCGGTTCGGATCGTTTGCGACGTCGGCGTCCGTGAAGGCTCCCTTCTCAAGCCTTTCCAGCATTGCCTCGGGATCATTACCGAGATCGATGCCGAGATGGTTGACGAGATGAACGTCGCCGGCTTCGTCCAGCTGGGCGAACAAAGCGAGTTGCGTAAAGGCGGGGCCACGATGGATCAGCGCGCCGCCTGAATTGTTGCAGATGCCGCCGAACACGGAGGCACCGATGCAGGACGAGCCGATCACGGAATGAGGGTCCCGCCCCAGCGGCCGCAATCGGTCCTCGAGCTGGTAGAGCGTCGCACCGGGCAGGCACACCACCTGCTTGCCTTCGTTGACAAGATGGATGCCGGTGATCCGCATGGTGTTGATCAACACGATGCCGCGGTCATAGTCGTTGCCGTCGGGCGTCGAGCCACCGGTAAGGCCGGTATTGGCGGCCTGCATGATCACGATCTTGTTGGCGGCGGCGCAGGCCTTCAACACCCGCCACTGCTCGACGAGGGTGCCGGGACGGACCACCGCGACGACCGAACCATGTCCGAAACGGAAGCCGGTGCAGAATCTGCGGGTGCTCTCCATGCCGGTCAGCACATGGGATCTTCCGACGATACCGGAAAGACGCTTAAGGAGGGCGGCGTCATCCGTGACGCTCGTGCGGCCATCATTGATCGAGCCGGGTGACAGACGAACAGCAGGCTCCATGGCGAAGGGCTCCGACTATTTCAACACAGCCGTGGTCGTCTATTCGTAAGGCTGACTTCTCAGGAATGTCAAAAGCCAAGGGCCGGATTTTGCAACCTTGACGCAGGCGTGATGCAAGATCACCGTGCGAATAGACAAGTCATGATAACTCAAAGACGCCATGCGCTCTCCCGTCATTCCGGGGCTCGCGGAGCGAGAACCCGGAATCTCGCGCCACAGCGTCGGAAGAGAGAGTCCCCCGTCATTGCGAGGAGCGCAGCGACGAAGCAATCCATGCCTCCACAAGTGGTGAGATGGATTGCTTCGCTTGCGCTCGCAATGACGGTGAGCTTGAAGCTCACGCAAACACGCGGTGGTCAATCGTCCCGTTCGGCACCACGTAGCCGTAGCGCATGTTCGACGGTTCTACGCCGGCCTTTTCGTACTCGGCTCGCATCATCGCGAAGCGGTCGCCCTTCAATTCCAGCATCGCGCGCTTGGGCTGGACGTCGTAGAGCCGGGCATTGTTATCGCCGAAGATCGCGCGCTTCACAGGTCCGTCCGCAGGGCCGAGCGGCGCGTAGCCGAAGTTCTTCTGCATCGCCTCGGGGATCTCGAGCCTTCTGAGGCCCTCGATCTGCCATTGCGGTGCACCGGTCCAGAGCGAGTCCGAGCCCCAGCAGACATGGTCGACGCCGAGGCCCTTGATCAGCGTGCCCATCAGCGCAGCGCAGACATTCGGCTCCGCCACCAGCGTGGTGGCAAACAATTGTCCGACATCGCCATAGACGTTGTTGACGCCATACTGCGCGGGAATGTCGGCGAGGTCGCTGGTCCAGGCAATGCGGCCAGTGCGCTCGAACTCGGCGAGCGCCACCTTGGGGTCGCCGCCGACATGGCGATAGGCGGAGTGATAGATGATGAAGTTGAGCTGCGGCCAGTCTTTTGCGGCTTGCCCGACATCGGCGACGTCGGCGAAGCCGCGCAGGTTCGGATATTGCTTCTCGATGCCCGGCGGGAACAGCCCCTTGTGCACGCAGACATTCTTGATGCCTGCCTTCACCATTTTCTCGTAGCCCTTGTAGGCGACCTTCTCGTCGTCCATCCGCCACGGATAACGGCTGATCTCCTTGTGGGTGTTGTCGCCGATCGTGTAGCCCTTGCAGGACTCCGGCTTCAGCGCCAGCGCCGCATCGAGCTTGTCGAGCCAGCCGGGCTGGCCGGGCGTGAAGATCGCGTGACAGAACACCCGGCGCGAGCCGGCCTCGTCGTTGATCTTCTTGCGCGCGTCCGCCATCTGCTCGTTGGTCAGGAACCAGTCCTGCTCGATGTCCGATGGCGCCGACGAGATCAGCGCGATCTTGGTGTCGGAGTCGAGAAACATCTCTTTCTTGTAGTTGTTGAACTTCAGATCCTCGATGGTCTGCTCGTGGTCGCTGAGCTGCTTGTTCCAGCCGGCCTTGCCGACCGCCTTGCGCATCTCGACAAAGCCCATGATGCGGGTGTCGTCGCGCAGGAAATGCGTGTGCATGTCCATGATGAACTGGTCTTTCAACGCGTCCGCGCGTTCCTGCGCCATCGCTGGCGTTGCGGCCTCGGCCCTGCTCACCGCGAACAGCGGTCCATAGACCTCGTTCATCGCCACGAAGGAGGCTGCCATGCCGGCGGCGGTCTGGAAGAATCTGCGGCGATCCATGCCTTGCTTGGCGCCGATCGCGTCGGCCATTGCGAGCAGCCGCGCCTCGACCTCGCGCTGCCGTTCGTTCTGCGGGTCGGGATAGAATTCGTCGCTGGAGACGATCTGGGTCGGGATCGGTGTCGGATATTGGCAAAGTTCCGACGGCATCAAAGCTGCAAGTTCTTCTTCGGTGAGATTGCTGCTCATGAAGTGCTCCCTGATTGCGCCGGGTTTTCTCCGGTCTGGCGGTGGCAAAGACTAGGCTCAGTTTTGCAAAGCGTCCGCGACTTCTTCCCGCGGCAATGTTCACAAACGCGTGCGCCGAGTCTTGCAACGCGTGCGTACAGCGCGATTATCTCCAGCTCTCTCGCAACGCCGCGCCAACGCTGCTAAAGTCGTGACCGACGATCGGACGGAGAATCCGAAACCACCGGGGAGATGAGCGATGGCGCGTTCCGAACACAGGGTCCCACGGCGCACGATCATCAAGAGCATCGGCGCCGGCATTGCCACCGGTGCAATCGGCGCGCCGCCCGCGCAGGCGGAGTCGGCGGTTCCGTCGCCCGGCGAGGAGATCTGGAGCAGCGAATACTGGGCGAAGAAGGGCGATGTCCCGCTTTGGATGTACCGCAAGCGGATCGGCGCCCCGCAAGCCGGGGAGCCGTCGCGGCCGGTAGTGTTTTTCGTCCACGGCTCATCGGTGACCTCGCGCGCGTTCGACGTCAGTGTGCCCGGCAAGGGCGAATACTCCGTGATGAATGAATTCGCCCGCTATGGTTTCGACTGCTGGACCATGGATCACGAGAATTACGGCAAGTCGGGTCGCACCTCGGGCAATTCCGATATCGCCAGCGGCGTCGAGGACCTGAAAGCCGCGGTCGAAGTCATCGCCGGTGCGACCGGCCGGCAGAAATACCATTTCGTCGGCGAGTCCTCGGGCGCGCTGCGCGCCGGCGCCTACGCCATGGCCGCGCCCGAGCGCATCGATCGGCTGGTGTTTGCGGCCTTCACCTACAAGGGCGAGGGATCGCCGACGCTGGCAAAGCGCGCCGAACAGCTCGACTATTTCCGCTCGCACAATATGCGCAAGCGCGACCGCGACATGATCCGCTCGATCGCGACCCGCGACAAGCCCGGCACCTCCGACCCCGCGGTGATGGAAGCGCTCGCGGATGCGGAATTGCAGTTCGGCGACCAGATTCCGACCGGCACCTATCTTGACATGACCGCCAATCTGCCGGTGGTGCATCCGGAAAAGGTGCTGGCGCCGGTGCTGCTGGTCCGCGGCGAATATGACGGCATTGCGACCGTCGCCGATCTCGAAGAATTCTTCAACCGGCTGCCGAACGGCGATCGCCAGTTCGTCATCCTCCCCGGGACCGCTCATTCGGTGGTGCTCGCGATCAACCGGCAGTTGTTCTGGCATGTGACGCGCTCGTTCCTGACCATGCCGACGCCGATTGCGACGTAATGACGCGACTTTCTCCACCGTCATTGCGAGGAGCGCAGCGACGAAGCAATCCATGTCTTCGCAGGTGGCGAAATGGATTGCTTCGTTGCGCTCGCAATGACGGGTGGGGTTCCTGCCGCAAAAAATTTTGCACCCCCCTTGTCGGACTCCCGCCCGCCCATCCGTCCTTGGGCCGAACCCCATGCAAAGGAGCCCTTGATGTCCAAAATGATCTTCGTGAACCTGCCGGTCAGCGATCTCGCCCGCTCGACCGCCTTCTACCAGGCGATCGGCGCCGCCAAGAATCCGCAGTTCTCCGACGATACCGCCTCCTGCATGGTGTTCTCCGACACCATTCACGTCATGCTGCTCACGCATGACAAATTCCGGCAGTTCACGCCGAAGAAGATCGCTGACGCCAAAACGTCGAGCGAGGTCCTGATCTGCCTTTCCGCCGACGGCCGCGATGCCGTCGACGACATGGTTGGCAAGGCCACCGGCGCCGGCGGCAGTGCCGACCCCGGGCCGAAGCAGGATTTCGGCTTCATGTACGGCCGCAGCTTCGAGGATCCGGACGGTCACATCTGGGAAGTGATGTGGATGGATCTCGAAGCGGCCGCCAAAGCCGCGACCGCTGGCGCTTGATCGTCGATCGCGTAGAGGAGTTTCTCATGTCCAAGATTACCCCTTGCCTGTGGTTCGACGGCGAAGCCGAGGAAGCCGCCAAGCTCTACGTTTCGCTGTTGCCGGATTCCCGGATCGAGACGGTCCAGAAGAACATCATCGATGGTCCCGCCGGCAAAGCCGGTGCAGTGCTGTTGGTGGAGTTCACATTGGCTGGTCAGCGCTTCATGGCGCTGAACGGCGGGATGAAAATGGAATACACTTACGCCGCCTCGTTCGTGATCGACTGCGCGGACCAGGCCGAGGTCGATCGGCTCTGGGACGCACTGCTCGCCAATGGCGGCAAGGCCGAGCAATGCGGCTGGCTCAGGGACCGCTTCGGCGTCCCCTGGCAGATCGTGCCGAGCGTGCTGCCCAAATATCTCAGCGGCCCGGACAAGGCCGGCGCAGCGCGCGCGATGCAAGCCATGCTCGGCATGGTCAAGCTCGATATCGAAGGCCTCCGCCGCGCCTATGAGGGGAAGTCAGCGGCATAATCCGCGCAGATGCGTAGGGTGGGCAAAGCGCAGCGTGCCCACCTTTCTTGCACCGAACGTGGATGGTGGGCACGCTGCGCTTTGCCCACCCTACGCGTCTGAGTCCTACAACGCCGTTTCCTGGTGACGATCGGCGCGAAATACGTTCAATGCGATGGACAGAAGAATCGGCGGCGCTCACAATTGACATCCTTGCTGCACCACGATCGCCGAAGACATCGTGCCAAAATCACCTTCCATTTCGTCCGCGCGCAGAACCGTTCTCACTGCGCTCATCATCTTCATCGTCGCGCATCTTTTGCTCCTGATCGGCGTCAGCGCGCCGGAAAAATTCTACTTCGACGAGGTGCATTACGTGCCGGCGGCGCGGCAGATGCTGGAGCCGGTGATACCAGAGCCGATGCTCAACCCGATGCATCCGCCGCTCGCCAAGCAGTTCATCGCGCTGTCGATCAGGACGTTCGGCGACAATCCGTTCGGCTGGCGCTATCCCGCCGCACTGTTCGGAGCGCTGGCGCTGGTTGGGGTCTATCTCGGCGGACTGGCCCTGTTCGCCCGGCAGTCGTCGGCGATTGCGGCAACGCTGCTCGCCGCATTCAACCAGATGCTGTTCGTGCAGTCGCGGATCGCGATGCTGGATATTTTCGCGCTCGCCTTCGGCCTGTTCGCGATTGCGGCGTTCGCCCACGGCTTCAGGCAGGCTCGGCCGCAGCTTTACTTTGCGCTTGCCGGGATCGCATCCGGCCTCTCTGCCGCCTGCAAATGGAGCGGCCTGTTCGTGCTCGCGACCTGCATCGCCATCGTCGCCGTGATTTGGCTGATGCAAGGCTGGCGCACGCGGTTCGCCGATCCCAAGCCGGAGGACTGGTACCAGCCCGACCTCTGGCCCGATTTTCGTCCCCATCACTTTGCCGCATGCTTCGCGCTGCTGCCCGCGATCGTCTATCTCGCGAGCTTTGTTCCGCTGTACGGATTTTCGTTTCCCGATATCCTGGAGGCGCAGCGCCGCATCTTTGCCGACAATACTACGACCGCGATCGCCGGCCACACCTATATGAGCTCTTGGCCGTCCTGGCCGTTCCTGGTGCGTCCGGTCTGGTATCTCTTCGACAAGCTCGGCGACAACAGCATCGCCGCGGTGGTCCTGCTCGGCAATCCCCTGATTCTGTGGCCGGCGCTGGCCGCGCTCACCGTAACCTTGCGCGACTGGATCGTGGTGCGGCGGGCGGACGCGTTCCTGGTGCTCGCGTTCTATTTTGGTCCCTATCTCGCCTGGGCATTGCTGCCGCGCACGCTTGGCTTCACCTATTACTACCTGCCGGCTGCGACCACCGCGAGCTTTGCCCTGGTCTACGCGCTGACCCGCGCCGGCACTCCGCGCTGGCTGCTATGGGCCTTCGTCGCCATCGGTGCGCTGGGCTTTGCGGTCATGCTGCCGATCTCGGCGGCCTTCATCGGTACCTCGACGGCGGCCTTCAATCACCTGATGCTGTTCCGAAGCTGGATCTGAGATGTCGCGGCAGGCTTGACGGGCCGTAACGGCTCATGGATTTTTGCATGCAAAGGTAGGTCCATCGATTTGCGTCAAGGGCAGTGGAACGACCATCATGCTGGAGCGTCTCTTCGATTCGTCAACGCTTTCCCCGCACGGAATTTGCCTGCTGTGGGAGCCTGGGCTGATCTGGCTCCACGTCATCTCCGACGCGGTGATTGCGGCGGCCTACTTCTCCATCCCCATAGCGCTGGCCATCTTCGTGTCGAAGCGGCGCGACGTCGCGTTCGGCTGGGTCTTCTGGGCTTTTGCGCTTTTCATCCTGTTCTGCGGCTTAACCCATGTGCTGTCGATCGTCACGCTCTGGGTGCCGATCTACGGCATCGAGGGCATTGCCAAATTGTTGACGGCCGCCGCGTCCATCGTCACCGCCGCCATGCTGTGGCCGCTGCTGCCGAAGCTCTTGGCGCTGCCCTCGCTGTCGCAGCTCCGCGAGGCCGAGGACTTGCTGCGACAGTCGCAGCAGGTGACCGGCGGCGTGGCGCACGATTTCAACAATCTTTTGACTGTTATCAGCGGCAACCTGGAGATCGCCGCGCGCAGCGTGCAATCGGACGGCGGCGTCAAGCGCGACCGGCTGGCGCGCGTGATCGGCAATGCCTCCAACAGTGCACAGCGGGCGGCGGTATTGACGCAGCAACTCCTCACCCATGCGCGGGGCGAGCCGCCCGATCTCAAGCCCGCCTACCAGCCGCCTCTTCCAACCGCCGCCCCGGTCGAAACGGACGTCGTCCCGGTCGTCGGCAGCGCCGGCAATGAGACGATCCTGGTGGTCGAGGACGAGGCCAGCGTGAGGTCCTTCCTCGTGGAGACCCTGCAGGACCTGAACTACAAAGTCCGCGAGGCGGGCGATGGCTCGGCCGCGCTGGCGCTGTTCAAGGGCGGGCGGTTCCATGTCGACCTGCTGCTCACCGACATCATCATGCCCGGCCTGAATGGCCGCGAATTGGCCGATGAACTGCACCGTATCCAGCCCGACCTGAAGGTGCTGTTCATGACCGGCTATGCGGGCAACGCCGTCGGCGACGAGGATCGGCCCGACGACGACGTATCGCTGTTGCAGAAGCCGCTGACGCAGACCGTGCTCGCGGCAAGGATCAGGGAAATGCTCGACAAGCCCGTGACGTAGCCCGGATGCAGCGAAGCGTAACCGGGTTCATCTCGCCACGCAGCGAGCATCCCCGGGTTGCGCTGCGCTTCACCCGGGCTACGGCGAATGGATTTCGAGGGAGATCTGCAGCTCGGTCGCGGCGAGCTCGGCAATCTCCTGGCTCGTAGCAAATCGGCTCACGACCGCGACCGCTGGTCGCAGTTCGCCTTTGCTTCATCCCACTGCAATACAGGAAAAATAGCTTTCCGCCGGAAACGCGGCCGCGAGCCAATGCGTGCTGTATTGGCCGGTGTCACGCCGGTTTCATTCCAAGGGAGATTTTTCCGATGCGACGATTGATCCTGGCTGCTGCGTTCTCGGCTGTTGCCTTTGCGCCTGCCTTGGCCAAGCCGGTGGCCTGCACCACGGAGAACATGGCCAAATCGACGGCCTCGATGAACACGATGCCGGAAGGGCCCGGCAAGGCGGCGATGGCCAAGAGCATCAGCAAGGCCAATAGCGAGATGAGCAAGGGCAACATGCGCGGCGCCTGCAAGCACTACCTGGAGGCCCAGGCGGCCAAGTAAACAAGACCGACCACCGAGCTTGGGCCGCGCCACCTGGTGCGGCCTTTTCCTTGCCTGCGTCCCGTGGTCGGGAATCCATGATCATCGTCTTCGCGCAAACGCTTGGCGTTGGCGGGGCGGAAATCCAGTGTCCACTTTTCCGGATCATGCACTACATTGCGGGTAATGCCCCGCCCGATTCCATCCCATCCTCTGAGCAGGACCGACGCCCGCCGCATCTGGCTGCGCGCCCAACGGCTCGACACGCCCGTGCCGTTTGGCGATGGGCCGGCGGCCGTGGCCGCTGCCGTCGAGCATCTCGGCTATGTGCAGATCGACACCATCAACGTGATCGAGCGCGCCCACCATCACATCCTCTATAGCCGCATCCCTGACTACCGCCGCGCCGATCTCCGCCACGCCCAGAGCGTCGACAGGAGCGTGTTCGAATACTGGACCCATGCCCTCTCTTATGTGCCGGCCGGGGATCTGCGCTTCTTCCTGTCGGCGATGCGGCAGCACAGGCGCGAGGGCCACAAATGGTTCAACTCGGTCACGCCCGCCGACATGCGCAAGGTGATGCGCCTGATCCGGCAGGGACCGCTCACCATCCGCGACATCGACGACGACGTGCTGGTGGAAAAGGAGCATCTCTGGCAGAGCCGCAAGCCGTCAAAGCGTGCGCTGCAGCTCGCCTTTTACACCGGTGCCCTCACGATCACCGAGCGCAACGGCATGCTGAAGACCTACGATCTGATGGCGCGGCATTTCGGCTGGGACAAGCCGCCGAAGCCGGCCTCGGCGCGCGAGATCACCGCCTATCTGCTCGACCGCGCGCTGCGGTCGCAGGGCGTCGTCAGCCTGGATTCGATCTGCCATCTCGATGCGCCCAGCAAGAAGCCGGTGCGGCGCCTGATCGAGACCCGCCTGCGGCGAGGCGAACTGGTGCCGGTCGCGCTCGAAGGCGCCGGCAAGCAGGAGCATTGGGCGCGCCCTGAGGCACTGCAGCCGGCGGGTGAGGGCGATCCAACCCTGGTCCACATCCTCTCGCCGTTCGATCCGCTCATCATCCAGCGCAAGCGCAGCGAACTGTTCTTCGGTTACGGCCACCGTTTCGAGGCGTATGTGCCGAAGGAAAAGCGCCTGTTCGGTTATTTTGCGCTGCCGGTCCTGGTCGGCGACGAGATCGTCGCCGCCATCGACCTGAAGACCGACCGGGCGAACAAGAAGCTCCTGATGCAGAAATGGAGCTGGGTCGGCAGCGCCGCCAAGCGAGGCGCCCGCAAGGAGTTCAAGCCCCGCATCGAGGAAGAACTGCACCGCTTCGAGCGCTTCCAGCTTGGTGACGGCCCGTAAGGTTTGCCGTCATTGCGAACGAAGCGAAGCAATCCATCTCACCGCTTGCGGAAGCGTGGATTGCTTCGTCGCTGGCTCCTCGCCCTACATGGCTCCAAGTTTCGTCTCGGGAACCCGCGGCCTCCCGGCCGGTTAGTTTATTGCAACTAATTTCAGGGAGGCATTATGGGCAAGGATAAATCAATTCTCGACAAGATCACGGACACCATGAAGGGCGTCGCCAGCACCGCCGGCGGCGCATTGAAGCCGGACGAAGAGGCCACGAAAGCTGACGAGCGCACGGCGACCTATGTCCCGCTCGCCGCCGACGGCCTCGTTTCCGATCCGATGGTGCCGCCGATGGCAACGGCCCCGCCGCGCAAGCGGCGCGCCGCACCCAAGCCGGCGCCAGCGAGCGCAAGACGGACGGCGGCCGCGGCAAAGAAGGCCGCGAGGAAACGGTCGGCCAGCAAAGCCGGCAAGAAATCCGCCAAGAAGCGCTCGGCCAAGGCGGCCAAGAAGACCGCGAAGAAGACCAAGGCCGCAAAGAAGACTCGGAAAGCACGGCGGTAGCGGTCGGCCTCGCGCCAACTCTCCCCGTCATTCCGGGATGCGCCGCCAAGCGCAGGCGCGGAAGTCCATCGCGCCACATGCCCAGGTGGCACCATGGATTCCGGGTTCGATGCTGCGCATCGCCCCGGAACGACGAGAGCGGTGGCGGCGGATTACGCTTCGCTAGTCCGCCCTACGTAGCTTGATTGGCATCGCACAACGATCCAGCGCCACGCCGAGCAAAATCCCGGCGGCATAAGCGACGATATTCCATGCTGAGAAGATGCGGCCCAGCAACAGCGCGCCGGCGGTCGTCAGGCGGAAGGCATCGAGCCACGGCGTATGCACCAGCCGAAACAATTCCACGCCCACCGCAATCGCAAGCGCGATCAAGGGTACTGTGCGCCGCGCCCATCCCGGCGCGGCAATCGCGACCAGGAAGAACACCATCGTCCCCCACAATAGCGAGCCGCCATACTTCACGACGAATGCCGGGAGCCCCACGCCGAAGCCGAACCGGCGCAGCGCCAGCCCGGCGATGATGATCGAAAGACAAAGCAGGATGCGGACAATCATGAGCGGGCAAGCCTCGCGGGAGACGGAGCTAAAGCTCAGGTCCGCGCCCGGCGCAAGTTCGCACCCGAGGCCGTGCCCGCCGCACCCCGCGGAGATCCTTGTCACAATTCCGATTGACAGCGTGCGCCTGATGCTCAAAACCCCAAGGCAATAGCAATAACAGCCCTCGGGGGGACACCCATGAGCCAGACCACCACGCTTGCCACCGCCGCGAGTGCGAAGAGCGAGATCGAGACCTCGACCATCCGCGCCATCTCGGCGCGCCTGATCCCGTTCCTGGTGCTGGCCTACTTCTTCTCCTATCTCGACCGCGTCAATCTCAGCTTCGCCGCGCTGACCATGAACGCGGACCTGAAGTTCTCGCCGCTGGTCTTTGCCTGGGGCGCCGGCATCTTCTTCATCGGCTATTTCATCTTCGAGGTGCCGAGCAATCTCGCGCTGGAGAGATTCGGCGCCAGCCGCTGGATCGCCCGTATCATGGTGACCTGGGGCGTGATCTCGGCGCTGATGGCGACGGTCAGCGGCGAGACGAGTTTTCTTGTGCTGCGCTTCCTGCTCGGCGTGGCGGAAGCCGGCTTCTTCCCCGGCATCATCCTTTATCTGACCTATTGGTATCCGGCCGAATACCGCGCCCGCTTCATGGCCGCGTTTGCGGTCGCCGTTCCCGTGTCCACCGTGATCGGCGCGCCGATCTCCGGGCTTCTGCTCGGGCTTGACGGCGTGATGGGGCTGAGGGGCTGGCAGTGGCTGTTCATCATCGAGGGCATCCCCTCGGTCCTGCTCGGCATCGTCACCTGGTTCTATCTCACCGACAGGCCGGAGAAGGCGAACTGGCTGACCGCGGAGCAGAAGGCGTGGCTCAAGGCAAAGCTTGACGCCGAGGCCGCGGCCAAGCAGGCGGTCAGGCATTTCACGCTCGGCGAGGCGCTGTCCTCGCCCAAGGTGATCACGTTGAGCCTGATCTATTTCGGCTTCGTCGGCGCGCTTTATGGCATGCAGTTCTGGCTGCCGCAGATCGTGAAAGCCTTCGGCCTCACCAACGCGCAGACCGGCTTCGTCACCGCGATCCCCTATCTGTTCGGCACCATCGCGATGGTGCTGTGGGCGCGGCACTCCGACGCCAGGCGGGAGCGCGTCGCCCATGTCGGCGGGCCGCTGTTGCTTACGGCACTCGCGCTCGGCGTCTCCAGCTATCTCACCGATCCCACCATCACCATGGTCGTGCTGACGATCGCGGCGATCGGGATCTTCTGCACCTTCGCGGTGTTCTGGACATTGCCGACCGCCTGGCTCTCCGGCACCGCGGCGGCCGGCGCCATCGCGCTGATCAATTCGATCGGCAATCTCGCCGGCTTCGGCGGGCCCTATCTGATCGGCTGGGTCAAGGACGCCACCGGCAACACCTCGACCGGCCTGCTTGTGCTGTCGCTGTTGCCGCTCGCCGCCGGCCTCCTCACGTTCCTCGGCGGCCACGAGACCAAGACCGAATTCGCCAGCGCGAAGTAGCGCAGCTTCGCCATCGGACATGCCGTAGCCCGGATGGAGCGCAGCGCAATCCGGGGCTGGTCTATCCATACGGCCAGAACCCCGGATTGCGCTGCGCTCCATCCGGGCTACCCGCCATCGCAAACCCCCTTTGCCCGCAGTCAATCGGCCATGCCCAAACTCACGATTCAGTGTTGAACACTGACGATTATTGACATTCGTCAGTACTCAATCAATACTCTTCATCAGACATCAGCCCAATGGAGAGACCGATGTTTGCCCGTTCCATTTTCGCAAATTATTACAAGCTTTTAGCTGGCGCGCTGCTCGCGGCGGCGGCGATTTCGCTGGCCGGCTGCGACGAGACGGTCGCCGAGAAAGCCGATCCCGGGCGTCCGGTCCTGGTCTCCATGGTGCATTATGAGGCCGAGACCCCCGAGCGCAGCTTTGTCGGCACGGTCAAGCCGCGCATCGAAAGCGACATGGGCTTCCGGGTCGCTGGCAAGGTCGCAAAGCGCCTCGTCGAAGTCGGCCAGACCGTCGATATCGGCCAGCCGCTCGCCACCCTCGACGAAGTTGACCTGAAGCTGCAGGCCGAGCAGGCTGAAGCCGAACTGCGCGCCGCCACCGGCGTGCTGGCGCAGGCGGCGGCCGCCGAGAAGCGCGCCAAGGACCTGCGGGCCAAGGGCTGGACTACGGACGCGCAGTTGGACCAGAGCAGCGCCGCGGCGGATGAGGCCCGCGCCCGCCTCAACCGCGCCGAACGCTCGGTCGAACTGACCAGGAACTCACTTTCCTATGCGACGCTCGTCGCCGACACCCGCGGTGTCGTCACCTCGACCCTGATTGAACCCGGCCAGGTCGTGGCCGCCGGCCAGACCTCGATCCGCGTTGCGCGGCTCGGCGAGAAGGAGGCGGTGGTCGCGATCCCCGAGACCTTGCTCGGCCGCGCCAAGACCGGGGTCGCGACCGTGACGCTGTGGTCCGAGGCTAAGAAGAAGTACGCCGCAAAGCTGCGTGAGGTCGCGCCCTCGGCCGATCCCGCCACCCGCACCTATCTCGCCAAGTTCTCGCTGCCGGAAGCCGGCGACGACGTCTCGCTCGGCATGACGGCGACGCTGACGCTCGCCGATGCCGAGACCGAGCGCGTGGCGAAGCTGCCGCTGTCGGCGCTGTACAGCCAGGGCGGCGAACCCTCGCTCTATGTCGTGGGCGACGCCGGCGAGATCACGCTGAAGCCGGTCAAGGTGAAGGCGTACGAGAGCAATTGCGTCGTCATCGCCGGCGGCGTCGAGGAGGGCGCGAAAGTGGTCGCTCTCGGGGTGCAGAAACTCGACCCGGCCCAGAAGGTCCGCGTCGTGGCGTCGCTGTCGTTCTGATCCGTCGGCCGCAACCGGTTTTGGATATTGGAGGGTGACATGAAGCGCTTCAACCTGTCGGGCTGGGCGGTGAGCCATCCGACCCTGATCCTGTTCCTGATGATCGCGCTCGCCGCCGCCGGCTACTTCTCCTATCAGAAGCTCGGCCGCGCCGAGGATCCGTTCTTCACGGTGAAAGTGGTCAACGTCTCCGTGATGTGGCCGGGCGCCACTGCGAACGAGATGCAGACCCAGGTCGCCGACCCCATCGAGAAGAAGCTGCAGGAACTGCCGTATTTCGAGAAGGTGCAGACCTATTCCAAGCCGGCCTTCGTGGCGATGCAGGTGACGTTCCGCGACTCGACGCCGCCGAAGGACGTGCCCTATCTCTTTTACCTGCTGCGCAAGAAGCTGGTCGACGTGCAGGGCCAGTTGCCGCAAGGAATCCTCGGTCCCGTCGTCAATGACGAGTTCTCCGACGTCGATTCGATCCTCTATATGATGACCGGCGACGGCGCCGATTACGCGCAGTTGAAAAAGGCGGCCGAAGGCTTCCGCCAGCGGCTGCTGCGCGTGCCGGGGGTGACCAAGGTCGACTTCTACGGCACCCAGGACGAGCGCATCTATGTCGAGTTCTCCCACGCCAAGCTCGCTACCCTCGGCATCACCCCGCAGGCGCTGTTCGACTCGCTCGCCAAGCAGAACAATGTCACCCCGGCCGGCACGGTCGAGACGTCCTCGCAGCGCGTGCCGCTGCGCGTCACCGGCGCGCTCGACGGCGCCAAGGCGGTGGCTGAGAGCCCGGTCGAGAGCAACGGCCGCGTGTTCCGGTTGGGCGATATCGCAACCGTCACCCACGGCTTCGTCGATCCGCCGACCTTCACCGTGCGCCAGGAAGGCAAGCCCGCGATCGGCATTGGCATCGTCACCGCCAAGGGCGCCAACATCCTCGACCTCGGCAAGGACGTCGAGAAGGCGACCGCCGACTTCATGAAGGCGGTGCCGCAGGGCATCGAGGTCGAGCAGATCGCTGACCAGCCGAAGGTGGTCGAGCATGCGGTCAGCGAGTTCGTGCACTCCTTCGTCGAAGCGCTCGCGATCGTGCTGTTCGTCTCCTTCCTCGCGCTCGGCTGGCGCACCGGCATCGTGGTGGCGCTGTCGGTGCCCTTGGTGCTCGCGATCGTCTTCATCGTCATGAACGCGATGTCGCTCGACCTGCACCGCATCACCTTGGGCGCGCTGATCATCGCGCTCGGCCTCCTGGTCGACGATGCCATCATCGCGGTCGAAATGATGGTGGTGAAGATGGAGCAGGGCTGGGACCGCATGCGCGCCGCATCGTTCGCCTGGGAATCCACGGCGTTTCCGATGCTGACGGGCACGCTGGTCACCGCGGCCGGCTTCCTGCCGATCGGTTTTGCCAATTCGGCGGTCGGCGAATATGCCGGCGGCATCTTCTGGATCGTTGCGATCGCGCTGGTCGCGTCCTGGTTCGTTGCGGTGATCTTCACGCCCTATATCGGCGTGAAGCTGCTCCCCAACATCAAGGTGCATCATAACCACGATCCGCACGCGATCTACGAGACCCGGCTTTACCGCGGTTTGCGCGCGGTGGTGCAGTGGTGCGTCAATCACCGCATCACGGTGGTGGCGTCCACGGTCGGCGTGTTCGTCGCCTCGATCGTTGCCTTCGGCCACGTCCAGCAGCAGTTCTTCCCGCTCTCCGAGCGTCCCGAGCTGTTCCTGCAGCTCCGCCTGCCGGAAGGCACCGCCTTCAACGTGACCGAGAAGGCCGTCAAGAAGGCCGAGGACCTTCTGAAAGGCGACAAGGATATTGCGACCTACACCGCCTATGTCGGCCAAGGCTCGCCGCGCTTCTGGCTCGGCCTCAACCCGCAACTGCCGAACGAGGCCTTTGCCGAGATCGTAATCCTGTCCAAGGACGTCGAGGCGCGCGAGCGCATCAAGGCCAAGATCGAGAATGCGGCGGCCAATGGCGCGCTGAACGAGGCGCGCGTGCGCGTCGACCGCTTCAATTTCGGCCCGCCCGTCGGCTTCCCCGTTCAGTTCCGCGTGATCGGTCCCGACGCCCAGAAGGTCCGCGATATCGCCTATCAGGTGCGCGACGTCATGCGGCAGAACCCGAACGTCAAGGACGTGCAGCTCGACTGGAACGAGCAGTCGCCCTACCTGAAGCTGGTCGTCGACCAGGACCGTGCCCGCGCGCTGGGCCTCACCCCGCAGGAGGTCTCGCAGGCGCTGTCGATGCTGATCTCGGGCGCGCCGGTTACGACCATCCGCGACGGCATCGAGAAGGTCGGCGTGGTCGCCCGCGCCGTGCCGTCCGAGCGGCTCGATCTGGGGCGCGTCGGCGATCTCACGATCACCTCACGCAATGGTGTCGCGGTGCCGCTGCAGCAGATTGCCAAAATCGAATATGCTCATGAGGAGCCGATCCTGTGGCGGCGTAACCGCGACATGGCGATCACTGTGCGCTCCGACGTCGTCGACGGCGTACAGGCACCCGATGTCACCAACCAGATCTCGCCCAAGCTCAAGGAGATCCAGAACCATCTCGAGCCGGCCTACCGGATCGAGCCGGGCGGCGCGTTCGAGGAATCGGCCAAGGGCAATGCCTCGATCTTCGTGCTCTTCCCGATGATGGTGCTGGTGATGCTGACGCTGCTGATGATCCAGCTGCAGAGCTTCTCGCGCCTGATCCTGGTGTTCCTGACGGCGCCGCTCGGCATTGTCGGCGCTTCGCTGGGCCTGAACGTCGCCAACCAGCCGTTCGGCTTCGTGGCGCTGCTCGGCCTGATCGCGCTCGCCGGCATGATCATGCGCAACACCGTGATCCTGGTCGATCAGATCGAGACCGATGTTGCCCACGGCCTGACCCGCAAGGAGGCGATCGTGGAGGCCACGGTCCGCCGCGCTCGCCCGGTGGTGTTGACCGCACTGGCCGCGATCCTGGCGATGATCCCGCTGTCGCGCTCGGCGTTCTGGGGCCCGATGGCGATCACCATCATGGGCGGCCTGTTCGTCGCGACCTTCCTGACGCTCTTGTACCTGCCGGGCCTTTATGCCCTATGGTTCCGCAAGAGCCTGGAGGAGAGCGGCGCGGGCGAGGAAGCCGCTTCGGCGGCGCAGCATGACGGCAATGCGCGCCCGGCAATTCCGCTTGCTGAGGCCGCTGAATAGTTGAACAGTGAACGCATAATTGAGTCCTCACAGATGACGCTGGTTTCGGAACATATCGAAAGTGACACCCGGGAGCGGATTCTCGTGGTGGCCGAACGGTTGTTCCGTCAGATCGGCTACCAGAAGACCACGGTCGCCGACATCGCCAAGGAGCTCCGGATGAGCCCCGCCAACGTGTATCGCTTCTTCGATTCGAAGAAGGCGATCCACGAGGGCGTGGCGCGGACGCTGATGGGCGAGGTCGAGGTCGAGGCGCAGCGGATCGTGCGGTTGCCGGGCCCGGCGACTGTGCGCCTGCGCGACCTGATGAAGACCGTCAACCGCATGAACACGGAGCGCTATGTCGGCGACTCCAAGCTGCACGAGATGGTCGAGATCGCGATGCAGGAGGATTGGGACGTCTGCATCGCCCATATGGAGATGATCGCCTCCACCATCGGCCAGGTGATCGGGCAGGGGGCGGCCTCCGGCGAATTCGACGTTCCGGACGTGCACCTCGCCTCGCTCTGCGCCTGCACCGCGATGATGCGCTTCTTCCATCCGCAGATGATCGCCCAATGCGCCACCAAGCCGGGCCCGACCATCGACCAGATGATCGATTTTGTGATCGCGGGTCTCTCGCCGCGTGGTAAGTTGACGAACTGACATCATCCTGGTCATTCCGGGGCGATGCGAAGCATCGAACCCGGAATCTCGAGATTCCGGGTCTGGTCCTTCGGACCATCCCGGAATGACGCCGTATCCTCGAGGAATTCAGCGTGACCGCGAAAGACCTGCATTATTACGAGCCGAAGAACGGCCACGGCCTCAAGCACGATCCCTTCAACGCCATCATCGCCCCGCGCCCGATCGGCTGGATCTCCTCGCGCGACGCCAAGGGCCACGTCAACCTCGCGCCCTACAGCTTCTTCAACGGATTCTGCTACGTCCCGCCGATCATCGGCTTCTCCTCCACGTCCTGGAAGGACAGTGTTGCCAATATCCAGGAGACCAAGGAGTTCGTCTGGAATCTCGCCACCATGGACCTGGCGAAGCAGATGAACGCGACCGCCGCCCATGTCGCACACGACGTCAACGAGTTCTCGGTCGCGGGCTTGACGGCGGCCCCGAGCAAGATCGTCAACGTGCCGCGAGTAGCGGAGAGCCCGGTGTCCTTCGAGTGCAAGCTGACCCAGATCATCCAGCTCCAGAACGCGGGCGGCGACAAGGTGCCGGCCTGGGTGACCTTCGGCGAAGTCGTCGCCGTGCACATCGATAAGGCCATGATCAAGGACGGCGTCTACCAGACCGCCGCCGCGCGCCCCATCGTCCGCGCCGGCCGCCGCGGCGACTATTTCGAGATCCGGCCTGAGGCCATGTTCGAGATGGTCCGCCCGGATTAGGTGGGACGCGTAGATGCGTAGCCCGGGTGAAGCGCAGCGCAACCCGGGATAATCGAATCCGTTTGCGAGATAACCCCGGATTGCGCTGCGCTCCATCCGGGCTACGAAGCTCATCCCGGGAACTGGCACCGCGCTTCGGTCGTTATATCGACCGCGTCAATTCGCGCCAATTTGCCAGCGAAGTGTTCACTTCTGTCGGCCACTTTCCGCTAAAATATGCTGGAACGCGCCGCCGATCATGAGGATACCGCCATGAGTTTCCGTCGCGACTTCGTCACCAAGCCGATCTTTGGGTTCGCCCGCGGCGTGATGCCGACCATGTCGGACACCGAGCGCGAGGCGCTGGAAGCCGGCGACGTCTGGTGGGATGCCGACCTCTTCAGTGGCAATCCCGATTGGTCGAAGCTGCTCGCCTATCCCCAAGCCGAACTCACGGACGAGGAAAAGGCCTTCTTGGGCGGCCCAGTCGACGAGCTCTGCAGGATGCTCGACGAATGGAAGATCTTCTGGGAGTGGCGCGACCTGCCGCGCGAGGTCTGGGACTTCATCAAGCGCGAAAAATTTTTCGGCATGATCATCCCGAAGCAATTCGGCGGCCTCGGCTTCTCGCCTTATGCGCATTCCGAGGTGGTGCGAAAACTCTCCTCGCGCTCGCTGACCGCCGCCGTCACCGTGATGGTGCCGAACTCGCTCGGCCCCGGCGAGCTGCTGATGCGCTTTGGCACCAAAGAGCAGCAGGAGAAATGGCTGCCGCGTCTGGCCTCCGGCCACGACATTCCTTGCTTCGGCCTCACCAGCCCGGAAGCAGGATCGGATGCGGCCTCGATGGTTGACACCGGCATCATCTGCAAAGGCAATTTCGAGGGCGTTGAGGTGATCGGCCTGCGCCTCAACTGGCACAAGCGCTATATCACGCTCGGACCCGTTGCGACGTTGCTCGGTCTCGCTTTCAAGGCTTACGATCCCGATCATCTCCTCAGTGACCAGGAAGAGCTCGGCATCACGGTCGCGCTGATCCCGTCCCATTTGCCCGGCGTTGAGATCGGCCACCGCCATTTGCCGGCGATGCAGGTGTTCCAGAACGGCCCGAACCGGGGCCACGACGTTTTCATCCCGCTCGACTACATCATCGGCGGCAAGGAGCGCCTTGGACAAGGCTGGAAGATGCTGATGACCGCGCTCGCCGCCGGCCGCGGCATCTCGCTGCCGTCATTGTCGGCGGCCGGCGCCGCCTATGCCGCGCGCACCACCGGCGCCTATGCCCGCATCCGCGAACAGTTCGGCATCTCAATCTCCAAGTTCGAAGGCGTCGAGGAGCCGCTCGCCCGCATCGTCGGCACCGCCTATCTGCTCGATGCCGCGCGGCGATTGACCTGCGCCGCGCTGAACGCCGGCCATCATCCCGCGGTCATCTCCGGCATCATGAAACTGCACGCCACCGAGCGGATGCGGATCGCGATCGACGACGCCATGGACATCCATGGCGGCAAGGCCGTGATCGACGGCCCGCAAAACTATCTCGGCAATCTGCATCGCGCGGTGCCGGTCGGCATCACCGTGGAAGGCGCCAATATCCTCACTCGCAATCTGATCGTGTTCGGCCAGGGCGCGATCCGCGCCCATCCTTATCTGCTCGAGGAGATGACCGCGCTCGGCGAAGCCGACCGTGCCAAGGGCCTGGACGCCTTCGACAAGGCGGTATGGAAGCATATCGGCCATACCTTCAAGACCATGTTCCGCGCGATGGGGCGAAGCTGGACCTTCGGCCTGTTCGCACCGGCTCCCGATGCGGGCGACGCCACGAAATTCTACCGCCAGCTCTCGCGCTACTCTTCGGCCTTTGCGATTTGCGCCGACATGGCGCTGCTCACGCTCGGCGGCGCGCTCAAGCGCAAGGAGATGCTCTCGGCCCGTTTCGGCGACATCCTCTCCGAGCTCTATCTGCTCTCCGCCGCGCTCAAGCGCTGGCAGGATGAAGGCCGACAGAAGGAAGATTTCGCCGCGCTCGAATGGTGCATGGCGAGCGGCTTCAAGACCATCGAGAACCGTTTTGCGGAGATCCTCGCCAACCTGCCGAACCGCTTCATTGCAGGCTTCCTGAAGCTCTTGATCCAGCCGTTCGGGGCGCGCGTGCTCGGGCCTTCCGACCGCGTCGTGCATCAATGCGCCGCGCTGGTGCTGGAGCCGTCGGCCGCGCGCGATCGCATCACGCCCGATCTGGCCTTCGTCGAAGACGACGGCGGTGTGGCGCGGCTGGAGAAGGCCTTCCGCCTGTTCACCGCGACCGAGGATATCTCCAGGCACATGCGCGCCGCACGCCTGCGCGATCCACACGAAGCGGTGAAAAAGGGCGTCATCACCCAATCGGATGCCGACAAGCTCATAGCCGCCCACGCGGCGGTCGCCGCGGTGATCGAGGTCGACGATTTCGCGCCCGAGGCGCTGTCGCCGATTTACAGGAAGGGCGCCGACGTGCATCAGTTCTTCCAGGAATTGGGAGAGCAGAGGGCTGCGAGCTGATGGCGCGACCGGTCTTTATTGTTGACGGCAGCCGCACGCCGTTCCTGAAGGCGCGCTCCGGTCCAGGACCGTTCACGCCTGTTGACCTTGCCGTGCAATGCGGCCGGCCCCTATTGGCGCGGCAGCCGTTCGCGCCCGATGCCTTCGATCAGGTGATCCTCGGCTGCGTCAATGTCATTGCCGACGAGATGAACCCGGCGCGTGTCGCCGCGCTCCGGCTCGGCATGGGCGAGAAGATGGTCGCCTTCACCGTGCAAATCAATTGCGGCTCCGGCATGCAATCGATCGATACTGGCTACCGCTATATTCGCGAAGGCACAGCCGATCTCATCCTTGCCGGCGGCGCTGAGGCGCTTAGCCACGCGCCTCTGGTGTGGCCCAATGCCGGCGTGCGCTGGTTCGCTGGCCTCGCCGGCGCCAAGGGCATGGGTGCGAAGATCGCCGCCTTCTTCAAGCTCCGTCCCGGTTATTTCAAGCCGATCATCGGCCTGGAGCGCGGGCTGACCGATCCCATCACTGAGCTCAACATGGGCCAGACCGCCGAGGTCGTCAGTCATCTCTTCGGCATCACCCGCGCACAATCGGATGCCTACGCCGCAGAGAGTCACCGCCGTCTAGCGAAAGCGCAAGCCGAAGGCTGGCTGAAGGGCGAAGTCGAGACCTCGTTCTCGCGCGACGGCAGGTTCTACGATCACGACGACGGCGTCCGCCCGGACTCGACGCCGGAGACCTTGGCAAAACTCAAGCCGGTGTTCGAGCGCCCATGGGGCCAGGTCACCGCGGGCAATTCCTCGCAGATCACCGACGGCGCTTCCTGGGTTATCCTCGCTTCCGAGGAGGCGGTGGCCAAGCACGGGCTGAAGCCGAAGGCCGTCATCCTCGACAGCCAGTGGGCCGCGCTTGATCCTAGCATCATGGGGCTCGGACCCGTGCTCTCGGCGACCGCGCTCTTGAAGCGCAATGACTTGAGCTTGCAGGACGTCGAGACCTGGGAGTTGAACGAGGCCTTTGCGACGCAGGTGCTCGGCTGCCTTGCGGCCTGGAACGATGAAAAATTCTGTCGCGAGATCCTCGGTCTCGACGGCGCGGCGGGCGAAATTGATCGTGCGAAGCTCAACGTCGATGGCGGCGCGATCAGCCTCGGCCATCCCGTCGGCACCAGCGGCAACCGCATCGTGCTGCATCTCGTCAACGTCATGAAGCGGCTCGGCACGCGGCGCGGCATCGCCACCGAATGCATCGGCGGCGGGCAGGGCGGCGCCATGCTGATAGAGACGGTGTGATCATGGATTCGCAGATCATGAACGTCCTTGCCGACCGCGTGCTCGAACTCGGGCCCGCGCCGGAAGCCGGTCCCTACAAGCATTTCAAGCTGACGCGCGATGGCGACGGCATCGCCTGGCTCCTGTTCGACCGTGAAGGCGCCAGCGCCAACACGCTGAACGCCGAGGTGCTCGAGGAATTCGATGCGGTGCTGGCCGCGCTCGAAAGCCAGCGGCCGACCGGCCTCGTCATCCGCTCGGCGAAGACAAGCGGCTTCATCGCCGGCGCCGATGTCAACGAATTCCGCGGCGCCAGCGATGCGCGCCTGGTCGAAGCCGAGATCGGCCGAGCGCATGCGGTGATCGACCGGCTCGAAGCGCTGCGCGTGCCGACGGTCGCCGTGATCCACGGCTTCTGCCTCGGCGGCGGCCTAGAAGTCGCGCTGGCCTGCCAGTCGCGAATTGCCATTGATGGCGCGCGGTTCGGCTTTCCCGAGGTGATGCTCGGCCTGCATCCTGGCTTAGGCGGCACTGCGCGCTTCACGCAGCTCGTCAACCCGATGCAGGCGATGAGCCTGATGCTGACGGGCAAGACCATCGATGCGCGCCGCGCCAAATCGCTCGGCCTGGTCGATGCGGTAACGCAGGAGCGTCATGTCAGGAACGCGGTGAAGGACGCCGTGTTCGGCCGCATGAAGCGCGCCAGGCCCGGGCCGGTCAACACGCTCCTGAACTTCGGCCCGGTGCGCGGCTTCCTCGCCTCCCGCATGCGCAGCGAGGCCGCCAAGGCCGCGCCGCAGGCGCATTATCCCGCGCCCTACGCGCTGATCGACCTATGGGAAAAATACGGCAGCGAGAAGCAGGCGATGCTTGCGGCCGAGAAGCGTTCCTTTGCCGAATTGATGGTGACGCCGGCCGCGCAGAACCTGATCCGGGTCTTCTTCCTGCGCGAGCAGATGAAGAAGCTTGCGGGAGGCGGCAACACGATCGCACATGTCCACGTCATCGGCGCCGGCGCGATGGGCGGCGATATCGCCGCCTGGTGCGCCGGGCAGGATCTGCGCGTCACGCTGTCGGACATGAAGCCGGAGCCGATCGCAAGCGCGATCAAACGCGCCAATGATCTCTATGGGAAGATCATCCGCAAGCGCACGGAGGTGCGCGACGCGCATGATCGGCTGATCCCGGACATGGATGGCGAGGGCGTGCGTAATGCCGATCTCATCATCGAGGCGGTGCCGGAAAAGCTTGAGCTGAAGCAGAAGGTCTATGCCGGCATCGAGCCGAAGATGAAACCGGGCGCAATTCTTGCGACCAACACCTCCAGCATTCCGCTGCAGGATCTGCGCGCGACGCTGGAAAAGCCCGCGCGCTTGCTCGGTCTGCACTTCTTCAATCCGGTCTCGCGATTGCAGCTCGTCGAGATCGTCAGCCATGACGGCACCGACGCCGAGCTGTTGAAGCAGGCGCTCGCTTTCGTCGGCGCCATCGACCGCCTGCCGTTGCCCGTGAAGAGTTCGCCCGGCTTCGTCGTCAACCGCGCGCTGACGCCCTACATGCTGGAAGCGATGCTGCTGCTGGACGAGAAGGTCGACAAATCAGTCATCGATACGGCGGCAAAGAAGTTCGGCATGCCGATGGGCCCAATCGAGCTTGCCGACCAGGTCGGCCTCGATATCTGCCTCGATGTCGGCGACATGCTGCGCTCGAAATTCGGCGACCTCTTGCCGCCGACACCGGCGTGGCTGCGCGAGAAGGTCGCGAAGGGCGAGCTCGGCCGCAAGACCGGCAAGGGCTTTTACGTCTGGAAGGACGGCAAGCGGGAGCAAACAGCTCCGGCGTTGGCCACCGAACCGACACAGGAAATGATCGATCGTCTCGTGCTGCCGATGTCGAACGTCTGCGTCGCCTGCCTGCGCGAGGGGATCGTCGATAATGCTGACGTGGTCGACGGCGCCATGATCTTCGGCACCGGCTATGCGCCGTTCCGCGGCGGTCCGCTGAACTATGCCCGCACCCGGGGTGTCGAGAATGTGGTGTCTACCTTGCAGGCACTCGAGCAAAAATTCGGCGGCCGTTTTGCGCCCGACGCCGGCTGGGAGAGTTTCAAGTGACTGACACCAAAGTTCCGCTGGCACAAAACGAGCCGCACGGCGATCTCTGCATCCGCACGCTGGCGATGCCGGCGGATACCAACGCCAATGGCGACATCTTCGGCGGCTGGCTGCTGAGCCAGATGGATCTCGGTGGCGGCGTGTTCGCCTCGAAGGTCGCGCGATCGCGCACCGTGACGGTCGCGATCGAGGCGATGAATTTTCGTAAAGCTGTCTATGTCGGCGATCTCGTCTCGGTGCACGCCAACCTTGTGCGGATCGGTCGCACCTCGATCACCGTCCATCTCGAAGCCTGGGTGCTGCGACGGAAAGAGCGGCAATCGATCCTGGTGACCGACGGCAATTTTACCTACGTCTCGATTGACGACCACGGCAATCCGCAGCCGATCCAGCGCGATGGCGCGACGCTCGCCACGTAACCGGGACGTCTCATCGCTTACACATGATTGTTATCAGCCGCTCGTATCCCACCTCTCGCGAAAGCAGGTGATTCGGTGCTCGGAGGGCCGAGCAAGTGCGGTCATTTCGTGGCGCCAAGCATCGGTTTTCGCATGACACGGCGGCGAGGCCTGAGGAACAATCAGGCTCTCTTCCCGTTATTGGCCCGCACTTCAATCGGGACTGGGAATGTCTGATACCTACATAATCGAAGTCGGCTCCAATCCGGCCGGAATCGTCGTACGCGATGAGCGTGGCTATCGCTTCTTCGCAGCCAGTCATCAGTTCAACCGGCTCGAAGGCCACGTCTTCCGCAACGCCCGCGAAGCCGAACGCGCCGCCCGCCGCCTCGCCGACGGCGAGCTGAAGCTGGCATCGTAGATTCCAGGATCTCCCGTCGTCCCGGGCTTGACCCGGGACCCATAACCCCAGGGAGTTGTTGTGGCGCAAGCAAGCGGTTGCAGCGGAGCACATAACAAAGGCCTGTGGTTATGGGTCCCGGGTCAAGCCCGGGACGACGGGAGGAGACGATCTCCCGCGTTGACCGCAGCGCCAAACCGCCGCACGATAGAGCGTTCCGCGCGCTCAAGGTGCCGCCGTGCCCATATTGACCCATCGCCAGACCGAAATCCTCAACCTCGCGCGCGCCTTTGGCCGCGTGATGGTGGAAGACTTGGCAAAACGTTTCGAAGTCTCTGCGCAGACCATCCGCAAAGACCTCAACGATCTCTGCGACCGCCGTTCGCTGACGCGCATCCATGGCGGCGCGATCATCGCATCCGGCGTGGAAAATCTTGCCTATGAGGCGCGGCGCTTCGTCGCCGCCGAGGAGAAGAAGGCGATCGGGGCAGCGGCTGCGGCGCGCATTCCGAACGGCTGCTCGCTCTTCATCAACATCGGCACCACGACGGAGGAGGTCGCGAGCGCGCTGACCTCGCATGAGGGTCTGCTCGTCATCACCAACAACCTCAATGTCGCGATGCTGCTGTACCGCCATCCCCGCATCGAGGTGGTGGTGGCGGGCGGCACCGTGCGGCGCGCCGACGGCGCCGTGGTCGGCTCGACCGCGACGCAACTGATCGGCCAGTTCAAGGTCGACTACGCGATCATCGGCGCGTCGGCGATCGACGAGGAGGGCGCGCTTTTGGATTTCGACTATCGCGAAGTCCAGGTCGCCCAGGCCATCATAGCCAACGCCCGCAACGTGATGCTGGTGGCGGACTCAACAAAACTCCGCCGCAGCGCCCCGGTCCGCATCGCCCATATCAGCCAGATCCAGACTTTTATTACCGACACCGAATTGCCGGCAGGACTCGCCAACATCTGCCACAGCAGAGGCATCGAGGTGGTCGTGGCGATGGATAAGCCCGCCGCCGATATCGACGACACGGCGCCTGAGCCCGCACCGGTGACACTGCGAAGCGTCTAGCACCGCCGGTGGCCTCACCCTTCGAGACGGCCGCTTCGCGGCCTCCTCAGGGTGAGGGGATAGATGCGAGCGCGCCGCTCTCTCCCCCCCGTCATTGCGAGCGGAGCGACTTGTCCGCCGTAGCTCAACGAGCGAAGGCGGAAGCAATCCATCTCGCCGCTTGCGGAGGCATGGATTTGCTTCGTTGCCGGCCGCCAGATCCTCATCCTGAGGAGCGCGGAACGCGCGTCTCGAAGGATGTGGCCCCGATTTCGCCTTTCAACTCCCCCCATCCCCAGGTCGTGAACCCCCGGTTCCCCATTTTCGGTTTGCTTTCGTTTTCCTTTGTGATCTAATCCAATCCGAAAGCGAAATCGCCGAAAGCGAACGCTCGTGGCCGGGGAAGCGTCTGTTGGATCGGATTTTCGACCTCGCAATCATTGGGGGCGGCATTAACGGCTGCGGCATCGCGCGCGATGCGGCGGGGCGGGGTAGTTCCGTTTTTCTCTGTGAAATGAATGACTTGGCGAGCGGGACATCGTCCTGGTCGACCAAGCTCGTGCATGGCGGGCTGCGCTACCTCGAATATTACGAGTTCCGCCTGGTCCGCGAAGCCCTGATCGAGCGCGAGATTCTCTGGCAGATCGCGCCCCACATCATCCGCCCCCTGCGTTTCGTTTTGCCGCACCACGCCGGCCTGCGCCCGGCCTGGCTGCTCCGGCTCGGGCTGTTCCTTTACGATCACATCGGCGGCCGGCACCTGCTGCCGCCGACACGGACGGTGGACCTCACCCGCGACGAGGTCGGCAAGCCCCTGATCAAGAATCGCTACGTCAAAGGGTTCGAGTATTCGGACTGCTTCGTCGACGACGCGCGGCTGGTCGTGCTGACCGCGCGCGATGCGGCCGATCGCGGGGCAGAGATTTGCACGCGCACCCGTGCCGTCGAGATCAGGCAGGCCGACGGTCTCTGGAATGTCACGGTCGAGGACGACGGCAGCGGCGCGCGGCGGACGGTGCGGGCGCGGGCGCTGGTCAATGCCGGCGGTCCCTGGGTCGAGGAGGTGCTTGCTTCGGGCGCCGGCGTCAACGCGCGCGCAAAAGTGCGGCTTGTGCAGGGCTCTCATATCGTCGTGAAGAAGCTTTACGACCACGACCGCGCTTACATCTTCCAGAACGCGGATGGCCGCATCGTCTTCGTGATTCCTTACCAGGGTGAGTTCTCGCTGATCGGCACCACCGACCGCGACTACGACGGCGACCCCGCCAAGGTGAAGGCGACGGAGGAGGAGATCAGCTATCTCTGCGCCTCCGTCAGCGAGTATCTGGCGAGGCCGGTGAAGCCGGAGGATGTTGTCTGGACCTATTCCGGTGTGCGCCCGCTCTATGATGACGGCGCGAGCGAGGCGAAGGCCGCCACGCGCGACTACGTGTTCGAGCTCGATACGCCCGGCGGCGTGCCGCTGCTCTCGATCTATGGCGGCAAGATCACGACCTACCGGCGATTGGCCGAAGAAGCGCTGGAGCGGCTTGCGCCCTACTTGCCCAGTGCAAAAGCCAGTGAGGGCTGGACCGGCAAGGCGCCGCTGCCCGGTGGCGAGATGGATGTCTCCGCGGTCGACGCGCTCGCTGCGGAACTGGTGCGCGACTATCCGTTCCTGTCGGCGGCGCATGCGAGCCGGCTCGCACACGCCTACGGCACGCGTGCGACAAAAGTACTCGGCAGCGCGGAATCGATCGGCGATCTCGGAAAGTCCTTCGGCGCCACCTTGACGGAGAGCGAAGTCAGGTACCTGATGGCGAACGAATGGGCGTTGACCGCCGAAGACATCGTCTGGCGCCGCTCCAAATTGGGTTTGAGGATGTCGGCCGCCGAGATATCGGCGCTCGACGAATGGATCGCCGCTCATGGCCTGTCCGGCGAACGTCCGCTACGCGAAGCGGGAGGACGGCCATGAGCGTCTCGCTCGACCACGTCACGCGCACCGTGGACGGCATCCCGGCCATCCACGATGTCTCGCTGACGCTCGAGCGCGGCACGCTCAGCGTCCTGCTCGGACCAACGCTATCAGGTAAGACCTCGATCATGCGGTTGCTCGCCGGCCTCGACAAGCCGACCACCGGCCGCGTGCTGGTCGACGGCAAGGACGTCACCGGCATCGACGTGCGCCGGCGCTCGGTCGCGATGGTCTATCAGCAGTTCATCAACTATCCCTCGCTCTCGGTGTATGAGAACATCGCCTCGCCGTTGCGCGTGCAGGGCCGGCCGCGCGAGGAGATCGACAAGCGCGTGGCGGATGCCGCAAAGCTGTTGCGGCTTGAACCGTTCCTGAAGCGCACGCCGCTGCAATTGTCCGGCGGTCAGCAGCAGCGCACCGCGATTGCACGCGCACTCGTCAAGGGCGCCGACCTCGTGCTGCTCGACGAGCCGCTCGCCAATCTCGATTACAAGCTCCGCGAGGAATTGCGCACCGAACTGCCGCGCATCTTCGAGGCGTCAGGCGCGATCTTCGTCTACGCCACCACCGAGCCTTCGGAAGCGCTGCTGCTCGGCGGCGATACCATCTGCATGTGGCAAGGCCGCGTGCTGCAGGCCGGCGCCAGCTCAAAAGTGTATCGGCAGCCCGAGACGCTGCGCGTCGCCCAAGTCTATTCCGATCCGCCGCTCAACATCGTCAATATCGAAAAGAAGAACGGCGCTGTGCACTATCCCGGCGGCATGCAGGCGCCAACGGCCGGACTCTATCTGGGCCTTGCCGATGGCGCCTATCGCGTCGGTTTCCGTGCGCACCAGCTCGAAGTCGGCCGCCACGCTACCGGCCGCCATACCTTCCGGGCGACCGTCACGGTGACCGAGATCACCGGCTCCGAAAGCTTTGTCCACCTGCAGCACGGTTCCGCCAACTGGGTCGCGGTGCTGCACGGCGTGCATGAATATGAGCCCGGGCAGGCGCTCAACGCGGCGCTCAATCCGGACGATATCTTCGTGTTCGACTTGGCCGACCGCCTGGTCGCAGCCCCTGGCCGGAATTGAGGGAGATGGCGTATGGCCCGCATTGACCTCGTCGATCTCGCGCACTCCTACAGCGGCAATGACGCGCCGCCGGAATCCTTCGCGCTGAAGCCGGTGACGATGACTTGGCGGCAGGGCGGCGCCTATGCGCTGCTCGGCCCCTCCGGCTGCGGCAAGACCACGCTGCTGAATCTCATCTCAGGCATCGTGACGCCGTCGCGCGGACAGATCCTGTTCGACGGCAAGGACATTACGCCGCTGTCGACGCAGAAGCGCAACATCGCGCAGGTGTTCCAGTTCCCGGTCATCTACGACACCATGACGGTCGGCGAGAATCTGGCCTTCCCGCTGAAGAACCGCGGCGTGCCGAAGGCGGAGATATCAGCGCGCGTGAAGCGGATCGCCGAGTTGCTCGACCTTGCGCCCTATCTTAACCGCAAGGCGACGCGGCTCACCGCCGATGCCAAGCAGAAGATCTCGCTCGGCCGCGGATTGGTGCGATCTGACGTCGCCGCGATCCTATTCGACGAGCCGCTGACCGTCATCGACCCTGAACTGAAATGGCAGTTGCGTTCGAAATTGAAGGCGCTGCACCGCGAGCTCGATCTGACGATGATCTATGTCACCCACGACCAGACGGAGGCGCTGACCTTCGCCGACACCGTCGTCGTCATGCATGACGGCCGCGTCGTGCAGAGCGGCTCGCCGGCCGAACTGTTTGACAAGCCCGCGCACACCTTTGTCGGCTATTTCATCGGCTCGCCTGGCATGAACATCGTGCCGGCTCACGTCGATGGGCGCGAAGCGCGGATCGATGGCCACACCATCGGCCTGCACCGCAATTACGGCGTGCTGCCCGCGGACGCGAAAATCGAGATCGGGGTGCGGCCCGAATTCGTCGACATCGCGCCGCCTGCCTCCGGCCTGCTCGCGGCGACGATCGAGCGGATCGACGATCTCGGCCGCATCCGCTTTGCGCGGGTGCGCGTCGGCGATTCCAAATTCGCGGCACGTGTGCCGCCGGGATTTTCGGTGCCCGACAACATGGCCGGGCTCGTGTTCGATCCCGCGCATGTGCACGTCTATGCCGACAGCCTCCTGGTCGAGGGGGTTGCGTGATGGACAAGACGGTCAACCAGAAAGCCTGGTTCCTGGTGCTGCCGGTGTTCCTGGTGGTGGCGTTCTCCGCGATCATTCCGCTGATGACGGTGGTGAACTATTCGATGCAGGACACGTTCGGCAACAACCAGTTCTTCTGGAACGGCGTCGGCTGGTTCAAGGAATTGCTCGATCCCTCGACCGATCTCGGCGAACGCTTCTTCGCCTCGCTCTGGCGCAACCTGATCTTCTCCGCGATCATCCTCGCGATCGAGATCCCGCTTGGCATCGTGGTCGCGCTGTCGATGCCGCGCGAGGGCTGGACCGTCGCCGTCTGCCTCGTGATCCTGGCGCTGCCGCTACTCATTCCGTTTAACGTGGTCGGCACCATCTGGCAGATCTTCGGCCGTCCCGACATCGGCCTGCTCGGCTATACCCTGAACAGCCTGGGTATCAACTACAACTACGTTTCCAACGAGTTCGACGCCTGGGCGACCGTCATCGTGATGGACGTCTGGCACTGGACCAGCCTTGTGGCGCTGCTCTGCTACGCCGGCCTGAAGTCGATTCCCGATGCATATTACCAGGCCGCCCAGATCGACGGCGCCTCGCGCTGGGCGGTGTTCCGCGCGATCCAGTTGCCGAAGATGAACCGCGTGCTCCTGATCGCGGTGCTGCTTCGCTTCATGGACAGTTTCATGATCTATACCGAGCCGTTCGTCGTCACCGGCGGCGGGCCGGGCAATTCGACCACCTTCATCTCGATCGAGCTGGTCAAGATCGCGCTCGGCCAATTCGATCTCGGCAAGGCCGCGGCGTTGTCGCTGGTCTACAACCTCATCATCCTGATCGTCTGCTGGGTGTTCTACACCGTCATGACCAATGCCGGCGCCGAGCGCCCGCAAAAAGAGGGAGCTGTGTGATGGGCACGATTCCCGGGCGCCGCCTCATCATCTCGCTGTTCCTGATCTTCCTGTTGTTGCCGATCTACTGGCTCATCAACATGAGCTTCAAGACCAACAGCGAGATCGTCTCGACCATGACGCTGTGGCCGCACCAGCCGACGATCGAGAACTACATGCGCATCTTCACCGACGAAAGCTGGTATTCCGGCTACATCAACTCGCTGAAATATGTGATCATCAACACCGTGATCTCGATCTCGGTGGCGCTGCCCGCGGCTTACGCGTTCTCGCGCTATCGCTTCCTCGGCGACAAGCACCTGTTCTTCTGGCTGCTGTCGAACCGCATGGCGCCGGCCGCGGTCTTTGCGCTGCCGTTCTTCAATCTCTATTCGGCGATCGGCCTGTTCGATACGCCCTGGGCGGTGGCGCTGGCGCATTGCATCTTCAACGTTCCGCTCGCGGTCTGGATCCTCGAAGGCTTCGTCTCCAGCGTGCCGCGCGAGATCGACGAGACCGCGTTCCTCGACGGCTATTCCTTTCCGCGCTTCTTCATCAAGATCCTGGTGCCCTTGATCGCAAGCGGCATCGGCGTGGCCGCCTTCTTCTGCTTCATGTTCTCCTGGGTCGAGCTGCTGCTCGCGCGCACGCTCACCTCTGTCTATGCCAAGCCGATCTCCGCGGTGATGACGCGCACGGTTTCCGCTGCCGGCATGGATTGGGGCCTCTTGGCGGCCGCCGGCGCGCTCACCATCATCCCGGGCGCGCTCGTGATCTGGTTCGTCCGCAACTATATCGCGCGCGGCTTCGCGCTCGGCCGCGTGTAGGAGGCGCCCGATGGAAAGTATCGCATGGATGGCCTGGACGCTGCCGACGGCGATCTTCTTTGCGCTGCTCGGCATGACGCTTGCGCTGATGACCTGGCTCGCGGTCGCCTATCCCGAAGCCGAGCGCGTCGGCGTGCTCAGGATTCCGACCACGCGCGGCGATCGTCTCTTCATCTCGCTGGTGCTCGCCGCCGTCATCCATCTCGTCTGGATCGGGCTCGTCGGCGCCGACTCCATCACCACGCTGCCCATTGGGGAGGAGGGCGTCGAGGTTTCGAGCCTGTGGCTCGCCACACTGATTTCGCTTGCCACGGCCGTTGTGATTTTCCGCACCGTCTGAGGAAGTGAAGAAGAGCAGATCCGGGATCAACCCGGACCTGGATTTTAATTTGTCGCCATAACCGGAGGAACCGCCATGCGACACTTGAGAGGAAGGAACCTGACCAGGAGCCGTTGGCTCGCGATGACCAGCGCCGCCGCGCTGCTCGTGGCTGCCGCGGGCGTTGCCGCACCGGCGCGCGCCGACGATGCCGTCAACCAGAAATGGATCGACAGCGAATTCCAGCCTTCGACGATCTCGAAGGAAGAGCAGATGAAGGAGCTGCAGTGGTTCGCCAAGGCGGCCGAGCCCTTCAAGGGCATGGAAATCAACATCGTCTCGGAAACCATTACGACGCATGAATATGAGGCGAAGACGCTCGCCAAGGCATTCAGCGAGATCACGGGCATCAAGCTCAAGCACGACACCATCCAGGAAGGCGACGTGGTCGAGAAGCTGCAGACCCAGATGCAGTCCGGCAAGAACGTCTATGACGGCTGGATCAACGACAGCGACCTGATCGGCACGCATTTCCGCTACGGCCAGACCATCGTGCTGTCGGACTACATGACGGGCGAGGGCAAGGACGTCACCGATCCCTATCTCGACGTCAACGACTTCATCGGCAAGTCGTTCACGACGGCGCCGGACGGCAAGCTCTATCAGTTGCCCGACCAGCAGTTCGCCAACGTCTATTGGTTCCGCTACGACTGGTTCACCAACCCCGACTACAAGGCCAAGTTCAAGGCCAAGTATGGCTACGAGCTCGGCGTGCCCGTGAACTGGTCGGCGTATGAAGATATCGCCGAGTTCTTCACCAACGACATCAAGGAGATCAACGGCGTCAAGGTCTACGGCCATATGGACTATGGCAAGAAGGACCCCTCGCTCGGCTGGCGCTTCACCGACGCCTGGCTGTCGATGGCGGGCAATGGCGACAGGGGCATCCCGAACGGTCTGCCGGTCGACGAGTGGGGCATCCGCATGGAAGGCTGCCGCCCCGTTGGTTCGTCGGTCGAGCGCGGCGGCGACACCAATGGTCCGGCCGCCGTCTACTCGATCACCAAATATCTCGAGTGGCTCAAGAAGTATGCCCCGCCGCAGGCGCAGGGCATGACCTTCTCCGAATCGGGCCCGGTGCCGGCGCAGGGCAACATCGCCCAGCAGATCTTCTGGTACACCGCGTTCACGGCTGACATGGTGAAGCCCGGCATTCCCGTCATGAACGCAGACGGCACGCCGAAATGGCGCATGGCCCCGTCGCCGCACGGCTCGTACTGGAAGGAGGGCATGAAGCTCGGCTATCAGGATGCCGGCTCGCTGACGCTGTTGAAGTCGACGCCGGCGGACCGCCGCAAGGCAGCCTGGCTCTATCTGCAGTTCATCGTCTCCAAGACGGTGTCGTTGAAGAAGAGCCATGTCGGTCTCACCTTCATCCGCGAGTCCGATATCTGGGACAAGTCGTTCACCGAGCGCGCGCCCCAGCTCGGCGGCCTGATCGAGTTCTACCGCTCGCCCGCGCGCGTGCAGTGGACCCCGACCGGCAACAACGTACCTGACTATCCGAAGCTCGCCCAGCTCTGGTGGCAGAACATCGGCGATGCGTCGTCGGGTGCGAAGACGCCGCAACAGGCGATGGACGCGCTCGCCGCGGCCCAGGACTCGGTGATGGAGCGGCTCGAGAAATCAGGCGTGCAGGGCGCCTGCGGCCCGAAGCTGAACAAGAAGGAGAAGCCGGAATACTGGTTCGCCAAGGCCGAGAAGGATGGCACCATCGCGCCGCAGCGCAAGCTCGCCAACGAGAAGCCGAAGGGCGAGACGGTCGACTACGACACCCTGATCAAGTCGTGGCCCGCTACCCCGCCGAAGCGCGCCGAGGCGAAGTGATCTCTTGCAACGCCGTCATGGCCGGGCTTGTCCCGGCCATCCACGCGTCGCCGCGCGTGTGGAAAGACGTGGATGCCCGGGACAAGCCCGGGCATGACGGAGAGAGAAAAAAGGCCGGGAGCAATCCCGGCCTTTCGTCATTCCGGGGCGCGCGAAGCGCGAGCCCGGAATCCATTTCACGGCGTCGCCTGCTGCCCGATGGATTCCGGGCTCGCGCTACGCGCGCCCCGGAATGACAGTGGGAGAGAGACGGCGTCCTTTCCACCCGTCATTGCGAGCGAAGCGAAGCAATCCAGCTGTCCGCGCGCGCGGCAGCATGGATTGCTTCGTCGCTGTCGCTCCTCGCAATGACGGCGCTTGCTTTACTGCGCCGCTTCCGCGGCCTCCAGCGTCGGATAGTCCGTGTATCCCTTCGCGCCGCCGCCGTAGAACGTGGCCTTGTCCCATTCGTTCAGCGCTGCGCCACTCTTCAGGCGCTCGACCAGGTCGGGGTTGGAGATGAACAGCTTGCCGAACGCGATCAGGTCGGCGGCACCGGATTCCAGCACCTTGTTCGCCAGCGCGAAATCATAGCCGTTGTTCGCCACATATGCCTGCTTGAAGCGCTTGCGCAGCGACGCGTAATCGAACGGCGCGACATCGCGCGGCCCGCCGGTCGCGCCTTCGATGACGTGGATATAGACCAGCTTCAGCGCGTTGAGCCCATCGACGATGTAATCGAACAGCGGCTGCGGATTGGAGTCGGAGACGTCATTGGCTGGCGTCACCGGCGAGATGCGGATGCCGGTGCGCTCGGCGCCGACTTCCGCGGCCACCGCTTTGGAGACTTCCAGCATCAGCCGCGCGCGGTTCTCGATCGACCCGCCATAGGCGTCGGTGCGCTTGTTGGTGCCATCCTTGGCGAACTGGTCGAGCAGATAGCCGTTGGCGCCGTGGATCTCGACGCCGTCAAAACCGGCTTCGATCGCATTCGCCGCGCCGCGCCGGAAGTCTTCGATGATCCCAGGAATTTCGGCGAGCTCGAGCGCGCGGGGCTCGGACACGTCGGTAAAGCTGCCATTGACGAAGGTTTTGGTCTTGGCGCGGATCGCGGATGGCGCAACCGGCGCGCCGCCGTTCGGCTGTAGCAGGGTGTGGGAGATGCGGCCGACATGCCAGAGCTGGATGACAATGCGTCCGCCGCGCGCGTGCACGGCATCGGTAACCTTGCGCCATCCCGCAATCTGTTCCTTCGAATAGATGCCGGGCGTGTCCTGGTAGCCCTGGCCCTGCTGCGAGACCTGGCTCGCCTCGGTGATCAGAAGGCCGGCGGAGGCGCGCTGCGCGTAATAGTCGACCGCAAGCGGGCTTGGAACGAAGCTCGACGGTGCCGCCCGGTTGCGTGTCAACGGCGCCATCACCGCCCGATTGGGCAGCGTCAGCGGACCAAGCTTGAAGGGCTCGAACAGTTTGGAGGATTGGCTCATGAGGGCTTTCCGGAAATGAACGATACCCAACACTTGTGCATTGCGGCGATGGGTGCAATGCCCCAGTAGGATTTGTTCCAAATCAGGATGTGAGCAGCAAGAACGACCTCTTGAGCAGGTCCGTCACAGAGGCGTCATTTCCCGAAGCGGACTTACGTCCTAACGAACGGCCGGCATCGCCGCTTCCGTCGGCTGGGTGCGCCCGCGCATCCGCGCCAGCAGGTCCGCGGTCGGCCAGGAATCCGCCGGTAGTCCATATTTGATCTGCATCGCCTTCACGGCGCTACGGCTCGCCTGTCCGAGCACGCCGTCGACCTTGCCGACATTGAAGCCGGCGCGCACCAGGAGCTGCTGCAATTCCTTGATCTCGTTGAACGGCAATTGCGCCACGGGACCCGAAGGCCGCAGCATCGGCGGGCAGCCTGCGATGCGCGACGCGAGATAGCCTGCGGTGGTCGAATAGATCAGCGAATTATTCCATTCGGTGTAGGCGGCGAAATTGGCATAGGCCAGGAACGCCGGCCCATTTCGTCCCATCGGCAACAGCAGCGATGCGGGCATGTCGTCATTCGCTAGTGGACGTCCATCCGGATAGGTCACGCCGAGCTGCGCCCATTTTGAACGCGGCAGCTTGGTTGTGAGATCGGCCTGGTCCCACGGAAAGTTGGAAGCGGTCACGCGCACTTCCTGCAGCCACGGCTCGCCGCGCCGCCACTTCAATCCGTTGGCGATATAGTTCGCAGTCGATCCGATCACGTCGGGCCCGCTGCTCAGGAGATTGCGATGGCCATCGCCATCGTAGTCGACGGCATAGTTGAAATAGTGCGTCGGCAGGAATTGCGTCTGCCCGAGCTCGCCGGCCCAGGAGCCGACCATCTCATCGGCCGAAAGGTCGCCGCGGTCGATGATCTTCAAGGCTGCGATGGTCTCGTTCTGGAACATCTCGGAGCGCCGGCAATCATAGGCAAGCGACACCAGCGAAGGCAGCGTCGGCAGATTGCCCATGTTGGCGCCGAAGTCGCTCTCCAGTCCCCAGAACGCCGCGATCACCGCCGGCGGCACGCCGTACTCCTTCTCCGCGCGCGCGAACGCCGCTGCATAGGTCTTGATGCGCTGCTGTCCCTGCTGCATCCGATAGGGCGCGGCCATTCGCCCCGCGAACTCGGTGAAGATCTGCCCGAACACGCGCTGCCCGCGGTCGCGGTTGACGATGCCCTGGTTGTAGACGAGGTAGGGCGAGGCTTCCGCGATCGCCTGCTGCGACACGCCTTCGGACACTGCGCGCTGCTTGAGATCGGCAAGGAAGCGCTCGAAGCTCTGGCCATTGTGGCAAGCCGCCGCGCGTGAGGAGGGCACCGCCGCAGGCCGCGCAGCCGCCGGTGCCTGACGTGTGGGTGCCGGCAACAATTGCTGCGCGGAGGCCGCAGATGCCGCAATCATCGTGACGGCCGCGATCGCAAATCGGGTCTTGAACATCAGAACTCGCCGGTAGGGGATGGGCTTACGAAAGATAGTAATGATCTTACGTGAAGCTTTATGCTCGGGCTATCCCTCACTCCACTGTGGTCCCGGGCTTGACCCGGGACCCATAACCACAAACGTGCATTGTTGTGCTAGGGTGCGGCTGCTTGCGCGCGCCACAACGACCATTTGTGGCTATGGGTCCCGGCCTTCGCCGGGACGACGTGGGAGGAAGCCTGCTTGTTTCCGCCCGCCCGCGTCGCCCCGACGCACCTTTCGCCACTTGCGGCGGCGATGGGCAAGTTCCTACCTAAGGTGCGCCTGCAACAGTGGTTTTTCCGCAACGACGCAGGGGAAACGACGATGAACTATTTCAAGACAGCTCTTCTGCTGGCCGGCCTCACCGCCCTGTTCATGGGGATCGGCTATCTCATCGGCGGCGCCAGCGGCGCGATGATCGCGCTGGTGGTTGCGGCCGCGACCAATCTATTCACCTACTGGAATTCCGACCGCATGGTGCTCAGGATGTACGGCGCCCATGAGGTCGATGCGCGCACCGCGCCCGAGCTTGTCGGCCTTGTCGCCGAGCTCGCGAGCCGCGCCGGCCTGCCGATGCCGCGCGTGTTCGTGATGGACGAGGCGCAACCCAACGCTTTTGCCACCGGCCGCAACCCGCAGAATGCCGCGGTCGCCGTCACCGCCGGCATCATGCAGCAGCTCAGCCGAGAGGAGCTCGCCGGCGTGATCGCGCATGAGCTTGCGCATATCAAGAACCATGACACGCTCTTGATGACCATCACCGCCACCATCGCCGGCGCGATCTCGATGCTGGCGCAATTCGGCATGTTCTTCGGTGGCCACCGCAACAGCAGCAGCGGTCCAGGCGTCGTCGGCTCGATCGCGCTGATGATCCTGGGGCCGCTCGGAGCCATGCTGGTGCAGACGGCGATCAGCCGCACCCGCGAATATGCCGCCGACAATCTCGGCGCGCGTATCGTCGGCCAGCCGATGTGGCTCGCTTCCGCGCTGATGAAGATCGAGAATGCCGCGCACCAGGTGCCGAACTTCGAGGCCGAGCGCAATCCGGCGACCGCGCATATGTTCATCATCAATCCGTTGTCGGGCCATGGCGTCGACAATCTCTTCTCCACCCACCCGTCGACCGAGAACCGCGTCGCGGCGCTGCAGCAGCTCGCCGCCGAGCTCGGCGGCGGTGCTGCACCTACCGCCGGGGCGGGCTATCCTTCCCGCAGCCCATGGGGCGGCGCGTCCACTTCGCGCGGACCGTGGGGTTAAGCGATATTCGTGGGGCGGATTGATAAACGGCCCTACGAATTGGAGGCATCGGATGCAGCGTACGCTGATGATCCTCGGACTGCTGCTCCTCGCCGCCGGTCTGCTCTGGCCGGTGATCGGCAAGCTCGGGCTCGGTCGGCTGCCTGGCGACATCCGTGTCGAGGGATCAAACTATTCGTTCTATTTTCCACTGATGACATCGCTACTGCTCAGCATCGTGCTGAGCGTGATCATCTGGCTCGTCAATCGCTAGGAAAGCGCCGGTTCCCTTGGATCCTGCCGCCCGCGGCCCCGTTTCTGCCGAAAATACGGCGGATTGGCACAGTGCAATCGGCCGCGCCGGTGCTACACTCTTAAAAGGAGAGGATCACGCTGGAAACAAGCATGGCCTTGTTTGGTTGGGGCAGAGAGGTGCCGTCAGAAGAGGTCCTGGACGCCAGGGCCGGCGCGGACGCCTTGTTGCAGGCGCTGGACAAGGTGGTCGCGACATATCTCGAAAAGGCCGATCACGGCGATCTCGTGTATCCTGCCTGTAAGCGCAAATCGAATGATGCGAGCGCCAGCCCGCGCGAAATCTGGCGCCACACGCGGCTGGAAGGGATGCGCTATCTGACCATGATTCCGGGACGCGACTCCGCGCTGCTGACGGAGCCATCGCGCCAGGCCGAGATGATCGACGGCTTCCTGCGCCAGCAGCCGCACGAGGACACGGTGATCGATTTCACCGGACGCGCGGTCGACGATGTCGCGATTGCGATCGTCGCCGGGCTGAACTGGCTGAACCATTGCGCGCAGCTCGCCAAGGTCGATCGCGCGAAGTCGTCGGGTACCTTGCGCAACTTCCGCAAAGTCGTGACGGTCGCCCAGCAATGGTGGGGCATGGAAGGCGCCGAGGCCCGCTGCAGGAACATGCAGCAGGCGCGCGAACTGCCGCCCTTGATGCTCAATCTGGTCTGGCTCGAATGCACCCATCTCGCCAAGGACATCACCGCCGCCGCGGTGTTTGGTGCGGCCGGCGAAGCAAGCGATGCATCGACGCGCTTCGAGGCTGCACTCGATCCGGATGAACCGCCTGCGTGAAGCGCGCATCGCTCTCTCCGTCATTCCGGGGCGTCCGAAGGACGAGCCCGGAATTCATTCATCCACTTGCGCAGGTGGCGACATGGATTCCGGGCTCATCGCTTCGCGATGCCCCGGAATGACGGCGGAGAAAAATTCGGCAGCAATTCCAACGTGATTTGCCTCGTCCAGCCCCCGCGCAAAAACATTCCGCTTTCGTCGTCGGGCAAATCAGTGATTTAACTCCGCGCGTCTCACGGCGGATGAGGGGCGGCTCGCGATCGTCACGAACGTTGCGGTGAGATGCGGTGGACG
>NZ_AXAP01000040.1 GCF_000472865.1 Bradyrhizobium elkanii WSM2783 | reverse complement strand
GTGAGACGCGCGGAGTTAAATCACTGATTTGCCCGACGGGTTAAGCGGTTTATTTTTCGCTGATAGTCTGGACAGACTTTTAGGTGATTTGCCCGTCGGGTTGGTTTGTCGCACCCAAGGCATCCACAGCGTCATTGCGAGCGAAGCGAAGCAATCCATAGCGCCGCAAGCGGAAGAGTGGATTGCTTCGCTCCGCTCGCAATGACGGCGGTGATTGGTCTTACGATCCCTTCGGATTCACTTCGGCGTAGTTGCCCTTGGCGTCCCACTTGTAGACGACGTAGTCGATCGCCTTGATATCGCCCTTGGCGTCGAAGGCCATCTTGCCGAGCACGGTGTCCCACTCGCCGGCCTTGATCGCGTCCATCACCTTCTTCGGATCAGTGGAGCCGACCTTGGCGACCGCCTGTGACCACACCTGCATCGCGGCGTAGGTGTAGAGTGTGTAGCCTTCGGGATCGATGTTCTTGGCCTTGAACTTCTCGACGATGGCTTTCGCGGTCGGCTTGTTGCGCGGATCGGGACCGAAGGTGAACAGCGTGCCTTCGGCGGCGGGGCCGGTGATCGAGGCGAACTCCTTGTCGTTCATGGCATCGCCCGCCATCAGCACCGTCTGCAGGCCCTGGTCGCGCATCTGGCGCAGGATCAGGCCGGCCTCCTGGTGATAGCCGCCGACATAGACGAGATCGATGTTGTCGCGTTTGAGCCGCGAGACGATGGAGTTAAAATCCTTGTCGCCCTTGTTGTAGGACTCGAACATCTTCTCCTGGAAGCCGGCCTTGTTCAGCGCCTTCTTGGTCTCGTCCGCGAGGCCCTTGCCGTAGGTCGTCTTGTCGTTGAGGATTGCGACGTTCTTACCCTTGAAATTCTTCAGGATGTACTCGGCGGCGACCAGGCCCTGCTGGTCGTCACGGCCGCAGACGCGCGCGACGTTCCAGAGCTTGCGTTCGGTGAACAGCGGGTTGGTCGAGGCCGGCGTGATCTGCAGCGTGTTGCCGTCGGCATAGGCTTCCGATGCCGGGATCGACGACGACGAGCAGAAGTGACCGGCGACGAAGGGGATCCGCGCGCTGGAGAGTTTTTCCGCGACCGAGCGCGCCTGCTTGGGATCGCAGGCATCGTCGCCGACCTCGAGCTTGAGCTTCTTGCCGAGCACGCCGCCCGCGGCATTGAGATCGGAAACCGCCTGTTCGGCGCCGTTCTTCATCTGCCGGCCGAACGCGGATTCGGAGCCCGTCATCGGGCCCGCCACTGCGATGGTGATATCCTGCGCGAATGCGCTCGCCGACAGTGCGAGCGAAGCGCCGAGTGCAAGGCCAATCAGCTTGAGTGATTTCATGTGGAGTCCCCGTGGTCATCGCTTAAGGGAAGCATCCGGCGCGCCGCCGGATACGAAACCGACGGCATTGTCGACTGAATTTGCCGTGAAGTCATCGGCATTTTTCAGGCAAATGCACGCGCCCTTCGCAGCATCTTGCCGCAGGACGGGCGCCGATCAGCTAGCCCCGCCGGCCGCCTTCCAGATAGGCAGCGCGGATCTCCGGCCGCTGCAACAGCTCGCCGCCGGTTCCAGACAGCGTGATCAGCCCGTTGACCATGACGTAACCGCGATGGGCGAGTTTCAGTGCGTGGTTGGCGTTCTGCTCGACGATCAGGACGGTCAGGCCATCCTGGCGGTTCAGGGTGCGGATCGCGTCGAAGATCTGGCGTGCGATCAGCGGCGCGAGGCCGAGCGAAGGCTCATCCAGCATCAACAGGCGCGGGCGGCTCATCAGCGCGCGGCCGATGGCCAGCATCTGCTGCTCGCCGCCGGAGAGCGTGCCGCCACGCTGGTTGACGCGTTCCTTGAGCCGGGGGAACAGCGTGAACACGCGTTCCAGCACGGCGGCGCGTTCCGCTTCGCTGCACTCGGTCACGTCAGCGCCCATCTGCAGGTTTTCCGCGACGCTCATGCGCGGAAAGATCCGGCGCCCCTCGGGCGACTGCGCGATCCTAAGCCGCGCGATCTCGTGCGTCGGCACGCCGGTGATGTCATCGCCGTCGAACTCGATCGCCCCGGCGCGGGCGCGCGGCTTGCCGAAGATCGTCATCATCAGCGTCGACTTGCCGGCACCGTTGGCCCCGATCAGCGCAACGATCTCGCCGGCATTGATCTCGAGATCGACGCCCTTGAGGGCTTCGATCTTGCCGTAGGCCGCGCGCAGTCCGCGGATCGCGAGGAGGGGAGAGGTTGAGGTCATAGGGCAACCTCGCAGCCGTCATGGCCGGGCTTGTCCCGGCCATCCACGTTCCGGTGGTGTCGCAGAAAGGGCGTGGATGCCCGGGAGAAGCCCGGGCATGACGGGGACAGAGAACGCGCGGCTACAAGCACTTTGCAGTGTGAACTCTTGTCGGAGCGTCCAATCACGTGCCGCTCTCCATGACGGCGATGGCTTCTTCCTCGTCGGCGCCGAGATAGGCGGCGATCACCTTGGGATCGTCGCGGACGGATTGTGGCGTGCCTTCGGCGATCTTGACGCCGTAATCCATCACCACGACGTGGTCGGAAATCTCCATCACCACGGACATGTCGTGCTCGATCAAGAGGATCGAGGTGCCCTGTTCGGTGCGGATCGAGAGCAAGAGCTCGCTCAAGGCGGCGCTCTCGCGCGCGTTCAGGCCGGCGGCGGGCTCGTCGAGGCAGAGCAGCGCGGGCTCGGTGCACATCGCGCGCGCGATCTCGAGCCGGCGCTGGTCGCCATAGGGAAGGTTGCCGGCGGCATCGTCGGCGCGGTCGAGCAGGCCGACGCGCGTCAGCCAGGTGCGCGCCAGCTCGATCGCGCGTGCTTCCGCGCTGCGCCAGGACGGCGCGCCGATCAGGCCGAGGAAGGTCAGGCCGGAGGCGCGCATCAGCGCGTTGTGCTGCGCCACCATCAGATTCTCCAGCGCCGTCATGCCGGGGAACAGGCGGATGTTCTGGAAGGTGCGCGCCACGCGCGCCTGCTTGGAGATGCGGAAATCGTTCAGACGTTCGAGCTGGATCGTCTTGCCGTCGTCATGGGTCAGCGCGATCGAGCCGCCGCTCGGCCTGTAGAAGCCGGTGATGCAGTTGAAGACGGTGGTCTTGCCGGCGCCGTTCGGGCCGATTAACGCGGTGATCTTGCGCCGTCCGGCATCGAAGGAGAGATCGTTCACGGCAACGATGCCGCCGAACCGCATCGACAGGCCCTTGACGGAGAGGATGGTCTCACCGCTCATCCGTGTCCCTCCTTGACGAGGTCGGAGGAGATCGCCTGGTTGCGTTCGAGATAGACGGTCGGGGCACGATGCCCGATCAGTCCGCGCGGCCGCCAGATCATGAGCAGCACCATCGCCATTCCGAACACCAGCATGCGGTACTGGTCGAGGCCGCGGAACAGCTCGAAGCCGCCGATCATCGCCAGCGCAGCCAGCGCGACGCCGAGCTGCGAGCCCAT
The DNA here is from genome assembly GCF_000472865.1 of Bradyrhizobium elkanii WSM2783. Taxonomy (GTDB): domain Bacteria; phylum Pseudomonadota; class Alphaproteobacteria; order Rhizobiales; family Xanthobacteraceae; genus Bradyrhizobium; species Bradyrhizobium elkanii_A. The sequence continues at coordinate 75,417 of NZ_AXAP01000040.1, read as the reverse complement.
GCCGCCGAGCACGACGATGGCGAGCACCAGCGCCGATTCCTGGAAGGTGAAGGATTCCGGGCTGATGAAGCCCTGGCGCGTCGCGAAGAACGCGCCGGCAAAGCCGCCGAACATCGCGCCGGTGGCAAAGGCCGTGAGTTTGGTCGTAGTGGTGTTGATGCCGAGCGCGCGGCAGGCGACCTCGTCCTCGCGCAGCGCCTCCCAGGCGCGGCCGATCGGCAGGCGGCGAAGGCGGATCGTGACCCAGTTGGTCAGCAGCGCCATCGCCAGGATCAAATAGAACAGGAACACGATGCGGTGCGTCGGCGAGAACTCGATGCCGAGCCGCGCCGCGAGCCCGTCTTCGCCCGGCGAGAGCGGAATGCCGAACAGGGTCGGTCGTGGGATGCCGGAGATGCCGTTCGGCCCGCCGGTGAGGCTTTGCCAGTTGATGATGACGAGGCGGATGATCTCGCCGAACGCCAGCGTCACGATCGCGAGATAGTCGCCGCGCAATCTGAGCACGGGAAAGCCGAGCAGCACGCCCCAGAACGCGGCGAGGATGCCGGCGAGCGGCAGGCAGACCCAGAACGACAGTCCGAAATTGGTGGCGAGCAGCGCGTAGGAATAGGCACCGACGGCGTAGAAGGCGACATAGCCGAGATCGAGCAGGCCGGCGAGGCCGACGACCACGTTCAGTCCCCAACCGAGCATCACATAGGTGAGCACGAGGATCGCGAGATCGAGGATGTAGCGCTGATCATAGAAGATCACCGGCACCAGGAAGGTGAAGATCAGCAGCGCCGGCGCGATCAGGCGTCCGGCGAGCGACAGCGCATTTTGTACCGCCGGCGGAACGACGCGGACTTTGTCGGCGGGACCCCACCATTGCCGCAGCAGCTCGATGACGATGCTGCCGCCGAACACGGCAGCGACGATGGCGGCGAGATCGCCGAACCGCGTCCAGTAGATCAGCCCGCCTTGCGGGCCGGCCTCGGTGCGGACGCCGATCATCAACGAGAACAGCACCAGCGCGACCAAGGCACTGATGGTGGCTTTCTTGAGGATGAAGGCGGCGCCGCTCGCGCGCGACGCCGGCTTCTTCTCGAGCGCTGACGTGGTCACGCGGCCGCCCGTCAGACTTTTTCGACTTCAGGCCGGCCGAGCAGGCCGGTCGGAAGGAAGATCAGAACCACGATCAGGATGGAGAAGGCGGCGACGTCCTTGTACTCGACCGAGAAATAGGCCGACCAGAATGTCTCGATCAGCCCGATCGCCAGTCCTCCCAGCATCGCGCCGGGCAGCGAGCCGATGCCGCCGAGGACCGCGGCGGTGAACGCCTTGATGCCGGCGACGAAGCCCATGAAGAAATCGACCAGGCCATAGTAGAGCAGGTACATCATGCCGGCGACGGCGGCGAGCGCGGCGCCGATCACGAAGGTCATGGAGATGGTGCGGTCGACGTCGACGCCGAGCAGCGCCGCCATGGTCTGGTCCTGCTCGCAGGCGCGCATGTCGCGCCCGAGCCGCGTGCGCGACACCAGCCAGGTGAACAGCGCGAGCAGCACCACGGTGGCGAGCACGACGATGATCTGGATGTTGGAGAGCTGCACCACGAAGCCGCTTTCACCCTCATGCAGCGTGTAGCCGCCGGTGATGATCGGCGGCACCGGTTTCACGCGCGCGCCTTGCGCGACTTGCGAGAAATTCGTCAGCACGAAGGACATGCCGATGGCTGAGAGCATCGGCGCCAGGCGGAACGAATGCCGCAGCGGCCGGTAGGCGATACGCTCCACCGTCCAGCCATAGAGCGCGGTGATCGCCATCGACACCAGGAGCACGATGAACAGCACCAGCGGGATCGCGGTGAGGCCGAGCGAGACCAGCACCAAAAAGGAGATCAGCGCGATGAAACCGCCGATCATGAAGATGTCGCCATGGGCGAAATTGATCATGCCGACGATGCCATAGACCATGGTGTAGCCGATCGCGATCAGCCCATAGATCGAGCCGAGCACGAGGCCGTTGATGAGTTGCTGGGCGAAATAATCCATGCGCTGCCGCTTGTGAGAGAGCGACGCGGCGAGGGCTCCCGGCAGCCTTGTCCGACGCGTCGTATCATTTTCTAACAGTGGAACCCCTTGGGCGGCAACAGCGCTAGCTGCGGCATCAAGGGCTTGTACAGAGGTAGTTTTACCGGCGGTTCCCGATCCAGCATTTGCCTCACCGTGACGTGACGGTTCCCACCGAAACAGCGTCCTGGTTCCCGCGTTGGCCCGTGCCTGGTTCGAAGGGACCAGGTCCAACCAGGGAGATTTGTGAATGGCCAATCAGAACCAGAACCCGGGTCAGCAGAATCAAAATCCGGGCCAGAAGCCCGGCCAGCAGCAGGGCGGCGGCAGCAAGCCCGGCCAGCAGCAGCAAGACCCGAACCGTCAGGGCCAGAAACCCGGCCAACCGCAGGACCCGGGTCAGGTGCGCTAGTTTCCCGTCCAAGCGAGAGCAAAAGGGAAGTCCTGCCGAAAGGCGGGACTTTCTTTTGGACGCCGTCCACAGCGGCCCGCCCCAATTAAGGTTAATAAAGGGTTTAGATTGCCGCTTCAGTTCCAACGAAGTTACCTCGCGACATACCCGCCATCGCGCGTCGGGCGAGCGGAACAAGCAGGGAGCGGCAGATGTCGACGAACTGGCGGATCAGCTCCTTTTGCGGCGCGCTGCTTGCGGCCTATTTCATCCCGGCGTGGGCGAGCATCGCCTTCCAGATCATGGCCTCGCCGGTCCGCGGTCTCTATGAACGGCCGAGCGTGTCGATCGGGTTCTTCATCAGCGATCATCTGCATCTGTCGGGCATCGCGAGCGTGCGTATCGCCTGGCTGCTGGCGCTGGTGCGGATCACCACAGTTGCCTTTTTCACGCTGTATCTGGTGCTGCTTTCGCTTCGCTCGGTGCGCGAGCGCGGCGGCGGCGATGAGACGCTCGGTATGGCGCTCGTGCTCGGCAGCGTGCTCAGCTTCGTCAGCATGCTGGCGGCGTCCGTGGCCGGCGAGGCCGAGGCGCTGCGGCTGCATGCGACCGAACTGTTGATGCTGGTCGGCATCGGCATCGTGCTGGTGGTCGAGGGCGCCGCGCCGCGGCTGGCCGAGGTGCGCGACGAGACCGATACCAGCGTGCCGGCCGGCAAATTATCCCTTCAACAGCCCTAGCTCGGCGATAATCGCCGAGGCTTCCTTCACCGCATGGTTGGCGGCGGGGACGCCGCAATAGATCGCCTGCTGCAGCAGGATCTCCTTGATATCGTCAGGCGAAAAGCCGCCTTCGGTGAGGGCGGCACGCACATGCAGGCGGAATTCGTCCCACTGCCCGAGCGCGACCATGGTGCCGATGACCAGTACCCGCCGCGTGCGATGATCGAAATGCGGCCGCGTCCAGATATCGCCCCAGGCATAGCGCGTGATCAGGTCCTGGAAGTCGGTGTTGAAGGCGTTGCGATTGGTAATCGATTTATCGACCCATTCATTGCCGAGCACTTTGCGGCGCTGGGTCATGCCCTCGTCGCGGCGCTTGTCGTCGTCCATGATTGTCTCTCTCCTCCTGTCATTGCGAGGAGCGAAGCGACGAAGCAATCCATTGCATCCGCGGGCGCAGTATGGATTGCTTCGCTTCGCTCGCAATGACGACGTTGTTGGAACCTAGCGTTGCGTCAGGAAGCCGACCACGGCGTCCGTGAAGGCGTGCGACTGCTCGACGTTGGAAATATGCGCGGCATCGAGGATCGTCATGCTGGCACCCGGGATGCGGCTGCGGATGAATTCCCCAGCCGAGATCGGCGTTGCCATATCGTGACGGCCGGCGATCACCAGCGTCGGGCTCTTGATCTTCGGGAGCAGCTCGCGCTGGTCGAGCGTGCTCAGGGCTTCGCAGCAGGCGATGTAACCCTCCGCTGGCGAGGCCAACAGCATCGCCTTCATGCGGGCTGCGATCTGCGGCTCGCGCTCGCGGAAATCCGCCGTCAGCCAGCCCGCGATCACGGTGTCGGCGACCGCGGCGAGGCCGCCTTCCTTCACCGCCTTGATGCGATTGTGCCAGTTGGTCGGGTCCGGGTAGTAGCAGGCGGTGTTGGAGAGGATGATCTTGCCGAAGCGTTCGGGCGCGTTGGCCCCCAGCCATTGCCCGACCATGCCGCCCATCGACAGGCCGCACCAATGCGTCTTTTCGATATTGAGGTCGTCGAGGATCGCCAGCACGTCGCGGCCGAAACGCTCCATCGAATAGGGGCCGGGAGGGACCTGCGACTTGCCATGGCCGCGCCGGTCGTAGCGGATGACGCGGAACACCTGCGTCAGCGCCTTCATCTGCGGTTCCCACATCTGCAACGTGCAGCCCAGCGAATTCGACAGCATCAGCGTCGGTCCGCCGTCGCGGCCTTCGACCTGGACGTTGAGCAGGCATCCGTCGGCGTCGATCATCGGCATGGTTCTAAAACTCCGCTGTCATGCCCGGACTTGATCCGGGCATCCATCCAAAAGAGAGTCTATCGAAGAAGATGGATTGCCGGGGCAAGCCCGGCAATGACATCCGAGAGACTCATCGGCACTTTCATTTGTCGCTCAGCGAGGCGAGCAGGCGGTCGATCAGCGCCTGCGAGGCGCCCTGATAGGACATCGGCGCGAACAGGTTTTCGATCCGGTCCGCGGCAAGCTGCGCGGTGACCTGAGGATCCGCCATCAGCACGTCGCGCAAATGCTTCTGCTCGGCGACCGCCTTCTTGCTGGCGGCTTCGATCAGGTGATGCGCCTCGCTCTTGCCGAGCTTTTCGGCGAGCGCCATCGACACCGCTTCGGCCATGATCAGCCCACGGGTGGCATCGAGGTTGACGCGCATGCGCGCGGCGTCGACTTCCAGGCCCTCGGCGAGTTCGACGGTGGCGGCGAGCGCGCCTGAGGTGACCAGCATCAGCGTCGGCAAGGTCGGCCATTCTGCATGCCACGGCCCCGCGCTGCGCTCGTGGTCCTGGATCTGCGCGGCAAGGATCGTCGCGGCGAGATTGGGGGCCATGGTGGCGGCGGCGAGCGCGGTTGCGGCAGCAACGGGATTGCGCTTGTGCGGCATGGTGGAGGAGCCGCCGCGGCCTTCGCCCGATGGCTCGAACGCCTCGGCGACGTCGGTCTGCATCATCAAGGAGACGTCGCGGGCGATCTTGCCGCAGCTTCCGCAGACGATGGCAAAGCCGGAGGCGATGTCCGCGATGCGGTCGCGGTGGGTGTGCCAGGGCGCCTCCGGCAGCGGCAGGCCAAGCTCCTGCGCCAGTTTTTCCGCCACTGCCATGCCTTTGTCGCCGAGCGCGGCCAGCGTGCCGGCCGCGCCGCCGAATTGCAGCGCCAGTGCCTCGCGGTGCAGCCGCTGCAGGCGCCTCCGCGAGCGGTGCAGGCTTGCGGCATATTCGGCGAGCTTGAGGCCGAACGGCATCGGCAGCGCGTGCTGCAGCCAGGTGCGCGCAACCACCGCGGTGTCGCGATGCTCGCGGGCGAGTTTGGCAAAGCCTGTGATGGCGCGGTCGAGTTCGGCGAGCAACACATCGATGCCGGCGCGCAGAGTGAGCATCGTCGCGGTGTCGATGACGTCCTGGCTGGTCGCGCCCCAATGCACATAGCGCGCGGCCTCCTTGCTGGCCTTGGCCACCTCGGCGGTAAGCGCCTTGACCAGCGGGATCGCCAGGTTGCCCGACCGAACGGCGGCTTCCGCGAGCGCCGCGCGGTCGAATGATTCGGCCTTGCAGGCCGCGCCGATCGGGCCGGCCGCGGCATTCGGAATCACGCCGACCGCTGCTTCGGCGCGCGCCAGCGCTGCCTCGAAATCAAGCATATTCTGCAAGCAAGCGGCATCGTCGCACACCGCGCGCATCGCGGCGCTTGACAGCATCGGTGCCAGCAGAGGGGAAAGGGATGTGTTCATCGCGCGCGACCTAATCATTCCCGGCTGCCGCTGCCAATGGCCCTTCTTGATCGAGCCCGGCGCCATCACAAGGGGCGGTCTCCGTTTTGCTGCGCTGCGAATATGCATCGCTCGTGGTCGGATGCCGGTCTTTCCTTTGTGGCCGCCGTGCTTTACTTGGGTGTTGGTTCGATGCGATCGGGGAGGCTCTCATGGCAATGACAATGACCGGCGAAGTCCAGCTTGCGGCGTCGCGCGAGGCCGTGTGGGCCAAGCTCAACGACCCCGAGGTGCTGAAGGTCTGCATCCCCGGCTGCGAGGAATTGGAGAGGACCGAGGACAACGGCTTTCGCGCCGTTGCCAAGATGAAGGTCGGCCCGGTCTCGGCGCGCTTCAAGGGCAAGGTCATGCTGTCCGATCTGGATCCGCCCAACGGCTACAAGATCTCGGGCGAAGGCGAGGGCGGGGTTGCCGGATTCGCCAAGGGCGGCGCGACGGTCGCGCTTGCCGAGAAGGATGGCGGCACACTCTTGAGTTACAACGTCGAGGCGCAGATCGGCGGCAAGCTCGCCCAACTCGGCCAGCGCCTGATCAACGGCGCGGCCAAGAAACTGGCCGATGAATTCTTCGCGAATTTCGCCAAGGCCGTGCAGGGCTGAGTCAAATAAATAAAGACTAGTGGCGCCGCACAACGGCGCCAGAACGGCCCGACGTCATCCGGCCATGCGAGGGGCGAGGTTGCCCATTGCGGTGATGGCCCATATTATGGCTTTTGGAACGGTTATAAACGCCTGTTCTGTCGATATGCGGCAGAGCAGATCAAGAGAGTGCTGATGGCCAAGATTTCCCTGATCGTGAACGGCAATCCCGTCACCGCTAACGTCGACCCCCGTACCCTTCTCGTTCAATTCCTGCGTGAAAACCTGCGGTTGACCGGGACCCATGTCGGTTGCGACACCTCGCAATGCGGCGCCTGCGTCGTGCATCTCGACGGCAAGGCCGTGAAGTCGTGCACCACGCTTGCGGTGATGGCCGACGGCCATGAGGTCAAGACCATCGAGGGACTGGCGCCGGATGGCGGGCCGCTGCATCCGATGCAGGAAGCGTTCCGCGAGAATCATGGCCTGCAGTGCGGCTTCTGCACGCCCGGCATGATCATGACCGCGGTCGACATGGTGCACCGCAAGGGAAACGAGCTTTCCGACGAGGTGATCCGCGAAGAGCTCGAAGGCAATCTGTGCCGCTGCACCGGCTATCAGAACATCGTCGCCTCGATCGCCGCCGGCGCCAAGGCGATGGCGAAGTCCGATCTCGCTTGAACCTCAGCGCATTGCATCGCGATCGCTGTTGAAAATTCCGGGGCATTCCAATGTATGAATTCAAGTATCATCGTCCGGCGACCGTGCGACAGGCCGCCAATCTGCTGGTGAAGAACGAGGATGCCAAGCTGATCGCCGGCGGCCACACGCTGGTGCCGGTGATGAAGCAGCGGCTCGCGAGCCCGCCGCATCTGGTCGACCTCTCTCATGTCGAAGGCCTCGACACCATCGAGATGAAAGGCCGCGCGCTTGCGATCGGCGCCACCGCCAAGCATGCCGAGGTCGCCAGCTCCGCCGTCGTCGGCGAGGCGATCCCGGCGCTCGCCGACCTCGCGGGAGGGATCGGCGATCCCGCCGTGCGCCATCGCGGCACCATCGGCGGCTCGCTGGCGAACAACGACCCGACCGCGGACTATCCGGCCGCCGTGCTGGCGCTGGGCGCGACCATCGTCACCAACAAGCGGCGGCTCAAGGCCGAGGAGTTCTTCCAGGGCCTGTTCTCGACCGCGCTCGAGGCCGACGAGATCATCACCAAGGTGCGGTTTCCGGTTCCGAAGAAGGCGGCTTACGTCAAGTTCCGCAACCAGGCCTCGCGCTATGCGCTGGTCGGCGTGTTCGTGGCACGGCGGCCGTCGGACGTCCGCGTCGCCGTTACCGGCGCCGGCTCGGACGGCGTGTTCCGCGTCACCGCTTTCGAGGAGGCCCTGCAGAAGCGCTTCTCGCCCAAGGTGCTAGAGGGGATCAACGTATCCCCGGAAGGGCTGAACAGCGACCTGCATGGCAGTGCCGAATATCGCGCGCATTTGATCGGGGTGCTGGCGCGCCGGGCGGTCGAAGCTGCTAACGCTAAAGCGTGATAGTGCAGGCTGCTTTGGCTCCAACACCGGCTTTCCCATGACCGCATCGACGCTCCCGAAATCCGTCGATGTGCTGCTCGAGCTCCTGACCTCGCGCGGCTATCTCGCCGAGCGGTCGCTCGCGACCGTGACCTATCTCGCGCTGCGCATGGGCCGGCCGTTGTTCCTGGAAGGCGAGGCCGGCGTCGGCAAGACCGAGATCGCCAAGGTGCTGTCTTCAGCGCTCGGGCGGAAGCTGATCCGCCTGCAATGCTACGAGGGCCTCGACGTCGCCTCCGCGGTCTACGAGTGGAGCAGCGCGGCGCAGATGATCGCGATCCGCCTCGCGGAAGCCTCCGGCGACACTGACCGCGATCAGCTCGCGAGCGACATCTTCGCCGAGCGTTTCCTGATCAAGCGGCCGCTGCTGCAGGCGCTGGAGCCTGACGTCGCCGGCCCGCCGGTGCTCCTGATCGACGAGCTCGACCGCGCGGACGAGGCGTTCGAGGCCTATCTTCTGGAGATCCTGTCGGACTTCCAGGTGACGATCCCCGAGCTCGGCACGGTGAAGGCGCCGGCGCCGCCGATCGTGATCATCACCTCCAACCGCACCCGCGAGATCCACGACGCGCTGAAGCGGCGCTGTCTCTATCACTGGGTCGACTATCCCACAGCCGAGCGCGAGCTCGCGATCGTCAAGTCGCGGGTGCCGAATATTTCGGCCAAGCTGTCGCAGCAGGTGGTCCGCTTCGTGCAGGCGCTGCGCAACCAGGATTTCTACAAGTCGCCCGGCGTCGCCGAGACCATCGACTGGGCCACCGCGCTCTCTGAGCTCGATGCCCGCTCGCTGACGCCGCAAGTGGTCGGCGAGACCCTCGGTGCGCTCCTGAAGTACCAGGATGACATCGCGCGCATGCAGGGCGATACGCTGCAGAAGGTTTTGAAGGAAGCGACGAGCGAGACGTAGCTGCTCGCGCGTCATACACGACACTCGTCATTCCGGAGCGCGCGCAGCGCGAGCCCGGAATCCATTTCACCACTTGTTCTGCGGCGGGATGGATTCCGGGCCTGCGCCTAGCGGCGCATCCCGGAATGACGATGGGAGAGAGCCGATGCCCATCAACCACCTTGCGCCGCCGACCGGGCACATGGCCGACAATGTCGTCGGCTTTGCCCGCGCGCTGCGGGCGGCCGGGTTGCCGGTCGGGCCGGGCTCGGTGATCGACGCGCTCAATGCGCTGCAGCTCATCGAAGTCGGCAACCGCGCCGATTTCTACGCCACGCTGGAAGCGATCTTCGTCAAGCGCCATGAGCATGCGCTGATCTTTGCCCAGGCCTTCGACCTGTTCTTCCGCGCCGCCGAGGAGTGGAAGAGCATGCTGGACTCGGTGCCGCTGCCCGACCACGCCAAGAAGAAGCCGCCGCCGGCCTCGCGCCGCGTGCAGGAAGCGCTGTCGCAGCCCGCGAGCCGCGAGGAGCGGCCGCAGGAGCAGGCGCAGGAACTCAAGCTCTCGGTCTCCGACCGCGAGATCTTGCAGAAGAAAGACTTTGCGCAGATGAGCGCGGCCGAGATCGCCGAGGTCACCCGCGCCATCGCCAAGATGAGCTTGCCGCAGGCCGAGCTGGAGACGCGCCGCTACCGGCCGGACGCCCGCGGCCTCCGGCTCGATATGCGCCGCACCATCCGCAATTCCTTGCGCACCGGCGGCGAGATCGTCGACATCCGCAAGCTCGGCCGCATCGACAAGCCGGCGCCGATCGTGGCGCTGCTCGATATCTCGGGATCGATGAGCGAATATACCCGCCTGTTCCTGCACTTCCTGCATGCCATCACCGATGCCCGCAAGCGCGTCTCGGTGTTCCTGTTCGGCACCCGCCTGACCAACGTGACGCGGGCGCTGCGGCAGCGCGATCCCGACGAGGCGCTGGCAAGCTGCTCCTCAAGCGTCGAGGACTGGGCCGGCGGCACAAGGATCGCGACCTCGCTGCACACCTTCAACAAGCTGTGGGCTCGCCGGGTGCTGGGGCAGGGCGCGATCGTGCTGCTGATCTCCGACGGGCTGGAGCGCGAGGCGGACGCCAAGCTTGCCTTCGAGATGGACCGGCTGCATCGTTCCTGCCGCCGCCTGATCTGGCTCAACCCGCTGCTGCGCTACAGCGCCTTCGAGCCCAAGGCGCAGGGCATCAAAATGATGCTGCCCCACGTTGACGAATTCCGCCCGGTGCATAACTTGAGTTCCATCCAGGGGCTGATCGAGGCGCTTTCGGCCCCGCCGCCGCCTCATCATCGCAGCCTGATCCGCTCCGTAGCTTGAAGAGGGTTCTCAAATGCTCAATCGCGACGAAGACATCCTGAAGGCGGCTGAGGACTGGCAGAAGGCAGGCCATGGGGTGGCGCTGGCCACCGTGGTGGAGACCTGGGGCTCGGCGCCGCGTCCGGCTGGATCGAGCCTCGTCATCAACGACGAGGGTACGTTCCTGGGTTCGGTCTCGGGCGGCTGCGTCGAAGGCGCCGTGGTGACTGAGGCGCTCGACGTGATCTCGAGCGGCCAGCCGAGGATGCTGGAATTCGGCGTGGCCGACGAGACCGCCTGGAATGTTGGCCTGTCCTGCGGCGGCACCATCCGCGTCTTCGTCGAGAAGGTGGGCTAGCCGTGAAGCTCGAAACCCTGAAGGAGCTGAATGCCGAGCGCGCCGCGCGGCGCCCGGTGATCGTCGTCACCGATACCGCCAATGGCGAGCAGCGGCTGGTGAAGGCAAAGGACTTTGCCGCCGATCCGCTCAATGCCGAGCTTTCCAAAGCATTGCGCATGGGCAAGAGCACCAACGTCGAGGTCGGCGGCAAGAAGCTGTTCCTCAACGTCTATGCGCCGACCGCAAAGCTCGTGATCATCGGCGCCGTCCATATCAGCCAGGCCTTGGCGCCGCTGGCGCGGTCGCTGGACTATGAGGTCACCGTCGTCGATCCGCGCACGGCATTTGCGAGCCCCGAACGTTTTCCTGACGTGCCCCTGGTCGCGGAATGGCCCGACGTCGCACTGCCGCCGCTCAATGTCGATCACTACACCGCTTTTGTCGCGGTGACCCACGATCCGAAGATCGACGATCCCGCGCTGCTGCACGCCTTCGAACGCGAGTGCTTCTATATCGGGGCGCTCGGTTCGCGGAAGACGCATGCCAAGCGCGGCGAACGGCTGCGCGCCCAGGGCGCGAAGGAAAGTGACATCGCGCGCATCCATGCGCCGATCGGACTCGACATTGGTGCGGTATCGCCGTCGGAGATCGCGGTCGCCATCATGGCGGAGATCACCGCGACGCTGCGGTTGCCGCCGAAAGAGAAAGAAGTTGCAGCATGAAGTTCGGGCCTGCCAGTCCGCGTGACGCGATTGGCGGCGTCACCGTTCACACCCTGCGGCAGGGATCGCTGGTGCTGAAGAAGGGCACCACGATCGGCCCTGCCGAAGTGGAGGCCTTGGATAAGGCCGGGGTGAAGGAAATCGTCGTCGTGCGGCTCGATGAGGGTGACGTCTCCGAAGATGTTGCCGCGGCCAGCATCGCGCAGGCCATTGCCGGCGACGGCGTCAATGTCGAGCGCGCCTTTACCGGCCGCGCCAATTTGTTCGCGGGACGCGCCGGCGTGCTGGTGGTCGACCGTGCCGCGGTCGATCGCATCAACGGCGTCGACGAGGCGATCACGCTCGCGACGCTGACTGCGTTCAAGCCGGTGGTCGAAGGCGAGATGATCGCCACCGTCAAGCTCATTCCTTTCGGTGTCGAAGCGAGCTTGCGCGACGCGGCAGTCGCCGTCGCCGCGCGCGAGACGCTGCGGGTTGCGCCTTACGTCATCAAGAAGGTCGGCATCGTCTCGACGATGCTGCCGGGCCTGTCGCCAAAGGTGATCGAGAAGACGCTCCGCGTGACCGCCGAGCGGCTCGCCCCCGCGGGCGCCAGCATTATCGCCGAGCGCCGCGTGCCGCATGAGGAGAAGGCCCTGGCCGCCTCGATCAAGGAATTGCTCGCGCTTGGCGCCGAACTCGTGATCGTGTTCGGTGCTTCCGCGATCGCGGACCGGCGCGACGTGATCCCGGCCGCGATCACCGGGATCGGCGGCGCGGTCGAGCATTTCGGCATGCCGGTCGATCCGGGCAATCTGCTCCTGATCGGCAGCGCGGGGAAGGTGCCGGTGCTGGGTGCGCCGGGCTGCGCGCGCTCTCCGGTCGAGAATGGATTTGACTGGGTGCTGATGCGCCTGCTTGCGGGGATCAAGGTCACGCGGGCCGAGCTCACCGGCATGGGCGTCGGCGGGCTCTTGATGGAGATCGTGACGCGGCCGCAGCCGCGCACGGGCTCCGACACCGAAGGCAATCGCAACGTCGCCGCCATCGTGCTCGCCGCCGGCCGTTCGACGCGGATGGGCGGCCCCAACAAGCTGCTTGCGGAGATCGACGGCAAGAAGCTCGTGCGTATCGCGGCCGAGCAGGCGCTGGCGTCGAAGGCCTCCGAGGTGATCTTCGTCACCGGCCATCAGGCCGAACTGGTCGAGCAGGCGCTGCAGGGGCTGAAGGTGAAATTCGTGCGCAATCCGGATTTCGCCGGCGGGCTCGCGAGCTCAGTGAAAGCGGGTGTCTCCGCGGTATCCGACAGCGTCGACGGCGCAGTGATCTGCCTCGGCGACATGCCGCTGATCGACGCGTCCTTGATCGATCGGCTCATCGACGCCTTTGCACCCGACCGCGGCCATTTGATCGCGGTGCCCGTCAGCGAAGGCAGGCGCGGCAATCCCGTGCTGTGGTCGCGGCGCTTCTTCAAGGAATTGATGACGCTCGACGGCGACATCGGCGCGCGCCACCTGATCGCCAAGCACGCCGAAGCGGTAGCCGAAGTGCCCGTCGACGGCCAAAGCGCCTTTCTCGACATCGACACCCCGCAAGCCCTCGAAGCCGCGCGCGGCGGATAAGCGCCGGTGCGTAGGGTGGGCAAAGCGAAGCGTGCCCACCAACACACGCCCTGTTCTTGATGGTGGGCACGCTTCGCTTTGCCCACCCTACGACATCTGCGTGTAGGTCTCCGTTCTCTCCACGTCATTGCGAGCGAAGCGAAGCAATCCATGCCTCCACAAGTGGTGAGATGGATTGCTTCGCTGTGCTCGCAATGACGACGCCCAGTGATTCGCGTGCCTCTCAACCTCCCGTTCACCAAGTGGAAACGTCCGGCGGCTAGAGTTCCGCCGGCTGTCTGGGGGATGGGGAAAGTGATTGTCTCGACGAGGCGCGCGCAACGCCGCGCGCTGTTCATTCTTGCGCTGACGTTGCTGTTGGCACTCACGCGTTTCATCACCGAGAGCTGGGCGGCGGGCGCATTTGCCGTTGGGAAATGCGGCGCCTACGGTCAGGCCTATGACTATCCCGCCGAAGCAGAGGCGCGCGCCGCGGCGCTGAAGCAGTGCAAGGGCGATTGCACCACCGTCACGATGAAACGGGCCTGCGCTGCGCTCTCCATCGACATGATGAATCCCTGCGGCGCCCACGGCTACGCCGTGGAGCCGAAGATCTCGCGCTCGCTGAACGCCGCCACGCGCAAGTGCTATGAATATGGCGGCAAGGAATGCGTGATCCGCGCCTGGGCCTGCGACGCCAAAGGTTAGCGTGGCCGTTGTAGCGTCGTAGCCCGGGTGGAGCGTCAGCGTAACCCGGGGGCGCTCGAGCCGCTGGTACAGTTTCCCGGGTTGCGCTTGGTTCCACCCGGGCTACAACTTGTCGCAGTTGTCATCGCGCTGACACACGCGCACATTCGGCGCGCCCCTTGATACCGATCAAAGGGCGAGAGGGTGGTCACCGCTAGTCTGCTTTCCAAAGCGAAGGAGTAGACAGATGCCGACCATGAAAGCCGCTGTTGTCCGAAATTTTGGCAAGCCGCTCGAGATCGAGAATGTGCCGGTGCCGGAACCGGGGCCGGGCGAAGTTCTGGTCAAGGTGAAAGCCTGCGGCGTGTGTCACACCGATCTTCACGCCGCGTCCGGTGACTGGCCGGTGAAGCCGGTTCCGCCGTTCATTCCCGGCCATGAAGCTGCCGGCATCGTCGCCGCGCTCGGCCCCGGCGTGACCAATCTGAAGGTCGGTGACGCCGTCGGCGTCGCCTGGCTGCACGATGCCTGCATGCGCTGCGAATATTGCGAGACCGGTTGGGAAACCCTGTGCGAGCACCAGCACAACACCGGCTACAGCGTGAACGGCGGCTTTGCCGAATATGTCATCGCATCGGCCGCCTTCGCCGCGCGATTGCCGGCTAATGTCGATTTCGCAAAGGTGGCGCCGATCCTGTGCGCTGGTGTCACGACCTACAAGGGACTGAAGGAGACCGAAGCGCGGCCCGGCGAGTGGGTCGTCATCTCCGGCGTCGGCGGCCTCGGCCATGTCGCGATCCAGTATGCCAAGGCGATGGGGCTCAAGGTTGCCGCGGTCGACATCGCCGAGGACAAGCTGGAGCTAGCTCGCACCACCGGCGCCGATCTCGCCGTCAACGCGCTGTCTGACAGGGCGGTGGAGAAGGTGCTGGCATCGACCGGGGGAGGGGCGCACGGCGTACTGGTGACGGCGGTGTCGACGGCTGCGTTCGCGCAGGCGCTGGGGATGGTCCGGCGCAAGGGCACGGTCAGCCTCGTCGGCCTTCCGCCCGGCGAATTCCCGACGCCGATCTTCGACGTCGTCTTGAAGCGCATCACCGTGCGCGGCTCGATCGTCGGTACCCGCCGCGATCTCGACGAAGCCATCGCCTTCGCCACCGACGGCAAGGTGCACGCCGAGATCACCAAGGTGCCGCTGGAGAAGATCAACGACATCTTCGACCGGATGAAGTCCGGCAAGATCGACGGCCGCATGGTGCTGGATTTCGCCTAAGTCCCATCCTTGTCATTCCGCGGCGCGCGCAGCGCGAGCCCGGAATCCATCAGACCGCGGGAGCAAGCGGAAGAATGGATTCCGGGCCTCGCCTTCGGCGCATCCCGGAATGACGAGGAGCGTTCCGCATTCTTGACAATGACTGACCAGTCAGTCATTATTTGAGCATGAAGCAGCGCCCCAAACCATCCGCTCCGCCCAAGGCGCGCCGGACCGCCAGCAGGGCGGCGCGCGCCAAGGTGTCAAAAGTGGTCTCGCCGAAGATCGCGGGTAGCGGGGCGAACCGCGCCGAGCGCGCGGCGGAGCGGCGGGCTGCGATCGTGGAGGCGGCGATGGAAGAGTTCGTCGCGCGCGGCTTTGCCGCGACCCGGCTCGACGATATCGCCAAGCGCGCCGGCGTCGCCAAGGGCACGATCTATCTGCATTTCAAGGACAAGGAATCGATGTTCGAGGAATTGATCCGGACCGCGCTGGTGCCGCTGATCGACCGCATGGCATCGCCGGCGCCGCTGAGCGGATCGGTGCGCGAGGCGGTGGAGGGCTTTGCGCAAATGTTCATCCGGGAGGTCGCTTCGACATCGCGCGGCGACATCGTGCGCCTGATCGTCAGCGAGGGGCCGCGCTTTCCGGAAATCGCCGACTTTTATTTCCGCGAAGTGGTCTCGCGCGGGATGGCCGGCATGCGCGCCTTGATCGATCTTGCGATCACGCGCGGCGAGATCCGCAACAAGGAATTGGCGCGCTATCCGCAGATCATGATTGCGCCGGCACTGATCGCGGTGATCTGGCAGAGCCTGTTCAGCCGGCATTCGCCACTGGATGCGATCGAGATGTTTCGCGTCCATCTCGATCTGATCTTCGGCGAGCGGAGGACGACATGACTTCGTCGCGCCTCGCAAAGATTCTGGCGATGGTCGCGCTGGCGGCGGCGCTGGCCGGCTGCCAGGAGCGGCGCGATCCCGGCTTCCAGGGGTGGGTCGAGGCCGACATGATCTTTGTCAGCCCGGATGAAGCCGGCCGCGTGGTAAAGCTCAACGTGCGCGAAGGCGACGAGGTGAAGGTCGGCGACCTCCTTTACTCCGTCGACGACGATCTGCAGCAGGCCGATCTCAACCAGAACAAGGCCACGCTTGCCAATGCGCAGCAGACCTATGACCGCGCCGCTTCGCTGAGAGGAACCGGCGCAGGCACGCAGGCCAATCTTGATGCCGCGGTCTCGGCGCTGCGCGTGGCCGAAGCCAAGGTCAACACGTCGGAGACGCGGCTGGCGCGGCGCAAGGGCTTTGCGCCGGTCGCCGGCACCATCCAGCAGATCTATTTCCGCGAGGGCGAGATGGTGGCGGCGCAGCGGCCGGTGCTCTCGATCATGCCGCCGGGCAACATGAAGCTGCGCTTCTTCGTGCCCGAGGCCGAACTGCCGAAGCTCTCGATCGGCGACCAGGTGCGCGTCGTCTGCGACAATTGCGCCGCCGATCTCACCGCCAAGATCTACTTCATCGCGACCACGGCGGAATATACACCGCCGGTGATCTACAGCCTCGATGAGCGCAACAAGCTGGTCTACTTGATCCAGGCACGGCCGAGCCGGCCCGATGCCTTGCGCGTCGGGCAGCCGATCAGCGTCTATCTCAATCCGAAGACGCCGGTGGCGGATCGGCGATGAGCACGGTCGCGAACCATACGCCTGAGATCGCTATCGATGTCCATGGCCTGACCAAATCGTTCGGCGGCCGCGAGGTCGTGCATGATCTGTCGATGCAGGTCAGGCGCGGCACGATCTACGGCTTCCTGGGGCCGAACGGCAGCGGCAAGACCACGACCATCCGCATGCTCTGCGGCCTGCTCACGCCCGACAGCGGCAATGGCACCTGCCTCGGTTACGATATCCGCCGCGATGCCGACCGCATCAAGCGCCTGGTCGGCTACATGACCCAGCGCTTCAGCCTATACCAGGACCTTTCGGTGCGCGAGAATCTGGAATTCGTCGCGCGGCTCTACGGCATGCCTGACGCACGTAGTGCGGCGCGCGAGATGATCGGGCGCATCGGCTTGAGGGGCCGGGAGGAGCAGCTTGCCGGCAATCTCTCCGGCGGCTGGAAGCAGCGGCTTGCCCTCGGCGCTTGCACGCTGCCCAATCCGAAACTTCTGCTGCTGGACGAGCCGACCGCCGGCGTCGACCCCAAGGCGCGGCGCGATTTCTGGAACGAGATCCACGCGCTCGCGGCCGAAGGCCTGACCGTGCTGGTCTCCACGCACTACATGGACGAGGCCGAGCGCTGCCATGAGATCGCCTACATCGCCTATGGCCATCTGTTGGCGCATGGGACAGTGGAAGAGGTGATCGCGGGCTCGGCGCTCTCGACATATACGGTGACCGGCGACGATCTCAACGTTCTTACCGCCGAGCTCGCCGGCAAGGGCGGCATCGACATGGTGGCGCCGTTCGGCACCAGCCTGCATGTGTCCGGCCGCGACAAGGCGGCACTGGACACGACCGTTGCGTCCTATCGTGACGATCCGCGTTGGCACTGGCAGGACAGCGAGCCGTCGCTCGAAGACGTCTTCATCGATCTCATGGGCCGCGCCAGGGACAATTTCCAATGAGCGCGATAGAGGCGATCCATCCTGCTGTTGAGACGAGGGAGCCGGCCTTCGGCTTCTGGCGGCGCAGCTATGCGATGCTGGTGAAGGAATTCATCCAGCTCCGCCGCGACCGCGTCTCCTTCGCCATGATCGTGATGATCCCGGTGATGCAGCTTTTGCTGTTCGGCTACGCCATCAACACCACGCCTCGGCATCTGCCGACGGCGGTGTTGATCCAGGAGGACAGCGATCTCGGGCGCTCGATCCTGAAGGCGATGGAGAACACCGCCTATTTCCGCTTCAGCCGGGAGGTGCACGATGTCGCCGAGTTCGACGACCTCCTGAAATCCGGCAAGGTGCTGTTCGGTGTCGAGATCCCGCGCGGCTTCGAGCGCGCGGTCAGGCGCGGCGACAAGCCGGCGCTGCTGGTCGCGGCCGATGCCACCGATCCGATCGCCTCAAGCGCGGCGCTCGGTGCGCTCGGCGCCCTGGTGCAGACGGCGCTGGAGCACGATCTGCACGTCGGCGATCCCCCGGACATGCCGTTCGAGATCAGGACGCACGCCCGCTACAACCCCGCCGCCGAGTCGCGGCTCAATATCGTGCCCGGCCTGGTCGGCACCATCCTGACCATGACCATGCTGATCTTCACAGCGCTCTCGGTGACGCGCGAGATCGAGCGCGGCACCATGGAGAGCCTCTTGTCGATGCCGATCAAGCCGGTGGAGGTGATGTTCGGCAAGATCATTCCTTATGTCATTGTCGGCTTCATCCAGGCGTCACTGATCGTCGGCATCGGCGTGCTGCTGTTCGGGGTGCCGATTCTCGGCAGTGTGCTGCTCCTGGCGGCGCTGACCACGCTATTCATCACCACCAACCTGTCGATCGGCTATACGTTCTCCACCATCGTGCAGAACCAGTTGCAGGCGATGCAGCTCTCGATGATGTTCTTCCTGCCGAGCATCCTGCTCTCCGGCTTCATGTTTCCGTTCGCGGGCATGCCGCTATGGGCGCAATATCTCGGCGAAGGCCTGCCGCTGACCCATTACGTCCGCATCGTCCGCGCCATCATGCTGAAGGGCGCCGGCCTGGCCAACCTGCAATACGACACGATTGCACTCATTGTCCTGATGCTGGTGGCGATGACGATCGCCGTGACACGCTTCCGTCGCACGCTCGATTGAGGCTATAGTCGCCCGACGTCGGGGCAAGAGCATGACCGGTTTCTGGAGCAGGAGACAAGACGCGCAAGATTCGGCTCTATCGGCCGAATTCCACCAGATATTGATGCGCGAGGTGATGACGACCGAGCTGCTCCGGATCAAGGCGCTGATCGGGACAGCGGTGCTGCTGGGTGTCATCGGTTTGGGCATCGACTTCTTTGCGCCCGAGGCCGTAAGCCGCGTCTGGCACGGCAATCTCAGGGTATCATTTCTCTTTTACATCACTGTGCCGTTCATCCTGTTCGAATTGTGGGTGCATGGTGCGATCACCCGACATATGCGCAGAGGGCGCGACCTGCCCGTGGTGCGGCGCTACATCGGCGCGCTGATCGAGACCTCGTTGCCCACGGTCGCGCTGGCGCTCCATATCGACAGCATGGGATCGGTCGCTGCGCTCGGATTCGCTGCGCCGTTTCTCTATTTCATCTTTATCATCCTCTCGACGCTGCGACTGGATTTCTGGCTCTCGACCTTCACCGGGTTCGTTGCCGCAGCTCAGTTGTTCTATCTGGCGATGTTCTTTCATCCCGATGCCGAGCCGAACCTCTACTATCATGCGGCGCGCAGCTTCATCGTGCTGATCTGCGGCATGCTGGCGGGCGCGGTCGGCATGCAGTTGCGGCGGCAGTTCGAAGCCAGCATCGCGGCGGCGACGGCGCGCGACCGCATCACCGACCTGTTCGGCCAGCACGTCTCGCCGCAGGTGGTCGAACGATTGATGACGGAGGGCGCCTCGACCGACAGCGATATCCGCCGCGTCGCGGTGATGTTCGTCGACTTCCGCAGCTTCACCGCGGGTGCGCGGACGCGCTCGCCGCAGGAAGTGGTCGAGCGGCTCGACCGTGCCTTTGCCATGCTGGTCGATATCCTCGATCGCCACGGCGGCATCGTGAACAAGTTCCTGGGGGACGGTTTCCTCGCGCTGTTCGGCGCGCCGCTCGAAGCCGAGGACGCGGCGCATCAGGCGGTGGCCGCGGCACGCGAGATGCTGCTCGCCAACGAGCACTTCAACGCGACCACGAGCTGGCCGCTGCGCATCGGCATCGCCATCCATATCGGCGAGGTCGTCGCCGGCAATATCGGCTCGCCCCGGCGCAAGGAATATACCGTGATCGGCGACACCGTGAATTTTGCTGCGCGGCTGGAGGCGCTCAACAAGGAGCTCAACTCGCAGTTCCTGATCTCGTCCGAAGTGCGCGAGGCGATCGGCGAGGCGGCTGGCGATGCAGTGCCGCGCGGCGAGGTGCCGATCCGCGGCTACGAGAAGCCGGTTGCGGTGTGGCAACTGGGATAGGAGGATTTCATGCAGCGTCGCTACATCACCGTTGATGTCTTCACCAACAGCGCGTTCGGCGGCAATCCGCTTGCCGTGGTGCTCGATGCCGCCGGGCTGTCGACCGCGCAGATGCAGGCGATCGCGACCGAGTTCAACTATTCCGAGACGACCTTCGTGCTGCCGCCGCGGGACAGCGCGAACGACGCGCAGGTCCGCATCTTCACGGTGCGATCCGAAATCCCGTTCGCCGGTCATCCCAATGTCGGCACCGCCTTCGTGCTGGCGACGCTCGCGGCCAAGCCGCCGGCGCGGCTGCGGTTCGAGGAGAAGGCGGGGCTTGTGCCGGTCGAGATCCTGAGCGAGCAGGGCAGGGTCACGGGCGCCGAGCTCACCGCGCCGCAACCGCTGCAGCGGCTGTCGCGCGTTGATGTCGAACAGGCCGCGGCCTGCCTGTCGCTTTCGGCGAGTGACGTGAAGACGGACCGGCATCCACCGCAGATCGTCTCGGTCGGCCTGCCGTTCCTGATGGTCGAGCTCGCCTCGCGCGATGCGCTGAAGCGGGCACGTCCGGATGCTGGGGCCTTCGCGCGGACGTTTCCCTGCGACGGTTCGGATGCTGTCTATTTCTACACGCGCGACGTGCCCGCAAGCGAGCAGCCGCTCGACCTGCAGGCGCGCATGTTCCATCCGGGCTCGAGTGGCCTCTCCGAGGACCCTGCCACCGGCAGCGCGACCGCGGCCGCCGCTGCATTCCTTGCCGATCTCGACGAGACGCGTGACGGTGAATTGAGATTGGGCATCGGCCAGGGCGTCGACATGCGCCGGCCGAGCCTGTTGCTCACCCGTGTCCGCAAGCAGGGCGGCACGGTGGCGTCCGTGCATGTCGGCGGCGGCTGCGTGAAGATGATGGAGGGGACGTTGGAGTTGGAGGGGGAGGGATAATCCACGCTCTGCCGTCATGCCCGGGCTTGACCCGGGCATCCACGTTCTTGGTCGCGAGAGGAGAGACGTGGATGGGCGGGACAAGCCCGGCCATGACGGGGGAGGCGGCCTACACCTGCGGCGCCGCCAAATTCTCCACCTTCACGCCGTCGCGGTCCTCGATGATCTCGGCGATCATCTGGCGGTGGCAATGCGTGTGGTCGCGCTCATAGCACATGAGGCACACCGGTCCGGCCTTCTTCACCAGCGACGACAATTCGTCGAGCTCTTCTTTTGCCTGCGACGTCTTCAGGTGCTTTCCGTAGATCGTGCGGAGAAGCTGGTGCTGGCCGCTGCGCGCGGCAAGGCGTCCCTCCTTGGGGGTGCCGAGCGCTGCGAGATGGACGTAGGCGATGCCGCGCTCGTCGAGCGCCGCCGCAAGCTGCTTCTTGGAGAAGCCTGGCCGGCGGGATGAGGTGACCGCACGGACATCGACCAGAAGCTTCACGCCGGCATGCTCGAGCTCATCGAGCACCGCTTTGGGCGGTGTCTGCTCGTAGCCGATCGTGAAGAGCTTCTTGGCCCTGGCCATCCGGCGTCCCGATCACTTCACGCGTTCGATCAATTCCATCGCGCCGGCCGGCGCCCGCACTTTGCCTTCGTGGATCACATAGGCGAACACATCGCGCGGCGCCTTCTTAGGTTTTGTCTTCTCGACATGCGGCAGGTCGTCCGGATCGCCGCCGCCGGCCCATTCCTCGAACCGCTTGGCCCACGCGTCGAGCTGCTTCGGAGGATAACAGGTCTTGATCTCGTCATTGCCCTTCTGCAGTCGCGCATAGACGAAGTCGCTCGCGACGTCGGCAATCGCCGGATATTTGCCGTGCTCGGCGAATACGACCGGCGTCTCGAACTCGCGGATCAGCGCGACGAATTCGGGCACGCAGAAACTGTCGTGCCTGACTTCGACCACATGGCGCAGCGCGCGGCCGTCGAGCTTGCGCGGCAACAGCTCGAGGAATTTGCCGAAATCGGCGCCATCGAATTTCTTGGTCGGCGCGAATTGCCAGAGCACCGGCCCGAGCCGGTCGCCGAGTTCCAGCACACCGGAATCATAGAAGCGCTTGATGGAATCGCCGGCCTCCGCCAGCACGCGGCGGTTGGTCGCAAAGCGCGGGCCCTTCACGGAGAACACGAATCCATCAGGGACTTCGCTGGCCCATTTGCGGAAACTCTCCGGCTTCTGCGAGCCGTAATAGGTGCCGTTGATCTCTATCGAGGTCAGCTTCGATGCGGCATAGGACAGCTCCTTCGATTGCGCGAGCTTTTCCGGATAGAACACGCCGCGCCACGGCTCGAAGGTCCAGCCGCCGATGCCGATATAGATGCTGCCTGCAGTTTTCTTTGGGGCTTTGGCCACGAGAAGAACTCATCGTGAGGAGGGGACCATCCAAGAGTAGTCAAATAAATCGTGATTGGCCAGTTGGCCAGCGGCAAGCTTTCCACGCTTATCGATCCAGGCCGTTCGCGCTAGGATACCCGAAAAGGAGAACAACAATGCGCATGATGATCGCGGCCCTTCTGGTTCTGATATCCTCGGCCGCGATCGCCGACGACGATCTCGACGATGCGCACAAGCTCGCCGTGATCGGCCGCGACGCCTACTGGAATTGCCTTGCCCGCGAATATCCCCGCGACAGTAACAAGACCATGTCGGACCAGGAGTTCGCTTCCCTGATGGCGAGCGCGTGTCCCTCGGAGCGGCAGAACTTCCGGGCCTCGCTGATCGGCTTCCTCACCGAGCAATTCCCGAACCAGGACGCGAGCGCGCATCTGGCCACCGCCAACCGCGCCATCGAGCTTGCGCAAAAGGACATCATCACCGCTTTCGTCCGACGCAAGGCGGCGGCGAAATAGGCGGCCTATTCCTCGACCGGCCTCTTTCATGATATCAGGAACCGCCATGGCGCGGTCGGGCGATCGCGCTCCAGTTGCTGGGACAATCGGGTATGACATCGCAATCGGTCGGGGGCCTGTTGGGCGCCATCGTCGCCGTCATCGTGTTGGGGGCGGCGGTCGTGTATGGGCCGATCGGGCAGATGGGCAAGCCCCCTAAGCCGCCCGCGGAGCAGCCCCCGGCTGCGGCGCAACCGGCACCGGCCGAGCCGGCCCCGAGGGGGCCGGTGATCCGGGAGGTGCCGAACTAGCGTAAGCGCCCTAGGAGCCCTTGCGGAAACGCATAGCGGTTCCTATCTAGGTGACAACGGCGCCGTCGCAGCCTGCAAGGGCTCTGGCGCTGGGACGACCACGTAATAGCACGGCAGCGCCGGATGTACGCGCGCCTGTTGTTCGTGGTCGTTGGCATTTTTGGGCGTGCCCAGGCCCGTTTTCCCGCATTCCAGCCGGCGTTTAGGGCTTCCCGCGGCTTGGCGGCGCGGATATACGCTTGGCCGCCATGAATGACGCCATCAAACCGGGCCCCGAAATCCCGTCGCAGGCCGTTGGTTTGCCACTTGTTTCGGTTGTCGTCCCCACCTTCAACGAGCGTGACAACGTCACCGTCCTGTACCGGCGGTTGGAGACGACGCTCGCCGGTATCCCCTGGGAGGTCGTTTTCGTCGACGACAATTCCCCTGATGGAACCTGGGAGGTGGTGCGCGGCCTGGCGCGGCAGGATTCCCGCGTGCGCTGCCTCCGCCGGGTCGGACGGCGCGGGCTGTCGGGCGCCTGCATCGAGGGCATCCTCGCCTCCAGCGCCCCCTATGCCGTGGTGATGGACGCCGACTTGCAGCATGACGAGACCCAACTGCCGAAGATGGTCGAGCTGCTGCGGAGCGGGAAGGCCGATCTCGTGGTCGGCAGCCGCTATATCGAGGGCTACCGCGCCGAGGGGTTCAACAAGCAGCGCGCCGGCGCCAGCGCTTTCGCCACCGAGATCGCGCGCCGTTTGCTGCGGGTCGATATCGCCGATCCCATGAGCGGCTTCTTCGCGATCCGCCGCGACCGCTTCGAGGAGCTGGCGCCAGACCTTTCGACCCAAGGCTTCAAGATCCTGCTCGACGTCGTCGCCACCGCCCAGGGCAAGCTGCGTGCGGTGGAGATTCCCTATACGTTCGGCTCGCGGCAGCATGGCGAGAGCAAGCTCGATTCCATGGTCGCGCTGGATTTCCTCGGCCTCGTGCTCGCGAAGCTGACGCATGACGTCATCTCGCTCCGCTTCGTGCTGTTCGGCCTGGTCGGCTCGCTCGGCCTGCTCGTGCATCTTGCCGCGTTATACGTTGCGCTGGAAGTATTCGGCGCGCCGTTTCCTGAAGCGCAGGCAACCGGCGCGATCGTCGCGATGACCAGCAACTTCGTCCTCAACAATTTCCTGACCTATCGCGACCAGCGGCTGAAGGGCTTTGCGATCCTGCGCGGCCTGTTGCTGTTCTACCTCGTCTGCAGCGTCGGCCTGCTCGCCAATGTCGGCGTCGCCTTCTCGGTCTATGACCAGGAGCCGATCTGGTGGCTTGCGGGCGCGGCCGGCGCGCTGATGGGCGTGGTCTGGAACTACGCGATGTCCGGACTGTTCGTCTGGCGCAAGCGATGATTGGGACATGAATCCGAACGAGACGAGTCTCGTCCGCACGACCGTCGTAACCGTCGTCGGGCTCGTCCTGTTGCGGCTGCTCGCCGCTGCTCTTACGCCGATCACCTTCGACGAAGCCTATTACTGGATGTGGTCGAAGAGTCTCGCCGGCGGCTACTACGACCATCCGCCGATGGTTGCGCTGGTGATCCGCGCCGGCACGCTGATTGCCGGCGATACCGAACTCGGCGTGCGGCTGGTCTCGATCCTGCTGGCGCTGCCGATGAGCTGGGCGGTCTATCGCTCGGCCGAGATCCTGTTCGGCGGCAAGCGTGTGGCGGCTAGCGCGGCGATCCTGCTCAACGCCACCTTGCTGGCCGCGGTCGGCACTATGATCGTGACGCCGGATGCGCCGCTTCTGGTTTCCGCAAGCCTCTTGTTGTTCGCGCTCGCCAAGGTGCTGGAGACGGGGCAGGGCGCATGGTGGCTTGCGGTCGGCGCCGCTGCCGGCGCTGCGCTGCTGTCAAAATACACCGCGCTGTTCTTCGGCCCGGCGATCCTGATCTGGCTCGCCGTGGTGCCGAAGCTGCGGCGCTGGTTCTTGTCGCCCTGGCTCTACCTCGGCGGCCTTCTCGCGCTGTTGATGTTCGCGCCGGTCATCCTCTGGAACGCCGACCACCACTGGGTCTCCTTCATCAAGCAGATGGGGCGGGCGCGCATCGAGGATTTCAGGCTGGCCTTCATCGGTGAACTGATCCCGACCCAGATCGCGTTCGCGACGCCGCTCGTCTTCATCCTCGGTGCGATGGGGCTGCACGCGCTCGCGTTCCGCCGCACGGGCGCCTTCGCCTCGCGCCTGCTCGTCAATCTGATGTTCTGGATCATCGTGGTCTATTTCATCTGGCACTCGCTGCATGCGCGCGTCGAAGCCAACTGGTTCGCACCGGTCTATCCGCCCTTCATGGTCGCGACCGCGGTAGCGGCGACGATGGTGCCGTGGGAGGGACGCTGGCAGCGGCTTGCCGATTTCTGCCGCCGCTGGGCGGCGCGGACCGGGATCGTGATGTTCGTGCTGCTGATCGTGCAGGCCAACACCGGCGTGCTCTCGCTCTATCGCCGCGATGCCACCGTGCGCAGCGTCGGCGTCGGCTGGCGCGAGACGGCGGCGGAAATCGAAGCGGCGCGCGCACGTACTGGCGCGACCTGCGTGCTGGCGCCGGATTACGGCACCACGAGCTGGCTCGTCTTCTATCTGCCGAAGGGCACGTGCGTCGCGCAGCAGACCCAGCGATACCGTTGGGTCAACGCATCAGAGCCGAGCGCGGCGGAGCTTGCCGGAAAGCTGCTCTATGTCCATGAAATCAGGCCCGAGGATCCGCCGTTCCTGAAGGAGATGTTCTCCCATGTGGAGAGGATCGCCGAGGTGCAGCGCAAGCGCGGCCCGCTCGTGATCGAGAGCTACGCGCTGTATGTTCTGGAGGGACCGAAGGGCGACGTCTTCGATCGCTCGCCGCCGCCGGAACTGCAGTAGAGCTGGCCCCGTCATTGCCGGGCTTGACCCGGCAATCCATCATTTCAAGAGTTCTTTGAAGATCGATGGATACGGGGGTCCAGCCCGCGTATGACGATTGTGAGTTAGCGGCGGGTCGAAAAAACTTCAGCCCGCACGTCGTCTTCGCGCCTCCAGGAACGTCTTCTAGAAGATATCGCCAACCAGCGAGGTTCCGTCATGACCAGTTCCATCCTCAAACCCGCCGCCGAGCTTGCCGCAACCAACACCACGCGCCAGCCGAATGAGAGCGCGGAATATCGCCAGGCGCGGCAGGCGCTGCTCGTCGAGGAGATCGAGTTGCGCCGCCAGATCGAGCGTGTCGCCGCGCTGCGCCGGGCCTTGCCGCCGGGCGGCGAGGTGACGAAGGCTTACGAGTTCGTCGGCGAGCGCGGCAAGGTCGGCTTTCCGGAGTTGTTCGGCGACAAGCAGACGCTCGTAATCTACAGCTACATGTTCGGGCCGCAGCGTGAGAAGCCGTGCCCGATGTGCACCTCATTCATGGGGACCTGGGAGGCCAAGCTGCCCGATGTCGAGCAGCGCACCGCCTTCGTGTTCGTGGCGCGCTCGCCGATCGAGCGGCTGGTCGCGGCGAAGCAGGCGCGCGGCTGGACGCAGCACAGGATCTTCTCGGATATGTCCGGCGACTACACGCGCGATTACGTCAGCGCTGATGATGCCGATGCGCCCGGCTACAATGTCTTCACGCGGCGCGACGGCACCATCCGCCATTTCTGGTCGGGCGAGATGGGATCGAAGATGTCCGACCCGGGCCAGGACCCGCGCGGCGCGCCCGACATCGATCCGCTCTGGACCATCCTCGACACCACGCCAGAAGGCCGCGGCACGGACTGGTATCCGAAGTTGAGTTACTGAGCGCGGGACTTAGAAGCGAGCGACTTTGGGCAGCGACTTGGGCAGCGACTTGGGCCGTCGAATCCCGCTTTGGGACATAGATAAATCCTGCCTTATTTCCGCAAGATTCCGGGGTAATTCACAAGGAAATTCCCCGCCGTTCCTCACGCCTCAGATCTGCCCGCGTTTAATCCGCATTTAACTAAAAGTCGCCTTAATGACGCTCCGCGCCTCTGCGAGATGCTCCGGCGAAACTTGTCCCGCACTCTCACACGAGGAAGAAGTGGAACTGTTCTGGACGCAAGGCGAATGAGTACGAGTATCGGTGCGTTTGGCTTTGCGGCGCCCTCCCGCAAAAAATCTTCCCGGAAAGTCCTCCCTCACCATTTCATCGGCAGCGCCGCAGTCGCGGCGCTCGTCGTCGGCTGCGCCTGGACCGTCTACACCAATATCTTCGCGGCGAACGTCTATCCCACGATGGGTGGTGCCTCCTATGAGACGCCCGCAGTGAACCGGGAGGCTGCGGTCGCCGCGCGTCCGACGCCATCCTTCAACGACGTGTTCGCGTCGCTGCCGCCACCGCCGCCGACCTTGTCGAAGCCTGAGCCAAGCTCGGCTTCGATTATGTTTAACGAAAGGTTTGCGGCCGCCGCTCCGGAGGGCGTGGAGTCACGGGCGGCCGAGGCCGCGCCGCCCGCCGAAGCGCCGAAGGTTGCGGAAGCGTCGAAGCCGGCCGCCGCAGCCAAACTCGCCGAAGCCAAGTCAGGTGCTGCGCCGAAGGGGGTTGAAGCGGCGAAGAAGGAAGCGGCGACCTCATTGCAGGTCGCGCTCAACACGCCGGCCGCGCCGGTTGACACCAAGCCCGCGGCAAAATCGTCCGGCGTCCGCGACATGGCGGCACGCGCCAAGGCGGCGGTGATGTCGATCGCCTCAGGCGAGAAGCAGTCGATCGTCGAAAAGCTCTGGGGCAAGCGCGAGTCTTCAGGCTCGCTGCTGTCGTTCGCATCTGCCGATGCCAATGTCACCGCCAGCATTCCCTCGACGCTGAGCCAGAACCCGATGAACGGCGGCTCGCCGCCCTATGACCGCCAGACCGCGGTCTACGACATCTCCGCCGCGACGGTGTATCTGCCTGACGGTACCAGGCTCGAGGCGCATTCCGGCCTCGGCTCCAAGATCGACGACGTCCGCTATGCGCACGTTCGCATGCAGGGCGTGACGCCGCCGCACATCTACGAGCTCAAGCCCCGCGAAGCGCTGTTTCACGGCGTGCCCGCACTGCGCCTGACCCCGATCGGCGGCGAGGACAAGATCTACGGCCGCTCCGGCCTGCTCGCGCATACCTACATGCTCGGGCCCAACGGCGATTCCAACGGCTGCGTCTCGTTCAAGAACTACTATGCGTTCCTGGATGCGTACCGGAACAAGGGCATCCGCCGGCTCGCGGTGCTGGCGAAGGTGCAGTGACGCGCTGGTGCGTGAGTGAGGTGCAAGCCCATCCCCGCGTCATTCCGGGGCGCGCGTAGCGCGAGCCCGGAATCCATTTATCCGAGAATTCAGCTCGCAATTTCCGGGTAAAGATCGATCCATTCGGGATTCTTCTCCTCGATGAACCGAATCTTCCAGTCTCTTAGAGGCCGTGTTGAAGCTTGACAGTTCCGGAGAGAAATCTAGGCTGTTTTCCATCCATGGGTGCACTTCGACATTGTCGCTTAGCGAATGGTCTGATCAACCAGGGATAGAGAGGAGGAACAAGATCGCCTCCACAGGATTTCGCGAAGATTGCGGTGAACAATAGCCTTTGCGCGAGTGGCTCGCGCAGGACAGATATGTCGCGACCGTATCTGGACGCGCAAGGCTTGAGATAAGCGTTGAGAGGCGCGCTGGCGTATGACCGGGCTCCTGAGTGTTGTTGACGCGCACGCGTAACGGATATCTCGCCGAAAATTAGAGCTAGCACGCCGCGGCGACAAATCGGCAACATGACCAATCGGCAATAGCAAGAGGGAGGAGGAGACCGCTGCAAGAAGCAAGCGGCGAGCGGATCGGCAAAATTCACCGCCGCGTATTAGCTGCAGAGATCAATGAAAACCAAAAATCAAAGGGGAGGAATCCAATGGCAATCGGTATCAAGTACCTTACGTGCGGTGCGGCATTCGCGCTGGCCGCTGTGGCTGTTGCGTCACCCGCATTGGCGATCGATCCGGCGCGCCTGCAGGCGGCCGAGCAGACGCCGAACGATTGGCTGACCTACCATGGCGGCTACAAGTCGTATCACTACAGTGCGCTCGATCAGATCAACGCTGATAACGTCAAGAATCTTCAGGTCGCGTGGATCCACATGCCGGGTCGCTCGACGCGCGGCCTGCAGTCGATGCCGCTCGCTGCTGACGGCGTGCTGTACTATTCGGGCTCCTACAGCCGCGTCTACGCGCTTGATGGCGCGACCGGCAAGCTGATCTGGTCGTATTTCCCCGAGCTCGACGAACAACTGGTGGCGATGCAAACGCACTCGCCGTACAACCGTGGCGTCGCGCTCGGCGATGGCAAGGTGCTGGTCGGCACCGTCGACGGCCGTCTCATCGCGCTTGATATGAAAACCGGTAAGCCAGCGTGGGACACCAAGCTGGTCGATTCCAAGAAGCTCACCGTGGGCTTCACGGGCGCGCCGCTGGTGGTGAAGGACACCGTCATCATCGGCAGCCAGGGCGGCGAGTGGACCTCGCGCGGGCCGCTGTTCGGCCTCGATATCAAGACCGGCCAGAAGAAATGGGAGTTCTTCACCGTCGCCGGCACCGAGGACGCCAAGGCGACCTGGGGCAATGAGTCCTGGCGCACCGGCGGAGGTGGCGCCTGGATGCCGGGCGGCTACGATCAGGAGAGCAACACGATCTGGTGGGGCACGGCGAACCCCGCACCGCTGTATGACTGGTCGGGCGCGGATTGGCAGAAGAGCGGGCCGCGGCCCGGCACCAACCTCTACACCACCTCGGTCATCGCGCTCGATCCCGATACCGGAAAGCTGAAGTTCTATCACCAGGAGCTGCCGCACGACGCCTGGGATTTCGATTCGGCGGTCGGTGAATTCCTGATGATCGACCGCGACGGTCGCAAGCTCGTCGTGCATCCGAACAAGGGCGGCTTCGTCTTTGTCTACGATCGCACCAATGGGAAAGTGCAGAACGTGTGGCGGCTCGCGAAGAACATCAACTTCGTGAAGGATATCGACCCAAAGACCGGCGAACTGATTGGTCGGCGCGACCTGTCGCTTGGCCAGACGAGCTCGCCGCTCTGCCCGGCGATCGCCGGTGGCATTAGCTGGAACGCGGGCTCCTACAACCCGAAGACCGGCCTCTGGTACAAGCTCGGACAGGAATGGTGCATGGACGTGGACGTGGTGAAGACCACGCCGATCACCGAGCCGATGGCGCAGCTCAACATCGGCGCCAACTTCAAGCTGGTCCCGCCGCCGGACGGGCCGGCGCGCGGACATCTCAGTGCCCGCGATCCCGTCACCGGCGACAAGAAATGGGAAGTCACCTTCAGCGAGCCGCCGCTCGCCAGTGTGCTCGCAACCGGCGGCAACCTGGTGTTCGTGCCGGACTCGCGCGGCGTGCTGCACGCCTACAATGCCGAGACCGGGTCGGAATTGTGGTCGCATTATAATGGCGTCGGCCATAATGGCGGCATCATCAGCTACACCGCCGGCGGCAAGCAGTACATCGCGGTGCCGGCCGGATGGGGCGGCATGGTGGCCGATGAATTTCCGGCCCTGTTCGGCGAACCCTACAAGAGCATGCCGAAGGATGCCGGCGCGCTCGTCGTCTTTACGCTGAAGTAACAACAATAACGACGGGGAGGCGGTGGGATGCTGTTGCATCCCGCCGCTGCAATCCTGATGCGAATGTCGAAGTCAATCATTCTCGCCATTGGCATTGCGCTGTTGTTGCCGTCGCTGTGGCCTTTGGGCGTCTGCGCGCAGCAAAGCCAGGCGCCTAACCAGGATCAGTCGGCCAAGGAGAGCGACATCGAGGGCAGGGTAATGTTCGCGACCTCATGCGGCTTTTGCCACCAGAACGGAGGCCGCTCCGCCGGCAGGGGACCGAAGCTCGCCGGAACGAAACGTGACGACGACTTCCTCGCGGAGCGGATCAGGAAAGGCAAGCCCGGCGCCATGCCGGCCTTCGGCGGCGCCTTTTCGGAGAGCCAGATCATGGCGATCGTGGCCTATATCCGGGCGCTCGAGGAGTGATGCCGGCAATGCGATTGGTCGTTCTCGCGAGCCTGCTGGCCTTGTGCGGCGCCGCCGACGCCGCGGCGCGCCCGCTTGACGCGATCCGGCAGCGCGGTGCGCTCACGCTCTGTGCGCATCCCAACGCGCTGCCGTTTGCCAGCAGGCAGGGCGACGTTCCGGGATTCCAGGTCGAAATCGCCAGGGAGCTGGCGAAGCGGCTCGAGGTCTCGCTGGAGCAGCACTGGGTCATCAACAGCTTTCAGTATCGCCGCGCCGATTGCGACGTCATCCTCGATGCGATCGCCGACCGCGCGGTGCTGGCAGAGGTGGGCTTACGCATGTCGCGGCCCTATCAGCGCAGCGGCGTCGTGCTGGCGGTGGGACCGAACTCTACCGCGGCGTCACTGGCGGAGTTGGGATCGGAGCAGCGGGTCGGCGTGCAGGTCGGCTCGATCGTGTCCATGATGCTCGGCAAGCGAGGGGTCAAGGCGTCGCCGTTTGCGTTCGAGGATGACATCATGGAAGCTCTCGCCAAAGGTGAGATCGATGCCGCGGCGGTCACGCCCGCCACCATCGGCTGGTTCAACCACACCCATCCCGACGCACGCGTCCGCCGCATCCCTGCCTTCGAGGACGAGCCGGACCTGAACTGGAATGTCGCCGTCGGGATACTCAGTCCGGACGAGAAGCTGCGACAAGGCATCGACGCTGCGCTGGAGGCCTTGCTGGCCGACGGCACACTCGCGCGAATCTACGCGCGCTACGATGTCGAACTGCAGCCGCCGAAATGAGTCCACGCGTGGAGAGATATCCCGCAAAACAAAAACCCCGGCATTGCTGCCGGGGTTTTGCGTTTCGTGGATCGCTCTGAAGCGAGGACTGCTCAGAAGTCCATGCCGCCCATGCCGCCGCCCGGAGGCATTGCGGGGCCGGCGCCGCCCTTCTTGGGCAGCTCGGCGACCATCGCCTCGGTGGTGATCAAGAGTGCCGCCACGGAGGCTGCGTTCTGGATCGCGGCGCGCACCACCTTGGTCGGGTCGATGATGCCCTTCTTGACGAGGTCGGCATATTCGCCGGTCTGCGAGTCGAAGCCGTAAGCGTAGGTCTTGTTCTCGAGGATCTTGCCGACGATGACCGAACCGTCTTCACCAGCGTTGATCGCGATCTGGCGGGCCGGAGCCGACAGCGCCTTGCGCACGATCTCGACGCCGGTCTTCTGGTCGTCGTTCTTGGTGCGGATGCCCTTGAGCTGCTCGGAAGCACGGAGCAGGGCGACGCCGCCGCCCGGAACGATGCCTTCTTCCACAGCCGCGCGGGTCGCGTGCATCGCGTCATCAACGCGATCCTTGCGCTCCTTCACCTCGATCTCGGTCGCGCCGCCGACGCGGATCACCGCGACGCCGCCCGCGAGCTTGGCCAGACGCTCCTGCAGCTTCTCACGGTCGTAGTCCGAGGTGGTCTCCTCGATCTGCGCCTTGATCTGCGCCACGCGCGCCTCGATGTCGGCCTTCTTGCCGGCGCCGTTGACGATCGTGGTGTTCTCCTTGTCGATCATCACCTTCTTGGCGCGACCGAGCATCTGCAGCGTGACGTTCTCGAGCTTGATGCCGAGATCTTCCGAGATCGCCTGGCCGCCGGTCAGGATCGCGATATCCTGCAGCATGGCCTTGCGGCGATCGCCGAAGCCCGGAGCCTTGACGGCTGCGACCTTCAGGCCGCCACGGAGGCGGTTGACGACCAGGGTGGCGAGGGCTTCGCCTTCGACGTCTTCGGCGACGATGACCAGCGGCTTGCCGGTCTGCACCACGGCCTCGAGCAGCGGCAGCAGCTCGTTCAGCGAGGAGAGCTTCTTCTCGTTGATGAGGATGTAGGCGTCGTCCATCTCAACGCGCATCTTGTCGGCGTTGGTGACGAAGTAGGGCGAGATGTAGCCACGGTCGAACTGCATGCCCTCGACGACGTCGAGCTCGGTCTCCAGCGACTTGGCTTCCTCGACCGTGATCACGCCCTCATTGCCGACCTTCTTCATGGCGTCGGAGAGGAACTTGCCGATCTCGGCGTCGCCGTTGGCGGAGATGGTGCCGACCTGGGCGATCTCGTCGTTGGAGGTGACCTTCTTGGAGTTCTTCTGCAGGTCCGCAACCACAGCCTCGACCGCGAGGTCGATGCCGCGCTTCAGGTCCATCGGGTTCATGCCGGCGGCGACCGACTTGGCGCCTTCCTTCACGATCGCCTGGGCCAGCACGGTGGCGGTGGTGGTGCCGTCGCCGGCCGCGTCAGCGGACTTGGAGGCGACTTCGCGCACCATCTGGGCGCCCATGTTCTCGAACTTGTCGTCGAGCTCGATCTCCTTGGCGACGGTGACGCCGTCCTTCGTGATGCGGGGAGCGCCGAACGACTTGTCGAGCACGACGTTGCGGCCCTTCGGACCGAGGGTGACCTTCACCGCATTGGCGAGGATGTCGACGCCGCGCAGCATCTTGTCGCGCGCCTCGACGGAGAATTTGACTTCTTTAGCTGCCATGTGAGTTTTTCCTTGAGGGATTTATCCTGGGAGGGAGGGCCTTAGGCCGCCTTCTTCTTGGAAGCGGGGACGTCGAGGACGCCCATGATGTCGCTTTCCTTCATGATCAACAGCTCCTGGCCGTCGATCTTGACTTCGGTGCCGGACCACTTGCCGAACAGCACGCGATCGCCAACCTTGAGGTCGATCGGGATCAGCTTGCCGGCCTCGTCGCGGCCACCCGGGCCGACGGCGACGACTTCGCCCTGGGAGGGCTTTTCCTTGGCAGTGTCTGGAATGATGATGCCGCCAGCGGTCTTCTCTTCGGCGTCGATGCGCTTGACCACGACGCGGTCGTGAAGCGGACGGAAACTCATGCAGTCCTCCTAAGCTATTCTGGATGCTGTAGAATTCTGGAGCGTTAGCAGTCTGTCTTGGCGAGTGCCAAGCCAGCCGCGATGGAGATAGGCCAGACTTTGTGTGGGAGCAAGGGTTTGTAGCAGAAAAATTGGCACTCGAAATCGCCGCCTGCCAATATCGTTTATCATCATTAACCTGGGCAGCGAGCGACGGCGAGACCTGCATTAGCAGATGCGCTAAGTTGCTGCTAATGCACGATTTTTCAACAGCCACCTAAACATTTGGGCTTGTGATGAGTTGGCCCTATGCGTCACAATTCCCTCATGTGAGCGCATCTCCGCGGGGGTGGCTCGGCTAGCAGGCCATCCCGTGAATGCGCTCCTTCGAAAAAACGGAGGTTGGCATATGGTCTCGCGGGTTGGTGGGGTTGCTTCCGACGATTTCCGGAAGCAGATGCTGGGTTATGGGCTGACGACGGCACAGATCCTCTACCGAATGCCGGACCATCCTTCACTGCTGCAGACCTACGTCTGGCAGAATTACGACCTCTTCCCGAAATTCCCTGCGCTGCAGGATTTCCTCGCCTTCTGGCAGGAGCAGCTCGAGGGGCCGCTGCACTCGGTGACCGTTGCGCATTCCAAGCTGATCAAGCCGGCGGAGCTGCGTGCCGTCGACGGCGTCTTCCGCTTGCACTGAGGCGCCAAGACCAATTGCTGCCGGGCGGAACGGTGGTAACGTTCCCTGGACGCGTCCGCGTCGCGGACGCCTGCAACAGGGAGGCAGGCCATGGCTAAGAAGGTGACATCAAGACCCGCGGCCAAGACGGCGGTCCGGAAGAAATGGACGGGCCACAAGACCGCCGCCAAATCCACCGCCCGCAAGGCGATCAAGTCCAAGGGCCGCGTATCCAAGGCGGCACATAAGGCGCAGCCGAAGCAACGCATTGCGGTGAGCCATCATCGCGAAGAAGACTTCAAGGCCGACGGGCTGCGCGCTTATGCGCAATATCGCGATCTCGGCTTTGCCGACGCCACGCACGGGCTTGCGCAGGCGCATGTGATCCGGCTGGTCGGGCCGTGCAATCCGGAAGAGGTCTCGAAACTGCATTATCACGACGTGCAATTCCAGATGGTCTATGTGCTCAAGGGCTGGGTGAAGACCTACATGGAAGGGCAGGGCGAGACTCTGATGCAGCAAGGCAGCGCCTGGACCCAGCCGCCGAAGATCAAGCACATGATCCTCGACTATTCGGATGATGTCGAACTGCTCGAGATCATCCTGCCCGCCGAGTTCAAGACGGTAGAGTTGACGACATAACCACCGCCGTCATTCCGGGGCGCGCAGCGCGAACCCGGAATCCATTCTTCCGCTTGTGTCCGCGGCCCGTTGGATTCCGGGCTCGTCCTTCGGACGCCCCGGAATGACGGAGCGGCTACGTCAACAGCCCCACGATCGCGCCCATCAGGCAGGTTGTTAGCGTGCCCGATACGATCGACTTCAGCCCGAGCGAATTGATCTCCTCGCGCCGCGTCGGCGCCATCGTGTTGAGGCCGCCGATCATGATGCCGAGGCTGGCGAAATTAGCGAAGCCGCACATCGCATAGAGCATGATCAGGCGCGAGCGCGCATCCAGCGCGTCGGTGGGAAGCTTCGACAGATCGACATAGGCGATCAATTCGTTCAGCACGGTCTTGGTCCCCATCAGGCTGCCCGCAGTGATGGCTTGCGACCACGGCAGGCCCATCAGCCAGCACACCGGGGCCATGATATAGCCGAGCAGACGCTGCAGAGAAATCTTGGCGCCGCCGATGTCCGGCAGGATCCCGAGCATCGCGTTGACGAGATAGACCAGCGCCACCAACACGAGCAGCATCGCGACGATGTTGAGCAACAGTTCAAGCCCGGCCGCGGTGCCCTTGACGATGGCATCCATCGTCGAGGACGCCTGCATCTCGGGATCGCTGCGATCGTCGAGCGCGCCGCCGGTGCGCCCGCCTGATGTCTCCGGCACCATGATCAGGCTCACCAGGATCGCCGCCGGCGCCCCTAGCACCGAGGCAATGACGAAATGCGCCGCCGCATCGGGGATCAGCGGCGCCAGCAGGGTGGCGTAGAGCACCAGCACGGTGCCGGCGATCCCGGCCATGCCGCCCGTCATCACCAGGAACAGTTCGGCGCGGGTGAGCTGCGCCAGATAGGGCCGGATGAACAGCGGCGCTTCCACCATGCCGAGGAAGATATTGGCGGCGGTGGAGAGCCCGACCGCGCCGCCGACGCCGAGCGTCCGTTCGAGCAGCCCGGCCATGCCGCGCACGATCGGCGGCAGCACGCGCCAATAGAACAGCAGCGTGGTCAGCACGCTCATGACCAGCACGATCGGCAGCGCCTGGAAGGCGAGGATGAAATCAGCGCCCGGCGCCTTGACATCGAACGGGAGCGGCGCGCCGCCGACATAGCCGAACACGAAGGAGGTGCCGGCACGCGAGGCGGCGGCGATGACGCCGACGGCCTCGTTGATGGCGCCGAAAGCCGATGCCACCAGCGGCACCTTGATCAGGGCCAGCGCAGTGACCAGCGTCACGATGAGGCCGACGATCGCCTGCCGGATCGACACCGCGCTGCGCTTCTCGCTGAAAGCCCAGGCGATCAGAAGCAGCGCCACCACGCCGAACGCCGATTGCAGTTGTAACATTCACAGGTCTCCCGAACGATTATGGCAGCACGATCTGCAAGTGCAATGCCGCTCCGTTCAGGTGCGGTGAACTTCGTCTTGTGGATGTGGTTTCTGTGGGCGCTGCTTCCGCCACCGTCATTGCGAGGAGCAAAGCGACGAAGCAATCCACTGTCTCCGCAGGCGGAGAGGTGGATTGCTTCGCGGAGCCTGTCATCGGGCGCGCATTCGCGCGACCCGTTGGCTCGCAACGACGGTGAGTGGGGTGTCTAACCCCGTCCCACAAACGGCATCTTGCTGGCCATCACCGTCATGAACAGCACGTTGGCGTCCAGCGGCAGGTTCGCCATATAGGCCACCGCATCACCGACGGCCTTCGCGTCCATCCGCGGCTCCGGCATCTTGCGGCCGTCGGGCTGCAGCACGCCGTCGACCATGCGGTCGGTCATTGGTGTCGCGGCATTGCCGATGTCGATCTGGCCGACCGCGATGTCGTACATGCGGCCGTCGAGGTTGGACGCCTTGGTCAGGCCGGTGATCGCGTGCTTGGTCGCGGTGTAGGCGGCGGAGAACGGCCGCGGCGCGTGTGCCGAGATCGAGCCGTTGTTGATGATGCGCCCGCCGCGCGGGGTCTGGTCCTTCATGATGCGGAAGGCGTGCTGGGTGCACAGGAACGGGCCGGTGAGGTTGGTGTTCACCACCGCCTGCCACTGCGCCAGCGGCAAATCCTCGAAATTCACCGGCGGCGCGCCCATGCCGGCATTGTTGAAGAGCAGGTCGAGCCGGCCATAGCTGTCTGTCACCTTGGCGAACAGGGCCGCGATCGAGTCGGGATCGGTCATGTCGGCCTGCACACACAGGCTCTTGCTGGCATCGCCGCCGAGCTTCTGCGTCTCCTGCAGCATGTCCAGCCGCCGGCCGACGAGCACCACGGTGAAGCCGGCATTGATCAGCGCCAGCGATGCGGCGCGTCCGACGCCGGTGCCGGCGCCTGTGACCACGGCTATTCTCTTTCCTGCTTCGGCCATCGTTTCCTTCCTTATTGTTTCTTGGATTCGGTTTCGGTCTTGTACGGCGGTCTCGGGATGTTCTGATGCGCCGCGCGGAGCGCCGCCGACCAGCGCGAGCGGAGATCGTGGAAATAGGGTTCGCCCGCCTCGATCCGATGATTGAGGTCGGCCTCGCAGGCATCGTTGCGCACCACAAGCACGTCGATCGGCAGGCCGACGCCGAGGTTGGAGCGCATCGTCGAATCCATCGAGATCAATCCGGTCTTCAGCGCCTCATAGAGCTCGACGTCGTAATGCATGGCGCGGTCGAGCACCGGCTTGCCGTATTTGTGCTCGCCGATCTGCAAATACGGCGTATCGGTGGTGCATTCGATGAAGTTGCCGGCGGTGTAGATCATGAACAGCCGCATCCGCGAGCCCTTGATCTGGCCGCCGAACAGGAACGAGACGTCGAAAGAGACGTCTTCCGACCTCAGCGCCTCGCCTTCGGTTGCGTGCACTGCGCGGATGGCGCGGCCGATGCGCTGCGCGGCCTGGAACATGGTCGGCGCGTTCAGGAGCGTCTCGACCTCGCCGGTTTCAGGATCTTCCATACCCTCCGTCAGCGTCGACAGCACCGACTGGCTGATGGCGAGATTGCCGGCGCTCGCGACCGCCATGATCCGCTCGCCGGGCTGGGCGAAGATGTGCAATTTGCGAAAGGTCGAGACATTGTCGAGACCGGCATTGGTGCGGGTGTCGGCGATCATGACGAGGCCGTCGCGCACCAGGATTCCGCAGCAATAGGTCATTTCCGTCCCCGAAAGTCCGAACGTCTCGGCGCCAAACTAGTAGCCAATTTCGGGATGTGATCCAACCCCAATTCCCCAGGGAACGGCGTTGCCTCCGCGATGGAGGCTGCGCTCCCTCTCCCGCTTGCGGGAGAGGGCCGGGGTGAGGGTGTCTCCACGATGGGACTTTCCGTGGGGAGAGAACCCTCACCCGCCGCGCTTCGCGCGTCGACCTCTCCCGCAAGCGGGGAGAGGTGAAGCAACCGGCCGCTAGCCTTCCAGGAAATCTAGCAGCGCCGCGTTGAACAGCACGGGATCCTGCAGGAAGGCGAAGTGGCTGACATTGGGAAGGATGAGCAGGCCGGCGCCCGGAATGGTCGCGGCCATGTATTCGGTGTGCTCGCGCTTGATGCCCTCGTCATACTGGCCGTCCGCAATCAGCACGGGGGCGCGGATCGCGCGCAACTGATCGTCGGTCCAGTTCGGCTGGGTCTCCCACATCTTCTCGATCTGGTGCAGGAACTGGTCGAATTCCCCAGGTGTCGGCGAGAGGCGCTCATACTCGGTCTTTGCGCGTGCGATGAACTGCGCGAAGGTCGGGTCCTTGTCGACGTCAGGCTTCAGGCCTGACGTCTGGGTGTTGGCGCCGAACGCAAACACCCGACTGACCCGATCGGGATGGCGCATCGCCATGTCCAATCCGATGATGGCGCCGTCGCTCCAGCCGACGATCGCGGCGCGCGGAATCTGCAGATGATCGAGCAGCGCGACGACATCATCGGTCATCAGGTCATATCCGAACGGCTGCGCGTTGCGCGTGCTGCGGCCATGGCCGCGGCTGTCGACGAGGATGACGCGATGCCGGCGCGCGACCTCCGGCACCTGCAGGCCGAAATAATCGGAGTTGGAAAGCCCGCCATGGAGAAAGACCACCGGGCTTCCTTCGCCGAGTTCGACGTAATAGAGGCTGATGCCGTTCACCTGCGCTCGCGCGCTGCGCCCCGCAACCGGCGGCGGTGTCGCAGGCAGCCTTTTCCACCGCTCGGCAGCGGCGGCGCGGTTAAGCGCCGCCAGGCTGGCGAGAGCAGCGATGACAAAGTGACGTCGATTCAAATTCATGATCGATGCGCGCTCCTGATGCCCTGCAGCCAGATGGTGATGACAGATATGTGTTCGGCGTAGCCTATCACCATCATGTCTGTCCGGCATCCTGCGCCGAGCGTGCCAGGAGCAGTTTGCCGACCGCGACATACTGTCGTTGCTGCACAGCGGCGTGCTGGGCGGCGACGTGCATGTCGCGCAGGCGCCGCTGCAGTGGCGAGGTCTCATAGACCGCGCTGCTTCCGGCAAGTGCGAAACACGCGTCGACGATCCGGACGCAGGTGGCGGCGATCCAGGTCGCGGCCTGCGTGCTCTCGACGACGAGGCTTTCGTCGTTCAGCGTTCCAGCCAAGGCGTGGTGCCAAAGGCTTGCGATCTGCGTCTCGCAAACGGCCCGCGCTGCATTGACGTCAGCGGAAATGCGGCCAAGTTCGAGCTGGAATATCTCGGAGTCGCGCATCGGCGTGGTTGCCCGGAACTGCTGCCGTCCCGTATGGGCCAGCGCCACCAATTCGTCGACGGCGCCTTCGGC
The DNA here is from genome assembly GCF_000472865.1 of Bradyrhizobium elkanii WSM2783. Lineage (GTDB taxonomy): Bacteria > Pseudomonadota > Alphaproteobacteria > Rhizobiales > Xanthobacteraceae > Bradyrhizobium > Bradyrhizobium elkanii_A. The sequence goes on along the minus strand of NZ_AXAP01000040.1, from coordinate 35,300 downwards.
AATGCCGACGGAGTTCGCACCGTGAAACATCGGCACCAATTGCGGCACCGCCGGATAGAGCGGGCCCGGTACGCAGGGCGTGCCGTTTGCGACATCGAAGAAGTTGGCCTCGGGAACCAGTGCATCGCGCAGTACAATGTGATGGCTGCCGGTTCCCCTGAGACCGGCCGCATGCCAGGTATCTTCGATTTCCCAGTTTTGCGCCGGCAATGCAAAGCCGCGAACCACCGGCTGCCCTTGCGGACCGGGGAGCGGTTTGCCGTCGTCGTCGGTGATGATGCAGAACCCCGCCATCCAATCGGCATGCTTGCAGCCGCTCGCGAATGGCCATCGGCCGCTCACCCGGAAGCCGCCCGCCGTCGGCTCCGCTTTTCCGCCCGGCTGCGCGGATCCGCAGATGGGTACGTCAGGTCCATTCCGATAGATGCGCTCGTAGGTTTCACGTACTGCCCAGGTCGCGAAAAGGCTGCCCCCGGTAGCCACCATCGCGGTCCACCCGATCGAACCGTCAAGCCGGGCCAGAGCCCTGATGACCTCCAACCCTTCCGGCAAGGCAAGTTCCAATCCGCCATAGCTTCTCGGCACGAACATCCTGAAGATACCGATCGATTTCAGCCGATCGATCAGGTCGGGCGGGACGCAGCGTGCGGCTTCGATCTCGGCGGCGCGAGCCGCGATCTCCGGAGCGAGTTTCCGGATGCCGGCGAGCACCGTTTTGTTGCTGTCCGGCGCCGTCAGGGTACGAAGGTCACGAAATTGGTCTTGATGGAGCATCTGTCTCGATCTCTCTTGCGGCAAAGGTGTCGCACGAGAGAATGGAGACGCGGCGCTACCGCATGGTTTCAGCGAGATCGCTCTCGATTACGGTTGTAACGTGATGCCGCCGTTTCACGAGGGAAGCCCGGATGTCGCCGCGACAGCCGGCCGGGGCGAGACCGCCGAGACGGCGCGGGCGGGCTTGCGTTTGCTGAGCCAGAGATAGATGCCGCTCGCCAGCACGACGATGGTCGCGAGATCGAGCAGCGCCCAGATGATCTTGAGCGGCAGGCCGCCGTAATCGCCGAAATGGAGCGGGCGCGACACCTGCAGCGTCCGCAGGTACCACGGCAATCCCTTTGCGGTGACGAGTTGCGCGGTCTCGGCATCGATGAGCACCGGCGTGAACAGGCGCGAGGTGATCGGCGTCGTCCCCTTGGTCCAGACGATGAAGTGGCGCGGCGTGCCGAATCGCGCTTCGGTTGGCAGCACGAGGCTGACGGGCGTGTTGTCGCCGAGCGCCTGGCGCGCCGTGACAACGACGTCATCGATGGAGGCGAATTTCGAAAGCGGCGGCTTGCCAAGATGCGGCGCGATCAATTCCGGCATCACCTGCGCACGCCAGGCGTTGAACAGCGGCAGCGATATGGTGTTGATGACGCCGGTGAGGCCGACGGCGAACGCCCACACCAGCGTCACCGCGCCGATCAGATTGTGCAGGTCGAGCCATTTGATCCGTCGCGCGCGGGCGCGTCGCACCTCGCCGAAATCGAGCCGCCGCATGAATGGCGCGTAGAGCATGACGCCGGAGACGACGGCGGTCACGAACAACAAGCCCATGACGCCGAGGAACAACTCGCCCGGCAATCCCATCAGCATGTCGCGGTGGAAGATGCGGATGGTCCGCATCAGGCCGCCTTGCTGCGCGTCTTCTCCGAGAATCTCGGCGGTCCGCGAATCGAAGGACAGCTTCAAGAACCGCTGTCCTGGCGGTGGGGTCGGAACATCGGACAGAAAGACATTGACGACATTGGCGTGGTCATCGTCCCAGTTCAGGACCTGGATATAGCGTTCCGGGAAGCGCGCCTTCGCTGCCTCGATCAGCCTGCTTAGCGGGGCTTCGGGCGTGTTGGGTGGAAAATCTCGCGCGGCAATTTCCGGCTCGAAAAGTTCATCGATTTCGTCGTGAAAGATCAGCGGCAGCCCGGTGATGCACAGCATCAGCATGAACAGCGTGCAGATGAGGCTGGTCCATTTATGGACCAGCGACCACCATTTCACGGATTGCGCAGTCATCCCATTACCACCGGTAGGTCAATGTCCCCAGCACCGTGCGACCGACCGCCCAGCGGCAGCCCGCCGCCGTGCAGATCGAGACGTAGCTGTTGTCGAACACGTTATTGATGTTCACCGCCGCGCTCAATCCCCTCCACTCCTTGAACCGCATCCCGAAATCATAGGACAGGGCCGCGTCAAAGGTCGTGCTGGCGGGAATGATGTTGGCCAGCGCGGGGCTGTTTGCGACGATAGTCGGCACCGTGAGATTGTTGGCGTTGGTCGTGTACATCTCGCTCATGTAGCGGACACCGCCGCCGAAGCCGAAGCCGACCGCCGGACCATCCTGCACGACGTAGTTGGCCCATAGCGAGGCCGTGTGCATCGGCGTGTTGGCGAGTACCTTGCCGTAATTGACGTCCAGTGGCGCGGAGATCCGGTTGTCGAGGTAGGAGTATTGCCCGCGCAGGCTCAAGCCGGGCAGGGGACTTCCGACCACCGATCCCTCGAAGCCGCGCGAGGTGACCTCGCCGACCTGGGCGTTTGAGTTGGGCGGGATGCCAGGTCCGGCAATCGCGCTCACCACGTTCTGCTGCTTCAGGTCATAGACCGCGGCGGTGAACATCAGGTTGTAGCCCACCGGCTGGTACTTGACGCCGGCCTCGATCTGCTCGCCGATGGTCGGCTTGTAGGGCTGACCGTTGAGCAGCGAGCCCACGGTGGTTGGCTGGAACGAGGTCGAATAGCTGACGTAAGGAGCAATCCCGACGTCAAAATTGTAGATCGCGCCGATACGGCCGCTCGACTTCTCATCATTGTTGAGGACGCGCGTGCCGAGATTGAGCGTATTGCCTTCGGCCCAGTCGTAGCGGATGCCGCCGAGCACGGTCAGCTTCCCGAGCTTCGCCTCATCCTGAACATAGACCCCGCGCTGCTCCAGGTGCTGATCCAGGTTCTGGAACACCGACGTCGGGACTGCGATGTTCTGGGTGTAGTTCGGCGCCAGGATGTTGAGCGTGTTGGTGGGAGCGTAGCGCGCCAGGTTGTTGAAGTCGAAGCGCTGATAGTCGAAGCCGGCGAGCACGGTGTGCTGCAACGGGCCCATGTTGAACTTGGCCTGAAGCTGGTTGTCTGCCGCGAAGGTGTTGAGGTTTTCGTTGGTCGAGAAATAGCTTCGCGTGATGGTGCGGCCGTCGGCCAGGCGAAGGGTGGGGCCGGCGCCCGTTGTCGTGAACGCACCGGGCTGCACCTCGATGTAGTTGAGCTCGTTGTGCAGATAGCGCACGTTCTGCCGCACCGTGAAGATGTCGTCGAAGCGGTGCTCGAATTCGTAGCCGATAGTCGCCTGCTTGTACTTCAGGCTCTCATAGTTGAAGTCGCCGGCGAAGAAGTTCCGGGGAATCTGCCCGTAGGTGCCCGGCACCAGCGTGCCCTGGATCGGCAGCAGCGCAAAGGCGCCGCCTTTCGGGTCCTGCCGATAGCTCGTGAGGAAGGTGATGGTGGTGTCGATATCCGGCCGCCAGGTCCAGGCCGGCGCGATCGCGTATTTCTCTTCGCCGATATTGTCGACCTGGGTGTTGGCGCTAAGTCCGATGCCGGTGACGCGGTAGAGCAGGGTCTTGTCCTTGTCCACGGGGCCGCCGACGTCGAACGCGCCCTGGATGCGGTCGAACGTGCCCGTCTGCAACTGGACCTCGCCGAAGGGAGATTCGGTCGGGCGCTTGCTGACGAGGTTGAGAATGCCGCCGGGCGAAGCTGCGCCGTAAAGGATCGACGCCGGGCCGGTGATGAGCTCGGCGCGCTCGAGCAGGTAGGGGTCGACGCGCGGCGTACCGAACGGCCCGCCCTGCAGGCGCAGGCCGTCGAGATATTGCTCGACGTCGAAGCCGCGCGCCTTGACCGGCTGGAAGCGGAAGTCGGTATCGTTGCTGAAATAGATACCGGGCGCGTAGCGCAGGAGATCGCGGATGCTCTGCGCCTGGCGAACATCCATCTCGCTGCGGGTGATGACGGCGACCGAGCCTGGCGTCGACATGATCGGTGCGTCGGTCTTGGTGGCGCCGGAGGCGCGGCTTGCGACGAAGCCGTTGGTGCCGGCGTTGACGCGCTGCGCCGTCGATACCAGTGCGGGCGTCGCCTGCTGCTGTTGTGCCCCCGCATGATCGGCTCGTTGATTCGGCCGCTGGTTAGGATCGCGCCGCGACGCGGTGTTGCGCCGGACTTGGGTTGGACGCTGCGCGCGCTGCGCAGGCGCGTCGATATTGACGGGCGGTAGCGCCGATGCGCCCGATTGCCCCGCGCTCTGCGCCCCCGCCGGCGAGCCGGCGATCAGCAAGCCGCCTAACGCCAATATGCTTGCGGTACACTTGAAAGTCGTGAGTTGTGAAAAAGAGATAGTACGGCGCGCAACGCCGTGCGTATTCCAATACATATGTCAGTGCCCCATCCGGCGAACGCCGTGGTGGAGTTGATGTTCTGACCTCACGCGACGATCGCAGCCGTACGCGTGTTATGTGTCAACGCAGCGCGCGTCGAGTTGTCGCGTTTTTGAATCGCTCGAAATTCGCGGCAGAACAATTTTTTCGAAGACTTCTAATATGTGGGCTAACTGATCGACGACGCTGTTGAATCCTTCGAATGCAGGCTCGCGCGCTAGAAGACGAGCCGTGATGCAACCGCGCTCAATTGGCGCTCGCTGTTGCGCATGGAACACGGCGGCGCCGTGCGCGCAGGTATTACGATGCGCGCATCCGCGATCTTGTCGGGAATGACCAGCAAGAATTGCGGGAATTCTTGGTCGGGCGAGAGCAGTTCGGTGATACGCGAATCGATCAAGTCCCGCTTGAGTCTCTCACTGCGACTGCGATTGCCACTGGCTGGGACGGCCGGCCTGCTCGACCTTGACTGCGACGGTGAGCGTCTCGGTGCCGCCGCCATAACGGGTGCCGCGCACCGGGGCGGCGCCAAGATAGTCGAGGCCGACGGCGACGCGGGCGTGGGCATCGGTGGTGCAGATGCCGTTGGCGGCATCGAAACCGATCCAGCCGAGATCGGGCGCATAGGCTTCCGCCCAGGCATGGCCGGCGGCCTGGTTGACCGTGCCGTCGGAACGGAAGAAGTGGCCGGAGACGAAGCGGGCCGGCACGCCGCCGGAGCGCGCGCAGGCGATGAAGATATGCGCGTAGTCCTGGCACACGCCGCGCTTCAGCGCGAAGGCCTCCGCCGCCGTGGTGCCGCTGTTGGTCGGGTCCTCGTCGAACGCCATGCCTTCATAGATCTGCACCATCAGCGCGTGCAGGAAGCCGAGCACGTCGCCATCGGCCTCCGAGCGCGACTCGCGGGTGAGGGCCGCCATCGCCGGATTGACCTCGGTCAGCGCGGTCGAGCGCAGGAACAGGCTCGGCGGAAAGCGCTCGTCGGTGCCGCGCAGCACGCCGCCGGTGTCGTGGGTCTCGATCTGCCCCTCGCAATGGATGGTGAGGTCGGCGAGCGGGCCGTGGGTCAGCACATGCGTGACATTGCCGAACGCGTCCTCATGCGCGTCGAGCCTGGAGTCGGTCGAGACGTCGATCTGCCAGTCCGCCACATACTGCCCGTCATGGCTCGTCGGCGTCATCCGGAGGATCTGGATCACGCCGGAAGCCTGGGGCTCGTAGCGATAGGTCGTGGTATGGGCAATTCGCAGGCGCATGGCGTACCAACATCAGGTTGGGATCGTCATGCCCGGGCTTGTCCCGGGCATCCACGTCCTCGTCATTTGGCCGGCATAGCAAGACGTGGATGGCCGGGACAAGCCCGGCCATGACGGGCGTGTGATTGCGGGCATCTTAGCCCATCAAATCAGATATTGCTTGGTGATGATCTCACCCAGGCGTGAATTGTCTGCGATGAACTCCTGGATGAATTCATGCACGCCGTGCTGGAAGATATCGTCCATATGGCTGTGCTCAAGCCGGTTGCGGATGCCGCGGGCGTGGCGCTGGGCGGCGCCCTGGCGGCCATAGGCGACGCCGATCTGGTCGAGATTGCGCACCAGATTGCCGTAGCAGCTTGCCAGCGACCGCGGCAGCGTGTCGTTGAGGATCAGGAGGTCGGCGATCAGCCAGGGCTTGAGCGTCTCGCGGTAGACCCAGTGATAGGCCGTCAGCGCCGACACCGAGCGCAGGATCGAGGTCCACTGATAATAGTCGAGCGGGCCGCCGATATGCTCCTCCTCGGGCAGCAGCACGTGGTATTTGACGTCGAGAATGCGGGCAGTGTTGTCGGCGCGCTCCAGATGCACGCCCAGCCGTGAGAACCAGTAGGCGTCGTTGCGCAGCATGGTCCGATAGGCGGAGCCGTCGAAACGCAGTGACGTCTCCTGAACGAAGCGCAGGAACTTTGCCAGATCCTCTCGATTTCCGGTGCCCTTCGACCACACCGCCTGCAGCTCGATCCAGGCGGCATTGATGGTGTCCCACATCTCGCTGGTCAGCGCTGTCCGCACCGAGCGCGCATTGAGCCGGGCCGCCTCGATGCAGTTCCTGATCGAGGAAGGATTGTCCGGTGCGAACGACAGATATTCGACGACGTTGGCCTCGTTGGCTTCCTGATAATGGCCGTAAAAGCTCTCGCCGACGCCGGCTGTCAGCAGCGCCGAGTCCCATTCATTGGTCTTGCCGATATAGGCCGCCGGCAGCGCCGTGACGCGCAAGGTGGCGTCGATGGTGCGGGCGAGATATTCCGCGCGCTCGACGTAGCGGGCGAGCCAGTACAGGTTTTCTGCGGTGCGCGACAGCATGCGAAAGCTAAACCCTCTACTCGTCCAGTATCCAGGTGTCCTTGGTGCCGCCGCCCTGGCTGGAATTGACCACGAGCGAGCCTTCCTTCAGCGCCACCCGCGTCAGTCCGCCCGGCACGATGGTGACGCGCTCGCTGCCGGTCAGCACGAACGGGCGCAGATCGACGTGGCGCGGCGCCAGTCCCTTCTCGGTGCAGGTCGGGCAGGTCGACAGCGCCAATGTCGGCTGGGCGATGAAGCCTTCAGGCTCGCGCTTGAGCTTGTCGCGGAACGCCTCGATGGTTGCCTTGGTCGCGGCCGGCCCGATCAGCATGCCGTAGCCGCCGGAGCCGTGCACTTCCTTCACCACGAGGTCGTCGAGATGGTCGAGCACATAGGCGAGATCCTGAGGCTCGCGGCAGCGCCAGGTCTGCACGTTCTTCAGGATCGGCTCTTCGGAGAGATAGAATCTCACGATGTCGGGCATGTAGGAATAGATCGCCTTGTCGTCGGCGATCCCGGTCCCGACTGCGTTGGCGAGCGTGATATTGCCGGCGGCATAGGCCGACATCAGCCCGGGCACGCCGAGCGCGGAGTCCGGGCGGAAGGTGAGGGGATCGAGGAAATCGTCGTCGACGCGGCGGTAGATCACGTCGACGCGTTTCAATCCCTCGGTCGTGCGCATGAAGACTTCATCGTTCTTGACGATGAGGTCGCGCCCTTCGACCAGCTCGATGCCGAGCTTGTCGGCAAGGAAAGAGTGTTCGTAATAGGCGGAATTGTAGATGCCGGGCGTCATCAGCGCGACCGTCGGCTCGGCCGCGGCACCGCGCGGCGCGACCGAGCGCAGCGCCGCCAGCAGCTCGTCCGGATAGCGCTCGACCGGCGCGACGCGGTGGCGGGCGAACAGGTCCGGAAACAGCCGCATCATGATCTCGCGGTTTTCCAGCATGTAGGATACGCCCGAGGGCGTGCGCGCGTTGTCCTCCAATACGATGAAGTTTTCCGGATCGGTCCGGATGATATCGATGCCGGCGATATGCACATAGACGTCGTGCGGCACGTCCTGGCCGTTCATCTCCGGGCGGAAGACGGGGTTCTGGAAGATCATGTCTTCCGGGATGATGTTGGCGCGCAGGATGTCGCGGCCGTGATAGATGTCGCGCAGGAACATGTTGAGGGCGAGCACGCGCTGCCTCAGCCCTTTTTCCAGCAGCGCCCATTCCCTGGCCGACAGGATGCGGGGGATCACGTCGAAGGGGATCAGCCGCTCCTGGGCTGCGGCGTCGCCATAGACCGCAAAGGTAATGCCGATCCGGCGGAACAGGAGCTCCGCCTCCTGGCGGCGATATTCCAGCGCATCCGGAGGCGTCTCCGTCAGCCAGCGGGAGAGCTCCTGGTAGGCTTGGCGGATTTCGGTGCCGCCCTGGCCGTTCATCTCATCGAATGCAACTGCCATAAATCCTGAACGTCCTCCGAAACCATACGCCACAGTGCATGACTTGCCGGGATGGTAGCAAGGGGCGGGCCAGCAGGATATGCATTGGCTGGCGACATTTGGTATGGGTGTCTCAAGGGGCTGCTCGAAAAACCGGCTGCCACCTGCTTATTTCGGCAGCAAAGACCCGCGACTTCAAGCCGCTGCGTCGGCGGGGCCCGGGGGCGGAAAAGGGTGAGGAAGAAACCATGAGCGAGATCGTCACGGCTGGCCTTCTGGTGATCGGCGACGAGATCCTGTCCGGCCGGACCAAGGACAAGAATATCGGCTTCATTGCCGAATACCTGACCAATATCGGCATCGACCTGAAGGAAGTGCGCGTCGTCGCCGACGACGAGGATGACATTGTCGCAGCCCTGAATGCGCTGCGCCATCGCTATAGCTATGTCTTCACCACCGGCGGCATCGGCCCGACTCACGACGACATCACCGCCGATGCCGTGGCAAAGGCGTTCGGCGTCGGCATCGATCATCACCCGGAGGTGGTAGCGCGCTTCCGCGAGCGCTGGAGCGACCAGGACCTGAACGAGGCGCGGCTACGCATGGCGCGGATCCCCGACGGCGCCGACCTGATCCAGAGCGCGACCATCCTCGCGCCCGGTTTCAAGCTCGGCAATGTCGTCGTGATGGCGGGCATACCGACCATCATGCAGGCGATGATGGACATCGTCGCGCCGCGCCTGAAATCGGGCGTGCGGATGCTTTCTGATTCGGTCCGCGCCAATGCGCGGGAAGGCGACATCGGCGGACCCTTAAAGGAGATCGCGATCGCCCATCCCGACACCATCATCGGCAGCTATCCGTTCATGGACGAAGAGCAGCGTCCCAACACCAATCTGGTCGTCCGCTCCCGCGATCCGGACAAGCTCGCCGCCGCAATGGGGGCGGTGAAGGAGATGCTGGCGAACCTGCAGGTGACGCGTTAAAGCGGCGAGACGGACTTCTCGGAGAGAAAGATGGCGGATACGAACCTCAGCGCACAGGAACGGGCAGGCAAGGCCTTCCCGGTGTCCTGGGACCAGTTCCATCGGGACTGCCGGGCGCTGACCTGGCGGCTCAATGAGGTCGGGCCATTCCAGGCGGTGATCGCGATCACCCGCGGCGGCCTGGTGCCGGCGGCGATCGTGGCGCGCGAACTCGGCGTGCGCGTGATCGACACCGTCTGCATCGCGAGCTACGACCACAACAAACAGGGCGACCTTCAGGTCCTGAAGGGCATTTCGGAAGCAACCGCCAAGCTTGGCAATGGCACCGGCAAGGGGCTTCTGATCGTCGACGACCTCGTCGACACCGGCAAGACCGGCAAGATGGTGCGCGAGATGATGCCCGATGCCCATTTTGCCACGGTCTATGCCAAGCCGAAGGGCCGGCCGCTGGTGGACACCTTCATCACCGAGGTGTCGCAGGACACCTGGATCTTCTTCCCCTGGGACACCGCGCTCTCGTTCCAGCCGCCGATCCGCGACGGCGCGGCGTAGCCTTACCTCGCCCCGCTTGCGGGGAGAGGTCAGATCGCATCGAAGACGGGATCCGGGTGAGGGGGAGTCCCCGCGAGTACATTTGCTTTCGTATTCGCGGATAGAGCCCCTCATCCCGACCTTCTCCCCGTAAGAACGGGGAGAAGGAGAAGCAAGATGCCCCTGCAGAACCGCGTCACGCCAACCGGCGAGATCGTCGCCACGCCGCACCGCGGGTTGTTTACCGGCAACCGCGGCATCATCCATGATCCGGCGACCAAAACGCTCCTGAAAAAGCGCTGGTCAAGCCCGGCTTGGCTGACATGCGTGTGCGAATTCCGCGGCCGGCGCCGCAAGGTGATGGGCGGGCGAAGCTGGACCGAATTGTTCTTCCTCGATGAAGCCACCGCGTTCGCCGCGGGCCATCGCCCCTGCTTCTTCTGCCGCCGCGACGATGCCAACCGCTTTCGCGCCGCCTGGGAGCAGGGCAACGACGCGGAAAACATCCACGCGCCCGAGATCGACGCCGTGCTGCATCGCGAGCGCCTCGACCGCGGTCGGAAGCGGCTGCATCCGCTGCCGATGCTGCTCGCGAGCCTGCCAGACGGAGCGATGGTGCAGGCGGGTGAGCGCAGCTTTCTCATCGTAAGCGGCGAACCGCTGCGCTGGTCGTTCGCTGGCTACGCACGCGCCGACATCGACGCCGATGCTGCGCTGCTGCTGACGCCGCCATCGACGGTTCGCGCATTCGCCGCCGGCTATCGGCCCGTGCTGCATCCAAGCACGACCTCATTTGCTTGAATCGATGCGGCCGCGAGGACCACCTCTCCCCATTGGGGAGAGGTCGCGCCGAAGGCGCGGGTGAGGGGGATCAGGTCCCACGAGAGCGCCGAACCCCTCACCCGGCGCTTCACGCCGACCTCTCGCTATGGGAGAGGTGAAGCGATCAGCCGAGCCGCTGCCGCGCCAGCTTGGCGCCTGCGCCGAGCGCCATCAGCTTGGCTTCCGCGATGTCGCGCCGCATCGGCGCCATGCCGCAATTGGTCGTCGCGACGATGTTGCTCTTCGGCACGAATTTCGCGACCGCCTCGATCACATTGGCCACGTCTTCGGCGGTCTCGACAACGTCGCTCGCGACATCGATCACGCCGGCCTGGACGATCTTGCCCGGCAATAGCGCGAGCAGCTCGATCGGCACTTTCGAGTTGCGGCATTCGATCGCGACCTGCTGGATCGTGCTCTTGTCGATCACAGGAAACGTCTCTTCATATTGCCGCCATTCGCTGCCCAGGGTCTCTTTCCAGTCGGTATTGGCCTTGATGCCGTAGCCGTAACAGATGTGCACGGCGGTCTCGCAGGTCAGCCCCTCGGTGGCGCGTTCCAGCGCCTTGATGCCCCAGTCGCGAACCTCGTCCATGTAGACATTGAAGGCGGGCTCGTCGAACTGGATCATGTCGACGCCGTCGGCTTGCAGCGCCTTGGCCTCCTCGTTCAGCAGTTCGGCAAAGGCGAACGCCATCTTGACCCGGTCGCCGTAATATTGGTCGGCGATGGTGTCGATGATCGTCATCGGGCCGGGCAGGGTGAATTTCAGCTTGCGCGTCGTGTGGGTGCGGGCGACACGGGCCTCGGTGGCATGGACACGGCCCTTGAGCTGCAGCGGCGCCACCACCTGCGGCACCATCGCCTTATAGCGGTCCTTGCGGATACCCATCTCGACCTTGTGGGCGAAATCGATGCCTTCGACCTTCTCCAGGAAGCCATGGACGAAATGCTGCCGCGCCTGCTCGCCCTCGGTGACGAGATCGATTCCGGCATCCTCTTGCAGCTTCAGCGCCAGCAGGGTGGCGTCGCGCTTGGCGCGCGCCAGCTCGTCGCCTTGCGACTTCCAGGGCGCCCACAGCGTGTTGGGTTCGGCCAGCCATTCCGGTTTCGGCAAGGAGCCTGCGATCGTGGTCGGAAACAGCATGTCTGGCCTCCCTCGGTTCGGATTGAGCGCCTGTCTGCCATGTCTTATGATCGAGGTACAGAACAACAAGCGTCTTTATGACGCGACCTCTTGGGGGAAACCATGATCGACCTGCACTACGCGCCGACGCCGAACGGCTGGAAGATTTCGATCATGCTGGAGGAACTCGGGCTTCCCTATCAGGTCATCCCGGTCAATATCCGCGCCGGCGAGCAGTTTCGCCCGGAATTCCTGGCGATCAGCCCGAACAACCGGATCCCGGCAATCGTGGACCACGCGCCCGCCGATGGCGGCGAGCCGTTCGCTGTGTTCGAAACCGGCGCGATCCTGATCTATCTGGCCGAGAAGACCGGCCGCTTCCTGCCTGCGGATATGCGCGGCCGTTCCAGGGTCATCCAGTGGGTGATGTGGCAGGTGGGCGGGCTCGGTCCGATGCTTGGCCAGCACGGCCATTTCGCGCTCTATGCCGCCGACAAGATCCCCTATGCGATCGAGCGCTACCGCGACGAGGCGGCGCGGCTCTATGGCGTGCTCGACCGCCAACTCGGCAAGACCGGCGCCTATATCGCCGGCGACTACTCCATTGCTGACATCGCCTGCTTCCCCTGGACCATGACCCACAAGGCGCAGGGTTTTACGCTCGACGACTACCCGAACATCAAGCGCTGGTACGCCGAGGTGCGCGCCCGGCCGCAGGTGCAGGCGGGGCTCGCGATCGGCAAGTTCGTCAAGGAACCGTTCGACGAGGAGGCACGCAAGAACATGTTCGGCCAGCGCGCCAAGGAGATGCTGGAGAAGCAATAACTATCCGTCATTCCGGGGCGCGACGGAGTCGCGAGCCCGGAATCCATTTCGCCGCTGGCGCACGCCGATCAATGGATTCCGGGCTTGCGCCTTGCGGCGCATCCCGGAATGACGAAAATGGACACAAGCGATATCACAACAGGAAACGCCACCATGATCGAATTCTTCTTCGACTGCTCCAGCCCCTGGACCTATCTCGCCTTCCACAACATCCAGCCGTTGGCAAAGGAGTTCGGCGTCGATATCTCCTGGCGCCCGATCCTGGTCGGCGGCATCTTCAACACCGTCAACCCGAGCGTCTACGCCTCGCGCGAAACGCCGGTGCCGCTGAAGGCGCGCTACATGAAGAAGGATCTCTCCGACTGGGCGCGCTCGGCAGGCCTTGCGATCAAGATGCCGCCAAGCGTGTTTCCCGTGAACAGTGTCAAGGCGATGCGCGGCTGCATCTGGCTCGGCAACGACAAGATGGTGCCGTTCGCGCGCGCGGTGTTCGAGGCTTATTGGGGGGACGACAAGGACATTTCGCAGGATGCGGTGCTGACCGAGATCTGCAACAAGGTCGGCATCGATCCGGCAAAATTCTTCGCCGGCATCAGCCAGCAGGCGATCAAGGACCAGCTCAAGGCCAACACCGATGAAGTGATGGCGCGCGGCGGCTTCGGCTCGCCGACCATCTTCGTCGACAAGACCGACATGTATTTCGGCAACGACCGCTTGCCGCTGATCCGGGAGGTGCTGGAGCGCAAGAAGGAGCGCGCAGCGTGATGCCGAAAGCCGTTGTCTGCCGCGAGCTCGGCCCGCCCGAGCGCCTGCGGCTGGAAACATTTTCGTCCGCGCCATTGAAGGCAGGCGAGGTGCGCGTCGCGATCCGCGCCGCGGGGATCAATTTTCCCGACGTGCTGATGGCGGCCGGCGAATATCAGCTCAAGCCGCCGTTGCCGTTCACGCCGGGGATGGAAGCCGCTGGCGACGTGGTCGAGGTAAATGATGCCACGGGCGTCAAGGTCGGCGACAAGGTCGTTGTCAAGATGCGCCACGGCGCCTTCAGCGACGAGGCGGTGGCCACGCCGTCGCAGCTCACGCGGATGCCGTCGACGTTCGATTATGCGGAAGGCGCGACCTTTCTTGCCGCGCACGGCACGGCCTATCATGCGCTGATCGACCGCGGCCAGCTTCGGCCCGGCGAGGTGCTGCTGGTGCATGGCGCCGGCGGCGGCGTGGGGCTGGCCGCGGTCGAGATCGGAAAGCTGCTCGGCGCCGTCGTGATCGCTGCCGCGTCCAGCGAGGAGAAGCTTGCGATCGCCAAGGCGAGGGGAGCGGACCATCTCGTGCTCTACGATCGCGAGCCGTTTCGCGATGCCGTGAAACGCATCACGGACGGCAACGGCGCCGATGTCGTGTTCGATCCGGTCGGCGGCGAGGTGTTCGAGAACTCGATGCGCTGTATCAACTGGGGCGCGCGGCTGCTCGTCATCGGCTTCACCGGCGGCATCGGGCTTGCCCGCACCAATCTCTTGATGATCAAGGGCGCCAGCGTGCTCGGCATCCGCGCCGGCGAAGCCGTGCGGCGGAATCCGGCGCTGGGCGAGGTGCGCATCAAGGCGCTGACCGAATGGGCGGAAGCCGGCAAGGTGCGCCCGAACATCTCGCATCGTTTGCCGCTGGAGGATGTTGCGAAAGCGATGCGCCTGCTGCTGGAGCGCAAGGCGATCGGCCGCGTGGCGCTGATGATGGGTTAGCCGTCATTGCGAGCGAGATCGTGTAGGGTGGGCAAAGCGAAGCGTGCCCACCATCGACACTCCGCTTGGAATGGTGGGCACGCTTCGCTTTGCCCACCCTACGAGTATTACTTCTCCGCCTGCGCGTAGCCGAGACATGTCCGCACGATCTGGCCGCAGACGGCATCCCGCGCGTCGCCGATGTCGGTATTCCCGGCGTATTGCACCTCCGCGACCTTGCCGCCGACGAAGCGGAGCTGCACGCGGCAATAGCCGTTCAACGGCTGGCCGCCGATGTTCAGCCCGGGTGGGATCGTGAGGGCCGGCGGCGCTATACCGCCGGGCGCACTGGCGGCATGCTCATACATCCAGATTTCGCCGGTGCCGTCCTTGGTGGTTCCAGTCGGCAGCCCCGCGCACATCCGGATGTTCGATTGATTAAGTCCGATCAGGCTTTCCCGGCCGCGCCGCGCCCATTCGGCGTCCCGTTCGGCACAGCCGGCCAGGACGAGGGGTGCCAGGATAAGCATCCGCAGGCGAAGTCGCATCGGTACCGATTCAGTGACTGGATTTGCAGCGACGATATCGCGTTGCGAATTTGCGTTGCAGTGGACGTGCTGCTCGCCTCCATGCGCGGCCGGCATGGATCAAAAGCCGAGGTGGCACGTTATCGACGCCCACTTTACCAATGCGCCGTAAATTTCCCCTCCCGCAGGAACGCAATCGTCTGCGCGATCGCCGCGTCATTGCGCACCAGCCATGGATGTGACGTGCGCACGACAATATGATCGGTCATGCCGTCGAGCTTGGTGTTCGCGACCGACACACGACCGTCATGTGGCCGCGGCAGGAAGGCCGAGGCGACAGGGTAGATTGAGCGGTTCCCGGCGATGATGCCAACCGGATAGTCGATCGGCGGCAGCAGCGCCATGGTCGCAAGATCGCGCAGCGTGCCAAGCTGCTGCCCGGCCGGGCCAAAGAAGGCGCGATACAGCACGACATTCTTCAAGCGGTCCGCGATCTCGCTACCGCCGTTGGGCGTCCCCAGCATCATCACGCGCCCGAGATTGTGCGGCCGGTGTTTGGCGAGATAGACGCGCGCCAGCAGTCCGCCCATGGAATGGCAGACGAAGTGCACTCGGCCACCAAGACGGCCTGCGAAAGTTTCGATCGCGGGATGGATGTCTTCCGCCAGCGCCTCAAGCGGTTTGCGGCGGCTGGCGTAGTCGAGATTGAGCGTTGTATATCCGGCGCGCTCGATCGCGCTTTCCATCTTGCGGAACGAACGCGCGGTCCGGCTGATGCCGTGCAGGAGGACGACGCCGTCCCGTGCTGGCGTCGTCCCAAGTGTGCTCACTTATATTCGCGTTCCTGCCACCACGGGAAATAGTCGGGCATGTCGGACGAGACCTTGTTCTTGAATTGCGCGGGGCGCTTTTCCAGGAACGAGACCACGCCTTCCTTGACGTCGTCCGAACGGCCGCGGGCGTAGATGCCGCGGCTGTCGACCTTGTGCGCTTCCATCGGATCGTCGGCGCCGAGCATGCGCCACATCATCTGCCGGATCAGCGCCACCGAGACCGGCGCGGTCTTGGCGGCGATCTCCTTGGCCAGCGCGCGGGCGGTCGGCAACAGCTCGTCCGGCGGCACCACCTTGCTGACGAGACGGCCGGCAAGCGCCTCCTGCGCGGGGAAGACGCGGCCGGTGTAGCACCACTCCAGCGCCTGCGAGATGCCGACGATGCGCGGCAGGAACCAGCTCGAGGCCGCCTCCGGCACGATGCCACGTTGGGAGAACACGAAGCCGAACCGCGCGGCCTCGCTCGCAATGCGGATGTCCATCGCAAGCTGCATGGTGACGCCGATGCCGACCGCGGGCCCGTTCACCGCCGCGATCACCGGCTTCAGGCTCTTGAAGATGCGCAGCGTCACCTGGCCGCCGCCGTCGCGCACATTGGGATCGCTGTAATCGACCGCGCCGCTCGGCAGCCGCTTCACCGCTCCGCGCCGGGCGTCGCGGTCAAAGGTGTTGGCGCCGGAGGAGAGATCGGCGCCGGCGCAGAAGGCGCGGCCCTCGCCGGTGACGATGATGGCGCGGATGTCGTCGTCCTTGTCGGCGGCATCGAAGGCGTCGATCAGTTCCTGCTGCATCGTCGCGTTGAAGGCGTTGAGCTTGTCCGGGCGGTTCAGCGTGATCGTGAGGATCTGCTCGGCGACCTCGTACTTGATCGTCTCATACGCCATGGTGGTTGTTTCCTTCCTTGTGTCTGTTCGTTGCGTCCCAGCGCAAATCATCGTCATGCCCGGGCTTGACCCGGGCATCCACGTTCTTGCTTTCTCGCAAGCGTATAGACGTGGATGGCCGGGACAAGCCCGGCCATGACGGAGTGCGGAGATTATTTCTCAGGCGGCTGCGGCCAGGGGCGTTGCGGGCCGCGCAGGGCCTCGAAGGCCTTGCCCATGCCGAGCACGCCGATGTCGTCGAAGCGGCGGCCGATGATCTGCACGCCGATCGGGAAACCCTTCTTGTCGTAGCCGCCGTTGATCGACAGCGCCGGGTTCTCCGACATATTCCACGGTACGGTATAGCAGATGTGCTCGAACGGCCTGTCGGGATCGTTGAGCGGAGCGGGGAGCTCGGCCGCGAAGTTCACCACCGGTGAGACCGGCGAGATGATGTAGTCGAAATCGCAGAACAGTTTGGCTGCGGCGGCGCGGATCGCCATGGTCTGGTTGAAGCCGCGGATGACGTCCACGCCCGACAGTTTCGCGCCGGCCTCGCCCCATTTGTAGATATAGGGCAGCACCTTTGCGCGCTCTTCCCCCGAGAGCTTCGAAAGATCGTCCCACATCCGCGCGCGCCAGAAATTGTCGAGACCCTCGAGCATTTGCCGCGTGAAGAAGCCGTCGATCTCGGTGACGACGGCGCCTGCGGATTCGAAGGTTTTCGCCGCCTTCACCACGACGTCGCGCACTTCCTTCTCGAGCGCCTGGCCGACGTCGAGATCGAGCATCAGGCCGAGGCGCATCTTGCGCGGCGACTTCTCCAGCGTCTTCCAGTTGATCTCATGCGCCGGCAGGCTCATGCCGTCGCGGCGATCGGGGCGCGACAGCACGCTCATCATCAGCGCGGCGTCGTCGACGGTGCGGGTCATCGGACCCGCAACGCGGCCGACATAGGGCGGATCGATCGGGACGCGCCCGAGGCTCGGCTTCAGTGCGACCAGGCCGCACCAGCATGCCGGCAGGCGAACCGAGCCGCCGATGTCGGTGCCGAGATGCAGCGGCCCGTAGCCGGCCGCACCGGCCGCACCTGCGCCCGCGCTCGAGCCGCCGGGATTCTTGCTGAGGTCCCAGGGGTTGCGGGTGAGGGGATGGAACGAAGAGAGTCCGGAGGACAGCATGCCGTAATCCGGCATCGTGGTCTTGGCGAAGATCACCGCGCCCGCTTCGCGCAGGCGTGCCGCAGGAGGCGCATCCTTCTCCGCCGGCACGTGCCTGACGCTGGCGGCACCGAGCGGCACCGGCTGGCCTTTGGTGGCGATATTGTCCTTGATCGTGACAGGCACGCCGTCGAGCGTGCCCATCGGCTCGCCGGCCTGCCAGCGGTCGGTCGAGGCCTTGGCCACTGCGCGCGCGCCATCCGGGTCGTACAGATAGAGCGCCTTGATGTGCGGTTCCCACTGGGCGACATGGGCGATCACCTCGTCCAGCACCTCCAGCGGCGAGAACTGCTTGGCGCGGTAGCCCGCGATCAGGTCGGTGGCGGAAAGGTCGTGCAGCGAGGTGACGGCTTCTTCGGGGGCTGGTTTATGCATGGGCACCTACCGGCAAACGAGTCTCGATGATGCGTGCGAACATGCTGGCGCCAACAGGCAGAATCTTGTCGTCGAGGACATAACCGGGATTGTGCACCGGCACCGAGCCATCATGGCCGACCCAGAAATAGGCACCGGGCACCGCCATCATCATGTCGGCGAAATCCTCGCTGCCCATCTTCGGCTGCGAGCGGGTGATGACCTTCGACGGATCGACCACGGTGCGCGCGACCTGCTCGACCACGCGAGACTGTTCTTCCTGGTTGACGAGCACGCTGAAACCGTCGCGGATGTCGACGGTGATTTCGACCTGGAAGGCCGCCGCAATGCCGGCGGAGATCGCGCGCATGCGCTCGCGGATCAGCGCGCGCACCTCGTCGGAGAAGGCGCGCACGGTTCCGCACAGCTTCGCGTCGCCCGGAATGACGTTGTAGGCCGAGCCCGAGTGGATCTGCGTGATCGACAGTACCGCCGCCTGCAACGGATCGACATTGCGGCTGACGATGGTCTGCAGCGCCTGTCCGAGCGTCATCGCGATCACGACAGCATCCTTGGAGCGCTCCGGCATCGCGCCATGCGCGCCATAGCCCTGGATGGTGATGTCGAAGAAATCAGCGCCGGCCATTGCCGGCCCCGGCAGGACCGCGATCTCGCCGTGGTCCAGATCTGGCGCATTATGCAGGCCATAGATCTCGTCGCAGGGAAACTTTTCGAACAGACCGTCCTTGATCATGGCGCGGGCGCCGCCAAGGCCTTCCTCTGCCGGCTGGAAGATGAAATGCACGGTGCCGTCGAAATTGCGGGTTTCGGCGAGATAGCGCGCACTGCCGAGCAGCATGGTGGTGTGGCCGTCATGGCCGCAGCCGTGGAAGCGGCCGGGAATGGTCGAGCGCCATTTCAGGTTGGTGTTTTCCTCCATCGGCAGCGCGTCCATGTCGGCGCGCAGGCCGATGCGCTTGCCGCCATTGCCCTTGCCCTTGAGCACGCCCACGACGCCGGTGCCGCCGAGGCCGCGATGCACCTCGATGCCCCAGCTCGCGAGCTTCTCGGCGACGATGCCGGAGGTGCGGACCTCCTCAAAGCCGATCTCGGGATGGGCATGGAAATCCCGACGGATCGCCGTGAGTTCGTCGGCAAAGCCTTCGATGCGTTCGATGGTGGGCATTTGGTCCTTATCCGGTTGAACGTGATGTGTTGACAGGCGCAAAGGCGGGCCCGTTCGGCTTGATACGAATTCCCGGCCGCAATTTGGTCCACGGCAGCGAGGCGGTGTCGGCCGGCATCGCGCCGGGTGCGGCGCAGATCAAAAGCTTCTCGGCGATCGGCTCGAAATCGGCACGGAAATGCACCGAGCTCTTGTTGACGAGGACCGCCTGCTTGGTCGGCTCGATACCGACATAGCGGTACATCGCCTGGTCGGCGAGCTGCGCCTTGTGCGAGCTGACGACCACTCTGACATCGCCGATGCGCAGGCACGCCGATGGTCCCATGTCCATGTCGCGGCCGCCATAATAGGGACCGGGCGCCACGAACTTTCCATCCGAGAGTTGCTCGACGACGAAGGTTTCCTTGTAGGGCGCATCGCCCGGGATGCCCGACTTGCCGCCGAGCGCGAGCGTTACGGTGGCGCCGACGCCCGCGGCATGCGCCGCCTTCGCCGATTGGGGGTCGTAGATCACGCCGGTTGCGGCGCGGGTCGCATTGTTGCGCACCAATGCGCGCAGCATCCCTGTGGTGTCGGAGTCGCCGCCGGCGCCGGGATTGTCCTGGGTATCGGCAATGATGATCGGCCTGGTCGCGGTCTTTGCCAACTCCATCGCATGGCGGACGCCGTCGTCGGGCGAATAGATGCGACCGTCGAAATCGTCCTCATGGCCAGTGATCAATGCGGCAAGCTTGTCGGCGGCGGCATCGGCATCGGCCTGTGTCCTGCCGTAAGCGAACACGCTCGGGCCGCAATGTTCGAAATCGGCCGCGGGAAAGCCCGGCGCAAAGGACAGGGTCGGCACCGCATCGCTCTCCATCGCGGCGAGCTTCTCGTAGATGCCTCTGGTCGGCTGGTCATTGGTGCACTGCCAACTGATCGGGATCAGGAACGGCAGTTGCCGGAACGCCTTGGCGAAGCGCTGCCTGGTTCCCAGCAGCAGCGCGAGATGCCTTGCGGATGCGCGGCCGGTGTCGGCCATGTCGACATGAGGGTAGGTGCGGTAGGCGATCAGCGCATCGGCATGCTCGACCATCTCAGGCGTGACATTGGCGTGCAGATCGAGACTTGCGACCAGCGGCACGTCCTTGCCGATCACTTTGCGCGCGCGCGCCAAAATCTCGCCTTCGCCGTCGTCGAGATGCTCGGTCACCATCGCGCCGTGCAGGTCGAGATAGACAGCATCGAGCGGGCCTGCACTGGCGATGCCGTCGATCATTTTCTTGACGATACGCTCGAACGCATCTTCGGTCACATGGGCGGACGGGCTGGCGCCGCAGGAGATCGTGGGGATCAATTCCCAGCCATTGGCTTCGGCGGCCTCGACGAAGCCGGCTAGCCCGACATTGATCTTGCGCATCACCTTCAACATGTCGGCGCCGTGCGCCATCGATGGCCAGCCGCCGCCATGCACGAAATCATCATAGGTCGCTTTGGTCGGCGCGAAGGTATTGGTCTCGTGCAGGAAGCCGCCAACGGCGATGCGGGTCATTGATCAGGGTCTCGTAAAGAGGTCATGGGGCGCGACGTTAAGCGTGTCGCTGCGGCCAGCGCAAGCCGCGAAGCATTCCGGATTTGCATGCCGCATGGGCGTTGGGAAGTGGCTGATCTGCCTGGACTAGGCCGTCATTGCGAGGAGCGCAGTGACGAAGCAATCCATGTCCCGGTAAGCGGCGGCATGGATTGCTTCGCGGAGCCCGTCATCGGGCGGCGCGTTCGCGCCGACCCGGTGGCTCGCAATGACGGGTGGTGGCTACTCCGCGGCCTCAGCCACCGGCCGGAAATTGGCAAAATCCCAGCCGCGGCCGGGTGCGGCATCAAGTAGCGCCCTGGTGTAGGCCTCCTTCGGGTGAGTGAGCACTTCCGCCGCCGGCCCCTGTTCGACGACGCGGCCATGCTGCATCACAACGACATCGTCGCAGATTTGCGCCGCAACGCGCAAATCGTGGGTGATGAACAGCAGCCCGATGCCGAGCCGCTTCTGGATCTCATCCAGGAGATCCAGCACCTGCGCCTGCACGGAGACGTCGAGCGCGGACACCGCCTCGTCTGCCACCAGCACCTCAGGGTCGAGCGCGAGCGCGCGCGCAATCGCAATGCGCTGGCGCTGGCCGCCGGAGAACTGGTGCGGATAGCGCGAGATCGCGTCCGCCGGCAAATGCACCAGCTCGAGCAGTTCGCGCGCTTTGCTCAGCGCCTCCTTGTGCGGCATGCCGTAATTGATCGGGCCTTCCGCGATCGACTCGCCGACAGTGACGCGCGGGTTGAGCGAGCGGTAGGGATCCTGGAAGATGATCTGGATCTTCTTGCGGTGCGGCTGCAACAGCCGCCGCGACAATTCGGAGATTTCGCGGCCCACCAGCCGCACGCCGCCGGAGGTCGGGTCGATCAGGCGCACGATGCAGCGCGCCACTGTCGATTTGCCCGAGCCGCTTTCGCCGACGATGCCGAGCGTGCGGCCTTTGCGCAGCGTCAGCGTGACGTCCTTGGCGGCCGCGACCTCGCGGATTTTGCCGAGGAGGGAGCGCTCGCGATAGACCTTGCAGAGTTCGTTGGCTTCCAGCACCACCGGCTCCCTGGTCTCCTCGCGCGGCGGCCGCGGCACCAGGCTCGGCACCGAAGCGAGCAGGTTGCGGGTATATTCCATCGATGGATTGCGCAGGATGCCGTCCAGCGGCCCGCTCTCGACCAGCCGGCCGTGACGCATCACCGCGACGCGGTCGGCGATCTCAGCGACGACGCCCATGTCGTGGGTGATGAACAGCACGGCGGTGCCGTGATCGCGCTGCAGGTCGCGGATCAAGGTGAGGATCTGCTTCTGCGTGGTGACGTCGAGCGCGGTGGTCGGCTCGTCCGCGATCAGAAGCTTCGGCTCCAGCACCAGCGCCATGGCGATCATGATGCGCTGGCGCTGTCCGCCGGAGAGCCGGTGCGGGTAGGAGGCGAAGATGCGCTCCACGTCGGGCAGCCGCACATGCTCCATCATCGCCAGGATCTTCTGCCGCCGCGCGCGGGCGTCGAGATTGGTATGCACGCGCAGGACTTCGTCGATCTGGCGGCCGACCGGTACCACCGGGTTGAGTGCCGTCATCGGCTCCTGGAAGATCATCGCCATCCGCGTGGCGCGCAATTGCCGCAAGCGGCGGTCGCTTGCGGTCAGCAACTCCTCGCCGACCAGCTTGACGCTGCCGCCGGTCGGGATCAGCGAGCCCTTCTGCAACAGGCCCATCACCGTGAGCGAGGTCACCGATTTGCCGGAACCGCTTTCGCCGACCAGGCACAGCGTCTCGCCTTCTCGGACTTGCAGTGAAATGCCGTCGATGATGCGGCTTGCGCCCGGCTTATTGCCGAGGGCGACGACGAGATTGTCGATGTCGAGGACGATGTCGGTCATTCAGTTACTCTCTCGTCATTCCGGGGCGCGCGCAAGCGCGAGCTATGATGTGCAATTGCACATCAGAGAATCCATCGGGCCACAAGTGCAAGCTGAGAAATGGATTCCGGGCTCGCGCTTGCGCGCGCCCCGGAATGACGGAGTAAATGGCTTCATCACTTCCCGCTCCCCCGCTGCTTCATGCGCGGATCGAGCGCATCGCGTGCGGCGTCGCCGATCAGGTTCACGGAGAGGATCGCGATCGATAGCAAGAGGCCGGGCCAGAAGATCAGGGACGGCTTGATCTGAAAGTACGCGCGGCCCTCGGCCATGATGTTGCCCCAGGTCGGCGTTTCCGGCGAGATGCCGGCGCCGAGGAACGACAGGATCGCTTCGGTGAGCACGGCGGAAGCACAGACATAGGTGCCTTGCACGATCAGCGGCGCGATCGTGTTCGGCATCAGGTGCCGCCACATGATCTTTGGCAGGCTGGAGCCGAGCGAGATCGCGGCTTCCACATAGGGCTCCTCGCGTGCGGTGAGCACCACCGAGCGCACCAATCGCGCCACCCGTGGTACTTCGGGAATGGTGATCGCCACCAGCACGGTCCAGACGCTTGCGCCCGACAGCGAGACCACGGCGATCGCGAGCAGGATGCTCGGGATCGCCATCAGGCCATCCATGATCCGCATCATCACCGCGTCGACCCATTTGAAGAAGCCGGAGACGAGGCCGATCACGAGCCCGATGCTGATCGAGAACACCGCCGCACCGAGCCCGATCAGAAGCGAGATCCGGCCGCCATAGATGATGCGTGACAACAGGTCGCGACCATAGGCGTCGGTGCCGAGCGGAAACTCAGCGCTGGGCGGCTTCAGTCGCAGTGCCGGTGCGAGTTGCACCGGGTCATGCGGCGCAAGCCATGGCGCGAAGATCGCCATCAGGATGATCAGCGACAGGCAAATCGTGGCGCCCGTCATGATCGGCGTCGAGGTCAAAAATCCGAATCGTGGCCGCAGCGGCGTCGTGATCGGAAGCGACGACTCGGGAAGG
Organism: Bradyrhizobium elkanii WSM2783; assembly: GCF_000472865.1. Lineage (GTDB taxonomy): Bacteria > Pseudomonadota > Alphaproteobacteria > Rhizobiales > Xanthobacteraceae > Bradyrhizobium > Bradyrhizobium elkanii_A. Next base: position 11,616 of record NZ_AXAP01000040.1, on the reverse strand, counting down.
GTATCGATCGCCATCAGTAGCGGATCCTTGGATCAAGCAGGGTATAGGCGAGGTCGATGAGCAGGTTGACGGCGACATAGATGCCCGACGTCAACAGGATCATGGCCTGGATCACCGGATAGTCGCGCGCCAGCACCGCATCGACGGTGAGACGGCCGATGCCGGGCAGATTGAACACGCTCTCGGTGACGACGACGCCGGAGATCAGCAGCGCAAAGCCGCTGCCGATCACTGTGATGACAGGCACCGCGGCGTTGCGCAGCCCGTGCCGCAGCAGTACGCCCATCTCGCCGATGCCTTTGGCGCGGGCGGTGCGGATGTAATCCTCACCCATCACATCAAGCATCGAGGCCCGCGTCATGCGTGCGATCAGCGCGACATAGATGAAGGAGAGGGCGCAAGTCGGCAGGATGATGCGCTCGAAGAACGGACCGAAACCCGCGGTGATGCTGCGAAAACCCTGCACCGGCACCCAGCGAAGGTCGATCGCGAAGATCTGGATCAGCACATAGCCGATCACGAACACCGGCACCGAGAAGCCGAGCACGGACAGTCCCATCACGAAGCGGTCGATCCAGGTGCCGTGCTTCCAGGCCGCGATCACGCCGAGCGGCACCGCAACCACGATCGAAAGCACGATGGTGGAGAGCGCGATCGAGATCGACGGCTCGATGCGCTGGCTGATCATCTTCAGCACCGGCACGTTCGAGATCAGGGACACGCCGAGATCGCCGTGCAGGAGTTTTCCGATCCAGGTGAAGAACTGGATGTGGAGCGGCTCGTTTAGCCCGAGTGAGGTCCTGATCCGTTCGAGCTGCTCCGGCGTCGCATTGTCGCCGGCGAGGATCGCCGCAGGATCACCCGGCGTCAGCCGCAGCAAGAGGAACACGAACAGCGCCACCACGCCCATCACGGGAATAGCGGCAAGGATTCGGCGAAGCAGATATCCCAGCAATGTCGATCCGTCAGATTAGGGTCATTGGGAGTGACGTCGGCCGTTAACCTGAGTTCCGTCACCAGCGTAGCATTTCAGCAATTCCCATGCCATCGGGCGCCGATGCGTCTTCAAACTCCCGTCATTCCGGGATGGCTCCGGAATGACCCGCCACACTTTAGTAGCGTAGCCCGGATGGAGCGCAGCGCAATCCGGGGTCTTCGCTTCCCCCGGGTTACGCTTTCGCTTCACCCGGGCTACAGGTCACTGCAAGGTTGCCAATAACCCTGCCATCAGCCGGCCGCGCTCGGCAAGGCTGTCCACTTCTATATGTTCATTGAGCGTGTGTGCATCGGCACCGCGCACGCCGAGGCCGTCGAGCGTGGGCACGCCCATCGCCCCGGTGAAATTGCCGTCGGAACCGCCGCCCTTGCTGCCGTGGGGTAGCTTCAAGCCCATCCCTTCCGCAAGCGCGCGGGCCTTTTCATAGAGCGCCATGGTGCCGGCATCCGGCTCCCACACCGGGCGGGTGACGCCGCGCGTCACCGTGAAGGTGACGTCGTTCGACGTGCCCGACAGCGCCAGCATGCGCTCGACGCCGCGGTCGAGATCGGCCTGGCGCTTGGCCATGCTCAGCGCTTCGCCGGTGCAGGTGGTGGCGACGCAATTGACCCATTGGCCGCCATGCACGATGCCGACCGAGAAGGTGCAGTCCTCCGTCGTCATGCCGTCGATCGCGAGGATCTGCCGCGCCATCTCACGGATCGCCGAACGGCCGGAAGAGAGTGTCGCGCCGGCATGGCTCGGCCGTCCCGTTGCCTCCAGGTTGAAGCGGGCGATCGCATAGCGGCCGGTGACAACGCCGTTGTCGGCGGTGCCCGGCTCCGGCACCAGCACATATTTATTGCGCGCGGCTTCGGCCTCGATGATGTCGCGCGTCGACGGCGTGCCGACTTCCTCGTCCGGCGTGAACAGCACGGTGATCGGCAATGGTGTCGTGAAGGAGGCGCGGATCAACTGCCGGATTGCTTCCAAGCTTAGATAATTGCCGCCCTTCATGTCGAAGATGCCGGGGCCGAAACATTTGTTGCCTTCGCGCCGCCACTTCAGCTTCTCGAGGGTGCCGACCGGGTGCACCGTGTCGAGATGACCTGCGATCAAAATGCCGGGCTCGCCGAACTTCGGATGGGGAAAGCGCGCGCGCACGCAGCCGGCAAAGCCTTGGCGGCCGGCGATGCGCTCGATCGTCGCACCCATGATCGCCATCTCGCGCGCCGCAAGGTCGAGCATGCGCTCGACGGCGGCGGCGTCCCAGGTCGGGCTTTCGCACTCCACCCAGCTACGCAGGCCCTGCAGCATCACTTCGGAATCAAAAGGAAGATTGGCTGGATTCATGAGGTCCCTCTGTTCGTTGCTGCAGGCGCGTAATGCCGTCAGATCGCGACCGGCGAAATCGGCCTTTCGAAGTTGTAGCGTCAAACGCGGTGAGCCGCACCATTCGTTTGTGTACATCCGATCTCGACCAAAACCGGATTGACGCAATACACGCTTGGTGCAAGTCTCAAATTTGCAGGCCTTGCAGCATGTTAGGTTCGCCTAAATAACGGACCGACTGCACAACGAATAAGCCGGCTTTGATCAGTTTCACGTCAGGAGAGACAGGAATGTTCCAAACGTCCAGTTGGAAGCGCAGGGCGCTGTCGTCAGCGTTATCAATCGTTGCGCTTTCGGTGGCGCTGAGCGCGCAGGCGCTCGCGGCCGGCAAGACCATCACCGCGGTGATGCATTCGGACTTGCGCGTGATCGATCCGATCATGACTACGGCCTACATCACCCGCGATCACGGCTACATGGTCTATGACACGCTGCTCGCGACCGACTCCAATTTCAAGATCCAGCCGCAGATGGCGGACTGGAAGGTCTCCGACGACAAGCTCACCTATACTTTCACGCTGCGCGACGGCTTGAAGTGGCATGACGGCACGCCGGTGACGGCGGAAGATTGCGTCGCCTCGCTGCAGCGCTGGGGCAAGGTCGACGGCATGGGCCAGAAGCTGATGGACTTCACCGAAAGCCTCACCGCGACCGACGCCAAGACCATCACGCTGAAACTGAAGGAGCCCTACGGCCTGGTGCTGGATGCGATCGGCAAGCCGTCCTCGCGCGTGCCGTTCATGATGCCGAAGCGTCTTGCCGAGACCCCGCCGGACAAGCCGATCCCCGAGCAGATCGGCTCCGGTCCGTTCAAATTCGTGCAGGCCGAATTCCAGCCCGGCGTGAAGGCGGTCTATGAGAAGTTCAAGGACTATGTGCCGCGCAAGGAGCCGGCGAACTGGATCGCCGGCGGCAAGGTCGTGAAGGTCGACCGCGTCGAATGGATCACGATGCCGGACGCGCAAACCGCGATGAACGCGCTACAGTCGGGCGACATCGACTTCATGGAGAATGCGCCGCTCGACATGCTGCCGGTGCTGGAGGCGAACAAGGATCTCAAGATCGAGGTTCTCAACAAGTTCGGCTATCAGACGCTGGGGCGCATGAACTTCCTCTATCCGCCCTTCGACAACGTCAAGGTCCGACGTGCGGCGTTCCTGGCGATGAAGCAGAAGGATGTGCTCGACGCACTGGTGGGCAATCCCCAGTACTACAAGATCTGCGGCGCCATCTTCGGGTGTGGCACGCCGCTGGAGACCGACGTCGGTGCCGAGACGCTGGTGAAGGGCAACGGCATGGCGGAGGCAAAGAAGCTGCTGGCCGAATCCGGCTATGACGGCACGCCGATCGTGATCATGGCGCCCGGCGATGTGAGCACGCTGAAGGCGCAGCCGATCGTCGCCGCGCAGTTGCTGCGCGAGGCCGGCTTCAAGGTCGATTTGCAGGCCACCGACTGGCAGACCGTGGTGACCCGCCGCGCCAGCCAGAAGCCACCGAAAGAGGGCGGCTGGAACATGTTCTTCACCAATTGGGTCGCGGCCGACATCGCCAATCCGATCGTGAATGCCTCGGTCAACGGCCGCGGCAAGAATGGTGGCTGGTTCGGCTGGGCTGAGAACGCCAAGATCGAGGATCTGCGCGACAAGTTCGCGCGCGCCTCCTCGCTCGACGAGCAGAAGAAGATCATCGCCGAATTTCAGAAGGAAGCCTACGACCAGGTGCTCTATATCCCGCTCGGCCAGTACCTCAATCCGAGCGCCTGGCGCAAATCGCTCACCGGCGTGCTCGACGGCCCGGCGACCCCGATCTTCTGGAACATCGACAAGAGCGAGTAGGGCGCTTCATCGAATGATAAAGCAAAATGGCCGGGCTCAGCCCCGGCCATTTCATTTGAGCGAGCGGGTTTCGTCCGCGCTCAGCAGTGACTCTCGCGCACCCGTTCCAACCCTTCGTTCAGAAGCGGCGGAGCTGGTTCCGGCAGCGAAGCCGGCCCGCGCGTCTCTTGCTTCTGCTCTTGCGGTTCCGGGTGCTGTTCCGCCGCCTGGTGTTCCTCTGGATAGTCTTTCGCCATGTCATCGCACTCCAATGCTGCATCACAACATTTTCGGCGAGAGAATGTTCCGCACCCGTTGCGCGCACGGCGATGGTCCCTAATGTCCGAATTTACGGAAACAGAGTCATCGTCGCGAAATCGCCGAGTGCCGTGCCTGGCGACATCGAGGCGGCGTACAACGCGACGAGAAACAGCCTCGATAAGAACAGAACACCAATGATGATCGCTACGCGGCCGATCCAGGCTGTCTTCTCCGCAAGCCGATCCTGCTCCGAACTTGCCATCGTCACATCTCCAATCCATACGCGTTGAGATTTGACAGCCGCAAGATTGCGGTCGGCGCGCAAAGACTAGGTTTCGGTGGCAGGCGTTGATGTGATCCCAGCTACACCTGACGGGAACGTGATGAGTGAGCGCGCGCGAGCATGCTGTTGCCTCACCGCAACTCGAACGTTCTCGTGCTCTCGCCAGCAATCAAACGGTGCTGATTTACGCTTTGCGTCGAGTTGTTTCGGACGATCTTGTGAGAGTGGCGTGCAGTGATGCGATCGGATGCATCATGGTCTCAAGGCGGGCTCAAAAAAAATCTGGCTCAAGCGACCGCACGCACGTTCATCTCTACGACCTGCTCGTCCGCCGCTTTTTGCGCGGAATGGGCTTGGCATAGTAAGGATTGACCACGCACTGAGCCGCCCGGCCGGAGGCTGATGCCTGACACTGGGGTATCGAGGTGTAGCGACATTCGAAGTAGTAATCCACCATGCCCTGGTAGATCTGCAGGCAGACCGGATAGTTCGGATCGTAAGTCTGTGCCTGGGCTGGCGTTGTCTTGCCGAGCATAACGACTGCCAGGATAGCCAAAGCCAGAATGCGCATCATGATATCCTCGTTCCTGGTAGGTTGTGGTCTCGGTCCAGACCGCCATGTGCCGGCTGACTTGCCGGCTCTGGTCGTGTCGTCGTAGCCAAAGCGAGATTCGTCTGATTCGATTGGTGCGGGCGGTGGGACTCGAACCCACACGACGTTGCCATCGAGGGATTTTAAGTCCCTTGCGTCTACCAATTCCGCCACGTCCGCGTTCGTCGGGAGAAGGATATCTAGCGCGTTTGGTGACGAAGTGGAAACAGGATAATTGTTGCCGAATACACGTTATTTCAACAGTTTAACGCGTAACGCGACGACGCGACGTCTTGCGTATCGCGCTGCGCGGTGGCCGCCCAGCCTCAATCCCGACATTTCCCGCTGCTTTAGCCAATCTCAACACTTAACCGTTTATCAAGGCGCCATGTCCGTCCGCACCTTCCTCCACCTGCCGCCGCACGCGGCCGTGACCGCCGCGCTGATTGCGCTTGGCGGCCTGCTTTGCGGCTGCGCCCAGATGGGCGAGACGCTCAGCCCGGCCTTTGTCGATCCCGCGAAATACGATCTTTACGACTGCAAGCAGCTCGAGACGGAGCGCGCGGCGCTGACGTCGCGCGCGGCGGAGTTGCAGGGGCTGATGTCGAAGGCGGAGACCGGGGTCGGCGGCGCCGTGGTGGCGGAGGTGGCCTACCGCAACGATTACGTCGCGGTGCGCGCGCAGCAGAAGCTCGCCGAGGAAAACTGGCGACGCAACAGATGCCATGAGACGATCGTGGCGGCGCCGGCGCCGATCGTGCCACCGGCGCCCGCCCGAGGCGCGCGTTCGCGCTGAATCGCGCCTTCACGCCCGCCAATCATAGATCCAGTCCTGCCGCGCCAGCATTCGCTGCGGACCCATCGCCCGGATGACGAGATCGCGCGTCAGCGCCATCGGTCCTGTGAGGTGATAGATGCGCCCTTGTCGCTGCGCGGTGCGCGCCACCCGATCGACGCGCCCGCGGCGCAGCCTGGTGTAGCGCTTCAGTGCCGCGGGAATGCCGGAGATGTCCTCGCCGGTGCAGCCAGAGAGGCAATTGGCAAGCACGGCGGCATCCTCGATCGCCATGCCCGCGCCTTGCGCAGCAAAGGGCAGCATCCCGTGCACGGCGTCGCCGAGCAGGGCGACCGCGCCCGCGCTCCATTCGCTGACCTCGGGCATCGTGAACAGCGCCCAGCGCCGCCATTCCTCGACCGCGCCGATCAGCGTCCGCGCGCTGTCGGGCCAATCGGCGGAGAACGCGTTCTTGATCTCGCCCGCATCGCCGGCCTCGCTCCAGCCCGGCCGGTTCCAGGTTCCCGGCACGATCGCGACCACATTGATCCGTCGTGCTGCGGCGATCGGATAGGCGACCAGATGCGCGTTCGGTCCCATCCAGAGTTGCACCCGCGGCGAGGCGGATTCGCGCGGCAGCGCCTTCGCATCGAGCGTGCCGCGCCAGGCGATCAGCCCGGAAAACCGTGGATGCAGTTCCGGGAACAGGCGGCTGCGCACGGACGACCAGATGCCGTCGGCGCCGATCAGCGCCGCCGCCAGCTCATTCTGCCGCGCGTCGCCGCACCGCGCGGCCACCGTCAGTCCTCTGGCGTGGTCGGCGACATCCTCGAACTGCCAGCCCAGGCGGAGTTCGATGTCGGGATGATCCTCAACCTCTGCCTGCAGCGCTTCTTGCAAATCGGCGCGATGCACCACCCAATAGGGTGAGCCGGCGCGCGTGCTCGCGGCCTCGCCGAGCGGCAGGCGGGCGATCTCGCCACCCGCGCGCGCGCTGAGAACGCTGATCGCTTCCGGCGTCACCGCGCGCGGCGCAAGCCGCGGTTCGAGGCCGAGACCGACCAGGACGCTGCTGGCATTGGGTGAAAGCTGCAGGCCCGCGCCGACTTCCTCCAGCCGCGGCGCCTTTTCCAGGATGACGACACGAAAGCCCTTCGCCGCGAGCGCCAGCGAAGCTGTCAGTCCTCCGATCCCGGCACCAGCGACGACAACGGTGCGCGTGATCGCCACGGATCAATCAGCCATGAGCAGTCAGGCGACTTTGTCCTTCAGCACGCATTCGGGCGGGCGGGCTTCGCCGGCCGCGAGATCGGGCGCGAAGCGATACAGCGTCGAGCAGTAGGGGCAGATGATCTCGTTGTCATTGCCGAGATCGAGGAACACATGCGGATGGTCGAACGGCGGGTTCGCGCCCACGCACATGAACTCCTGCGAGCCGATCTCGATCACCGAGACTCCGGCATCGTTATGGAAGTGCGGGACGACGTGGTCGGACATATCTTCACCTTGGGATGGCAATAACGGACGGACGCAATTTAACGCGATGCGGCACTGCGAAATGCCCGGCACCATACTGGCGGGTGGAGTTGATTCCTAGAGCCCCGACCATCCATTTGCTCATGCAAATTCGACACAATCTTGTCGTCGGAGAGAAGCCCTTCTTTCGTCGGGGCTGTTGTGTCTTAAAAACGGCACACTATTTCCAAGTTGAGCAAAACCCTGGGTTTTATCGAATGAAGCGAGCGCGGGTCAGTATAGGGGTGGCAGGGATGCTGGTGAGCATCGCCGCCGGCGTCGCGCTGTGGCCGTATGCCAGCGACGCGTATGCCATGCTGGCCGCACAAGACGAGCCGGCGCAATTGGCCGACCTGCAGATCAGTTCTGCTTTACGGAATGACGAGCGCCTGATCGAGCAGAATATCGAGCAGGCGCTGGCTGCTGATGACGCCGATCTCGCCAACAGCTTTCTCGAACTCGCGCGTGAGAAGAATGTCGCAATCAGCGATGGACTGACCACGCGCGTGAACGATGCGGTTGCGGAAGCGAGCTCGACCTCGCATGTCGCCAAGCGCTTTGCCACCGGCCTCGTCACCGGCACCGCGGACGATCTCGCCAGCCTGTCCGGCACGGTCGCGGGTGATCTTTTTGTTTTCGGCGATGTCAGGGATGTCGTGCGCGAAGGCAAGCATCTGGCGATGGGCGAGGAGACCGATCATCTCATTCTTGGCCTCGCCGCCGCCGGCCTTGCAGTGACGGCTGCGACCTATGTTTCCGTCGGCGGTGTCGCGCCGGTGCGCGCCGGGCTGTCGCTGGTGAAGGATGCGCGCAAGGTCGGCCGGATCAGCGAGGGGCTCTCGGCCTGGGCCGGCCGCTCGGCGCGCCAGGTCGTGGATGCGCCGATGCTGCAGGAGGCGATGGCCTCGGCTTCGGCGCTCCGTCCGGGCCAGACCATGACCGCGATCAAGGCGGCGTTCCGCGTGGAAAAGGCCGGGGCTCTGGTTCGCCTTGCCAAGGATGTCGGGCGCATCGGCGAAAAAGCCGGCACCCGCGGCGCGCTGGAGACGCTCAAGATCGCGGAGGGACCGAAGGATGTCGCGCGCGCCGCGCGGCTCGCGGAAGCGAAGGGCAGCCAGACCCGGGCGATCCTGAAACTGTTCGGCCGCGGCGCGCTGCTGCTTGCCGCCGGCGCCTTCAACCTCACTATGTGGCTGTTCGGCGCGCTGCTGACGCTGTTCGGCTTCCTGTCCTCAATCAAGGCGACCACCGAACGCCTGACGCTGGCATGGCTGCGCCGGAGCAAGGCGCGGCGCTTGCGGAAACAACTCGCGATGGCACAAGCGCCATCCGAGGCTGCGATGGCGGGCGCTACCGCCTGCCGCTAAGCTCTGCGGTCGTTCGCCGGTCGTCAATCCAAGAAAATCCCTCAAACAACGGAAGGCGCGATGCCGAGTTTTCATCACGGCGCTGTTGAGATCGCCTATCTCGACGAAGGCGAGGGCGATCCGATTTTCCTCGTGCACGGCTTTGCCTCGAGCAAGAACGTGAACTGGGTCTATCCCGGCTGGGTCTCGGAACTGCGCAAGGATGGCCGCCGCGTGATCGCGCTCGACAATCGCGGCCACGGCGAGTCCGCCAAGCTCTACGATCCCGCAGAGTACGACATCGCCGTCATGGCAAGCGACGTGATCGCGCTGATGGATCATCTCGGCATCCCGCGCGCGGATATCATGGGTTATTCGCTGGGCTCGCGGATGACGGCGGTGCTGGCGCACGACGAGCCGCAGCGGTTGCGCTCGGCAATTCTCGGCGGCATCGGCATCGGCCTGATCGAGGGCGGCGGTCCCGGGGAGAACGTAGCTGTCGCGCTGGAGGCGCCCTCGCTGGAGGATGTCACCGATCCGGTCGGTCGCACCTTCCGTGCCTTCGCCGATCAGACCCGCTCCGACCGCTCTGCGCTCGCCGCCTGCCTGCGCGGCTCGAGGCGGCTGATGACACGGCAGGAGGCCGCCGACATCGACGTGCCCGTCCTGATCGCGGTCGGCAGCAATGACGAGATCGCGGGCTCGGCCGAAGCGCTCGGCCGCGTCATCCCGCGGTCGCAAGTGCTTGCCATCCCGAACCGCGATCACATGCGGGCGGTGGGCGACAAGGTCTACAAGACCGGCGTGATCGACTTCCTGTCGCAAAGAGAATGATCTTCTACGCCAGGAGAATGTTCTTCTACGGAAATCGAACTTAAGCCTGCTTGATTTCCGGCAAATGCCGACCAATTGGATGTGACGTCTCCGCATAGCGGTTAAGCGAGGCTTATCCTTTGCCGAACCGCACCGGGACAAACGTCGCTCAACCGTGCTATAGCGCACACCGAAACTGGGGCATGATCCGGAAAAGTGGGGACCGGTTCTCCAAGAAGATCATGCTCTGCAAAGATCACGCGAGGCCAGCCATGGCAGTGCATCAGGTCAATCCGCAAGGCGGCAAGCTCGCCGCGCTCGATCCGATCTGGGACCGGATCAGGAGCGAGGCCGAGGAGATCGTTCGCCGCGAGCCGGAGCTTGCCACCTTCATCTATTCCGCGGTGCTGCATCACGAGCGCCTGGAAGATTCGATCGTGCATCGGCTGGCCGAGCGGCTCGACCATTCGGCGCTGTCGGGCGATCTGATCCGCCAGACCTATGACGAGGCGTTGCGTGATGAGCCCGATATCGGCAACGCCTTCCGCGCCGATCTCGTCGCCGTCTACGACCGCGATCCCGCGACCTCGCGCTTCATCGACCCCTTGCTCTACTTCAAGGGCTTCCATGCGCTGCAGACGCATCGGCTCGCACACTGGCTCCATCTGAAGGGCCGCAAGGATTTTGCTTCTTATCTGCAGAGCCGCTCGTCGGAAGTCTTCCAGACCGACATCAATCCAGCCGCCAAGATTGGCCGCGGTATCTTCCTCGACCACGCTACCGGTTTTGTCTGCGGCGAGACCGCCGTGATCGACGATGACGTTTCGATCCTGCATGGCGTCACCCTCGGCGGCACCGGCAAGGAGAACGAGGATCGCCATCCGAAGATTCGCCATGGCGTGATGATCGGCGCCGGCGCCAAGATCCTCGGCAATATCGAGGTTGGTCATTGCGCGCGCATCGCCGCGGGCTCGGTCGTCGTCAAGCCGGTACCGCACAACGTCACGGTCGCGGGCGTACCGGCGAAGATCGTGGGGGAGGCCGGCTGCGCCGAGCCGTCGCGCACCATGGACCAGATGCTCAACGCGATCGGGCTTTGATTTCACTCGTGTTTCGCGATCGTTTCGATTGCAAATATTAGATTGTGCCAGAGCCGAAAAGGCTCTGGCGATTGCCGCCGTCCCGTCCTAAAACTCCGTCCCAAATCATCGATCCGATTGGAGACCGCCCGTGGACGTTCAGGAAGTCAGGAAACTTGACGCATATCTCAAGCGCGTCTTCGGTAATCCGAAGATCCGCGTCGTGCCGCGGCCCAAGAAAGACGACTCCGCCGAAGTCTATATCGGCGAGGAGTTCGTCGGCGTCCTCTTCGTCGACGATGAAGACGACGATCGCTCGTTCCAATTCCAGATGGCGATCCTCGAAGAGGATCTGGCTGAGTAGGCCTGCGCCGGCCTGTAGTCCGTAGGGCGGGCAAAGCGCAGCGTGCCCACCATCCACGGGCGATGCAAGAAAGGTGGGCACGCTTCGCTTTGCCCACCCTTCTGTAACGGGCCTTGCTCAGTCAATCCCTTTTTGCGTCATCCACTCGCCGGGGTCTCGCTTCTGTACGGGGTCGGTGCAAGACCGCCACCTGATGGGGTTGGAGAGGATCGGTCGGCCAATCTACAGGAGCGTGGTTACGAGCCACCTGGTGGGCAACGGCCTGACCTGATCCATCGTCCCGGCGAAGGGACTTCGCTTCGAGAAGGCCTGGTGTGGTGACCCGCCCGAAAACCTGGTGTGCGCCTCCCTGTCAGGCTGCCGCCGCGGCGGCGTTGAACGGGGTTTGATCGACCAGCATGCGATG
>NZ_AXAP01000039.1 GCF_000472865.1 Bradyrhizobium elkanii WSM2783 | reverse complement strand
TGAGCAACCGGCGACATGGGTAACAGTTCAGACCGACGACATAGGTAACACAATTCTCGTTTCGTTCAGGTCTGTTGTTGTTGAGGCTGTGGACCCTGAGGGCAACGCGCAGCGTTGTCCTCAAGTCCACAGCCTTTTGCTTTACGTTTGGGTCTTCGGAGCTGGTCATCGCGGTGAGCGATCGTGCCGAGCACGATCGGGCCATAGCTGACGGTCCAGCCGTCCTGGTCCTCGGCCAAGCCGACAGGCTCGCCGATCAGCGCTTCGCTGATATAGATCGTGTTGCCCTGCCACTTGATCTCTCCGTTGTGCCGGACCGAGCGAACGTCCTGGTCATCAGCGTATTCCGGCTTGCGCAAGATACCGTGGAAGCGGCGCGAGGAGGCCTGGTAGCGGTCGGCTGGCGTGGCATTGTCGAGCGATTGGTGCGGACGCTCTTGGTTGTAGAGATGCTGGAAGCTGCGCAAGCGCTTGAGCTGCTCGCGCATGGTGGGAGCCGGCGGATTGGCAACGTCTTGCAGCAGGGTCAGGTGCATGCGCTCGTGGCGGCCGTTCTGCTGAGGTTTGCCCGGCGCAATGCGCTCCGGCGTCACGCCGGCCTTGATCAGCTTGACCGACAGCCGCGACAATCCTCCGGCGCCGCGCGAGGCAAACGGCGAGCCGTTGTCCGAGCGCATGTAATGCGGCAATCCAAACTCGCGGAACGCCGCGTCCAGCGCCGGCCAGACATGATCCGTGTCGGTGTGTGCCAGAGCCTGGCAGCGCAGCAGATAGCGGCTGTAGGCATCTGTGATCGTCAGCGGCTCGCAGCGCATGCCGTCCCCGGTCAGGAACCAGCCCTTGAAATCGATACACCACACATCGTTGGCCGCCTCGCAGCCGGCAAAGGGCACGCTCGAGGGCGGGCTGCGGCGGCGCAACTTGCGCTTCACCGTCAGCCCCTCACGGTCGAACAGCTCGCCGATCGTGCTGGCCGCTGGCCATGCCGTCCGGGGTGACTTCCGTTCGAGAAAGGCAAGGACCTTGACCGGTCCCCAGGTCGGATGCGCCCGACGGACCTCAAGGCAGCGTTCGGCGACCTCCTCCGCAATGCTCTGCGGACGATGCAGGGGAGCTCGCGGACGATCGAACAGACCGGCCGCCCCTTCTTCCTCGAACCGCGCAAGCCATTTGTAGCCCACCCGACGGCTCACTCCGAACCGCCGGCACACCGCCGCAAATGACTCCTCATGCTTTTGCGCCGCCACCACAAACCGCATCCGTTCATCCACAGCACAGGTCTCCATCCAACCCATCGGCAAGCTCCTCCTTGCCGATCAGTTGACCTGTTACCCATGTCGCCGGTCTATTCTGTTACCTATGTAGCCGGTTAGGACCGCCGCTTTCACCTCTCCCATAGGGAGAGGTCGATTTGCGCAGCAAATCGGGTGAGGGTTCAGGTCCCTCGAGGAAGCGAAGCCCCTCACCCGCGCCGGAGCCTGTCATCGGGCGCGCCTTCGGCGCGACCCGTTGGGCGCGACCTCTCCCTATGGGAGAGGTAAGAGCAACGACATCACGCCCGCTTCAGCGAGACCGCGACCTGCGGGCCGTGCCTGATGGTCTGGTAGACCACGCAATAGCGCTCGGTGAGCTTCAAGAGGAGGTCGAGCTTGTCCTGCGGCGCGTCGGTGTCGACCTCGAAGCGCAGGCGGATCTCGGCGAAGCCGACCGGGGCCTCCTTGTCGACACCGAGCGTGCCGCGGAAATCGAGATCGCCCTCGGCGAACACGTTGCCGCTCTTGAGCGGCACTTCGATCGCCGTCGCCACCGATTTCAAGGTCACGCCGGCGCAGGCGACCAGCGCTTCCAGCAGCATGTCGCCGGAGCAGAGTTCCAGCCCGGAGCCGCCGGTCGCTGGATGGAGGCCCGCGACCGCGAGCGCGCGGCCGGTTTCGACCTTGCAGGCGATGCCTTCGCTCTCGATCGAGCCCTTGGCTTTCAGCGTGATGACGGCGGTGGCGGGATCGGCCTTGTAGCGTTCCTTGATCGGGGCTTGCAGCGCGCGGAGCTCGGTGGCGTCCATTGTTGTTCTCCCGGATTTTCTGCCTCCGGGTGTACTGCCTTATCGCACGGCTGTCACCACCACATCGCCTCGCCTGCGTTCGCGGCCGCCTCGCTGTCAGGCACGTTGCGGTCGAGCGAACGATCGAGCGCTGTCAGCACGCGGCGCTTGAAATTGTCGAAATGTGCCGAACTTCGGTCGCGCGGCCGCGCCAGGTTGATCGCGATCTCCTCGAACAGCCGGCCCGGCCGCGGCCGCATCACTAGCACGCGGTCCGCCAGCACCACGGCCTCGTCGACGTCATGCGTCACCAGGATCAGCGTCGGGCGAGTGTCGGCCCAGAGGTCGAGCAAATGATCCTGCAGGTCGCGCCGGGTGAAGGCGTCGAGCGCGGAAAACGGCTCGTCGAGCAACAGCACCTCCGGCTGCGGCACCAAAGCGCGCGCGATCGCCACCCGCTGCGCCTGCCCGCCGGAAAGCTCGCGCGGCCAGGCATTGGCCTTGTCAGTGAGGCCGACACGGGCCAGCGCGCGCGCCACCTTTTCACGCCGCGCATCGGCCGGCAGGTCTGACAGGCCAAAGCCGATATTGTCGGCGACGCTGAGCCATGGCAGCAGCCGCGGCTCCTGGAAGATGATGCCGATCTTGGCGTGCGGCGCGGTGATGGTAGCGCCATCGAGCGTCACCGTGCCTGACGTCGCGCGATCGAGCCCGGCGATGGCGCGGAGCAGCGTCGACTTGCCGCAACCGGAGCCGCCGATGATGGCGATGATTTCGCCCGGCTTGATCTCGGCAGAGAAGCGCGACAGTGCATGGACCCCGTTGGGATAGGTCTTGCCGACCTTGTCGAGCGCGAGCATCAGGCGGCTCCGCGCTCGCGGCCGAAGGCGTCCTGCCAGCGCAGGAGCGGCGCGGTGGCGAGCTCGATCAGCCAGTCGGTGGTCTTGCCGAGGATCGCGAAGATCACGATCGCGGCAACAATCTGCGCCGGCTTGCCGAGCTGCTGGCCGTCGATCAGGAGATAGCCTAGTCCCTCGGAGGCGCCCATGAACTCGGCGGCAACCACGAACATCCAACCCAGACCAAGGCCGACGCGGAGCGCCACCACGTAAGCTGGCAAGACCGCCGGCAACAGGATGCGCCGGATCATCGCCGGGCCCGAGAGGCGGAAGATGCGGCCGACCTCGACAATCTTGCGGTCGACCGAGAGGATCGCGCCCATCACGCCGAGATAGACCGGGAAGAACACGCCGACCGCGATTAGCGCGACCTTCGAGGTTTCGAAAATGCCGAGCCAGAGGATGAACAGCGGCACCCAGGCAATCGAGGGGATCGCCCGCAGCGCCTGCACGGTCGGATCGAGCAGCCGCCGCGCCAGTCCCCAATAGCCGGAGACGGCGCCGAGCAGCGTGCCGGCGACGACGCCGAGCGCAAAGCCCGCGGCAACGCGAGAGAGCGTCGTGATGATGTGCCGCGACAGCTCGCCGCTTTTCGCGAGTTCCACGATCGTGGCGAAGACTTTCGTCGGCGGCGGCACCAATCGGCCGTTGGAATAGCCGAGCCAGACCGCCAGCTCCCAGCCGAGCGCGAGCCCGACTGGCAGCAGCAACCCAAGCGCGGGCCGCACAAAACGCGACAGCCGCACCGCCGCAGGCGGCATGGCGGCGTCGGGTTGTTCCAGCACTGGCACTTCAATGGTCATCGCCACGGCAAGAACCCTTTCCCGCGCCGGATTGCAAGGTGGGTCTCACCCCACGTCGTCCCCGCGAAAGCCGGGATCCATAACACAGGAGCCGGTGGTAAGGCAGGGCTGGGGCCCCAACGTCGCGCCACATCGAACATTCGTCGTTATGGGTCCCGGGTCGCGCTTCGCTTGCCCGGGACGACAGCTCAAATCGTCGAGGCTTCGTAGCCCGAGTTTCGCTGCGCTCCACCCGGGCTACGGATCGTCAATTCGTCGGCAGAGGGACTTGGTCGTCGATCAGCGAATTCAGCACCGCCTTCACGTCGACCTTGGCATCGACCACGCCGGCCTGCTGCAGCGCGAGCCCTGCGGCGAGGATCGAATCGCGCTGCGGGGCGCCGACACGGCTGTGGGTCAACTCGGTGCGCTCCTTGAGCTGCTTGTCGACCACGGCCTCCGGCAGCTTGGTTACGGCAATGAAGGTCTTCTTCAGCTCGTCGTAATTCGCCAGCGAATATTGGCGGGCCTCTTCGTAAGTAGCGAGCACGCGGCGCACGACGTCCGGGTGGTCCTTCAGGAACTGCTCGCGCACATTAAGGATGCCCCAGGTGTTGGCGTCCGCCTTGCGGAAGAACAATTTTGCGCCGTCCTCGACTTCGGCCTGCGCCATCATCGGATCGAGGCCGGCCCAGGCGTCGACATCGCCGCGGATCAGCGCTGTCTTGCCGTCGGCGTGCTGGAGCAGCACCGGCGTGATGTCCTTTTCGGAGAGGCCGGCATCAAGTAGTGCCCGCACCAGGAAGATGTGCGGATCGGTACCGCGGGTCACCGCGACGCGCTTGCCCTTGAGGTCGGCGACCGAGGCGATCTTGGAATCCTTGCCCGTGACCAGCGCGGTCCATTCGGGACGCGAATAGACATAGATCGACTTGATCGGGTTGCCATTGATCTTGGCGACCAGCGCGGCCGAGCCCGCCGTCGAACCCAAATCGATCGATCCCGCGTTGAGGAATTCGAGCGCCTTGTTGGAGCCGGCGGATTGCACCCAGACGATGCTGATGCCGTCCTTGGCGAACTCCTTTTCCAGGAGCCCTTTCTGCTTCAGGACCAGCGAGACCGGATTGTAGGTCGCCCAGTCGATGCGTATCTCCTTGAGCGGCTCCGCTGCAAAACTTGCCGCGGGCGCAAGCGCCAAACCTGCAATCATCGCAGCCACAGTGCGCCGTGAAATCCGGACCATCCTCAGCCTCCAGGTACTGGAAAATCTTGTTAAAACGTCATTTCATCTCAATGAGTTAGGCCGCAAGGTCAATGAGAAAATCCGGATCCTGAAGGCGGCAGTGCGAGAATGAATTTGCCCAAATCAACTGGAATTCAGCACAGAGTGATCGCGGGGCCACAATGTCCCGTGACAGCACAGGCGCCGTCCTTTATCGGGATAGACCATGGATAGTGTCGTGGCCGAACCCCGCCCGGAAGTGGATGACCGTTTCGATACCGCGCGGATCACCGCCGCGGTCGACGCGCTCGCCGAGAAACACGCGGGACGCGAGGACCAATTCCGCTCGGCCATGGCGCAACTGCTCAAGGCGGAACTGATCGCGGCACGCGCCACGGCACAGGCCGTACTGCTCAAGGACCGCCACGGCCGACGCTGCGCGGAGCGGCTCTGCATCGTGCAGGACGAGATCATCCGCATCCTCTATGCGGCGGCGACCAAGCATCTCTATCACTCGCCGATCCCCTCCGGCGAGGAGCGCATGGCGGTCGTCGCCACCGGCGGCTATGGCCGCGGCCTGATGGCGCCGGAATCCGACATCGATCTGTTGTTCATCCTGCCCTACAAGCAGACCGCCTGGGGCGAGCAGGTCGCCGAAGCGATCCTTTATTGCCTGTGGGACATGGGACTGAAGGTCGGCCACGCCACGCGCTCGGTCGACGAATCGATCCGCCAGGCGCGCGGCGACATGACGATCCGCACCGCGATCCTGGAAACGCGGTTCCTGACCGGCGACCGGCCGCTCTATGACGAACTGGTCGACCGCTTCGACAAGGACGTCGTGCAGGGCACCGCTGCCGAATTCGTCACCGCCAAGCTGGCCGAGCGCGAGGAGCGGCACCGCCGCGCCGGACAGTCGCGCTATCTGGTCGAGCCCAATGTCAAGGACGGCAAGGGCGGCCTGCGCGACCTGCACACGCTGTTCTGGATCGCGAAATACGTCTACCGCGTGCGCGAGACCGATGAATTGCTCGAACGCGGCGTGTTCGACGCGCAGGAATACCGCACCTTCCGCCGCTGCGCCGATTTCCTGTGGTCGGTGCGCTGCAACATCCATTTCTTCGCCGGCCGCGCCGAGGAGCGGCTGTCGTTCGACGTCCAGCGCGAGATCGCGGTCAGGCTCGGCTACACCTCGCATCCCGGGATGCAGGACGTCGAGCGCTTCATGAAGCATTACTTCCTGATCGCCAAGGACGTCGGCGACCTCACCGCGATCCTGTGCGCCAAGCTGGAGGAAGAGCAGAAGAAGCCGGCACCGGTGCTGAGCCGCATGGTGGCGCGCCTGCGGCCCGGCAGCACCAAGCGGCGCGTGCCCGAGAGCGACGACTTCATCGTCGACAACAATCGCATCAACCTGGCCGCGCCCGACGTCTTCAAGCACGATCCGGTCAATCTGATCCGCATCTTCCGCCTGGCGCAGAAGAACAACCTCGCCTTCCATCCCGACGCGATGCGCACCGTGACTCGCTCGCTCAAGCTCGTGAACACACAGCTTCGCGAAGACGCGGAAGCCAATCGGCTGTTCATGGAGATCCTGACCTCAGACAATGCCGAGATCGTGCTGCGGCGAATGAACGAGACCGGCGTGCTCGGTCACTTCATCCGCGCCTTCGGCAAGATCGTGTCGATGATGCAGTTCAACATGTACCACCACTACACAGTGGACGAGCATCTGATCCGCTGCATCGGCTTCCTGCAGGAGATCGAGCGCGGCGGCAATGACGAGTTCATTGTCGCCAGCGACCTGTTCCGCAAGATCCGCCCCGAGCATCGCCCGGTGCTCTATATCGCGACCCTTTTGCACGATATCGCCAAAGGCCGGCCCGAGGATCATTCGGTCGCCGGCGCGAAGGTGGCGCGACGGCTATGCCCCCGGCTCGGCTTCAGCAACGCCGACACCGAGCTCGTCGCATGGCTGATCGAGGACCACCTGACGATGTCGACAGTCGCGCAGTCGCGCGACCTCTCCGACCGCAAGACGATCGAGAATTTTGCCGCCGTCGTGCAATCGGTCGAGCAGATGAAACTGCTCACGATCCTCACCACCGCCGACATCCGCGGCGTCGGCCCCGGGGTGTGGAACGGCTGGAAGGCGCAACTCCTGCGCACGCTCTATTACGAGACCGAGCCGGTGTTGACCGGCGGCTTCTCGGAAGTGAACCGCGCCCGCCGCATCGCAGTGGCGCAGGCCGAATTCCGCGCCGCCTTCACCGAATGGCCGGAAGCGGAACTCAACGCCTATATCGAGCGGCATTACCCGGCGTACTGGCTCAAGGTCGAACTGCCGCGCAAGATTCGTCAGGCGCGCTTCATCCGCGCCAGCGAGCAGGCCGGGCACAAGCTTGCGATCAATGTCGGATTCGACGAGGCGCGCGGCGTCACCGAACTGACGATCTGGGCAACCGACCATCCCTGGCTATTGTCGATCATCGCCGGTGCCTGCGCTTCCGCTGGCGCCAATATCGTCGACGCCCAGATCTACACCACGACCGACGGCCGCGCGCTCGACACCATCGCGATCTCCCGCGAATACGACCGCGACGAGGATGAAGGCCGCCGCGCCACCCGGATCGGCGAGATGATCGAGGACGTGCTGGAAGGCAAATTGCGCCTGCCCGAGGCGATGGCACGCCGCGCCGTCCATCGCAGCAGCGGCAACAAGGTGAAGGCGTTCACCGTCGAGCCCGAAGTGACGATCAACAACCAGTGGTCGGACCGCTACACCGTGATCGAGGTTTCCGGCCTCGACCGGCCCGGCCTGCTGTACCAGCTCACCACCGCGATCTCGAAGCTCAACCTCAATATCGCCTCCGCCCATGTCGCGACCTTCGGCGAGCGCGCCCGCGACGTGTTCTATGTCACCGACCTCCTGGGCGCGCAGATCACTGCGCCGACCCGGCAGGCCGCGATCAAGAGTGCGCTGTTGCACCTGCTGGCCGACGAGAACGCGGCCGCCCAGCCGGCGGCCTGAACCTTCGCCGTGATTTTACGGAACCAGCAACCGACTGACAGTTAAGCCTTTTATCCGATCAGCCAGCTTCAGGGTTGCCGCCTCAATGCCGCTGCCTTACCTAGAGCCTTGGTAAACCGTGGCTCTAGCCTTTTGTTTCGACGCGTTTTCTGGCGCGAACCGGTATCCACTTCGCGCGAAAACGCTATGGTAGGCTCATGAAATTCCTCGATGAAGCAAAGGTCTATATTCGCTCCGGCGACGGCGGCAACGGCTGCGTCGCGTTCCGGCGCGAGAAGTTCATCGAGTTCGGCGGGCCCTCCGGCGGCAATGGCGGACGCGGCGGCGATGTCATCATCGAGGCGGTCGACGGGCTGAACACGCTGATCGACTACCGCTACCAGCAGCATTTCAAGGCGCAAAAGGGCACCAATGGCATGGGCAAGGACCGCCATGGCGCCAATGGCAAGCCGATCGTGCTGAAGGTGCCGGTGGGAACCCAGGTGTTCGACGAGGACCGCGAGACGCTGATCTACGATTTCACCAAGCTCGGCGAGAAATTCGTGCTGGCCGAGGGGGGCAATGGCGGTTTCGGCAACGCGCATTTCAAGTCGTCCACCAACCGCGCCCCCCGCAATGCCAATCCCGGCCTGCCCGGCGAGGAACGCTGGATCTGGCTCCGCCTGAAACTGATCGCCGATGCGGGCCTGGTCGGACTGCCGAACGCCGGCAAATCGACCTTCCTGTCCGTGGTCAGCGCCGCCAAGCCGAAGATCGCGGACTATCCCTTCACCACGCTGCACCCGCAGCTCGGCGTCGTCAGCGCGCAGGGCCGCGAATTCGTGCTCGCCGACATCCCCGGGCTGATCGAGGGCGCGCATGAAGGCGCTGGCCTCGGCGACCGCTTCTTGGGCCATGTCGAGCGCTGCCGCGTGCTGTTGCACCTGATCGACGCCACCTGCGAGCATGCCGGCAAGGCCTACAAGACGGTACGTACCGAACTCGAGGCCTATGAGGGCCATCTCGCCGAGAAGATCGAGATCGTCGCGCTGAACAAGATCGACGCGGTCGCGCCGGACGAATTGAAGAAGCAGAAGGACCGGCTGAAACGGGCGGCAAAGAAGACGCCGCTGCTGGTCTCCGCCGCCACCGGCGAGGGCATTCCGGACGCGTTGAAGGCGCTGGTCGAGGTGATCGGCGAGGCGCCGGTGTCGGCCAAGGCCAAAGGCGGCACTGATGCCGAACCCTGGGCGCAACCGACGCCGCAGGGCTGATTCCAACGCTCTTTCCCGAGCGCCGCTTTCAAAGTAAGGGGTGGTGCGCATCCCTCCGCTGCTCTGCTCCGACCGAACCCATGAAACGCCCCGCGCTCAATCGCTTTCGCCGTATCGTCGTCAAGGTCGGCTCATCGCTCCTGATCGATTCCGAGGCGGGCGAGGTCAGGTCGTCGTGGCTGTCTGCGCTCGCCGCGGACATCGCCAAGCTGCACCGGGAAGGCCGGGAGGTGTTGATCGTCTCCTCCGGTTCGATCGCGCTCGGACGTAGCCAGTTGAAACTGCCGCGCGGGCCCCTCAAGCTCGAGGAGAGCCAGGGTGCAGCCGCCGTCGGCCAGATCGCGCTGGCACGGATCTGGTCGGAAGTGCTTGGCGATCACGGGATTCGCGCCGGACAGATACTGGTCACGCTGCAGGATACCGAGGAGCGCCGCCGCTATCTGAATGCGCGCTCGACGATCGCCAAGCTCCTGGAATGGCGCGCGGTGCCCGTGATCAACGAGAACGACACGGTCGCCACCAACGAGATCCGCTATGGCGACAATGACCGCCTCGCCGCCCGCGTCGCTACGATGGCGAGCGCCGATCTCCTCGTCCTGCTGTCCGACATCGACGGCCTCTATGACGCGCCGCCAGCCGGCAACCCCAACGCAAAACTGATCCCGGTGGTCGAAAGCATCAGCGCGGAGATAGAGGCGATGGCGGGCGAGGCTGGATCCGAGCTGTCGCGCGGCGGCATGCGCACCAAGATCGAAGCGGCCAAGATCGCGACCACCGGCGGCACGCACATGCTGATCGCCTCCGGCAAGATCGAGCATCCATTGCAGGCAATCGCGGACGGCGGCCGCTGCACCTGGTTCCTGACGCCGGCTAACCCGATCACAGCGCGTAAACGCTGGATCGCCGGCTCGCTGGAACCGAAGGGCACGCTGACCATCGACGCCGGCGCGGTGGCCGCGCTGCGGGCCGGAAAGAGCCTGTTGCCGGCCGGCGTGATCCGGATCGACGGCCAGTTCGCCCGCGGCGACGCGGTGATCGTCCGTGGCCCCGATACCCATGAGATCGGCCGCGGCCTCGTCGCCTACGACGCAGAGGACGCCGACAAGATCAAGGGCCGCTCCTCCCCCGACGTGATGGCCATCCTAGGCATCAGCGGCCGGGCGGAGATGATCCACCGCGACGATCTGGTGGTCGGCCCTGCAGGGGTTATTCCGGCCAAATAGGCCATTGGCCGAGCTCCTGCGGACTTCCCGGCGGTTGGTGAAACCGACCCGGTTCGACCTGCCATGCCGGTTCCTCGCCTCGCCAAGGCCCCGATTTCCGTGCTAGACCATGGTCTTAACAGAACGCTGGGACACTCCATGACTGCGCCGCTGAAGGCGATCGACGGTAACGCCGATCTGCCGACCCTCATGAATGAACTCGCGACACAAGCGCGTGCCGCTGCGCGCGTGCTGGCGCTCGCGCCGCCCGAGCAGAAGAACAGGGCCCTTGCCGCGATCGAGCGTGCCATCCGCGAGAATGCACCGACCATCCTTGCCGCCAATGCCGAGGATGTCGCCGAGGCGCGCGCGAGCGGTGCGACCTCGGCATTCGTCGACCGCTTGACGCTGACGCAGGCGCGCATCGAGGCGATGGCCGATGGCGTCGCCACCGTGCGCAACATTCCCGATCCGGTCGGCGCCGTCACCGAGAGCTGGCAGCGGCCTAACGGCATGACCATCGAACGTGTCCGCGTGCCGCTCGGCGTCATCGCCGTAATCTTCGAAAGCCGCCCCAATGTCGCGGCCGATGCCGGCGTGCTGTGCCTGAAATCCGGCAACGCCGTGATCCTGCGCGGCGGCTCCGACAGTTTCCGCTCCTGCCGCGCGATCCATGACTGCCTGGTCCAGGGCCTGCGCGAGGCGGGTCTGCCGGAAGCCGCGATCACGCTGGTGCCGACCCGCGATCGCGCCGCGGTTGGGCTATTGCTCACCGGGTTGAACGGCGGCGTCGATGTGATCGTGCCGCGCGGCGGCAAGAGCCTGGTCGCACGCGTGGAAGCGGAAGCGCGCGTGCCGGTGTTCGCTCATCTCGAGGGCGTCAACCACGTCTATGTCGACCGCTCCGCCAATCTCGATATGGCGAAGTCGATCGTGCTGAACGCCAAGATGCGGCGTCCCGGCGTCTGCGGCGCGGCCGAGACGCTTCTGGTCGACCGCGCCGGCGCCTCCGCCAGCCTGAAGCCGCTGGTCGAGATGCTGATCGATGCCGGCTGCGAAGTGCGCGGTGACGAGACGGTGCAACGCGTCGATGCCCGCGTGAAGCCGGCAGCCGAGGAAGACTGGGACACCGAATATGAGGACGCGATCATCGCGGCTCGAATCGTCGACGGCGTCGATGAAGCGATCGCGCATATCCACCAGCACGGCTCGCGGCATACCGATGCCGTCGTGACGGATGATAAGGCTGTTGCGGAGAAATTCCTCAATGAGGTCGACTCCGCGATCGTGCTGCACAACGCCTCGACCCAGTTCGCCGACGGCGGCGAGTTCGGCTTCGGCGCGGAGATCGGGATAGCCACCGGCAAATTCCACGCCCGCGGGCCGGTCGGCGCCGAGCAACTGACGAGCTTCAAGTATCGCATACACGGCACCGGACAGACGCGGCCGTGAAGCCAAACTTGTGATCCCATTGAAGCCAGCCCAGATCGCGTCGCCATCGGTCGCGCGGGCGCTTCCGTTCTACACCAACGGAATGCGCATCGGCCTGCTTGGCGGCTCCTTCAATCCGCCGCATGCCGCGCATCGCGCGATCAGCCAGTTCGCGCTCAAGCGGCTGCAGCTCGACCGCGTCTGGTGGCTGCTCACGCCCGGCAACCCGCTCAAGAATCACGACGGCCTGCATGCGCTCGCCGAGCGCGCTGCAGCCGCACTGAAAGTGGCCGACGATCCTCGTATCGATGTGAGCTGTCTCGAAGCTGTCATCGGCACGCGCTACACTGTAGACACGATCATCCATTTGCGGCGCCGCGTCTCCGGCGTGCATTTTGTCTGGATCATGGGCGCCGATAACCTCGCGCAGTTCCACCGTTGGAAAGACTGGCGGCGCATCGCCTCCGATGTGCCGATCGCCGTGATCGACCGTCCGCCACAAAGTTTCCGCGCGCTCGCCGCGCCCGCCGCACAGGCGCTCGCCCGCTATCGTCTGCCCGAGAATCAGGCGCCCCGGCTGGCGGATCAGCGGGCGCCGGCCTGGGTCTTTCTTACTGGCATGAAATCCAATCTGTCTTCGACCGGCCTTCGGAACCCTGATGGGAGCTGGAGGACGGTCTAGCGCATGATCGAGGTGGATCATGCGGCAAGTGGCGTGGGGCTTACTGGAATATTGAAACCCTTAACCCCACATGCGTAATATAGGCGGCGGGCACCGAGATTCGGCGTTCGCGATACAGTGAAAGGAATGGTCCCTGGCCACACCTGTATTGTCCAAGTCTGTTTTACCCAAGGCAGCCAACAAGGCAGCAAAACCTGCGCGTAAAACATCGACCCCCACTGCGGCCTTGAAGGCGCAAGGCGACGCCGACAAGACCCTGAATATGATCCTCTCCCGCCTCGACGATATGAAGGCGGAAGAAACGGTCACCATCGACCTTCGCGGCAAATCAGCATACTCCGACTACATGGTCATCACCTCGGGCCGGGCCAACCGGCACGTCGGTGCGATCGCGGAGAACGTCACGAAAGCCCTGAAGGAAAACGGCATCAGCAAAATCCATGTCGAAGGCTTGCCCAATTGCGACTGGGTGCTGATCGATTCCGGCGATGTGATCGTGCACGTGTTCAGGCCCGAGGTGCGCGAGTTCTACAATCTCGAGCGGTTGTGGACGCAAAGCCCGGTCGCGGCGGTCTAGATCTCTGAGCCGATGCAAATCGGCCGATGCGCATGCTAACATGCGTTAATGCGGTTACTTGTCATCGCGATCGGCCGATTGAAGCAGGGCCCGGAGCGGGAACTGGCGGAGCGCTATCGCGAGCGCTTCGACGATATCGGTCGCAAGCTCGGCTTCCGCGGCCTGGACGTTCATGAAATTTCGGAAAGCCGCGCGCGAGACGCAGCAACAAGGATGGCCGAGGAAGCCGCGGCGATCTCGGCGCTGATCCCGGAAAAACACCTGCTCGTGGCGCTGGATGAGCGCGGCGAGAACATCGACAGCGCGGCATTTGCCGGGTATCTCGGGCGCTGGCGGGACCAATCGGTCGCCAATACTATTTTCGTCATCGGCGGCGCCGACGGACTTTCGCCTGATTTGCAGCGCAAGGCCAAGCTGCGCGTCGCATTCGGCGCGGCGACCTGGCCGCACCAGATGGTCCGGGTCATGCTTCTGGAACAGATTTATCGGGCGGCGACCATTTTGGCCGGCCACCCCTATCATCGCGCGTGAACCGTCAAGAGAAAGCGCTGAACAATCCGATGCCGTCGCTGCGCGACCTTCACCGTTATCCCGACGCCGCGCACCGCGGCCGGCATCCGGCATCCTGGCTTCCCCTTCCGGTCGTGTTGCTGTCGGCAACCCTTGCCACAGCCGCGATCGCGCAAACACCGCCGCAACAGCAACAGACCGCGGCAACCGCGCCTTCGCCCGATATCATCAAGCAGCGGGAGCAGGAGCTTGAGGCCGCCCGCGAACAGCAACGAAAAGCCACCGAGCTGCAGGAGAAATTGAAGGCCGACATTGCCGCGATCGGTCAGGACCGCAGCAAGCTCAACCAGCAGATCATCGACATTGCGGGCCAAGTGCGCGGCGTCGAAGGCCGGATCGTCGATGCAGAGGCGCGGCTGCGCCCGCTCGACGGCCGCGAGCAGGAGATCCGCGCCTCGCTCGATTCTCGCCGCGCCGAGATCATCGAGGTGCTGGCGGCGCTGCAACGTGCCGGCCGGCGCACGCCGCCGGCGCTCCTGGTGCGGCCAGAAGACGCACTGCAGTCGCTGCGGACCGCGATGCTGCTCGGTGCAGTCGTGCCTGAATTGCAGGGGCGCGCGGAAAAGCTGACCGCCGACCTCGGCGAGCTGGTTGCGCTGCGCAAGACCATCGCCAGCGAGCGCGATGCAATGGCGCGCGACCGCGACAAGCTCAGGGAAGACCAGGTCCGGCTCGCGGCGCTGGTCGAGGAGCGACAACGCCAGCAGAGCGCGATCGAAAAGGACATGGCAGCGGAAGGCGCGCGGGCCATCGCCCTGTCCAAGCAGGTCGACGACCTGCAGGGCCTGATCGCCAAGATGGAACAGGATCTGAAGAGCGCCGCGAAAGCGGCCGCCACCGCCAACCTCCAAGGCACGCCCGCCGCCCCGAACGGCAAGCCAAATCTGGGCGCTTTGAAGGATTCGGCGCGGCTGAGGCCGGCGGTCGCCTTTGCCTCGGCCAAGGGCCTGTTCGCCTACCCTGTTAACGGTACCAGGATTCGTGATTTTGGCGGGTCTGACGGTGCTGGCGGCGTGCAAAAAGGCATTTCTTTGGCAGCGCTGCCCGGTGCCCAGGTCACAACCCCGTGTGACGGCTGGGTCGTCTATGCCGGACCCTTCCGCAGCTACGGTCAACTCTTGATCCTCAACGCCGGGGGCGGGTATCATGTTTTGATCGCCGGGATGGAGCGTATTTCGGTAAACATCGGCCAGTTTGTACTTACGGGGGAGCCGGTCGCGACCATGGGGTCTACGTCCCAGGTTGCCTCTATTTTCGCTACAAACGCGAGCCAACCCGTGCTCTACGTCGAGTTCCGTAAGGACGGCACTCCAATCGATCCAGGCCCATGGTGGGCCGCAAATGAAGGCGAAAAGGTTCGCGGATGATGCGCAAGACTTCTGTAGTTCTCCTCAGCGCCGCATGCGGTGCAGCGTTGACGCTGTTCGTTACCCAACCGCGCGCCGTGCTGATGGGATCAAGCGCGCGCGCCGCGACCTCGGATACCTACCGCCAGCTCAATCTGTTCGGCGACGTGTTCGAGCGCGTGCGCAGCGACTATGTCGAGAAGCCCGATGACAGCAAGCTCGTGGAATCCGCCATCAGCGGCATGCTGGCCGGGCTCGATCCGCACTCGAGCTACATGGACGCCAAGAGCTTCCGCGACATGCAGGTGCAGACGCGCGGCGAGTTCGGCGGCCTCGGCATCGAGGTCACGATGGAAGACGGGCTGATCAAGGTCGTCTCCCCGATCGACGATACCCCCGCCTCGAAGGCCGGCATCATGGCCAACGACATCATCACCACCCTCGACGACGAAGCCGTGCAGGGTCTGACCCTCAACCAGGCCGTCGAGAAGATGCGCGGGCCGGTGAACACCAAGATCCGGCTGAAGATCGTCCGCAAGGGCCAGGACAATCCGATCGAGGTCACGCTGGTGCGTGACAACATCCGCGTCCGCTCGGTGCGCGCCCGCGTCGAGGCCGACGACATCGCCTATATCCGCATCACCACCTTCAACGAGCAGACCACCGAGGGCCTGAAGAAGGAGATCGCCAATCTCTCGAACCAGATCGGCGACAAGTTGAAGGGCTACATCATCGATCTCCGCAACAATCCCGGCGGTCTGCTGGAGGAAGCCGTGACGGTCTCCGACGCCTTCCTGGAGCGCGGCGAGATCGTCTCGACCCGCGGCCGCAATGCCGAGGAAACCCAGCGCCGCGCCGCCCATGCGGGCGACCTGACCAAGGGCAAGCCGGTCATCGTGCTGATCAACGGCGGGTCGGCCTCGGCCTCGGAAATCGTCGCCGGCGCATTGCAGGACCACAAGCGGGCGACGCTGGTCGGCACCCGCTCCTTCGGCAAGGGTTCGGTCCAGACCATCATCCCGCTCGGCAGCGGCAACGGCGCGTTGCGGCTGACCACCGCGCGTTACTACACGCCGTCAGGCAAGTCGATCCAGGCCAAGGGCATCGTGCCGGATATCGAGGTGCTGCAGGATGTGCCGGATGAACTGAAGGCCCGCACCGACACCAAGGGTGAGGCCTCGCTGCGCGGCCATCTGAAATCCGACGGCGACGAGAAGACCGGCTCGCAGTCCTACGTGCCGCCGGACGCCAAGGACGACAAGGCGCTCAAGCTGGCCGACGACCTCCTGCATGGCATCAAGTCCACCGCCAGCTCGGCGCCGCCGCCCGGCGGTGACAAGGCTGCGGTCGACAACAAGCCAGGCAGCAAGGCCGCGAACTGATCGGCCATCGCGAATTCAGACCAAGGGCGGCCCCTTCGGCCGCCCTTTTCATTTCGAGAGTCCTGTAGCCCCGTTGGCTCCGCCCGAGCTACGGGTGTCCGGCGTCCTCCGAGAAGCGGCTGTGCTATCGTCGGCGGAGCTGATTCGGGGGGTTCATGGCAGAGGCGGCCGACGAACTGAGCGCACCGCTCGGACAGGAAACCGTGGCCAAAAAACGCCGGTTCCAGGTGCCGTTCACGGCCACGCAGGCGCTGGCGGTGATGCTCGGCCTGATCCTGGTGACTTTCGCCGGCATCGCCTTGTTCAACGATGATCCGCTCGGCGGCGAGCCGATCGCCCATATCGCCTTGCGCAAGGCGCCGGTGGCGGAGGAAAAACCCGCAGCGGCCGGCCCTGCCGCCGAGCCCATGGCGAAATCGCCGCCCAGGCAGGCTGCCGGCGAGAGCAAGACGGTCACCATCATCGACGGCTCGAGCGGCGCGCGGCATGACGTCGTCGTCAGCGGCGATGCCGCCGACAAGGCCGAGTCCGACGCCGCGCCGGGGCCGATGACCGGCATAGACCAGCGCCTCCTGGAAAAATCGCGCTATGGCATGATCCCTGTGGTCGCCGACGGCTTGAGGCCGTTTACGGTCTATGCGGCCGATGCCGACCGCGCCAAGGCGGCAAAAACACCCGTGGTGGCGATCGTGGTCGGCGGGCTCGGCGTCGGCGCCGCCAAAACCACCGACGCCATCATGAAACTGCCGCCGGCGGTGACGCTGGCCTTCACGCCCTATGGCGCCGACCCGACCAAGCTTGCCGAACGGGCGCGTGCGCAGCGTCACGAGATCCTGCTGCAGGTCCCGATGGAGCCGTTCGACTACCCGGACAATGACCCTGGCCCCCAAACGCTGCTGACGACCCTGAACGCGGAACAGAATCTCGACCGGCTTTATTGGCACTTCAGCCGCATCCAGGGCTATGCCGGCATCGCCAATTTCATGGGCGCCCGTTTCGTGGCGACCGATCCGGTGATGCAGCCGATCATGCGTGAAGCAGCCAAGCGCGGCTTGAGCTATTTCGACGACGGTGCCACGCCACGCAGCGTCGCGGCCTCGCTCGCCGCCGGCCAGGCGCTGCCCTTTGCCAAGGCCGATTTCACCATCGATGCGGTTCCGACGTCGGTGGAGATCGACCGCGTGCTGGTCAAGCTCGAGACGCTCGCCAAGGAACGCGGCGTCGCGGTCGGCGTGGCCTCGGCGCTGCCGATTTCGATCGAGCGCCTCGCGGCCTGGACCAAGACGCTGGAGGCGCGCGGTATCCTGCTTGTGCCATTGACAACCGCGATGCTGAAATCAAAATCGGGCTAGAACTTCAACCTGATGGCGCGACTTCGGACTTCCGGACCCGCCCGTCTTCCAGATCATGATCCGCCAGGTGAATCGGGCCATGGTCTCGTCTCTTTGTTGGAGCGTGATCTTCCCACGCAAACGCTTTGCGTTTGTCGCGAGGGAGAAACGATTTCCGACTGGTTCCGGATCACGCTCTGGGAGTCCTGATCGAATGACGCGTTACGAGGAACTGCCCTACCGGACCTGCGTCGGCGTGATGCTGCTCAACCGAGACGGGCTGGTCTTTATCGGGCGCCGCGCCGGCGGCATCGAGCATGTCGACGACACCCACATCTGGCAGATGCCGCAAGGCGGCGTGGATCCCGGTGAAGACGTCTGGGACGCCGCCAAGCGCGAGCTCTACGAGGAGACCAGCGTCCGATCGGTCGAGAAACTCGGTGAGGTCGAGGACTGGCTGATCTACGATATTCCGCGCACGGTCGCAGGGCGCGCCTGGAAGGGCCGCTATCGCGGCCAGCGCCAGAAATGGTTCGCGGTTCGCTTCACCGGCAAGGACAATGAGATCGACGTGGAACATCCCGGCGGCGGCCACAAGGCCGAGTTCTCGAACTGGCGCTGGGAGCCGATGAAGAATCTCCCCGAATTGATCGTGCCGTTCAAGCGGCCGGTGTATGAGCGGGTCGTGCAGGAGTTTTCGAGGCTCGCGGGCCGATAGGAATGTCCGAGGAAAAACTATACCGCCCCAATGTCGGGGTCGCGCTGTTCAACACGTCCGGCCACGTGCTGATCGGCCACAGATTCAGGGACGATGGTCCGGAAATCATCCTTCCCGGGCTTGAATGGCAGATGCCGCAGGGCGGCATCGATGCTGGCGAGGAACCGCGCCAGACGGTGATGCGTGAACTCTGGGAGGAGACGGGCGCCGTTTCCGCCGACTATCTCGGCGAGACCGATTGGGTCACTTATGAATTCCCACCCTACAATGGACCGCCGCATCGTCTCGGCAAATTCCACGGACAGCGGCAAAAATGGTTCGCGCTGCGATTCACCGGGCGCGACGAGGAAATCGACCCGCTGACACCGCGCAACGGACAACCGGCCGAATTCGACGCCTGGCGCTGGGAGCGGCTCGACCGCGTCCCCGATCTCGTCGTGCCGTTCCGCCGCGAAGTGTACCGGCATGTCGCCCGCAGCTTTGCCGCCTTTGCGCGAGCGCGCTGAGACCGGATTGCAGAACCTCACCTCGTCTAAAGCGCGATGAGACGAGGATGAATCATTATCGCGCTTTAGGTTATTGTTTGAGCATGATCTTTTCGGAAAACCGCTTCACACTATTCCGGATCATGCGCTAGGTGAACGCATTATCGGATAGCGGGAACTCGGCGACATCAAGGATGCTGCCGATGCCATGCCGCAAGCGGCGCACGGCGCTGTCTTCGCTCGCGAGACCGAACGCCAGCATGGAGCGTCCGGTCACCGCATAGACGTGGCCGAACGGAAAGGTTGGCAGTTGCCCCTCCGGCTGGTTGGTGTCGATCAACCCCTGCCAGTGCTGTCCTTCCGGAACTTCCGGCAGCGTAAAGTTCACGACGTCATAATGGGCGTTGTAGATCAACAGCAGGGTCGCGTCCGATCCGCGACGTTTGATTCCGGTTTCCTGGGCGCGACCATCAAGCAGCATCCCGAAGCAGCGCACATTGCCGTCCTGCCACTGCTCGACGGTCATTTCTTCGCCCGACGGGGCAAGCCAGGTCACGTCCTTGACGTCGAGCTCCTCATTGTGGGTGCCGATCAGGAAACGGCTCCGATAAAGGATCGGAAACGCCTTGCGCATCGCGATCAGCTTTCGCGTGAATTCGCGCAAGGCGCGTCCTTCAGGCGATATCTTCATCCAATCGAGCCAGGTGGTCTCGTTGTCCTGCGCATAGGCGTTGTTGTTGCCCTTCTGGCTGTGACCGAATTCGTCGCCGGCGAGCAGCATCGGCGTGCCGTGCGACAGGACCATCGTGGCAAGGAAATTGCGCTTCTGCCGCTCGCGTAACGCGACAATCTCCGCATCCGATGTTGGACCTTCGACGCCGTGATTCCACGAGTGATTGTTGGAATGGCCGTCCTGGTTTTTCTCGCCATTGGCCTCGTTGTGCTTGTCGTTGTAGGAGACGAGATCGTTGAGGGTGAAGCCGTCATGGGCGGTAACGAAGTTGACGCTCGCCCACGGTTTGCGGCCGCGCTTGTTGAACAGGTCTCCCGACCCGGTAGTGCGCTTGACGAAATCAGCGACCTGCCCGGCATCCCCTTTCCAGAAGCGTCGCGCCGTATCGCGGAATTTGTCGTTCCATTCCGCCCAGCCCGGCGCGAACTGGCCGACCTGGTAGCCGCCGGGGCCGATGTCCCATGGCTCCGCGATCAGCTTGACGCTGGAGAGCACCGGGTCCTGCCGACAGGCATCGAGGAAGCTGCCGCCTTCATCGAAGCCGTAGGGTTCGCGCGCGAGAATGGTGGCAAGATCGAAACGAAAGCCGTCGACGCGCATCTCCGTTGCCCAGTAGCGAAGAGAGTCGGCGACCATCTGCAGCACGCGCTGGTGCGATAGATTGACGGTGTTCCCGGTGCCGGTATCGTTGATGTAGTAGCGCCTCTGATCGGGCAGCAGCCGATAATAGCTCGCGTTATCAATGCCCTTGAAGGACAGCGTCGGTCCGAGTTCGTTGCCTTCGGCGGTGTGGTTATAGACCACGTCGAGGATCACCTCGATGCCGTGGGCATGGAATTGGTTGACCATCTCCTTGAACTCGGTCGCCAAGCCTGTCCGCAGGTAGCGCGGATCCGGAGCGAAGAAAGCGAGCGAGTTGTAGCCCCAATAATTGCGCAGGCCTCTGTCGACCAGATAGCTGTCGTCGACGAAAGCATGAATCGGCAACAGCTCCGCGCTGGTGACGCCGAGCGAGCGCAGATACGCCGATACGTTCGGGCAGGCGAGGCCCGCGAACGTGCCGCGATCGGCTTCCGGCACCAATGGATGCAGCTTGGTGAAGCCCTTCACATGCATCTCGTAGATGATGGTGCGCTCCCACGGCGTCGCAGGCTTGCGGTCACGCCCCCAGGTGAAAGCGGGATCGATCACCCGGCACTTCTGCACCAGATGGATATTGTCGCGGTCATCAAACGATTTGTCCTTGTCGGCATCGCCGATCTTGTAGCCGAACAGTTCGGGACCCCATTGCAACTGCCCGACCAATTGCCGGGCGTAAGGGTCGATCACCAGCTTGTTCGGATTGAAGCGATGGCCGGCGTCGGGTTCATAGGGACCATGGACGCGATAGCCATAGACCAATCCTGGCCGCGCGGTCGGCAGATAGCCGTGCCAGACTTCGTCGGTATATTCGGGAAGCTCGATCCGCTCGACCTCGGTTTGGCCGGCGTCGTCGAACAGGCATAGCTCCACCTTGGTGGCATGCGCTGAAAACAGCGCGAAGTTGACACCCAGGCCGTCCCAGGTGGCGCCCAGGGGAAACGGCCTGCCTTCGCGAACAGCGGAGCGCCGCAGCAACTGGGCTGCCTGCGCGAGCTCACGACCTGCGGCTGATCTATCCATCAGAAGGCCTGCCCTTCGGTGACATAAACGCCTGCACCTCACCATCGTTCCTCTGGTCGGGCAGTTCGGCTCGACCCGATCTCCGCCGCCGGAACGGGTTCCCGGCTTCCTGGTCCTGTGACATCATGGAGCAGAGCAACCCTCTCGGCCCAGGCCGGACGGCCGAGGCCGCGCGGAAGGCCGCTTAGAGCACGATCCGGAAGAGCGGATACCGCTTTCCCGAAAATAACCATGCTCAGACAAGGACGAGAGAACGCAGTTGATCCATCAAGGGGAGAGGAGAAAACGTCATGGCCGCGAAAGACGTGAAGTTCTCAACCGAAGCCCGCGAGCGCATGTTGCGTGGCGTAGATCTGCTGGCGAATGCGGTCAGGGTGACGCTCGGACCGAAGGGCCGCAACGTCGTGCTGGAAAAATCCTTTGGAGCACCGCGCATCACCAAGGATGGCGTCACCGTTGCCAAGGAGATCGAGCTCGAGGACAAGTTCGAGAACATGGGCGCACAGATGGTGCGGGAAGTCGCGTCCAAAACCAGCGACATCGCGGGTGACGGCACAACCACCGCGACTGTGCTCGCACAGGCGATCGTCAGGGAGGGCGCCAAATCGGTCGCCGCCGGCATGAATCCAATGGACCTGAAGCGCGGCATCGACCTCGCGGTCGAAGCGATCGTCGCTGACCTCAAGACCCATGCCAGGAAGATCACCTCCAATGATGAGATCGCCCAGGTCGGCACCATCTCCGCCAACGGAGATGCCGAGATCGGCCGCTTCCTTGCCGATGCCATGCAAAAGGTCGGCAATGAAGGCGTGATCACGGTCGAGGAGGCGAAGAGTCTCAACACCGAGCTGGAAGTGGTCGAGGGCATGCAGTTCGACCGCGGCTATGTCTCGCCCTATTTCGTCACCAATGCGGAGAAGATGAAGGTCGAGCTCGAAGAGCCCTATGTCCTGACCAATGAGAAGAAGCTGACCACGCTGCAGTCGATGTTGCCGCTGCTGGAAGCGGTGGTGCAGTCCGGCAAGCCGCTGCTCATCGTCGCGGAGGACATCGAGGGCGAGGCGCTGGCGACGCTCGTCGTCAACAAGCTGCGCGGCGGCCTGAAGGTCGCCGCGGTGAAGGCGCCGGGTTTCGGCGATCGCCGCAAGGCGATGCTCGAGGATATCGCCATCCTCACCGGCGGCACCGCGATCTCGGAAGATCTCGGCATCAAGCTCGAGAATGTCACGCTGAACATGCTCGGCCGTGCCAAGAAGGTCGTGATCGAGAAGGAGAGCACGACCATCGTCGATGGCGCCGGCGCCAAGAAGGACATCGAGGCCCGCACTGCCCAGATCAGGACGCAGATCGACGAAACCACTTCTGACTATGATCGCGAGAAGCTTCAGGAGCGGCTCGCCAAGCTTGCCGGCGGCGTCGCCGTGATCCGGGTCGGCGGCGCGACCGAAATCGAGGTGAAGGAGCGCAAGGACCGGGTCGAGGACGCGCTGCACGCCACCCGCGCAGCCGTCGAGGAAGGCATCCTTCCCGGCGGCGGCGTGGCACTGCTGCGTGCCTTGAAGGCGCTGGACAAGATCAAGACCGCCAATGCCGACCAGAAGGCGGGCGTCGATATCGTCCGTCGTGCCTTGCAGATACCGGCGCGCCAGATCGTCGAGAATGCCGGCGAGGACGGTTCACTGGTGGTCGGCAAGCTCCTGGAGCGCGGCGACTACAATTGGGGCTTCAATGCCGCGACCGGCGAGTACGAGGACCTGGTGCGCGCCGGCGTGATCGATCCGGCGAAGGTGGTTCGCACCGCATTGCAGGACGCGGCATCCGTTGCCTCGCTCCTGATCACGACGGAAGCATTGGTCGCCGACAAGCCGAAGAAGTCCGAGCAGACGCCCACCCCGCCGCCGATGGACTTCTGATCGACAACAAGGGCGGCCCGCGGATAATGCCGCCGGTCGCCTTACGCGATTGGCGAACTTTCCTGAGTGGCCGGAAAATTTCGGACACCCCTCTTGAAAGTTCGCGCCGGTTTTCTAATTCGATTTTGCCGCCAAGAAAGGTGGTGCCGGATGCCAGCTTGGGTCCGGCGAACTGGGCGGCGGACAGTGTCCGACGCTCCTTCGTATCCATCTTGCTCTGAGGAGGACTTGGTTATGAGGACCTTTGACTTCTCGCCCCTGTGGCGCTCCACAGTCGGCTTTGACCATCTTGCGGATTTGCTCGATGCGAGCCTACGGCAGTCCGCCGACGACAACTATCCCCCTTACAATATCGAGCGGTCCGGCGAGGACAGCTATCGGATCTCGCTGGCAGTTGCCGGCTTTGGCGTGAATGACATCATCGTCACCGCCGAGCAGGACGTGCTCACGATCGAAGGCAGGAAACCTGAGGGACCGGCGCGCGATTATCTCTACCAGGGCATCGCCGCGCGACCGTTCCGGCGGGTATTCAGCCTCGCTGACCATGTGCAGGTTAGGCAGGCCTCCATCAAGGATGGTCTCTTGATCGTCCATCTCGTCCGCGAGGTGCCGGAATCGATGAAGCCGCGACGCATCCCGATCGCGGGTACGGGCTCCCGAGCAATCGAGCAGAAGCAGGCGGCCTGACTTTGCCTGATACTTGACGAGGACACGCGTGGGCCAAGCCGCCCGCGCGGGAGATCGTAGCTGAGACAAGGAGGATAAGATGGCTTTTCGTGATCTCATTCCCTGGTCGAAGAACCAGGAGCTTACGCCGACGCGCGAGAATTTCGATCCTTTCATCACGCTTCACCGCGAGATGAACCGTCTGTTCGACGACGTGTTCCGCGGTTTCGGCTCCTTCGGTCCCATCAGCAGCCCGCTGTTGGAAGGCCGCTTCGGTTGGCCGAAGATCGAGCTCAGCGAAACCGACAAGGAGCTTACCGTCTCCGCAGAGCTTCCGGGCATGACAGAGAAGGACGTTCAGGTCGAGATCGCCAATGGCGTGCTGACGCTCAGGGGCGAGAAGAAAGCCGAGCGGACGGACAACGGAAAGTACTTCTCCGAACGCTACTACGGCGCGTTCGAGCGGCGGATCGCTCTTGATGGTGTTGCCGAAGACAAGGCGCAAGCTTCCTTCCGCGACGGCGTATTGACGATCACGCTGCCGAAATCAGAGGAAGCGCGCGAGAGCGTCAAACGCATCCCGATCGGCAAGCAATAGCATGAAAGGCGGCGCGTCCGGCGCCGCCTTTCTACTCAAACGGTGTCCTTGGAAAGGAGCGTAAAGG
This sequence comes from Bradyrhizobium elkanii WSM2783, assembly GCF_000472865.1. GTDB lineage: Bacteria > Pseudomonadota > Alphaproteobacteria > Rhizobiales > Xanthobacteraceae > Bradyrhizobium > Bradyrhizobium elkanii_A. The sequence goes on along the minus strand of NZ_AXAP01000039.1, from coordinate 55,094 downwards.
AGACACTCTCGATGAGCGAGGCCAATGTTAGCGCCGCCACACACCCCCTCTTCCACCCCGCCACCCATTACGGCTCACCCGCCCAGGTCCTGGCGGACCCGCAGCTATCCCGATCGGAGAAGCGCGTCATCCTGTCGTCCTGGGCATCCGACATGTTCGCGGTGGAATCCAGCCCCAGCCTGCGCGACATCCCGGGGATCGACCACAGCATTCGCCTGGCCGATATCCTTTCCGCACTGCGGCAGCTAGATGACGACGACGATCCGCCGCCACGCGGCGGCGCTGCGCTGCCGCGGCCTTCGCGAACCAATCTCTCCCATGAGGCCCCGCCTTGTTGACGCCGACTATTTTGGCTTTGGCATGGGTCAATCAGGCGTCCGCGCTGCTGGCGATGCCATGGTTCGCGTGGCAGCGGGATTTGCTTTCTCGCGACATCTTGCGCGCCGGAACCCGGCTGGACCGATAGAGAGAGCGGACGTGAAGCGAGCAATATCGCCTGCATTCGGCGCCGTGCTCGGCGCGCTCATCATCATCGTGCCGGCGGCAGGTCAGGTCCCGAATCTGAAAACCGGGGGCACGGTGCCGACGCTGGCGCCCCTGGTACGCGAAGTGACTCCCGCGGTCGTCAATATCTCCGTGCATGGCAAAATCCGCGAGGACAACCCGCTTTATCGCGATCCGCTGTTCCGCGAATTCTTCGATGTCCCGAAGCAACTCGAGAAGGAGATCAGCGCAACCGGCTCCGGCGTCATCGTCGACGGTGAGCGGGGCTACATCCTCACCAACAATCACGTGGTGGATCAGGTCTCGGCGGTCCAGATCACGACCAAGGACGGTCGTCAGTTCTCTGCCAAGGTAATGGGCCGCGATCCCGCGACCGATATCGCGGTCCTGAAAATCCACTCCCCGACCGCACTCAAGGCGATTGCACTGGGCGACAGCGATGCGCTTGAAGTCGGCGATTTCGTCATTGCCATCGGCAACCCCTTCGGCCTCGGCCAGACCGTGACATCGGGGCTTGTAAGCGCGCTCGGCCGCACCGGGCTGGGCAAACAGGGCTATGAGGATTTCATCCAGACCGACGCCGCGATCAACCCCGGCAACTCCGGCGGCGCGCTGATCAATCTGAAGGGCGAACTGATCGGCATCAACTCGGCGATCATTTCGCCGGCCGGCGGCAATGTCGGCATCGGCTTTGCGATCCCGATCAACATGGCACGCCGCGTGATGGACCAGATCGTCGAGAACGGCAAGGTCGTGCGCGGCCGGATCGGCGTCTCGCTGCAGGATATGCATCCCTCGACGGACGGCGGGCGCAGCGAGGGGGCCAGGATCGCCGACATCAGTCCGGGATCGCCTGCGGAGGCCGCCGGTCTGCGCAAGGGCGATGTCGTGCTGCGAGCCGACGATCGTCCGATCCGCAGCGCTGCGCAGCTCCGTAACCGTGTCGGCCTCGCTCGCATCGGGGAGCAGGTCAGGCTGACAATCGAGCGCGGCGGCGGGACCCAGAATGTCACGGTCGCAGTGGCGCCGATGGTGGACGCCAATGCTGCGGTTTCAAGCAGGACGCAGCGCCGTTAGAGCGTTTTCGAGCGAAGTGGATACCGATTCGCGTGAAGTACGCGTCAAAACAAGAATCTAGAGCGTTTTCGAGCGAAGTGGACACCGGTTCGCGTGAAGAAAACGCGTCAAAACAAGAATCTAGAGCTTCGGTTCTGACCCAATCAGAACCGAAGCTCTAAGCCCGCGCAATGTTTGGAATTCGGCATCGAAAAATCCTCGTCCGCCACGATGTGACGGACGAAGGTCGTTCAAGTTTTTGTTCGGCCCCGGCGCGGTGCACCGGGGCCTAGTGCATAGCCGTCGCGTTGAGGATGTTCTCGATGCTCTTGAAGTGGTCGAGCCGCTCGATCTCGCGGTCGAGCTCCGAGCCATGCTTCTCTTTCAGGTTCTCTTCCATCTCGGCGATGGTTTCCCTGAACTGGGCGCGATCGACTTCCTGGATCGAGGTCGCGACATCAGCGAGCACGGTCAGGCGATTGTCGGAGACCTCCGCAAGACCGCCGAGCACCACCATCTTCTGATGCGCCCCGCCGGTCGTGATGGTCAGGATACCCGGACGGATCGCCGCCACGACCGGTGCGTGACCGGCGAGCACGCCGAAATCGCCTTCCACGCCGGGAACATCGACCTGATCGACCTCGCCGGAGAAAGCGAGCGCTTCGGGGGAGACGAGGTCGAAGTGGAAGGTGGCCATGGTCTTTCCGTTCTTTCCGCTGTCACCCGCGGGCGTGACCCGCGGGTCCATCGATCAAAGAGTTCTGCCTTGATGGAGTGCCGGGCCAAGCCCGGCAATGACGAGTGTGCTTAAGCTGCTTCGGCAGCCAGCTTCTTGCCCTTCTCGACCGCCTCTTCGATGGTGCCGACCATGTAGAAGGCAGCCTCCGGCAGGTGGTCGTACTTGCCTTCGCACAAGCCGCGGAAGCCCTTGATGGTGTCGGCGAGCTCGACGAACTTACCCGGCGAACCGGTGAAGACTTCGGCGACATGGAAGGGCTGCGACAGGAAGCGCTCGATCTTGCGGGCGCGGGCCACCGTCAGCTTGTCCTCTTCCGAAAGCTCGTCCATGCCGAGGATGGCGATGATGTCCTGCAGCGACTTATAGCGCTGCAGCACCTGCTGCACCATGCGCGCAGTGTTATAATGCTCCTCGCCGACGACCAGCGGCGACAGCATGCGGGAGGTCGAGTCGAGCGGGTCCACCGCCGGATAGATGCCCTTCTCCGAGATCGCGCGCGACAGCACGGTGGTGGCGTCCAAGTGGGCGAAGGAGGTCGCCGGCGCCGGGTCGGTCAAGTCGTCGGCCGGCACGTAGATCGCCTGCACCGAAGTGATCGAGCCCTTCTGGGTGGTGGTGATGCGCTCCTGCAGCGCGCCCATGTCGGTCGCAAGCGTCGGCTGGTAACCCACCGCCGACGGGATGCGGCCGAGCAGCGCCGACACTTCGGAGCCGGCCTGCGTGAAGCGGAAGATGTTGTCGACGAAGAACAGCACGTCCTGACCCTGGTCGCGGAAGTGCTCGGCCACCGTGAGGCCGGTGAGGCCGACGCGCGCGCGTGCGCCCGGCGGTTCGTTCATCTGGCCGAACACCAGCGCGCATTTCGACTGTACGCTCGGATCGGGATTGCGCGGGTCCGCGTTGACCTTGGACTCGATGAACTCGTGATAGAGGTCGTTGCCTTCGCGGGTACGCTCGCCGACGCCGGCGAACACCGAGTAACCGCCGTGCGCTTTCGCAACGTTATTGATCAGTTCCTGGATCAGCACGGTCTTGCCGACGCCGGCGCCGCCGAACAGGCCGATCTTGCCGCCCTTGGCGTAAGGCGCGAGCAAATCGACGACCTTGATGCCGGTGACGAGAATTTCCGCCTCGGTGGACTGGTCGGTATAGGTCGGCGCTTCCTGGTGGATCGCGCGAACGCCTTCGGCCTTGATCGGGCCGGCCTCGTCGATCGGCTCGCCGATGACGTTGATGATGCGGCCGAGCGTACCGACGCCGACCGGCACCCGGATCGGCTCGCCGGTATCGGTCACTTCCTGGCCGCGCACCAGACCCTCGGTCGTATCCATCGCGATCGTCCGCACGGTGGATTCGCCGAGATGCTGCGCCACCTCGAGCACGAGACGGCTGCCGCCGTTCTTGGTTTCCAGCGAGTTGAGAATCGCCGGCAGGTGGCCCTCGAACTGGACGTCGACGACGGCGCCCATAACCTGGGTGACGCGACCGATCTGGTTGGCTGCTGTAGCCATTTACTCTGTCTCCTTCGATCCGAATTTCCAGATCATGATCCGACGGGTCGGATCATGATCGCATCTTTTTTTTCGCGCATGATCTCTTCGGAAAACCGGTCCCCACTTTTCCGGATCATGCTTTAAACCACGGTCAGCTTGACCGGGATATTACCTTTGGTGGCCTTCGAATACGGGCACACCGTGTGAGCTTCCTCGACCAGCGCCTGGACCTTGGCCTTATCAGCGCCTGGGATCGAAACCTTGAGTTCGACGGCGAGCGAAAAGCCGCCATCGGTATTGAGCGTCACGTCGGCCGTGACCTTTGCCGCCTGGCCGTCGACGCCATGGTTCTTGGCGACCACGAGGATGGCCTGGCCAAAGCAGGCCGAATAGCCCAGAGCAAAAAGCTGCTCGGGATTGTGGCCATCGCCGGCGCCGCCCAATTCCTTCGGCAGCGCCATTGCGAGCGCCAGCCCGCCGTTGTCGAGCACGGAGCGGCCGTTGCGTCCCCCCTTGGTGGTAGCCGATGTGACGTAAGCCATTTCGCGCTCCCTTGGTTAGACCGCCTCGGCGCCGGAAATGATTTCGATCAGTTCCTTGGTGATCATCGCCTGACGGGTTCGGTTGTAGACCAGCGTCTGCTTGCGGATCATTTCACCGGCGTTGCGCGTCGCGTTGTCCATCGCGCTCATCTGCGCGCCGTAGAACGAGGCGTTGTTTTCCAGGAGTGCACGGAATACCTGCACGGCGAGGTTGCGCGGCAACAGGCTGGTGAGGATCTCGTCCTCCTCCGGCTCGTACTCGTAGGCGGTCGCCGGACCGCCGTTTCCGGCCGGCGTTTCCACCACCAGCGGAATGACCTGCTGCGCGGTCGGGACTTGCGCGATCACCGATTTGAATTGTGAATAGAACAGCGTGCAGACGTCGAATTCGCTCGCATCGAAGCGCGCCAACACTTTCTTGGCGATGTCCTCGGCATTGACGAAGCCGAGCTGCCGCACCGCGCGCAGGTCGACATGCTCGACGATCTGCCGTTCGAACAGGCGGCGAAGCTGCTCATAGCCCTTGCGGCCGACGCAGAAGAATTTGACTTCCTTGCCCTGACCGAGCAGCGACAGCGCGTGCTCACGCGCCAATCGTACGATCGCGGAGTTGAATGCACCGCAAAGGCCACGTTCGCCGGTGCAGACCAGGAGCAGATGCACCTGGTCCCTGCCCGTCCCGGCGAGCAGCGCGGGCGCGCCGGGCGAGCCTGCGGCGGCGCTGGCGATATTGCCGATCACGGCGCCCATCTTGTCTGCATAGGGCCGGGCGGCCTCGGCCGCGGTCTGCGCGCGGCGCAGCTTTGACGCCGCCACCATCTGCATGGCCTTGGTGATCTTCTGCGTCGCCTTGGTCGAGGCGATGCGGACCCGCATGTCTTTTAGTGACGCCATTCTTCGTCCACCCCGGCGATCCGATCGGGCGATCCGACCGCTAGCCTATCCCATTGTTCTGCCCGGCGCCTGCGCCGGGCATCCGCTTCTCGTCGGCCGGAAGCCGCAGGCGCGAAGACCAGCTCCGCACCCTTGTCCGGCCGCGACGACGTTTAGGCAAACGTCTTGGCGAAACCTTCGACCACGTTCTTCAGCTTGGCGGCGACGTCGTCGTTGAGGTCGCGGCTATCGCGGATCGCGTCGAGGATGTCGGCATTCTTGCCGCGCAGCAGCGACAGCAGGCCGTCCTCGAAGGCGCGCACCTTGTTGAGCGGCAGCGGATCGAGATAGCCGTTGGTGCCGGCCCAGATCACGCAGACCTGTTCTTCCATCTTCAACGGCGAGAACTGCGGCTGCTTCAACAGCTCGGTCAGGCGCGAGCCGCGGTTGAGCAGGCGCTGGGTCGAGGCGTCGAGGTCGGAGCCGAACTGCGCGAACGCCGCCATTTCGCGGTACTGCGCGAGCTCGCCCTTGATCTTGCCGGCGACCTTCTTCATCGCCTTGGTCTGCGCCGACGATCCGACGCGCGACACCGACAGACCGACGTTCACCGCGGGACGGATGCCCTGGAAGAACAGGTCGGTTTCCAGGAAGATCTGACCGTCGGTAATCGAGATCACGTTGGTCGGGATGTAGGCCGACACGTCGTTGGCCTGGGTTTCGATCACCGGCAGCGCGGTCAGCGAGCCCAAACCGTGCTCCTTGTTGAGCTTGGCGGCGCGCTCGAGCAGGCGGGAGTGCAGATAGAACACGTCGCCCGGATAGGCTTCGCGGCCCGGCGGGCGGCGCAGCAGCAGCGACATCTGGCGATAGGCGACGGCCTGCTTCGAAAGATCGTCATAGATGATGACCGCGTGCATGCCGTTGTCGCGGAAATATTCGCCCATCGTGCAGCCGGTGAACGGCGCGATGTACTGCATCGGCGCGGGGTCCGACGCGGTGGCGGCAACCACGATCGAATATTCCAGCGCGCCCTGCTCTTCGAGCACCTTCACGAACTGCGCGACGGTGGAACGCTTCTGGCCGACCGCGACATAGACGCAATACAGCTTGATGCTCTCGTCCGGCTGGGCGTTGAGCGGCTTCTGATTGAGGATGGTGTCGAGCGCGATCGCGGTCTTGCCGGTCTGGCGGTCGCCGATGATCAGCTCGCGCTGGCCGCGGCCGATCGGGATCAGCGCATCGATCGCCTTCAGGCCGGTCGCCATCGGCTCGTTCACCGACTTGCGCGGAATGATACCCGGCGCCTTCACGTCGACGCGCATGCGCTTGTCAGCCTGGATCGGACCCTTGCCATCGATCGGGTTGCCGAGCGCATCGACGACGCGGCCGAGCAGCCCCTTGCCGACCGGCGTGTCGACGATGGCGCGGGTGCGCTTGACGGTCTGGCCTTCCTTGATCTCGCGGTCAGCGCCGAAGATCACGATGCCGACGTTGTCGTTTTCGAGGTTGAGCGCCATGCCGCGGGTGCCGTTCTCGAACTCGACCATTTCACCGGCCTGGACATTGTCCAGCCCGTAGACGCGGGCGATACCGTCACCGACCGACAGCACCTGGCCGACTTCGGTGACCTTGGCCTCCTGGCCGAAATTCTTGATCTGGTCCTTGAGGATCGCGGAAATTTCCGCGGCGCGGATGTCCATCAGCCTGCCTCTTTCATCGCGTGCTTGATCGAATTGAGTTTGGTGCGAAGCGAACTATCCACCATGCGGCTACCGACCTTGACCACAAGGCCGCCGATGATGGAGGGATCGATCTTCACGTTGAGCGCGACGTCCTTGCCCGTCACCGACTTCAGTGCGGCCTTCAGCGCGTCGAGATTCTTGTCATTGAGCGCTTCCGCGACGGTGACCTCGGCGGTCGCCTCGCCCTTGAAGTTCGCCACCAGCGCGTTGTAGGCGCGGATCACGTCCGCGACCGCAAACAAGCGGCGATTGGAGGTGAGCACTTTCAGGAACTTGGCGGTGATGCCGGAGATACCGGCCTTGTCGAGCACCGCCGAGAGCGCCTTCAATTGCGCTTCGGCGGAAAACACCGGACTGCGAACGAGGCGCTTCAGATCGGCGCTCTCATTCAGAAGGGCATTGAATTTATCGAGATCGGACTTCACGGCATCGACGGACTTTTCGTCGCGAGCCAGATCGAACAGGGCCGTTGCGTAACGACCGGCAACTCCCGAAACGGACGGATCTTCAGCAGCCACAGACGCGCTCTTTTTTGCTGTCAAATTCGCAAGGGAAAAACCGTCGCCGCTGCAGCGGCGCCTAGCGATCCAAGCCCTTGGAATTCAAGCGGGACTTCGATTTTCGACCGACACGCGGAGTGCCGGGATCGTTAAAATCGCGGCTTTGCTAGCATGGCAGGCGCGCAGGTGCAACACGACGTCACATCTAGGTGATGCCTTGTCGCACGGCCGCAACGAAGCGCCGCGAGGACCCTGTCGGCGAAATTCTGCGTGCAGGAATTTCGATCGAGAGACAGGGAGGCGACCCATCGTTCCATCGGCAATCGCATGCCTGCCCGGAGCGCGGGCGCGGGAACAAAATGGCCAGCCGCTCTCTATTCCGTGATTACTTGCGGAAATGTTTCCTAAACGTAAATCAACAGTAATCGTAAGTATTCACTGGGTTAAAAATTAGTTAAAGCGAAAGATTAGTGAAAGCTGTCGAGCGGGTACCGGCAGTAACAAGATATTTCAGCCTGATACATTCCGAATTTACTGCCCAATTCATGCCTCATTGCGAAATCACACGGCCTTGGTCGACGAAGGGACGGGGGTTCCATTTGCCACGTATGTGGCAATACTGCTTGAGGGTCTTGAATGTTGAAATACAAGAAGCCGGCTCGGGGCAACGCAACCCGGCCGTCGCGCGCGGCGCTGGCTGTCGTCGCCGCAACTTTCCTGGTTGGTGGAAGCATCACCGAAGCGTCGGCTAAATCCCGGCACCACCATCATCGCCATCACCATCACCAGGCCCGTGCCGCAACCGACGCGGCGTCGCGCGATGCCAATGCGGCGTTTGCGCCCAGCACCGGCGGCCGCAGTTTCTCGGGCGTGGCGTCCTTCTACGGCAACGAATCGGGCAGCCGCACCGCCTCCGGTCAGCGCTTCAACCAGAACGCCATGACCGCGGCCCATCGCAGCCTGCCGTTCGGCACCAAGCTGCGCGTGACCCATGGCGGCCGCAGCGTGATCGTCACCATCAATGATCGTGGCCCGTTTATCCGCGGCCGTGTGCTTGATCTCTCCACGGGCGCCGCCCGTGCCATCGGCCTGACTGGTGCCGGCGTCGGCCGTGTCACCGCCGAGGTCGTCTCCTAAAGGCGCCCCTTCAGGCGCCGTTTCCGACCAGTTTCGGTAAGCGTTGCGTAGAGTACGGCCGCGGAACTTTCCGCGTGCCGATCAGAGCCTGCCGTCAGAAACGACGGCAGGCTTTTTCATGAGTTCGCCGCCGTCATTCCGGGGCACGCGTAGCGAGCCCGGAATGACGGCGAGAGGGCTACAAAAAGCTCTGCGGATCGACGTCGACCTCGAGCTTGAGGTTGCCCGTGGTCTTCGGCCCGGCCGCCAGCCATTCGCGCAAGTACTGCGACAGATCGACCGAACGCAGCGACTTCACCAGCAGGCGGAAGCGGTAGCGGCCCTTGATGACCGCAAGCGGCGCCTCCGCCGGGCCGAGCACCTGGATGCGCTCGTCGAGCGGCGCGACCGAGGCCAGCTTGCGCCCAAAGCCTTCCGCCGTGGGCCGGTCGCCCGCCGAGATGATCAGGCTCGCCAATCGCCCGAACGGCGGATAGCCGGTGCGCTCGCGCGATTCGATCTCGCTGGCGTAGAACGCCTCGCGGTCGTTGGCGACCAGCGCCTTCATCACGGGATGCTCGGGCTGATGGGTCTGCAGATACCCGACACCGCGGCCCTGCTCGCGGCCGGCGCGCCCGATCACCTGGTTGAGGAGCTGGAACGTGCGCTCGGCCGCACGCGGATCGCCATTGCCGAGGCCGATATCGGCATCGACCACGCCGACCAGATTGAGGCGCGGGAAGTTGTGGCCTTTCGCCACAAGCTGCGTGCCGATGATGATGTCGACCCGGCCCTCCGCAATCTCGTTCAGCTCGCTGCGCATGGTCTCGATCGAGGTGATGAGGTCGCTGGAGAGCACCATGGTGCGCGTGCCGGGAAACAGCGCCGCAGCCTCTTCCTGCAGCCGCTCGACGCCGGGGCCGACCGCGACCAGCGATTCCTCCGCTGCGCAATGCGGGCAGATGTTCGGGCGCGGCATCGAGAAGCCGCAATGGTGACAGACCAGGCGCTGGCGGAAACGATGGTCGACCAGCCAGGCGTCGCAGATGGTGCAGGCAAAGCGGTGGCCGCAGGCGCGGCACAGCGTCAGCGGCGCATAGCCGCGGCGATTGAGGAATAAAAGCGCCTGCTCGCGCCGTTCCACCGCGTAACGGATCTGCTCGGCGAGCCGCGGCGAGATGAAGCGGCCCCGCGCCGGCGGCTCGCGCCGCAGGTCGATGGCCTCGATCTGCGGCATGTGCTGACCGCCGAAGCGCGAGGGCAGCGCGATACGCTGATAGCGCCCCTTGCGCGCATTGACCTCGCTCTCGATCGATGGCGTGGCGGAGGCGAGCACGATCGGGATTTTGGCGATGTGCGCGCGCACCACCGCCATGTCGCGGGCATGGTAATGCGCGCCGTCGTCCTGCTTATAGGCCTGGTCGTGCTCCTCATCGACGATAATGAGCCCGAGATCGGCATAGGGCAGGAACAGCGCCGAGCGCGCGCCGACCACCACCGGCGCCTCACCGCCCGAGATCGCCGCCCAATTGCGGGCGCGGGTGCGCGGCGAGAGCTCGGAATGCCATTCCAGCGGACGCACGCCAAAGCGCTGCGCGAAGCGATCGAGGAACTGGCCAGTCAGCGCGATCTCCGGCATCAGGATCAACGACTGCCTGTTACGGCGGATATTTTCGGCGATCGCCTCGAAATAGACCTCGGTCTTGCCCGATCCTGTGACGCCATCGAGCAGGGCCACATGAAAACTGCCGCTCGCCGCCAGCGTCCGCATCGCATCGGCGGCGGCGCGTTGCTGGCCCGAGAAGTCCGGCTGCGCGTAATCCGGATCGGGCATGGGCGGCGCTGGTGGCGGCGGCATCGGCTCGACCGTCAGCGTGCCCTCATCGACGAGGCCGTCGATCACGCCACTGCTCACGCCGGCTTCCCTCGCCGCTTCCGACTTGCCATGCAAGAGGCGGTCGGAGAGCAATTCGATCACCCGATGCCGCGCCGGCGTCATTCGTCGCGGCGGCTCGCCAACCAGCCGTACGCCCAGGCGCATCCGCTCGGGGCCGAGATTTTCGCCCATCCGCAGCGTCATCCGCAGCACCATGCCGCGGGCGGACAGCGTGTAATTGGCCACCCAATCGACGAGCGCGCGCAGCTCCGGTTTCAGCGGCGGCACGTCGAGCTTCTCGCTGACATCCTTCAGCCGGTTGTGCAGCCGCGGATCGGGCTTGGCGTTTTCCGCCCAGACCACCGCCATCACCTCGCGCGCACCGAGCGGTACCGCGACGACATCGCCGGCCTTCAGATCCATGCCGCGCGGCACGCGATAGGAATAGGTCTGGTCGAGCGCGACCGGGACCAGTACATCGACCATGGAGGTCGGCGTGAGCGAGGAAGCGTGGCTGCGCGCGGTGTCCATTCAGGAGATCGTAAGTTCCGATTGCAGGTGAGGTTAGAGCCGCTTGGCGCAAGTTAGCGAACGGTAAACGAAAGCGATGCGATATAATGGCTTAAACCATCGCCTCCAAGACAGGTCCATAAGACAGGTCCATGGCCAAAGCGCTTCCCGCCGTTCCCGTGAACGAACTCGACTGCGCCGACGAAACCGTCACGCAGGAGATGGCGCACTGGCTATCGCATCTGCGTGCCGAACGGCGATTGTCGCCGAAAACGCTGGAGGCCTATGCCCGCGACGTCCGCCAATGCCTCGCCTTTCTTGCCCAGCACTGGGGCGCGCGGGTAACGCTGCAAGGTTTTGCGGCCCTCGAGGCCACCGATATCAGGGCGTTCATGGCGATGCGCCGCGCCGACGATGTCGCCGGACGCTCACTGATGCGGGCCCTGGCTGGCCTGCGCTCGTTCGGCCGATTCCTCGAGCGCGAAGGCAAGGGCAAGGTCGGCGCCCTCTCCGCGATCCGCGCGCCCAAGGTTGCAAAGAGCCTGCCGAAGCCGATCCACGTGGCGGCGGCAAAACGCTTCGCCGATGCCGACGAGCGCGCCGGCGAGGAACGCGAGACCTGGATCCTGGTACGTGATGCGGCGGTGATGGCACTGCTCTATGGCTCGGGCCTGCGCATCTCCGAGGCGCTCGGCTTGAAACGTCGCGACGTGCCGAAACCCGGCGAAGGCGACGTACTGGTCGTGACCGGCAAAGGCAACAAGACCCGCATGGTGCCGGTGCTGCAAAACGTGTTGCAGCTCATTGCCGACTACGCGGCGACCTGCCCGCATCCGCTGCCGCCCACCGGCCCGATGTTCGTCGGCGCCCGCGGCGGCCCGTTGAGCCCGCGCATCATCCAGCTCGCCATGGAGCGGCTGCGCGGCGCGCTCGGCCTGCCCGACAGCGCCACCCCGCACGCGCTGCGGCATTCGTTCGCGACCCACCTGCTCAGCCGCGGCGGCGATTTGCGCGCGATCCAGGAATTGCTCGGGCACGCTTCGCTCTCGACCACGCAAATCTATACCGGCATCGATTCGGAACGACTGCTCGAGGTCTATCGCTCCGCGCATCCGCGGGGCTGACTTCGCTCACGTATTGACGCGTTTTTCCTCGTGTGAGGAGCGATGCCGGGTTCATCCTGACACGCTCGCGTCACATCCGCTTGGCACTTGCGTAAGCGATGTCGTTTCGGCAATCGTGACGGCGGGTCATATCGGAGAGGGGAATCATGAGCGCACACGAGAGTATGGAGCATGCCGAGCACGCCGAGCATGCTTCCGGCGAAAACAAGAAGATCGCGCTGTTGATTGCCGTGATCGCGCTGTTCCTGGCGCTCTCGGAGACGCTGGGCAAGGGGGCGCAGACCGAATCGATCAGCAAGAACGTCGAGGCGTCGAACCTGTGGGCGTTTTTCCAGGCCAAGAGCATCCGCCGCACCGCGGTGCAGACGGCCGCCGAGCAGGGCAAGCTGACCCTTGCCACCACCACAGACGATGCCATCAGGGCGACGATTCAAAAGCAGCTCGATGACTGGCAGAAGACGGCGGCGCGCTACCGCTCCGAGCCCGAAACCGGCGAAGGCACCGAGCAGCTCGCCGAACGTGCCAAACATGCCGAGCACCAGCGCGACGAAGCGACGGCAAAATACCACCACTTCGAGATCGCCTCCGCCGCCTTCCAGATCGCGATCGTGCTGGCATCGGCGACCATCATCACCGGCATCATCGCGCTGGCCTGGATTTCAGGCCTGCTGACGCTCGCCGGCATCGTCATCAGCGCGCTGGGCCTGTACTCGCCGCATTTGCTGCATTTGCATTAGCAAAATGCGCGGCGAGCCCTCTTTACCTCTCCCATAGGGAGAGGTCGCGCCGAAGGCGCGGGTGAGGGGTTACAGTCCCACGATAAAGCGAACCCCCTCACCCGAATTGCTGCGCAATTCGACCTCTCCCTGTGGGAGAGGTGAACCGAGCCCGCGGTTAGACGGTTTGGCGCGATGAGCAATCACCGCGCTTGCTGTACGCTCCTGCGGAAGCGCGCGATCAGCCGGAGCGTTCGCGCCGACCAGCCGTTGCCGTCGCCGCGCAGGGTCTCCACGATGCGCAGCTTGATCGGATCGATCAGCGCGACGGCTTTCGCGCGCATCCTCAGCACGAAATCATAGAGCGCCTCGAACCAGCGCATCTCCAGAAGCTTCGGGCGGGTCACGTCGAAGATAAAAGCGGTGACGCCGACGCCGAGAAACTTCGCGAACAGGAGGGTACCGATCGCGCTCAGCCAATGTTCGTGGGCGAGCAGCCAAAGGCCGACCAGCTTGAGCGGAAACAACGGGATCACCGGCACGATGAACACGATCAGCGTCATTGCCGGCGACAACGAATCGACCCGATCGGCAAGCCACTGCTTGAACGCGCGCAGCGGGATCAGCGCCACCACGCGCGCCACGATCGGCTCGAGGTGATCCCAAAGCCACGCCTCGATCAGGAAGATGATCGCAAGCAGGACCCAGAAAGGCTGAAGCAGGCGGCGCAGCATCTGTTGTCTCGACCCCGGCCAGATTTTACCTTCGAGCATAATCCTTTACGGACCCTGCTCAGGCCGGGCGTCGATCACATATGGATGGCCCGCTTGCCGACCGCAAGCGCAGCTTCCTTGATCGCCTCGGAGCGGGTCGGATGGGCGTGGCAGGTGCGCGCCAGATCCTCGGCGGAGCCGCCGAATTCCATGAGAACCGCGGCTTCATGGATCATTTCGCCGGCTTCGCGGCCGATGATGTGCACGCCAAGCACCCGATCGGTCTTCGCATCTGCGAGAATCTTGACGAATCCTTCCGTGGTCTGGTTGACCTTGGAGCGGCCGTTGGCGGTGAACGGAAATTTCCCGACGGTATAGGCAATGCCGGCCTGCTTGAGCTCTTCCTCGGTCTTGCCGACGGAAGAAACTTCCGGCGTGGTATACACGACTCCTGGGATAACATCGTAGTTCACATGGCCGGCCTGGCCTGCGATGATCTCGGCAACCGCCACGCCTTCATCTTCGGCCTTGTGCGCGAGCATCGGCCCGGCAACGACGTCGCCGATCGCATAGATGCCTTTCACGGTGGTCGCGAAATGCGGGTCGATCTGCACCCGGCCGCGATTGTCGAGCGCGACGCCGGCTTCCTTCAGGCCGAGGCCATCGGTAAAGGGCACGCGGCCGATCGCAACCAGCACCACGTCGGCTTCGATCGTTTCCGAAGCCCCGCCCGCGGCGGGCTCGACCTTGGCCAATAGAGTCTTGCCCGAGGTATCCACGGCGGTCACCTTGGTGCCGAGCTTGAACGCAAAGCCCTGCTTTTCAAGGATGCGCTGAAACTGCTTGGCGATCTCGCCATCCATGCCGGGCAGGATGCGGTCGAGGAATTCGACCACCATGACCTCCGCGCCGAGGCGCTTCCACACCGAGCCGAGTTCGAGTCCGATCACGCCCGCACCGATGATCAAGAGCCTTTCCGGCACCTTCTCCAGCGACAGCGCGCCGGTTGACGACACGATGCGCTTTTCGTCGATCTCGATGCCCTTCAGCCGCGCGATATCGGAGCCGGTGGCAATGACGATGTTCTTGGTCTCGACCGTCTGCGTGCTGCCATTGGCGGAGACCTCGACCTTGCCCGCGCCAAGAATCTTGCCAGCGCCCTTCAGCACGTCGATCTTGTTCTTCTTCATCAGGAAGTCGACGCCCTTGACGTTACCGTCAATGCCCTGTTGCTTGAAGTTCATCATCGAGGGCAGATCGAGTTTCGGCGCCGATACGCTGACGCCCATCTTGGCGAAGGAATGCGCGGCTTCCTCGAACATCTCGGAGGCGTGCAACAGTGCCTTGGACGGCATGCAGCCGACGTTTAGACAGGTGCCGCCAAGCGTCGGGTTCTTCTCGACCACCGCGACCTTCATGCCAAGTTGCGCCGCGCGCACCGCGCAGACATATCCACCGGGCCCGGTGCCGATGACGACGAGATCATAAGAAGCCATTTCGAAGATCCTGCTGCTGAAGTCCGTGACAGGTATTAGCGGCCGCCTGAGACATCAAGGATGGCGCTTGTCACATATGAAGCCTCGTCCGACATCAGCCAGACGATGGCGTTGGCGATTTCCTCCGCGGTGCCGACGCGCTTCATCGGCACCATGTGAGCGAGGCGATGGGCACGATCGGGCTCACCGCCGGAGGCGTGGATTTCGGTATCGATCAGGCCCGGGCGGATCCCGGCGACGCGGATGCCTTCGGCCGCGACTTCATAGCCGAGGCCGATGGTGAAGGAGTCGATCGCGCCTTTCGAGGCGGCGTAGTCGACATAGGTGTTGGGCGAGCCGAGCTTGGCCGCGACCGACGACAGGTTGACAATGACGCCGCCCTGTCCGCCATTGCGTCTCGACATTCGCTTCACCGCCTCGCGCGCGCACAGAATGCTGCCGGTGACGTTGACCGCCATCATGCGCTCGATGCGCTCGGCCGACATGTCCTCGACCCGGATCGACGGACCGACGATGCCGGCATTGTTGACGAGCGCGCCGAGCGCGCCGAATTCGTCGGCCGCCTTGAACAGCGCAAGAATGTCGGCCTCGCTGCCGACATCGCATTTCACCGCGATCGCCTTGCCGTTGCTGGCCTCGATCGCGGAGACGACTTCGTTGGCCGCCGCCTGGTTGCTGGCGTAGCCGACAACGACGCGAAAGCCTCGCGCCGCCGCGGCGATGGCGGCAGCGCGACCGATGCCGCGGCTGCCGCCGGTGATGACAACGACCTTGTCCGTCACATTCGCCCCTGAACGTTCATGCGACACCGGTCACGACGCCCGAGAAATTCGGGCGCCGCACGAAAGCAAGCTCAGAGATCCAGCACCAGCCGCGCCGGGTCTTCCAGGCTTTCCTTGACGCGCACCAGGAAGGTCACGGCTTCCTTGCCGTCGATCACGCGGTGATCGTAGGACAGCGCCAGATACATCATCGGGCGGATCTCGATCTTGCCGCCGACCACGACGGGACGCTCCTGGATCTTGTGCATGCCGAGGATGCCGGACTGCGGCGCGTTCAGGATCGGCGTCGACATCAGCGAACCATAGATGCCGCCATTGGTGATGGTGAAGGTGCCGCCCTGCATCTCCTCGATCTTGAGCTGGCCATCGCGGGCCCTGCGGCCGTAATCGGCGATTCCCTTCTCGATCTCCGCGATCGACTTGGTGTCGCAGTCCCGCACCACCGGCACGACCAGGCCCTTGTCGGTGCCGACGGCGATGCCAACGTGGTAGTAGTTCTTGTAGATAAGGTCGGTGCCGTCGATCTCGGCGTTCGCCGCCGGGATCTCCTTCAAGGCCTGCACGCAGGCCTTGGTGAAGAAGCCCATGAAGCCCAGCTTGACGCCATGCTTCTTCTCGAACGCGTCCTTGTACTGGGAGCGCAGCGCCATGACGTGGCTCATGTCGACCTCGTTGAAGGTCGTCAGCATCGCCGCCGTGTTCTGCACATCCTTCAGCCGCCGCGCGATGGTCTGGCGCAGCCGCGTCATCTTCACGCGCTCTTCGCGCGCGGCATCGTCCGCCGGCGACGGCGCCCGCACCTGCACCGAAGCCGCCGGCTGAAAGACCGGCGTCGGCGCGGAAGCCGCGCGCTCGATCGCCGCCAGCATATCGCCCTTGGTCACACGGCCATCCTTGCCGGAGCCCGGCACGGTGGAGGCATCGATCCCGCTTTCAACCGAGAGCTTGCGCACCGACGGTGCCAGCGGCGTATCCGCAGGGAGTGCCTTCGGTGCTGACGGCGCAGGCGCGGCAGCAGCCGGGGGAGGCGGCGGCGGTGCAGCCGCGGGCTTGGCCGGTGCCGGTGCGGCGGCCGGCTTGGCGGCAGCGCCTGCGGCGCCATCAGTAATCTGGCCGAGCAGCGCGCCGACCGCGACGGTTTCGCCGTCCTTGGCGATGATTTCGCCCAGTGTGCCGGCGGAAGGCGCCGGCACCTCGATCGTGACCTTGTCGGTCTCGAGCTCGACCAAGGGTTCATCGACGGCAACGGCATCGCCGGCCTTCTTGAACCAGCGGCCGATGGTGGCCTCGGTCACGGATTCGCCTAGCGTCGGAACGCGAATTTCAGTCATGGTCTCGTTTCCTTAAAACAACCTGTGCGGTCATAAACTCTAGCTGTCATCCTCCGCGAAAGCGGAGGATCCAATAGCCCGCGGCGGCTGCAATCAAGCAGCGGCAGCGCGGGTTACTGAATGCCTCGCTTTCGCGGGGCATGACGGATCGAATGTCAGTTCAACGCCTCGTCCAGGAACGCCTTGAGCTGCGCGAGATGCTTCGACATCAAGCCCGTGGCGGTCGCCGCAGCGGCCGCGCGGCCGGCGTAGCGCGGACGCCTGTTCGGCGCATGGATCTGGTTCAGCACCCACTCGAGATAGGGCTCGATGAAGTGCCAGGCACCCATGTTGCGCGGCTCTTCCTGGCACCACACGATTTCGGCGCCCTTGAAGCGGCCAAGCTCCTGCACCAGCGCCTTCAACGGCACCGGATAGAGCTGCTCGATACGCAGCAGATAGATGTCGTCGATGCCGCGCTTCTCGCGCTCTTCGTAGAGGTCGTAATAGACCTTGCCCGAGCACAGGATGACGCGGCGGATCTTGGCGTCCGGCTGCAGCTTGATCTTTTCATCCGGCAGCATCTGGGCGTCATCGTAGAGGATGCGGTGGAAGGTCGTACCCTTGGCCAGCTCCTCGAGCCGCGAGACGGCGCGCTTATGCCGCAGCAGCGACTTCGGCGTCATCATGATCAACGGCTTGCGGATCTCGCGATGCAACTGCCGCCGCAGCACGTGGAAATGGTTGGCCGGCGTGGTCGGATAGACCACCTGCATGTTGTCCTCGGCGCACATCTGCAGGTAGCGCTCGAGACGGGCCGAAGAATGTTCCGGACCCTGCCCTTCGTAGCCATGCGGCAGCATGCAGACGAGGCCGGACATGCGCAGCCATTTGCGCTCGCCCGACGAGATGAATTGGTCGAACACCACCTGGGCGCCGTTGGCGAAGTCGCCGAACTGCGCCTCCCAGATTGCCAGCGCATTCGGCTCGGCGAGCGAATAGCCGTATTCGAAGCCGAGCACCGCTTCTTCCGACAACAGCGAGTTGATGACCTCGTAGTGTCCCTGGTCACCGCCGAGATGGTTGAACGGCGTGTAGCGGCTCTCGTCCTCCTGGTCGATCAAGACCGAGTGGCGCTGCGAGAAGGTGCCGCGCTCGGAATCCTGGCCGGACAGGCGGACGTGATGGCCTTCCTCCAGCAGCGAGCAGAATGCCAGCGCCTCAGCGGTCGCCCAGTCGATGCCGACACCGCTGTCGATTGCCTTCGCACGGTTATCGAGGAAGCGCTGGATGGTGCGGTGGACGCGGAAGCCATCCGGCACTTTGGTGATCTTGCGGCCAATGTCCTTGAGCACGGCGGCATCGACGCCGGTGACACCCCGGCGCGCGTCCTCCTCCTGGTCCGCGATCTTGAAGCCGGCCCATTTGCCGTCGAGCCAGTCGGCCTTGTTCGGCTTATAGCTGGCGCCGGCCTCGAATTCAGCATCGAGCCGGGCGCGCCAGTCGGCCTTGGCCTTCTCGACCTCGCCCTCGGTGACAACACCCTCGGCGATCAGCCGCTTGGCATAGATATCCAGCGTGGACGGATGCGAGGCGATCTTCTTGTACATCACCGGCTGGGTGAAAGCCGGCTCGTCGCCCTCGTTGTGGCCATGCCTGCGGTAGCAGAACATGTCGATGACCACGGGCTTGTGGAACTTCTGGCGGAACTCGATCGCGACCTTGGCCGCGAACACCACCGCTTCCGGATCGTCGCCGTTCACATGGAAGATCGGCGCGTCGATCATCTTCGCCACGTCGGACGGATAGGGCGAGGAGCGCGAGTAGCGCGGATAGGTGGTGAAGCCGATCTGGTTGTTGACGATGAAGTGCAGCGAGCCGCCGGTGCGATACCCCTTGAGGTCGGACAGGCTGAAGCATTCCGCCACCACGCCCTGGCCGGCGAACGCCGCGTCGCCATGCATCAAGAGCGGCAGCACGGAAATACGCATGTCCGGCGGATCGCCGTGCTGGTCCTGCTTGGCGCGCACTTTGCCGAGCACCACGGGGTCGACGATCTCGAGATGCGAGGGGTTCGCGGTCAATGACAAATGGATGCTGTTGCCATCGAACTCGCGATCCGAGGAAGCACCGAGGTGGTACTTCACGTCGCCGGAGCCTTCGACGGCGTCGGGATTGGCCGAACCGCCCTTGAATTCGTGGAACAGCGCGCGATGCGGCTTGCCCATCACCTGGGTCAGCACGTTGAGGCGGCCGCGATGCGGCATGCCGACCACGATCTCCTTCACACCGAGATTGCCGCCGCGCTTGATGATCTGCTCCAGCGCCGGAATCAGCGATTCGCCGCCATCTAGGCCGAAACGCTTGGTGCCGGTGAACTTGACGTCACAGAATTTCTCGAAGCCCTCGGTCTCGATCAGCTTGTTCAGGATCGCGCGGCGCCCCTCAGGGGTGAAGCTGATCTCCTTGTCCGGCCCCTCGATGCGCTCCTGAATCCACGCCTTCTGCGCGGCATTGGAGATATGCATGAACTCGACGCCGAGCGTCTGGCAGTAGGTGCGCTCGCAGATCGCGACGATTTCGCGCAAGGTGCCGTATTCGAGCCCGAGCACGTGGTCGAGGAAGATCTTGCGGTCGAAATCGGCTTCCGTGAACCCGTAGGTGCGCGGATCGAGCTCTTCGCGGTCGCGCGGCGCCTCGATGCCGAGCGGGTCGAGCTTGGCGTGGAAGTGGCCCCGCATGCGGTAGGCGCGGATCAGCATCAGCGCACGGACCGAATCGCGCGTCGCCTGGTTGACGTCGGCTGGCGAGAGTTCGGCGCCCTTGGCCTGCGCCTTGGCGGCGATCTTGTTGCCGACGGCCTTCTCGACCTGCGCCCAATTGCCGTCCAGCGCCGAGGTCAGGTCGTCACGCGGCGTTACCGGCCAGTTGGGACGGCTCCAGGACGGCCCTTCGGCGTTCTTCTGGACGTCCGCCGGGGTGTCCTTCAGGCTCTTGAAGAAATCCTGCCAGTCGGTGTCAACCGACGCCGGGTCCTGCTCGTAGCGGGCGTAGAGATCGTCGATGTAGGTGGCGTTGGTGCCCTGCAAAAAGGAGGAAAGGGCAAAAGCGGCGTTCGCGTCCTGGCGAGACATGATAGCGTCCTGGTGATTTTCGGTTCGCGCGCAAGTGACGGCGCAAGCCGCCGGCCCGGAAGGCCGGCTGGCTGAGATTAGGATGGTTTACCCTATTTAATCCTAAACTTCGCGCCGAAAAGAACCAAGGACTGAATCAAGACTTCAATTTCTCGGCAAGGGTATGCCCGAGGCGTGCGGGTGACGGAGAAACGGTGATTCCGGCCGCTTCCATGGCCGCGGTCTTGGAACCGGCGTCGCCCTTGCCGCCGGAGATGATCGCACCGGCATGACCCATGCGGCGGCCGGGAGGGGCGGTAACGCCGGCGATGAAGCCGACCATCGGCTTCTTGCGGCCCCGCTTGGCCTCGTCCTTGATGAACTGGGCGGCATCCTCCTCGGCCGAGCCGCCAATCTCGCCGATCATGATGATCGACTTGGTAGCGTCGTCCTTCAGGAACATTTCCAGTACATCGATGAATTCGGTGCCCTTGACCGGGTCGCCGCCGATGCCGACAGCCGTGGTCTGGCCGAGCCCCTCCTGCGAGGTCTGGAACACGGCCTCGTACGTCAACGTGCCCGAGCGCGAAACGATCCCGACGCTGCCGGGCCGGAAGATGTTGGCCGGCATGATCCCGATCTTGCACTCGCCGGCGGTCATGACGCCCGGGCAGTTCGGCCCGATCAGCCGCGACTTCGAGCCTGACAGCGAGCGCTTGACGCGCACCATGTCGAGCACCGGGATGCCCTCGGTGATGCAGACGATCAGCGGGATCTCCGCATCGATCGCCTCGCAGATCGCGTCCGCCGCGCCCGGCGGCGGCACATAGATCACCGACGCATCGGCGCCGGTCTTCTCGCGCGCCTCGCGCACGGTGTCGAACACCGGCAGGCCGAGATGGGTCGAGCCGCCTTTGCCGGGCGACGTGCCGCCGACCATCTTGGTTCCGTAGGCAATCGCCGCTTCCGAATGGAAAGTGCCGTTCTTGCCGGTGAAACCCTGGCAGATGACCTTGGTGTTGTTGTCGATCAGGATGGACATGTCTTCAGATGCTTTCGCGAAACGCCGGTGACAGGTTTAGTTGTTTGAGCCGGATCAGGCTTAGTGGACACGCCGATACACGCCGGTGAGCACGTCTGCCCATCCTTCCGCGTCGGGCGAGAACTGGATCTTCATGGTGTAGCTGTCGTCGTCGACGACCTCGTAGAGGTGACGCGCGTTGCCGCGCAGCGAGCCGCGCACGAGCGTCAGCGTCTTGCCGACCCAGCTTCCGGACGCGGGCGACGGCGGGTAGTAGCCGAGCGAATCGTGCCAGAACAATTTGTAGAGCCGGTCGTCACGGTCATAGGTGAACAGGGCATGGGTAGCGAATATCTCCTGGCCATCGCGCGTCTGCCGCGAGTCCTGGATCAGGTAGAAGCCGTTGAGATCGATGCGCGCCACCACATGCGAGGTGGCGGGACCGCCCGGGTTCCAGCGCGACGGGTAGACCACCTCCTCGCCGGCCCATTCACCCGCGAAGACTCCGAGCTTCTTGTGCTCCGGAAGCGGTGACGGTGCGGCGAGATGGTCCTGAGCCATTGCTAGCCTCCCTTGACGGCATTCACGATTTTCTGCGCGGCGTCATCGAGATTGTCAGCGGGCAGGACATTGAGACCGCTATTGTTGATGATCTTCTTGCCCTGCTCGACATTGGTGCCTTCGAGCCGCACCACCAACGGCACCTTCAGGCCGACCTGCTTGACCGCAGCGACGACACCCTCGGCAATCACATCGCATTTCATGATGCCGCCGAAGATGTTGACCAGGATGCCCTTCACATTGGGGTCCGCGGTGATGATCTTGAACGCTGCGGCCACCTTGTCGACACTAGCACCGCCGCCGACGTCGAGGAAGTTCGCGGGCTCCATGCCATAGAGCTTGATGATGTCCATGGTCGCCATGGCAAGCCCAGCGCCGTTGACCATGCAGCCGATGGTGCCGTCGAGCGCAACATAGTTGAGGTCGTATTTCGACGCCTCGATCTCCTTGGCATCCTCCTCGGTCTCGTCGCGCAGCGCCGCGACGTCGGGATGGCGGAACATGGCGTTATCGTCGAAGGACACCTTGGCGTCGAGCACGCGGAGCTGCCCCTGCTTGGTGACGACGAGCGGATTGATCTCCAGCATCGCCATGTCCTTGGCGGTGAACGCGGCATAAAGCTGGCTTACGAGCTTTTCCGCCTGCTTGGCGAGATCGCCGGAAAGGTTCAGCGCCTTCGCGACGGTGCGGCCGTGATGCGGCATGATGCCGGTGGCCGGATCGACCGAGAAGGTAATGATCTTCTCCGGGGTCGAGTGCGCGACGTCCTCGATGTTGACGCCGCCTTCGGTCGAAACCACGAACGAGACCTCAGAGGTCTCGCGGCTGACCAGGATCGAGAGATAGAACTCCTTGTCGATCTCGGAGCCTTCCTCGATGTAGAGGCGGTTGACCTGCTTGCCATGCGCCCCGGTCTGCACCGTCACGAGCGTCGCGCCGAGCATCTGCTTGGCGAACGCAGCAACCTCGGCCACCGACTTGGCGATGCGGACGCCGCCCTTGTCGCCGGCGGAGGCCTCCTTGAACTTGCCTTTGCCGCGGCCGCCGGCGTGGATCTGGCTCTTCACCACCCAGATCGGGCCGGGAAGCGTCTTGGCCGCCACCTCAGCATCCTCAGGCTTCAGCACGGGTACGCCGCGCGAGATCGGCACGCCGAAGTCGTGCAGCAATGCCTTGGCCTGATATTCGTGGATATTCATCGGGACGCTCCCCAAAACCCTCTACGGCGAAGTTCTACAGTTCACCTTGGTAGTTGGCATACCACATACCAAAAGAACTGCAACCCAGAAACGCTTTCGGCCCCGATCGGGGCCGAAAACTGAACGAAATCAATGACCGAGCAGATCGGGCGCGATCTTCTTGCAGGCGTCGACCAGACCCTGCACCGCGCCAACCGACTTGTCGAACGCCTCGCGGTCCTTGCCGGCCAGCTCGATCTCGACCACGCGCTCGACGCCCTTGGAGCCGATCACCACGGGCACGCCGACATACATATCCTTCACGCCGTATTCCCCGTTGAGGTAGGCGGCGCAAGGCAGCACGCGCTTCTTGTCCTTCAGATAGCTCTCGGCCATCGCGATCGCGGATGCCGCCGGCGCATAGAAGGCCGAACCGGTCTTCAGGAGGTTGACGATCTCGGCGCCGCCATTGCGGGTGCGGTCGACGATCTCGTCGATGCGCGCCTGCGAGGTCCAGCCCATCTTGACCAGATCGGGCAGCGGGATGCCTGCGACCGTGGAGTAGCGCGTCAGCGGCACCATGGTGTCGCCATGACCGCCAAGCACGAAGGCGGTGACGTCCTCAACACTGACGTTGAACTCGTCGGCGAGGAAATAGCGGAAGCGCGCCGAATCGAGCACGCCAGCCATGCCGACGACCTTCTTGCTCGGCATGCCGGAGGCCTTCTGCAGCGCCCAGACCATGGCGTCGAGCGGATTGGTGATGCAGATGACGAAGGCGTCGGGGGCATACTTCTTGATGCCGGCGCCGACCTGCTCCATCACTTTCAGATTGATGCTCAGGAGATCGTCGCGGCTCATGCCGGGCTTGCGCGGCACGCCGGCGGTGACAATGCAGACCTTGGCGCCATCGAGCGCCTCGTAGGAATTGGCGCCGGCCAGCTTGGAATCGAAGCCGTCGACCGGCGAGGACTGCGCGATATCAAGCGCCTTGCCCTGCGGCACGCCCTCGGCGATGTCGAACAGCACGACGTCGCCAAGCTCTTTCAGGCCGATCATGTGAGCCAGCGTTCCGCCGATCTGGCCGGAGCCAATCAAAGCAATCTTGTCGCGCGCCATGGGAAATCTGTCCTTTGAGCACAAAGAGGAGGATGGATAGCAGATCGGATCGCTGGTTATCCCTTTCGAATGATCCATTCAAGTCGCGGCCATGCCCAATTGTCGGGCCGGCTCCGCATCCTGATCGCAGGCATACCAGCGTTGCCTGTCATTCCGGGGCGCGCGTCAGCGCGAGCCCGGATCTGGAGATTATGATTCGAGCTTCCAGGTTCATCGCTGCGCGACACCCCGGAACGACTGGGTGACGCACTTAAGTCTCCACCAGTCCCGTGCTCGAGCCGCTGGCCGTGGAATCCTTTCGCTTCCCGTGCGGAAGCGCCAGATAGGAGGCCGAGCTCATTTCGATCAGGCGCGAGGACGTGCGCTTGAATTCGTTGGCCTCGACACCTTCGGTCGCGAGGTAAAGCGACACCGGGTTGGCTTGGGCAGAGGCCATCAGTTTCACGGCATTGTCATAGAGCGTATCAATCAGCGAGATGAAGCGCTTGGCAGCGTTCCGATCGGCCAGATCCATCACCGGGATCCGATCGATCAGAATGGTGTGATAATCGTGCGCGAGTCTCAGATAGTCGGAGGCAGCCAATGGCCTCTCGCAAATCTCGGCAAAGCTGAAACGCGCCACGCCATGCGACGAGCAGGGCACCTGCAGGATGCGACCCTTGATCGGAATGTCGCGCGGCTTGCAGGGCGCATTGCCGGTCATCCTGGCCCAGGCCGTATTCAGCGCGGCCTCCGCCTCCTCATCGGCCGGCACCAGCCACATCTTCCCGCCGGCAAGTTTTTCCAGACGGAAATCGGTGCGCGCATCGAGCCGCAGCACGTCCATATGCTCAGAGATCTGCGCGATGAAGGGCAGGAACAGCGCGCGGTTGAGGCCGCCTTTGTAGAGATCTTCCGGCGCGACGTTGGAGGTCGCGACCACGACGGTGCCGAACTCGAACAGTTTGGCGAACAGCCGCCCCAGGATCATCGCATCCGCGATGTCGGTGACGTGGAATTCGTCGAAGCAGAGCAGCCAGGCCTCATCGAAGATCGCCTGCGCGGTGAGCGCGATCACGTCGGCATCGGCGATCTCGCCGCGCGCGATCTGCTGCCGGTAGCCGTAGATCCGCTCGTGCGCCTCGGCCATGAATTCGTGAAAATGGGCGCGGCGCTTGTGCTCGATCGGACACTGCTGGAAGAACAGGTCCATCAGCATGGTCTTGCCGCGGCCGACCTCGCCATGGACGTACAGCCCGTGCGGCGGCTCGTTCTTGTCGCCGCCGAACAGCCGGCCGAACAGGCCCTGCTTGCGCGAGGGCTTATAGCTTGCAAGGCGGTCCTCGAGCGAGCCGAAAGCGTCGGCGACGCGAGCCTGCTCCGGATCGGCTTCGATCGCCCCGGAGTCAACGAGAGCCTGATAATGCGCGCGGAAGGAACTCGGCGAGGTGGAGAGCATGCCCCTTTCGGCCCTATGGGACGAAAAATTGCAAGCCGTGAATGACGCCGGGGCTATGACAAATTCTAACGGCGGTCATGCCCCGGTGGTTGGCCCGGAGGAATCCCCACGTCGCCATCTACGCCCTGACCGGCGCTCACGCGCTCAGCGCGTATGAATCCTCGACCACATAGGGTCCGCCGCCGGTGGAGGCGCGCGAGGAGAACAGCACGAAGCGCGAAGCCAGGAAGGTGCGGCTCGGGAAGTAGCCGCGCACCGAAAGATAGTCGGCGACGTCCTGGCTCGAAGCGTCATGCAACCGCGCCAGCGTGACATGCGGCGTGAATTTGCGCCCTTCCGGATCGAGCCCGATCCGCTGCATCAACCGCTCAAGCTCGGCCTGCAGGTCGATCAACGGCTTGCTCGGCTCGACGGAGGCAACCACGGCGCGCGGCTTGCGTCCGCCAAAGCTCGACAGCCCCTGCAGCTTGACCTCGAACGGCTTGCGGTTGATCCGCAGCAGCATCGACGCGATCTCGTTGGCAGAGGCGCCGTCGATATCGCCGATGAAGCGCAAGGTGACGTGATAATTTTCGGGATCGATCCAGCGTGCGCCTGGAAGGCCGCCACGCAAGCCGGAAAGGGTCTGGCCGATCTCGGCCGGGATTTCCAGTCCAGTGAACAGACGCGGCATCGCAAGATCCTCGATGCAGAGCGTGAGCTCGAAGAGCCCTCGCTGAGAATAGCCCGGCAGCGAATCACCGGTGATTATTTCTAGCCGACTTATATGACTCTGCGAAGCATGCGACATTAACAGCTCGTAAACCTACGGAAAAACCGCAAGCCAGGCTTGTCCACTGCCTGCTTTTCAACTCCGTTGCCCAGAGATCGTGCCAACAAATGCCTCCACCGTGGGCAGCATATTTTTTACGATGATGTCGATGCCGTCGGCGGTCGGATGCATGCCGTCGGCCTGGTTGAGCTTGGCGTCGGCCGCGACACCTTCAAGAAAGAACGGGTAAAGCGGCACGCCGAAGGATTTCGAAAGCTCCGGATAGATCGCATTGAAGCGCGCCGCATAGTCGCTTCCGTAGTTGGGCGGCGCAAGCATGCCGCAGATGAGCACCGCTATGCCGCGCGCCTTCAGCCGCGACAGAATGTCGGAGAGAGCGGCACGGGTCACCGCAGGATCGGTGCCGCGCAGCCCGTCGTTGGCTCCGAGTTCGAGAATGACGGCGTCGGTTCCCTCGGGCACCGACCAATCGAGCCGCTCGCGGCCGCTGGAGGCGGTATCGCCGGACACCCCGGCATTGATCATATCGACCCTTATCCCCTTGGTCTCCAAAGCCTTTTTCAGTTTCGTGGGGAACGCGGCATTGGCCGGAAGACCGAGCCCGGCGCTCAAGGAATCGCCCAATACCACCATCTTGATCGGTTTGGGCGCCCCGGCCGATTGTCCCTGTGCCGTTGCCATAGCCACCGTCATCAAGGCCACAATCAACACAGTTAAGTGCACGAGGGTCGCAATCCGGCCCTCGACCCGCGCGGCGGAAGTGCCATATGACCGAGCCATGGACAGTCTCATAGAATCCTCTTCGCTTTCCGGCGTCGCGCCGGAGACCATTTCCATTTCCAACGTCAACCTCTCGCTCGGCACCGGTGCAGCCCGGGTTCATATCCTGAAAGATATCAGCCTTCGTGTGGCATCGGGGGAAGCGATCGGACTGATCGGGCCGTCAGGCTCGGGCAAGTCGACGCTGTTGATGGTGATGGCGGGATTGGAACGTCCTGACAGCGGTGAGGTGGTAGTCAACGGCACGCCGTTCAATACGCTGGATGAGGACGCGCTGGCGCGTTTCCGCGGGCGCCAGGTCGGTATCGTCTTTCAGTCGTTCCACTTGATCCCCACCATGACGGCGCTGGAAAATGTCGCGGTGCCGCTCGAACTCGCCGGCAATCCCGACGCTGCCGAACGCGCCGCCGCGGAACTGACATCGGTCGGCCTCGGCCACCGGCTGCACCACTATCCGACCCAACTCTCCGGCGGCGAGCAGCAGCGCGTGGCGCTTGCGCGTGCGCTGGCGCCTGATCCTGCGATCCTGGTCGCGGACGAGCCGACCGGCAATCTCGATGAGGCAACGGGAAAGCAGATCGTCGACCTGCTGTTCACCAAACATGCCGAGCGCGGGATGACGCTGGTGCTTGTCACCCATGATTCTTCGCTGGCGCAGCGCTGCGACCGCGTGGTGCGGCTGCGCTCGGGACGGATCGACGGACAGTCCGCAACATGAGCATTGCTGTCGAAGCTGCCACGACGAGCCGCGCACCGTCGCTTGCTCTACGCTATGCGCTGCGCGAGTTGCGCGGCGGCCTGCGCGGCTTCTATGTCTTTATCGCCTGCATCGCGCTCGGCGTGATGGCCATCGCCGGCGTCGGCTCGGTGGCGGCGAGCCTGAGCGAAGGGCTGACACGCGAGGGCCGCTCGCTGCTTGGCGGCGACGTCAGCTTTTCCCTGATGCAGCGCGAGGCCAAGCCGGCCGAGATCGCGTTCCTGCGCACACATGGCGACGTCTCAGTCGGCGCAACGCTGCGCGCGATGGCGCGCAATCCGGCGGGCACGCTGGCGCTGGTCGAACTCAAGGCCGTCGACGGGTCTTATCCCCTGCTCGGCGAACTGACGCTCAATCCGAAGATGCCGGTCTCCGACCTCTTCGCCGAACGCAACGGCGTGTTCGGCGCCGGCGTCGATTCGACCTTGCTGGCGAGGCTTGATCTGAAGCTCGGTGACGACGTCAGCATCGGCGGCGCGACGTTCCAGATCCGCAGCGTGGTCGAGGCCGAGCCGGACAAGCTCGTCGGCGGCGTCGGCCTGGGCCCCCGCTTCCTTGTCAGCGAGGCGGGCCTGCGCGCAACCGGGTTGCTGCAGCCCGGCAGCCTGGTGCGCTGGATCTACCGCGTGAAGCTGCCGGGCAACGCCAATGACGACCGCGCGACCACGACGTTCATCGGTGGCGCGCGCAATGCGCTGCCCGAAGCTGGCTGGGAGATCCGCAGCCGCGACAACGCCTCGCCGCAACTCGAACGCAATATCAATCGCTTCACTCAGTTCCTGACCCTGGTCGGGCTCGCCGCGCTGTTGGTCGGCGGCGTCGGCGTCGCCAACGCCGTCAAGAGCCACATTGACCGCCGGCGCGACGTCATCGCCTCGTTCAAGGCGCTTGGCGCCACCGGCCGCGACGTCTTCACGATCTATCTGACACAGGTGATCGTGCTCGCCACCATCGGCTCGGTGATCGGGCTGGCGCTCGGCGCGGCCCTGCCCTTCGTCATCGTCGGCATATTCGGAAAGCTGCTGCCGCTGCCGGTGATCCCGGCGCTGCATCCCGATGAACTTGCATTGTCGTTCGTCTACGGCCTCCTGACCGCGCTGGCGTTCGGCCTGTGGCCGCTCGGCCGGGTGCACGACGTGCCGGTGGCGGCGCTGTTCCGCGATACGGTCGCCAGCGAATGGCACCGGCCGCGCTGGAGCTATCTGACGCTGATGGGCGCGGTGATCGCGCTATTGATCGCGGTTGCGGTCGGACTTTCCTACGACAAGCGCATCGCCGCCGTGTTCGTCGCCTCCTCCATCGCAGTCTTCGTGCTGCTGCGTTTGATCGCCGCCGGGTTGATGGCGCTGGCGCGGCGGCTGCCGCGTAGCCGCATCACCATGGTGCGGCTGGCGGTCGCCAACATCCACCGGCCCGGCGCGCTGACGCCATCGGTGGTGCTTTCGCTCGGCCTCGGGCTCGCCGTGCTCGTCACCATCACCCAGATCGACGGCAATTTGCGCCGCCAGTTCCTCGCCGCGCTGCCCGACCGCGCCCCCTCGTTCTTTTTCATCGATATTCCCTCCACCGAGGCCGACCGGTTCAGCGCTTTTCTGAAGCAGACCACGCCGGACGGAACGGTCGAGGACGTGCCGATGCTGCGCGGGCGCATCGTTGCCGCCCGCGGCGTCAAGGCGGACGAGTTGAAACCATCGGTCGACGCCGAATGGGTGCTGCAGAGCGACCGCGGCCTGACCTACACCGGAGAGGTTCCCAAAGGCTCGAAGATCGTCGAGGGCGAATGGTGGGGCGCCGACTATCACGGCCCGCCGCTGGTCTCGATGGAGAAGAAGATCGCCGACGGGCTGAGGCTCAAGATCGGCGACGAGATCGTCGTCAACGTGCTCGGCCGCGACATTTCGGCGAAGATCGCCAATCTCCGCAACATCGACTGGCAGGGGCTCGGCATCAATTTCGTGCTGGTGTTTTCGCCCAACGCCTTCAAGGGCGCCCCGCACAGCCATGTGGCGACCCTGACGGAGGCGCATCCGTCCCCTTCCGATGACGCCCGCATCATCAAGCAGGTCTCCGACGCTTTCCCGATGGTGACGAGCGTCCGGGTCCGTGAGGCGCTGGAGACCATCGGCAGCGTCGTCACCAATCTCGTGCTGGCGATCCGCGGCGCCAGCGCGGTGACGCTGATCTCGGCCATCCTGGTGCTGGGCGGCGCGCTCGCCGCCGGCCACCGCCACCGCGTCTATGACGCGGTGATCCTGAAGACGCTCGGCGCCACCCGCGCCCGCCTGCTGGGCGCCTATGCGCTCGAATATCTCATGATCGGCTTCGCCACCGCGCTGTTCGGCGTATTCGCCGGCTCGATCGCCGCCTGGCTGATCGTCACCCGGCTGATGACGCTGAGTTTCGTCTGGGAGGCCGGCAGCGCTGCGGCGGTGGTGGTCGCGGCCCTGATCGTCACCGTCGGGCTCGGGCTGGCCGGCACGCTGCTCGCCTTGAACCAGAAGCCCGCGGCAGTGTTGCGGAATTTGTGACAATTTGAAGCGGGGAACGAGGCCGGTTAATACCGGCTTTGCCTTGAAATAAGGGCCAGAGCGACATTCAGCCGCGCGTGGAAGCTTGCGGCGGTTGTGTTAGTTTCCCACATACGCCTTGGGTCGGATGGGCGGTTTGATGACACGGATTTTAATGTCCGCAGGCCGCGCTATCTGAGATAGATTATACTCGGTCCCGCAAATCCCTTGCGACCGGAACAACCACGGGAATTCGACCATGTCGGACCTAGACCGTAACTATGCCTCTCCCTTCGGCCGGGCCGCCGGTCGCATTGACACTGCGACGGTCGACGCCGGTCTGCGCGCCTACATGCTGCGCATCTACAACTACATGTCGATCGGCCTCGCGATCACGGGCCTGGCCGCGCTCGGCGTCTATATGGCGGCGGTGACGGCGGATCCGTCCGCAGCCGTCGCAAAGTTCGGCAACGCCTATCTGACGCAGTTCGGCTATGCGATGTTCGTCAGCCCGCTGAAGTGGCTGTTCATCCTCGCACCGCTGGTGATGGTGTTCGTGATCTCGGCCGGCATTAACCGGCTGCAGCCCGCGACTGCTCAGCTCCTGTTCTGGGTGTTCTCGGCGCTGATGGGCCTCTCGCTGTCGTCGATCTTCCTGGTGTATACGCACACCTCGATCGTGCGGGTGTTCTTCATCACCGCGGCGACCTTTGGTGCGCTCAGCCTCTACGGCTACACCACCAAGCGTGACATGAGCGGCATGGGCTCGTTCCTGTTCATGGGCCTGATCGGCATCATCATCGCCAGCCTGGTGAACCTGTTCCTGGCGAGTTCGGCGCTGCAGTTCATCGTTTCGGTGGTCGGCGTGCTGGTGTTCGCGGGCCTCACCGCTTGGGATACCCAGCGGCTGAAGAACGACTACATCTACGGCTACGCCTCACAGGGTGGCGCGATTGCCGAGCGTGCGGCGATTACCGGCGCACTCTCGCTCTACTTGAACTTCATCAACCTGTTCACGCTGCTCCTGCAGCTCCTTGGACAGCGCGACTAAGCGCCTCCGGCAGTACCAACGATCGAAGCCCCGGCCTCACCGCCGGGGCTTTTCGTTTGCGCACTCAGTCCCCTACCCGGGCTCGTTCCCCGAGCATCCACCCTTGGCGAGAAAGGCGTGGATGGCCGGGTCGAGCCCGGCCATGACAGATAAGGAGAGCGTTGCTCCCGGGAAACCTGCTGCTATCTTGCCGCCATGTCCGCCGTCGAGATCAGGCCCGCCACTGAGGCCGACCTTCCCTCCGTCACTGCAATTTACGAGCACGCGGTGCGCTTCGGCACCGCGACGTTCGAGCTGGTCCCGCCGGACCTCGCGGAGATGACGCGCCGCTTCAGGGCGCTGACGGATGGCGGCTTTCCCTATTTCATCGCCGCCCTTGACGGAGGCGTGGTCGGTTACGCCTATGCCGGCGCCTACCGCCCGCGTCCGGCCTATCGCTTCACGGTGGAGAATTCGATTTATCTGGATCCCTCGATCCACCGCCGCGGCGTCGGCCTGCAACTGCTGCAGCGGCTGATCAGCGAATGCGAGGCGCGCGGCTACCGGCAGATGATCGCGGTGATCGGAGACTCCGCCAACGCCGGCTCAATTGGCGTTCACCTCAAGACCGGCTTCACGCTGATCGGAACCCATCCGAGCGTCGGCCTCAAATTCGGCCGCTGGCTCGACACGGTGATGATGCAGCGCGCGCTCGGCGACGGCGCCACCACGGTGCCGACCGACGATCCGGGCCGGCGTTAATTCTCTGTCATTCCGGGGCGCGCGTAAGTGCGAACCCGGAATCCAGAGGTTGGTGAGAGCGCAATTTGCCGCACGAGACTCCGGGTTCGCTTCGCGCCCCGGAATGACGGACGCCGCGGCCTTAAACAACCGCCAGCTTGCGGTCGATCACGAGCAGCACGCGCTCCAGCTCATGGCCGCGGCGCAGGATCAGGCCGGTCGCCGAGATCACGCTGTACATGCCCTGCTTGCGGGCGAGCCGCGGGTCCTTTTCGATTCGATAGATCGGGACTTCGGAGGAGCGGCGGAACACCGAGAACACGGCGCGATCCTTCAGGAAGTCGATGGCGTAATCCCGCCACTCGCCATCGGCGACCATGCGGCCATAGAGATTGAGGATGCGATTGAGTTCGAGACGATTGAACGTGACGCGGTTCTGTAGCGGGCTGGCAGCGACGGGCCGCGCCGCCGCGCGAAGCCCGCTTGGATCGGTGTCCTCCGATATCGATATCATCAAGCGCCTCCTGTCATGCGGCTGACATGATTGCGCTAACCGGGCAGCGCCGCAAGGGTTCAGAGCCGCCGTGCGACGAATGGGAAGATTTTCCAGGAGTCACAGTATCGTTAGAAAGAATCTTATTGCTGCCCCACTTCCGCCCACCGCCCGCCCCGCTGCCCTGCGAAAAGGAAATCCTGCGTTGGCCCGGTTCTTTCGGTTCCGGATTCCTCAGCCCCCAGCCCCCCGGGGCCGTCGGGACCGGGCCTGTTCGCAGGGGAGTTAACTCCCTTTTGACTGGGCCAACGAGAGTTGGTCCTTTTCTTTTTTGGGGTCCGTCGCGATACGTCATTCCAGGGCACGCGCCGGCGTGAACCCGGAATCTGGACATGATGACGGGAGATTCCGGCTTCGCGCGATGCGCGCCGGAACGACAAGGTGTGTTGGGTTTGATCTAGATCTTTACCGCAGCGGCGTCATGGCCGCACCGAGCATCGGGCCCGGCTTGTCGCGATTGCCGTCCTGGACATAGACGACGGCGGCATCGACGCCTTCACGCGAGATGTTCTCGATCGGCACCGTCCAGCTTCCCGCGCTGCCGTTCCAGTCGCCGACCTTCAACAGGTTACGCACCACGTTGTGATAGGTGATCTCTTGCCCGCGATTCTCGCCGCGCCCGATCGAGATCGGCACCGCCTTGGAGATCGAGCAAATCCAGACTTCGCCATGCTTGACGCGCGGCCCATTGCTCGCCGCCACCGAGACATTGATCTGCTTGCCGGACAGCGACATCGTCACCGGCACCGACATCACGCCCTCGGTTGCGGTATCCTTGATCGCAGTCTCAATGCCGACGCGATCGCTGCCGATCACCTTCGCCGAGCCGTTAACGATGACTTGCGGCGTATAGACGTCGCGGTCGCCGCGCACATGCGAATAGGCTTTCTGGCGCGCGCTGAAGCGCGAATCAGCCAGCGTGTCCTTCCAGCCGAGATAATCCCAGTAGTCGATCGGCATGCTGAGCGCGATGACATTCGGGTCTTTGGCGAGTTCGCCGATGATCTTGTCGGCGGGCGGGCAGGACGAACAACCCTGTGAGGTGAAGAGCTCGACGACCGCACGCGGATCGGCGTGGGCGGGTCGGATGATCGCGATAATGGCGCAAACACTGAGTGCGCCGGACCAAAGCGAAAGACGATTATAGGCCATCATCGCTGTCATTCTGAGAACCGATCGTGATGATTTCCATCCGTACTTGTACGGGGCATGAGAGACGACCCTGAAGAGTATGCCCCTGACGTGCGAAAGCGGCCTTTTTCATAGGCCGCCCGCATTTTCCTAGCCATTCACGTAGCAGTGAGGCACCGATCACAAATCCGCGTTAGGCCGCGAGCTTGCGCAACACGTAGTGCAGGATGCCGCCGTTGCGATAATAATCGAGCTCATCGAGCGTATCGATGCGGCAAAGCAGCGGGACATGCTGCACTTTGCCATCGCTGGAGGTGACGTCCGCCGTCAGCATCTGGCGGGGCTTCAAATCGCCCTGCAAGCCACGAATCGTGACCTTCTCGTCGCCCTTGATGCCGAGCGACTGCCATGACGTGCCCGGCTCGAAGGTGAGTGGCAGCACACCCATGCCGACCAGATTGGAGCGATGGATGCGCTCGAAGCTCTGGCAGATCACCGCGCGAACACCGAGCAGGCGGGTGCCCTTGGCCGCCCAGTCGCGCGATGAGCCGTTGCCGTACTCGGCGCCGGCGAACACCACCAGCGGCACGCCTTCCGCTTGGTACTTCATCGCGGCATCGTAGATCGACATCTGCTCGCCGTCGGGCCAGTGCTTGGTGTTTCCGCCTTCCGGAATGTTGCCGTCGGCGCCCTTGAGCATGAAGTTCTTGATGCGGATGTTGGCAAAGGTGCCGCGCATCATGACCTCATGGTTGCCGCGCC
This sequence comes from Bradyrhizobium elkanii WSM2783, assembly GCF_000472865.1. GTDB lineage: Bacteria > Pseudomonadota > Alphaproteobacteria > Rhizobiales > Xanthobacteraceae > Bradyrhizobium > Bradyrhizobium elkanii_A. The sequence goes on along the minus strand of NZ_AXAP01000039.1, from coordinate 20,536 downwards.
GCGTACCATACTGGTTGAAGTCGGCGGGCCGCACCTGATGCTCGCTCAGGAATTTACCGGCGGGCGACGTCAGCTTGATCGAGCCGGCCGGCGAGATGTGGTCGGTCGTGATCTTGTCGCCGAACATGGCGAGGATCCGCGCCTCGACGATGTCGGTGATCGGCTCGGGCTCCTTCTTCATGCCCTCGAAATAGGGCGGGTTCTGCACATAGGTCGAGCTCATGTTCCAGCGATAGGTCTCGCTCTCGACCGTCTTGATCTTGCGCCAGTTGGTGTCGCCCTTGAACACGTCGGCGTATTTCTTCTTGAAGATCGACGCGGTGACGAACTTCTTCATGAAGGCGTTGATTTCCTTCGCCGTCGGCCAGATGTCCTTCAGGTAGACCGGCTTGCCGTCCTTGCCCTCGCCGATCGGCTCGACCGCGAGATCCTTGGTCACGGTGCCTGCCAGCGCGTGCGCGACGACCAGCGGCGGCGAGGCGAGATAGTTCGCCTGCACGTCAGGACTGACGCGACCCTCGAAGTTGCGGTTGCCCGACAGCACGGCGGCGGCGACGATGCCGTTGTCGTTGATCGATTTCGAAATCTCTTCCGGCAGCGGGCCGGAATTGCCGATGCAGGTGGTGCAGCCGAAGCCGACCAGGTTGAAGCCGACCTTGTCGAGATCGGCCTGCAGGCCGGAATTGGCGAGATATTCCGCCACCACCTGGCTGCCCGGGGCAAGCGAGGTCTTCACCCAAGGCTTCGCTTTCAGGCCCTTGGCAACGGCATTGCGGGCGAGCAGGCCGGCGCCGATCAGGACGCTCGGGTTGGAGGTGTTGGTGCAGGAGGTGATCGCCGCGATCACGACGTCGCCGTGGCCGAGATCGAAGTTGCGGCCCTCGACCTGATAGCGCTTCTCCGCATCATCGGCCTTCTTGTATTCGCTGGCGAGCGCCGTTGCGAAGCCGGTCGCGACCGCAGGAAGGGCGACGCGGCCCTCGGGGCGCTTCGGACCGGCCATCGACGGCACGACATCCTTGAGATCCAGAATCAGCTTTTCCGTGAACACCGGATCGGTCGATTTCGCCGTGCGGAACAGGCCCTGCGCCTTGGCATAGGCGGCGACCAGCGCGACACGTTCCGCCTTGCGGCCGGAGGTCTTGAGATAATCGATGGTCGCGGCGTCCACCGGGAAGAAGCCGCAGGTCGCGCCATATTCCGGCGCCATGTTGCCGATCGTCGCCTTGTCCGCGACCGAAAGATAATCGAGGCCAGGGCCGAAGAACTCGACGAACTTGCCGACGACGCCCTGCTTGCGCAGCATCTGCGTCACCGTCAGCACCAGGTCGGTCGCGGTGACACCTTCCTTGAGCTGGCCCTTGAGCTTGAAGCCGACCACTTCGGGCAGCAGCATCGACAAGGGCTGGCCGAGCATGCAGGCTTCCGCCTCGATGCCGCCGACACCCCAGCCGAGCACGGCAAGGCCGTTAACCATCGTGGTGTGCGAATCAGTGCCGACAAGCGAATCGGGATAGGCGACCTCGAAGGTGCCGGTCTTCTTGCCGACCGTCATCTTCTCCTTCTTGGTCCAGACCGTTTGGGCCAGATATTCGAGATTGACCTGGTGGCAGATGCCGGTACCAGGCGGCACCACCGAGAAGTTCGAGAACGCCTTCTGGCCCCATTTCAGGAACTCGTAGCGCTCCTGATTCTGCTTGTATTCCTCGACCACATTCTTGGCGAAGGCCTTGTTGTCGCCGAAGAAGTTGACGATCACGGAGTGGTCGATGACGAGGTCGACCGGCACCAGGGGGTTGATCTTCTCCGCGTCGCCGCCGAGATTCTGCATCGCGTTGCGCATCGCCGCGAGATCGACCACGGCCGGAACACCCGTGAAATCCTGCATCAGCACGCGCGCGGGGCGGAAGGCGATTTCATGCTCGAGCTTGCGCTTCCTCAGCCACTTGCTGACTGCGACGATATCTTCCTTCTTGACGGTGCGGCCGTCCTCGTTGCGCAGAAGGTTTTCAAGCAGCACCTTCATCGAGTATGGCAGCTTCGAAATGCCCTTCAGACCGTTCTTCTCTGCCGTAGGCAGGCTGTAATAGACGTAGGTCTTGCCACCGACCTTGAGGGTCTTGCGGCATTTGAAGCTGTCGAGCGATGTCATGCGAGGAAATCCCACTTATTCCGTTATACCCGGCAAGGGTATTTTTATACCGGCAGCGGCGAGGTCGGCTTCCCGCTTGCGGAGGCCGATGGTGTGCTGCATCAAGTTCCGGGGCTTATAGAATCTTTCTAGAAGCGCCGCCACACCGACGAGCGCGCCACAGCCTTGCGCCACCCAAAAATTCTCAACGGCTAGCGAAAGATTTCTTTGAGCATGATCCGAAAAAGTGGGGACCGGTTCTCCCCGCGACAAACGCGAAGCGTCTGCGCGGCGATCGTGCTTGGACAGATCTAGAGGGCCGTGAAGGGCATGATGCGGCTCTCGGGACAAAACTTGCGATGCGTGCGGGGCGGCCGCGAAGTGTTTTCCGGATTAGGCTTTGCAGCATCATCGGGCGAAGCGCTTGCCATCACCGGCCCCAACGGCTCGGGCAAGACCTCGCTGTTGCGCGTGATCGCCGGCCTCTTGGTGCCGTCGGACGGCTCGATCACGCTCGATGGCGGCGAGGCCGAACTGACGGTGGCCGAGCAGGCGCACTATCTCGGCCATCGCGACGCGCTGAAGCCGGGCTTAAGCGTGCTCGAAAATCTTTCCTTCTGGCGGGATTTTCTCGGCGGCGAATCGGATGACGCCGGCCGATGCCTCGCCTCCGTCGGTCTTGACCATGCGACCCATCTGCCCGCCGCCTACCTCTCCGCTGGCCAGCGCCGACGGCTGTCGATCGCGCGGCTGCTGGTCGCGCGACGGCCGGTCTGGCTGCTGGACGAACCGACCTCCGCGCTCGACACCAAAGGCCAGGACCTCTTCGTCACTTTGATGCGCGATCATCTCGCAGGCGGCGGCATCCTGATCGCCGCCACCCACACCCCGCTCGGCATCGATGTCAGGGAAATGCGCATGGGGGCTGGGTCATGACCGCGCTCTCGGCACTGATTCGGCGCGACATCCGGATTGCGCTGCGCGTCGGCGGCGGCGCGCTGATCGGCGTGTTGTTCTTCCTCACCGTCACCGTGCTGATGCCGTTCGCGGTCGGGCCGGACCTCGCGCTGCTGACGCGGCTGGGACCCGCGATCCTCTGGCTCGGCGCGCTGCTGGCGAGCCTTCTGACGCTGGACCGGCTGTTCATGGCCGACCACGAGGACGGCTCGCTGGATCTCATCGTGATGAGCCGGACGCCGCTGGAACTCGCCTGCGCGGCGAAGGCGCTGGCGCATTGGCTTGCCGCCGGCCTGCCGTTGATCGTGGCAACGCCCGTGCTCGGGCTGCTGCTCAATCTCGATGGCACCGCGACCTTGGCGGTGGCGCTGACGCTGCTGGCGGGCACCCCCGCGCTCACCTTCACCGGCATGATCGGGGCGGCGCTCGCCGTCACGTTGCACCGCGGCGGGCTGCTGCTGGCCGTGCTCGTGCTGCCGCTATCGATTCCCGTGCTGATTTTCGGCGTCGCGGCCTCGCAAGCCGCGATTATGGGCCCATTGTCGTTCGGAACCCCGTTCTCGATCCTGTGCGCGCTGTCGCTGGTGAGTTTCGTGGTCGGGCCTTTTGCCGCAGCCGCCAGCCTGCGGCATGGGCTGGATTGAGGTCAATCAACTCTTCACGAGAGGTTTTGGGCCAATTGCTTGCGACGCCGGCCGCGACTATCAGAGAAAGCCATGAGCCTGATCGACCTCGCCAACCCCACGAAATTCCTCGCGCTGACCGCGCGCGTGCTGCCGTGGCTGGCGGGCGCGACCGCGATCCTGCTCCTGATCGGGCTCTACCAGTCCGCGATGGCGCCGGACGATTACCAGCAGGGCGCGACAGTCAAGATCATGTTCATCCACGTGCCGAACGCGTGGCTGTCGATGTTCGTCTGGGGCATCATGAGCATCGCCTCGCTCGGCACGCTGGTCTGGCGACATCCGCTCGCTGACGTCGCGGCAAAGGCTGCAGCCCCGATCGGCGCCGCCTTCACCTTCCTCGCCCTCGTCACCGGCTCGCTATGGGGCCGGCCGATGTGGGGGACCTATTGGGAATGGGACGCGCGGCTCACCTCGGTGCTGATCCTGTTTTTGATGTATCTCGGCCTGATCGCGCTGTGGCGCGCGGTGGAGGATCCCTCGCGCGCGGCGCGCGCCGCCGCGGTGCTGACGCTGGTCGGCGCGATCAACATCCCGATCATCAAGTTCTCGGTCGACTGGTGGAACACGCTGCACCAGCCGGCATCCGTGATCCGGATGGGCGGGCCGACGCTGGATAATGCCTTCCTGATTCCGCTCCTGGTGATGGCGATCGCATTCTCGCTGCTGTTCATCACGCTGCACCTGGCGGCGATGCGGAACGAAATCCTGCGCCGCAGGGTGCGCAGCCTGCAGATGATGCAGGCCAATCAAAAGGCGGCATGATGGCAGCGCTCGGCCCCTACGCCTCCTTCATTGCGACATCCTACGGGCTGGTAGCAGCCGTGGTGGTGCTGCTGATCGTCTGGATCTTTCTCGACTACCGCCAGCAGACGGCGCGGCTGCGCGAACTCGAGGCCAGCGGCATTGTCAGGCGCTCCGGGCGCAGCGCGGCGGAGATCTAGAGCATGATCCGGAAAAGGGGAAATCGGCTTTCCGAAAAGATCTCATGAGCGAACCCATTGCCGAAACCGCGCCGCGGAGCCGGCGCTGGCTGGTGGCGCTGCCGCTGGTGGTCTTTGCCGCCCTCGCCGCGCTATTCCTGCTGCGGCTCTATGGCGGCGATCCCTCGAGGATTCCATCGGCACTGATCGGCCGGCCGGCGCCGCAAACCGCGCTGCCCGCGCTCGAAGGGTTGACCAGAGATGGCGCGCAGGTGCCCGGACTCGATCCCGCCGCCTTCAAGGGCAAGGTCAGCCTCGTCAATGTCTGGGCGTCCTGGTGCGTGCCGTGCCATGACGAAGCGCCGCTCTTGACCGAGCTCGCCAAGGACAACCGGCTGCAGCTCGTCGGCATCAACTACAAGGATGCGCCCGATAACGCCCGCCGCTTCCTCGGCCGCTACGGCAATCCGTTCAGCATCGTCGGCGTCGACGCCAACGGCCGCGCCTCGATCGAATGGGGCGTCTATGGCGTGCCCGAGACCTTCATCGTCGGCCGCGAGGGCACCATCGTCTACAAGCTAGTCGGGCCGGTGACGCCGCAGAATTTCGACAGCGTGCTCAAGGTCGAGATCGAGAAGGCGCTCAAAGCCGGGACGTAGCTTTCTCCGTCATTCCGGGGCATCGCGCAGCGATGAACCCGGAATCCATTCCACCACTTGCGCCTGCCGCCCGATGGATTCCGGGCTCGTGCGGAGCCTGTCATCGGGCCGCGCCTCGCGCGGACCCGTTGGCACGCCCCGGAATGACGAGTGGCGGGATTATCCCTTACTCACGTCCCCGGCCTCCGCCTCGCTCCGCTCCAGTGAGACCGGCTCGAGCTGGTAGCGCTTGATCAGCGGCATCTGGGTGACGGCAAACAGCATCGTCAGCGGCACCATGCCGAACACCTTGAAGGTGACCCAGAAATCGGTGGTCTGGGTGCGCCAGACGATCTCGTTCACCACGGCCATCGCCAGGAACCACAATGCCCAGCGGAAGGTGAGAATGCGCCAGCCGTGCGGGGTGAGGTTGAACATCTGGTCGAACATGATCGCGATGAAGGAGCGGCCGAACAGCAGGCCGCCGCCCAAAATCGCGGCGAACAGCGTGTAGACGATGGTCGGCTTCATCTTGATGAAGGTCTCATCATGCAGGATCAGCGTCAGCGTGCCGAATACGACGACAACCACCGCCGTGACGATCGCCATCAAGGGCACATGCCGCGTCACGAGGTAAGCTGCGATGATCGCAATCACCACGGCCACCATGAATACGCCGGTGGCGATGAACAGGTTCGACTTGGCGTTGACGAAGAAGAAGATGAGCAGCGGACCAAGCTCGGTCGCGAGCTTGAACAGAGGATGCGGTGCTTTCTTGTCCATTACTCGATCCCTGCGATCGCCCTGGCGAAATCGCGCGCGGTGAAGGGGGCAAGATCATCGACGCCTTCGCCGACGCCGATGAAATGCACCGGCAATTTGTGTTTCTCCGACAGCGCCACCAGAATGCCGCCCCGTGCGGTGCCGTCCAGTTTCGTCATCACGAGGCCGGTGACGCCAGCAGTACGGTGAAAGGCCTCGACCTGCGACAGCGCATTTTGTCCCACCGTGGCGTCGAGGACCAGGAGCACCGCATGCGGCGCCGTGGCATCGACCTTCCGGATCACGCGCACCACCTTTTCGAGCTCGTTCATCAATTCGGCTTTGTTCTGCAGCCGGCCGGCGGTATCGATCAGCAGCACGTCGAGCTTCTGCTCCCTGGCCGCGCTGAGCGCATTGAAGGCGAGGCTTGCGGAATCCGACCCCTGCGCGCCGGCGATGACGGGAGATTTCGTCCGTTCGCCCCAGATCTTGAGCTGCTCGATCGCGGCGGCCCGGAAGGTGTCACCGGCGGCCAGCATTACCTTGCGGCCTTCGGCGGAAAACTTCGCCGCGAGCTTGCCGATGGTCGTGGTCTTGCCGGAGCCGTTGACGCCGACCACGAGGACGACGAATGGTTTTTTCGCCGCATCGATCTCGAGCGGCTGGGCCACCGGCGCCAGCACCTTCTCGACCTCGGTTGCGACCACGGCCTTGACCTCGTCGGCGGAGATCTCCTTGTCATAGCGTCCGGCGCCGACGGCGTCCGCGATACGCACGGCGACATCGGTGCCGAGATCGGCGCGCAGCAGCACATCCTCGATATCATCGAGCATGGCGCGGTCGAGCTTGCGCTTGGTGACGAGGCCGGCAACGGCAGTGCCGATCGAACTCGAGGTCCGCTTCAGCCCGTTGGAGAGCCGCTTCCACCAGCTCAGTTTGGGTGCAGTGGTATCGTTCATGGCACGGGTGTGTTAGCCGTTTCGCCCCGCAAACGAAAGTCTCGACGCGTGAACGATGTTCCACAATTGACGCCGGCGGAAATCGAGGCCCGCGTGCTCCATCGCGATGGCTTGATGCTGGTGATCGACAAACCGGCCGGAATTCCGGTGCATCGTGGCCCAAAAGGCGGCGCCAACCTGGAAGCCTCGTTCGACGCGCTGCGTTTCGGCCTGCCGCGGCCGCCGGTGCTCGCCCATCGGCTGGACCGGGACACCTCGGGCTGCCTCGTCCTTGGGCGGCATCGCAAGGCGACCGCCTCGCTTGGCCTGTTGTTCAAGCACGGCAAGATATCAAAGACATATTGGGCCGTGGTCGAAGGCGGACCTGCCGAAGAGCAAGGCACGATCGATCTGCCGCTCGGCCGCAAGAACGCCGAACGCGGCTGGTGGCAGAAGCCGGACCCGGAAGGTCAAAAGGCCGTGACAAACTGGAAGGTGCTCGGCCGCGGCGACAGTCTTGCCTGGCTCGCGATGGAACCGGTCACCGGCCGCACCCATCAATTGCGCGTGCACGCTTCCGCCATGGGCTGGCCGATCTTTGGCGACAACATCTACGGCAACGGCCCGCGCTTCGGCGAGCCGCGCCTGCATCTGCACTCGCGCGAATTGGTGATCCCGATCTCGAAGAACAAGGACCCGGTGCGAGTAGTCGCGCCGGCGCCGGAGCACATGCACGAGCGGCTGCGGGCGTGCGGGTGGAATGGGGAGTAGAGTAAGAGAACAACACGATCGCGGCGCCAGTTGATGCGCCCTCGCCCCTTGTGGGAGAGGGCAGCTCCGCAGCGGGCAGCGAACTCACCAGGGTGAGGGGTTCTATCCACAAACACCGGCGCCCGCGGAAACAACCCCTCATCCGGCGTGGACTGCGTCCACGCCACCTTCTCCCACAAGGGGAGAAGGAAGAAGCCTCGCACCATCGTGGCCACTGATCGCAAGCGCCCGCACCGCGCCCGGCGTTTCGCCACTGATCGCGACCGGCAGGAAGTGCTCCGTGCGGCCTTGCCTGTCGCTCTCGATCAGGACCCGACGCGTCGTGCCGATTTCGGCGGCGAGCCGCTTGCGCAACGCCGCGTCGCCCACGGCGCGCAGTCGTCGCGCACGTTCCTTGATCTCTCCGCCTGCCACCTGCGGCATCCGTGCCGCCGGCGTGCCGGGGCGCTTGGAATACGGAAACACATGCAGGAAAGTAAGATCGCATTCCGCGACCAGATCCTGCGAGCGCGCAAACATCTCTTCCGTCTCGGTCGGGAAGCCTGCGATGATGTCGGCGCCGAACGCCATATCCGGCCGCAGCCGCCGTACCTGCGCGCAGAACTCGATCGCGTCCTGACGCGAGTGCCGCCGCTTCATCCGCTTCAGGATCAGATCGTCACCGGACTGCAGCGACAGATGCAGATGCGGCATCAGCCTGTTATCGTCAGCGATGACATCGAGCAGGTCGCGGTCAGCCTCGATGGAATCGATCGAGGAAATGCGCAGGCGCTGCAACTCCGGCACGTGCTTCAGGATCTGCCGCGTCAATGTGCCAAGCTTGGGCGTGCCCGGCAGGTCGGCGCCATAGCTCGTGAGGTCAACGCCCGTCAGTACGATCTCGACATGGCCGCGTTCGACCAGCGCACGGACCTGATCGACCACCGCGCCCATCGGTACCGAACGCGAATTGCCGCGGCCGAACGGGATGATGCAGAAGGTGCAGCGATGGTCGCAGCCGTTCTGCACCTGCACGAACACCCGCGGCAGGCCCTTCTGAAAACCTTCCAGCAGATGCGGCGCCATTTCCCTGACCGCCATGATATCGGCGACCGCGATCTTCTCGCTCGCCGCCACACTAAGGCCCGCATCGAACACCGCGCGTGCATCATGCCAGGCTGCGCTTCGCGTCTTCTCATCATTGCCGATGACGCGATCGACTTCCGCCATGTCAGCGAACATCTGCGCTTGGGTCTGCGCCGCGCAGCCGGTGACGACGATGCGCGCTTCGGGGCGCTCGCGCTTCAACCGGCGGATCGATTGGCGCGCCTGCGCCACCGCCTCATTGGTAACCGCGCAGCTATTGATGACGATGGTGTCGGCAAGGCCGGCATTGTCAGCCTCGTGCCGGATCAGCTCCGATTCGAACGCATTCAGGCGACAGCCGAAGGTGATGACGTCGACGGTCATCTCAGGTGACGCTGGCGCTGGCGAACAGCGCAGGATCGAAGCGGCCTTCATATTCGAAGGTCGCCGTCCCCGTCATCAGCACGTGGTCGTCGCGCTCGCGCCATTCGATATTGAGCTTGCCTCCGGGCAGCGTGATCTCGACGGTACGACTGGCGCGCTTCAGCCGCGCCGCCGCCACCGCGGTCGCGCAGGCGGCCGAGCCGCACGCCTTGGTCAGGCCCGCCCCGCGTTCCCAGGTCCGGATCGTGATGTGGTCGGCATCGACGATATGGGCGAGCGTGATGTTGGCGCGCTCCGGAAAGATCGGATGATTTTCCAGAAGCGGCCCGAAGCGGGAAAGGTCATAGGCGTTGACGTCTTCCACCCAGAAGATCGCGTGCGGATTGCCCATGCTGACGACCGAGGGCGAATGCAGGATCGGCGCATCGATCGGTCCGATCTGCAATTCGATATAACGGGTGTCGCGAAACTCCTCGGCCAGCGGAATGTCCTGCCAGCCGAATTTCGGCGTGCCCATGTCGACGGTGTAGAGATCGGGCGCCGGGCCCTGCCAGCAATTGAGCAGCCCCGCCCGGGTCTCGAAGGTGGCGGCGGTCTGCCCGGTCTTCTCGAACACACGGCGCACCACGCAGCGCATGCCATTGCCGCAGGCGCCGGCTTCCGAGCCATCATTGTTGTAGATCTTGATAAAGGCTTCCGTCCCCTGCAGCCGCGGCGGCTGCAGCACCATGAGCTGGTCGTAGGGCACGCCGGCCGCACCGGCCACCGCGCGGGCGTCCTCCGGCGCTACCTGAGCCTTCGAATCACGCATGTCGACCACGACGATCTCGTTGCCGATACCGTTCATCTTGGCGAATGCGTGGTTGGCGAGCGCGCTCATGGAATTTCCCAATTTATGCCTGCCTTATATGGCGAATGACGCCGAATTGGCCAGAGCATGGTCCGGACCCGGAAGGTGGCGCCCCGTGCAAAGCGGCGTCCATTTCCGAAAAAGATCCCGCTCAGACAGAAAGATGCAGCGGAATGATGTCGCGAAACGACGCTATTTATTCCGCACCCGCGGCCGCCCATGGCACAAGTGTCATGGGACGAAAGCGGAACTTGCGTGTTAGGACTATCGCGCCTTGCGGACGTCAGCCGGGACAAAAAGGCGGCCGCTCGGGATGGGGATGGAGAATATCAAGATGATTCGATTCAATGGTTTCCGCGGCACATTGGTCGCATTGGTCCCGATAATCGCTATTGCCTGGGGCAGCGTGGCGCTGGCGCAAGCGCCGGCTCCAGCCGCCTCGCCTTCGCCGGCGCCTTCGGCCTCGCCGGTGCCGCCTGCGCCCGCCCCCACTCCCGCGCCGCCGCCGGCCGAGACCAAATCGCCGGCCGACGCCCCTTCAACTGCCCAGAGTCCGACGCCCCCGGCCTCCGCGCCGGTCCAGACGGCCGACCCCTTCGGCGAGGAGTTCACGCTGGAGCCGAAGAAGGTTGTCATGGTGAAGGGCAACGCCAACTGGGACTCGGCCTTCGACTCCCTGACCGATTCGCTGAAGGCGCTGACGGCGCTGCTTGAGAAGCAGAACATCAAGCCGACAGGCAATGCGATGATCGTCTACACCTCGACCGATGACACCGGCTTCACCTTCATCGCGGAAATCCCTGTCGACCAGGAGGTGAAGAACCTCGGCAAGAACATGAGCATGGGCAACTCGCCTGACGGCAAAGCCTTGAAGTTCGTCCACCGCGGATCCTACGACAATATGGACAACACCTACGAGGCGATCACCAATCACCTCGACGACAAGAAACTCGAAGCAAAAGACACCTTTATCGAGGAATACACCACCGATCCGCTCAAGACGGCGGAAGACAAGCTGGTGATCAACGTCTACGTCCCCCTGAAGTGAACTGAAGTGAAGTGAAGCGAATGAAACAGCTCGTTGCCCTCGCGGCGCTGGCGCTGGCGGCATCGCCTGCCCTGGCGCAGACGGTCCCGCCTCCTGCGATTTCCGTCAACGGCGAAGCCACCATCTCGGCAGCGCCCGACCAAGCCGAGATCGACGCCGGCGTAACCTCGGAAGCCAAGACCGCGCGCGAGGCGTCCGACATCAACAACGCCGCAATGGGCAAGGTGCTGCTGGCGCTGAAAGGCGCCGGCATCGATGAGAAGGACTACCAGACCTCGCGATTGTCGCTGCAGCCGCAATATCCCACGACCCAAAGCCGGCCGGGGCCGGCAACGATTTCCGGCTATCGCGCCACCAATCGCGTGATCATCAAGGTGCGCGACATCACCAAGATCGCGGGCCTGATCGATGTCCTGGTTGGCGCCGGCGCCAATGAGATCGGCGGTATCGGCTTCTTGGTCTCGCAGGCGTCAAAACTGCTCGATGACGCACGCGAAAAGGCCGTCGCCGACGCGCGTCGCAAGGCGGAAATCTACGCCAGGGCGGCCGGCGTCACGCTTGGCGATGCACTCAGCGTCACGGAAGGCGGACCGCCGACGCCCCTCTTCCGCGGCAAGATGGCCGCGCCAATGGCGGCATCAGCTCCCGTCGCGCCGGGCGAGGAGACGCTGTCGGTCTCAGTGAACGTGTCCTGGGCGATCAAGCCGAAGCAATGAGCAAGCCGAACAGATGAGGCTGTCGTCCCGGGCTCGGCCGGGACGACGTTAGATCTCGAACACCTGTCCCGGCTTCAGCACCGCGAATTTATCGCGCGGCACTTCCGCCTGGTCCAGCGCCTCGCCAAGCGCGATCACCGGCGCATCGATGGCCTCATCGGTGAGCTGGAAGGTGCCATGGTGATGCGCCAGGGCCTGCGCGGCGCCGCAATCGGCCAGCGCCTTCACCGCATCTTCCGGATTCATGTGCTGGTCACGCATGAACCAGCGCGGCTCATAGGCGCCGATCGGCAGGATCGCGAGGCGCAGCGGGCCGTGCGCCTCGGCGACACGGCGAAAATGGCCGCCATCGCCATAGCCGGAATCGCAGACGATGTAGAGTTTGCCGACCGGCGTCTCCAGCACGAAGCTCGCCCACAGCGCCTTGTTGCGGTCGAGCAGCCCGCGCGCCGACCAGTGCCGGGTCGGCACCAGCGTCACGGCGAGGCCGTTGCCAAGCTCGACACGATCCTGCCAGTCGAACGCTTCGGCTTTGATCGCGCGATCCGCCTCGCGCATGGTGACGTCGTTGCCGAGCGGCGTGATCACGCGCGGCGAGAACTTCGCCGCCAGCTTCGACAGCGTCGCGATATCGAGATGATCGTAATGGCCGTGCGATACCAGCACGACATCGATCTCGGGCAGCGCCTCGAAGGCGATGCCGGGATCATTGCGTCGCTTCGGTCCCGCCCAGGAGAACGGTGAGGCGCGCATCGACCACACCGGGTCGACCAATATATTGAGACCGGCGGCCTGGATCAGCCAGCTCACATGGCCGACAAAGGACAGCCGCACCTTGTCGCCCTCGACCCGCGGCGGCGGCGTATCGGCGTGAGGACTTGGCACCCAGTCCGGCCAGGTCACGCGCTTCCGCTCGCCGTCGAACTGCCAGCGCAGCACCTCGGCCAGTTTCTTGGGCGGCGCGCCGTGAGGATCGAAGAAGCGCAAGCCATCGAAATGATCGGAGACGGGGCCGTCATAGGTCTTCATGCGGTCAATCCAAGCAGACGGCACGCCCACTACGGCGGCGGTACCGGCGAGCAGTCCAAAAATGCGGCGACGGGTGATGGGCACGGGCCTGTATCACGGATAGTGACGTGGGAATTTATATGGCGGTGAGTACATAAATTGGAACCGATGACCGAAACATAAGTACTTTCATGTCTTTACGGGTTCAATTCGGATCACCTCACCCGACTTTTCCTTGACTTTCGGCCTCGGTGGGGGTTTAACGCTGCCACTTTCTCGGAAAGATCGTTCTTTTCGACCCGCCGACCGGCCCCTCGAGACCGGAGGCCAACGCCCGACAGCGCTGTGCGCCCTCGGGCGCGAAAGTGTTTGGAAGACCGTCTTTTGGCAGATCGTCTTGGCGTTCTGCGTCGGGACACCTAGGTGGTCATCACCCGCGAAGGCGGGTGATCCAGTAGCCGGCCGCGTTCGTTTTGATGCGAGGTCCCGGCGTACTGGATACCCCGCCTTCGCGGGGTATGACGGACTAAAGAGTCTAAGGCAGCGCCTGTAACAGGCAAAGGACAACGGCATTGTTCGACAATCTGTCGGAAAAGCTTGGTGGCATCCTTGATCGGCTGACAGGGCGCGGTGCGCTCACCGAAAAGGATGTCGACGCCGCGATGCGCGAAGTGCGCCGCGCGCTGCTCGAGGCCGACGTCGCGCTCGAGGTTGTCAGGAGTTTCACCGAGCGCGTGCGCGAGCAGGCGGTCGGCGCCACCGTCGTCAAGTCGGTCACGCCAGGCCAGATGGTGGTCAAGATCGTCCACGACGAGCTGGTCGCCACGCTCGGTTCCGACGGCCAGACCATCGACCTCAACACGGTGCCGCCGATTCCGATCATGATGGTCGGCCTGCAGGGTTCCGGTAAGACGACCACCACCGCAAAGCTCGCCCGCCGCATGGTCCAGCGCGACAAGCGCAAGGTGCTGATGGCTTCGCTCGACGTCTATCGTCCGGCGGCGATGGAGCAATTGGCCGTGCTCGGCCGCGACCTCGACATCCCGACGCTGCCGATCGTCGCCGGCCAGAAGCCGCCGCAGATCGCGCGGCGTGCGATCGAGGCCGGCAAGCTCGGCGGCTATGACGTCGTGCTGCTCGACACCGCCGGCCGCACCACGCTCGACGAAGAGATGATGCAAGAGGCGGCCGAGATCAAAGCCGCCACCAATCCGCATGAAGTGCTCCTGGTCGCGGACTCCCTGACCGGCCAGGACGCCGTCAATCTCGCGCGCTCGTTCGACCAGCGCGTCGGGCTGACCGGCATCGTGCTGACGCGAGTCGACGGCGATGGCCGCGGCGGCGCCGCGCTGTCGATGCGCGCGGTGACCGGCAAGCCGATCAAGCTGATCGGTACCGGCGAAAAGACCGACGCGCTGGAGGACTTCCATCCGAGCCGCATCGCCGGCCGCATCCTCGGCATGGGCGACGTGGTGTCGCTGGTCGAGCGTGCCGCCGCCAACATCGATGCCGAGAAGGCCGCGCGCACCGCCGAGCGGATGCGCAAGGGCCAGTTCGACCTCAATGATATGCGCGAGCAGCTCATGCAGATGGCGAATATGGGCGGCATCAGCGGCCTGATGGGCATGATGCCCGGCATTGCTAAGATGAAGAACCAGATCGCCGCCGCCGGGATCGACGACAAGATCCTGAAGCGCCAGGTCGCGATCATCGATTCGATGACGCGGCAGGAGCGCAAGAACCCGGACATCCTCAAGGCCAGCCGCAAGAAGCGCATCGCTGCGGGCGCCGGCCAGAACGTCGAGCAGGTCAACAAGCTGCTCAAGATGCACCGGAACATGTCCGACATGATGAAGGCCATGGGTTCGGGCAAACGCGGCCCGCTCGCCGGCATCGCGCAGGCGATGGGTTTTGGCGGCAGCATGAAGCCACCTTCGCCGGAAGAGATGAAGGCGTTGGCCGAGAAGATGCAGGGCGCGCCCGGTGGCGGCCTGCCAAACCTGCCGAAGGAACTCCCCGTCGGGCTGCGCCAGGGCCTGCCGAACGTGCCAGGGCTCACCGGCCTCAGCGGCAAGCCGACACTGCCGGGCCTCGGCGGCTTTCCGGGGAAGAAGAAATGACCTCTCTCGTCATTGCGAGGAGCGAAGCGACGAAGCAATCCACGCCTCCACATGCGGCGCTATGGATTGCTTCGCTTGCGCTCGCAATGACGGCGTAACTGACCAACATCCAAATCAAACCATTCATCAGGAGAACTAAATGTCTGTCGTTATCCGTCTTGCGCGCGCCGGCACCAAGAAGCGTCCGGTCTATCACGTCGTCGTCGCCGACTCGCGCTTTCCGCGCGACGGCCGCTTCATCGAGCGGCTCGGCCACTTCAATCCGCTGCTGCCGAAGGACAGCGAGGCGCGGCTGAAGCTCGACATGGACAAGGTGAAGGCCTGGCTCGCCAAGGGCGCGCAGCCGTCGGACCGCGTCACCCGCTTCCTCGATGCGGCCGGCGTCGTGAAGCGCGCGTCGCGCAACAACCCGGAAAAGGCCGTGCCGCGCAAGGAGCGGAAGGCCCAGGCCGAAGCCGCCGCGAAGGCGTAAGCTTTTCGGCGCACGACGGTGTCCACACCGGTTTGCGTCGCTCGGATCGGCGCTGCGCATGGCGTGCGCGGCGCCGTTAAGCTTTGGACCTTCACCGAAGACCCGCTGGCCGTGAAGCATTACGGCCCGCTGACGACCAAGGACGGCACGCGCCAGTTCGAGGTCGCGCATGTCCGCGAGGCGAAGGATCATCTGGTCGCGACGTTCAAGGACGTATCTACGCGCGAAGAGGCCGAGCGGCTGAACGGGCTTGAGCTCTACGTTCCGCGCGAGCGATTGCCCGAAACGGACGACGACGAATACTACCACGCTGATCTGATCGGCCTTGCCGCTGTCACGACCGCCGACCAGCCGCTTGGCAAGGTCGTTGCGATCCATAATTTCGGCGCCGGCGACATCATCGAAATCGCACCGCCGCAGGGCGCGACCATGATGCTGCCGTTCACCAACGCGGTAGTGCCGACCGTCGACCTCTCTGGCGGACGGGTGATCGTCGAATTGCCTGAAGAGATTGAGGGCGAAGATTCATCCCAAGGTCGTCCCCGCGAAGGCGGGGACCCATAACCACGGCTGTCCGTCGTTGCGTTCGCTGGTGCTCCCGCTAAGCACACCATAGGTTTCTGTGGTTATGGGTCCCGGCCTTCGCCGGGACGACGAATGACCTCCACCAGGTCAAGATCTCGACCTCACGGCTGCGGCACCCGAACGGAACCCGATGACCGATGACCATATGGCGCTCCACCGTCCTGACCCTGTTCACGGAGATGTTTCCCGGGCCGCTCGGCGTCAGCCTTGCCGGCAGGGCACTCGCCTCCGGGCTATGGGCTCTGGAAACGCGGGACATCAGGGATTCTGCGATCGACAGGCACCGCAGCGTGGACGACACCCCCGCCGGCGGCGGGCCGGGCATGGTGCTCCGTGCCGACATCCTGGCCGCCGCCATCGATGCCACCGAGATCGCGCCGAACCGGCCACGGCTCTTAATGAGCCCGCGCGGTCGGCCACTGACCCAGTCCCTGGTTGCGGAACTCGCGTCCGGCCCAGGTCCCCTCATCGTCTGCGGCCGTTTCGAGGGAGTCGATGAGCGGGTAATCGAGGCGCGCGGGCTCCAGGAGGTCTCGATCGGGGATTATGTGCTCTCGGGCGGAGAAATCGCCGCCATGGCCCTGATCGACGCCTGCGTGCGGCTGTTGCCGGGGGTGATGGGCAAGCAGGCCTCCGGGGAAGACGAAAGCTTCTCCGAAGGACTACTGGAATACCCTCAATTTACCCGCCCGCAGGAGTTCGAGGGCCGGCCGATCCCGGAAATCCTCACGTCGGGCGATCATGCCAAGGTTGCAGCTTGGCGGCAGGCCCAATCCGAGGCTCTGACCCGGGTCAGGCGGCCGGACTTGTGGGCCGCGCGGCACGGCACAAAAAACACGACAGACGGGTGACAAAGCCTCCGCTTTGCCTTATAGGAGCGCCCAAATCCGCAATCAGGATAGACCGAATTCTTGCGCAGCCCGCGTCGGTGCTGGGCGCGCCTCCGATGGAGATTTCAATGAACCTCATCCAGCAGCTCGAAAAAGAGCAGTACGACAAGCTCGCTGCGACCAAGCAGATCCCGGAATTCGCGCCCGGCGACACCGTGATCGTCAACGTCAAGGTGGTCGAAGGCGACCGCACCCGCGTGCAGGCCTATGAAGGCGTCTGCATCGGCCGTTCGGGCTCCGGCCTCAACGAGAGCTTCACGGTGCGCAAGATCTCCTATGGCGAGGGCGTGGAGCGCGTCTTCCCGGTGATGTCGCCGATGATCGACTCGATCAAGGTGGTGCGCCGCGGCAAGGTGCGTCGCGCCAAGCTTTATTATCTGCGCGGCCTGCGCGGCAAATCGGCCCGCATCGTCGAGAAGCAGGACAAGCAGGATCGCGCCGCCGCGGTCAACGAGTAATCCCATCCGACCAACTCGGATGCGACCAAGAGCGCGGGGCCGGTCCCCGCGCTTTTTTTGTTACCGCCGTCACAGCGGACCCAACTGCTCATCCCTCATCCCGAGGAGCGCGGAAAGCGCGTCTCGAAGGATGAGGCCCCGCCGGTGGCGCGCTCCTCAGGGTGAAGGTCACGTAATCGCGCATATGGCGCATCCTGACGCGCGTTGAAAGCACTCGCGATTCCGGATTGGCCTGCTATATATTTGTAGAATGGTTCCAGATCAGACCAGCATCGAGCCCATCAAGCGCGTCGTGATCGACGATCGCTCGCGGCTGCCTGGCCGGTTCTTCGGGCGCTTTGCGACCTCGGCGACGTCGGAGCTTACGCGCGCAGCTTGATGCTGCGCCGTCCCTTCGTTTGCCCCGGCGCCTAACCGCGCCGATCCGCTATCACAACATCGCTGGAGCTGATGCTCATGTCCAAACCGACCACCCTGTATGACAAGATCTGGAACGACCATCTGGTGCACGAAGCCGAAGACGGCACCTGCCTGCTCTATATCGACCGCCATCTGGTGCACGAAGTCACCTCGCCGCAGGCGTTCGAAGGCCTGCGCACCGCTGGCCGCAAGGTCCACGCGCCGCAAAAGACGCTGGCCGTCGTCGACCATAACGTGCCGACCACCGACCGCACCAAGCCAAACCCCGACCCCGAAAGCATCGAGCAGATCAAGGCGCTGGCCGAGAACGCCAAGGAATTCGGCATCGAATATTACAACGAGTTCGACAAGCGCCAAGGCATCGTCCACGTCATCGGCCCCGAGCAGGGCTTCACGCTGCCCGGCACCACCATCGTCTGCGGTGACAGCCACACCTCGACGCATGGCGCGTTCGGCGCGCTCGCGCACGGCATCGGCACGTCCGAAGTCGAGCATGTGCTGGCGACGCAGACGCTGATCCAGAAGAAAGCCAAGAACATGCGCGTCACCGTCGACGGAAAATTGCCCGAAGGCGTGACCGGCAAGGACATCATCCTCGCCATCATCGGCGAGATCGGTACCGCCGGCGGTACCGGCTACGTGCTGGAATATGCCGGCGAGGCGATCCGCGCACTGTCGATGGAAGGCCGCATGACCGTCTGCAACATGTCGATCGAAGGCGGCGCGCGCGCCGGCCTGGTCGCGCCCGACGAGAAGGCGTTCGACTTCCTGCGCGGCCGTCCGAAGGCACCGAAGGCCGAGGCCTGGGACGCGGCGCTGCGCTATTGGGAGACGCTGCGTTCCGACGAGGGCGCGCATTTCGATCACGAACTTCGGCTGGACGCAGCGAAGCTGCCGCCGATCGTGACCTGGGGCACCTCGCCGGAGGATGTCATCTCGGTTACCGGTTTCGTGCCAGATCCCGACAAGATCGCGGACGAGGCCAAGCGTCTCTCCAAGCATCGCGCGCTGAAATATATGGGTCTGACAGCGGGCACGAAGATCACCGACATCAAGCTCGACCGCGTCTTCATCGGCTCCTGCACCAACGGCCGCATCGAGGATCTGCGCGCCGCGGCCAAGATCGCTGAAGGCAAGACGGTGAATGCCAACGTCAACGCCATGATCGTGCCGGGCTCCGGCATCGTGAAGGAGCAGGCGGAGGCGGAAGGTCTCGACAAGATCTTCATCAAGGCCGGCTTTGAGTGGCGCGAGCCGGGCTGCTCGATGTGCCTTGCCATGAACCCGGACAAGCTGAAGCCGGAAGAGCGCTGCGCCTCCACCTCGAACCGCAACTTCGAGGGACGCCAGGGCTTCAAGGGCCGCACCCATTTGGTGTCGCCGGCAATGGCGGCCGCCGCGGCAATCGCCGGCCACTTCGTCGACGTGAGGGACTGGCGCTAACCGCCTTCGTTCAACCTCGATCGATCCCGGAAACGCCTCGTTAAGCGACGAGGCGCAAACTTGCTCCTTGCGAATGCATCGTTTCGCAAGGAGCCGGCATGGCCGACAAGCGCGAATATGTCGATATGATCAGCGAGGCGACGCGCCAGAGCCGGCGCCGAACCATGCCGCGCGTGATCGATCCAATGCCGCAGGCGAAAGAGACCTCGCGCCTCAGCCACTGGCCGCCGGACCGCTGGGCGCAATGGCGGGTGGAGAATCTGACGCCGTGGAAGCTGAAGTCCTGGAAGTTCAGGGACTGGGACTGATGCACCGCACCGGTTCGAGAGGTCGATTTCGCGACTGACTTGTCACGCCCGGGCTTGACCCCGGGCCTCCACATCTCCTGCGGTTCGCTGCTACGTGCCCAACGATGATTGCGCCGCGTCAGCGGCGTGTCGTCGCGCATGTTCGGCCGCCCCTGTCACGACGTCAGAGATAACGAAGTGAACACCCTATAATACGAAGCGTGCGACGCGGTCGCCCTCTGCTGGGAGGCTTTCCGTCTTCACCACCACCACGGGTCATGCCGGAAGCCGAATGCGTACGGGACCAGCCTGTCATATGGATATGGTCGGAAGTAGTAAGGCTCCGTGTAAGTGCGAACGTAAGGCTGATAGGGCCTGTAATAGAAGCCCGCATAGGACCGATCAACGTTTCGGTAGTATGGCCTGTAGCGGCGCGCGCTGAGATCCGTGGCTTTGCCTGCGTCGGCCGTTTCCGTGACGATCCGCTGCTGCGCTGCTGCCCTCGTCGTCAGCGACGGCGTTGATGCCAATGCCAATACACCGACGACGAGCGCGATACCGATCCAACTTTTCATGACAGAACTCCTTGAAGCAATCGGGCGGGCGATAAGGAAGCCATCATGCCGATTTCGCGGCCAAAATCAAAACAGGCCCGTTGCTAACGGGCCTGTGCGCTCTGCGTTGAATGCCGCGTGCCTGTTAGAGCGTTTCACGTTTTGATGGAAGCATATCCAGCGTTGGCGAAGTAGTTGCTGCATTCGGTAGGCTGGATCGAGGTGACGAGGTCGCCGAGGTGTCGCCAAATGTCTTCGAGGGTGCGCTTCTGCGCGATGCGCATCCAGTGCTTGATCTTGGCGAAAGTCTGTTCGATCGGATTGAGGTCGGGTGAGTAAGGCGGCAGATACCAGAGTCTGGCGCCGGCGCCTCGGATGATGCGACGCAGAGCAGCCGACTTGTGGCTGCCGAGATTATCCATGATCACGATGT
>NZ_AXAP01000038.1 GCF_000472865.1 Bradyrhizobium elkanii WSM2783 | reverse complement strand
TCCCCCTCCTGCAAATCAATCCGCGAAGAGAATCACAGCTGCCACGCGCCCGATATAAAAAGATTCACAGTCTCGTAGGGTGGGCAAAGCGAAGCGTGCCCACCTTTCTTGCACCACCCGTGGATGGTGGGCACGCTTCGCTTTGCCCACCCTACGCAACTGTCTCCTTCCGTCATTGCGAGCGCAGCGAAGCAATCCATGCGTCCGCTTGTGGAGAGATGGATTGCTTCGTCGCTTTGCTCCTCGCAATGACGGAGTGTATGTCGCTGTCTTCACGCAAAACAGAAAGGCCCGCATGTGCGAGCCTTTCTCACTCTTGACGTCGCTGCTCAGAACACGTTCGCGAACAGCACGTAGAGCGAAGCCGACAGCATGATCGCGGCGGGCAGCGTCAGCACCCAGGCCATCACCATGTTGCGGATGGTCGCGACCTGCAGGCCCGAACCGTTGGCGGCCATGGCGCCGGCGACGCCGGACGACAGCACGTGCGTGGTGGAGACCGGCAGGCCGAACGTATCGGCCGCGAAGATCGTGCCGGCGGCGACGAGCTCGGCGGAGGCGCCCTGCGCGTAGGTCAGGTGGGTCTTGCCGATCTTCTCGCCGACCGTGATCACGATCCGCTTCCAGCCGATCATGGTGCCGAGGCCGAGCGCGATCGCGACGGCGATCTTCACCCAGGTCGGGATGAATTTGGTCGCGCTGTCGAGCGAGGCCTTGTAGGCGTTCAGCGTCGCGATGTCTTCCTTGCTGAGATCGCTCTCCTTGTCCTTCATCAGGAAACGGATCGCTTCCGAAATCAGGTACATGTCGTTGCGGGTGTTGCCGACGGCTTCGGCGGGCACCTTGGTCAGCGAGCCGTACCTCGTCACCTGCTCGCTGACATCTTTCACCAGCACCGCGAGCGAGGGGAACGTGCCCTCAGTGAGGTGGTGAAGCGAGATGTACTGCGTCACGGCCGGACGGGGATCGCCGATAATGCTGTGACCGGCGCCCTTCGCGGCGATCACCTTGGACGCGGCTTCCGAGTTCTTCTGGAACTGGGCGACCATGGAGTCCGGCAGCGCGCGGTTCAGCGCATATGCCGTCGGCACGGTGCCGATCAGGATCAGCATGATCAGGCCCATGCCCTTCTGCCCATCGTTGGAGCCGTGCGCGAAGCTGACGCCGGTGCAGGTCAGGATCAGCAGGCCACGGATCCAGAGCGGCGGCGCCTTGTTGCCTTCGGGCGCGGCATAGAGGGCGGGGTTGCGCACCAGCATCTTGAGCACGAGCAGGAGTATCGCGGCGCAGATGAAGCCGACCAGCGGCGACAGCAAGAGTGCGTAGCCGATCTCGGTGGCCTTGCTCCAGTCGACGCCGGAAGTGCCGTCGCGGCCGCGCATCAGCGCATTGGCGATGCCGACGCCGATGATCGAGCCGATCAGCGTGTGCGAAGACGAGGCTGGCAGGCCGAAATACCAGGTGCCGAGATTCCACAGGATCGCGGCGATCAACAGCGCGAACACCATGGCAAAGCCGGCGCTGGAGCCGACTTGCAGGATCAGCTCGACCGGCAACAGCGAGATGATGCCGAAGGCGACCGCGCCAGACGAGAGCAGCACGCCGAGGAAGTTGAAGAAGCCCGACCACATCACCGCGACTTCGGCCGGCAGCGAATGCGTGTAGATCACGGTCGCGACCGCGTTGGCGGTGTCGTGGAAGCCGTTGACGAATTCAAAGCCGAGCGCAATCAAGAGCGCAACGAACAGCAGGATGTAGGGCAAGAACGTGGTGACGCGGGTGCCGGTGGCATCGACGTCGGAATAGATGCTGTAGGCGACGAACAGCAACCCCGCCGCGAGGATGCCGAAGAAGAGGATCATCGTCAGCGGATTGAAGCCTTTATCGAGATTTGGCCTTGAAGCCGGCTGAATCGGTCTTTCGTCGCGTACTGAAGTATTGAGTGCAAAATCGGTCATTCTGACGCCCCGTCGAAATACGGAAGGAGGCCCTTAGTCTTGACCATTGACTTGAAGGTTAGATGACAGCCGTAGTTTGCTTGAATGAAACGCGTGTCGCAACGGTGCTTGGGTGTTGCATCGATGATCGTCTGTCATGCGCGCTCGCGACATGAATGTTGACCATTCACATGACGAGCCATGCTCGCAGCGAAAGTGTGTGATGGATGTGTGATGGAGAGGAGCGGTCGCGCGCTGCCTGACGCCGGGGCTGTGGCGCCGTGGCAGCGCGTCGACCGCATGGGAACGTCATTGGCGTGAACAAGACGCCCCAAACTCCCCCTGTAATAGGGGAGTATTGTCCATCAATGTAAGGTTGTAAATAGATATCAGTCTTATCAACGGCTTGATATTTGCAGTGTTATGCATGGGGCCATGCTTATGCCGCAGCCCGCGCGCGTTTCCTCAACAGTTCCGCGGCGATCTTCAGATCCTCGACAAAGCGTTGATATTCCCGCGCTTTCGCATCCTCATCGGGCAGCCGCAGCAGATAGGAGGGATGCACCGTCACCAGCGCCTTGACGTCGTCGTCAAGATCGATCAGGCGGCCGCGGTTCTTGTTGATCGGCGTGAGCTTGTTGAACACGCATTGCGCAGCGGTCGCGCCCATCGCCACTACCAGGTCCGGTTTGATCGATGCGAGTTCCCGCTCATACCATTGGCGGCAGGCCTTGATCTCCGGCGTATTCGGCTTCTGGTGCAGGCGGATCTTGCCACGCGGCACAAATTTGAAATGTTTCACCGCATTGGTGACGTAGACCTTTTTGCGGTCGATACCGGCCTCGTCAAGCGCGCGGTCGAGCATCAGGCCGGCGGGACCGACGAACGGTTTTCCGGCGAGATCTTCCTTGTCGCCCGGCTGCTCGCCGACCAGCATCACCTGCGCGCTTTGCGGGCCTTCGCCGAACACGGTCTGGGTCGCATGCTCATACAGATGGCAGGCGCGGCAATCGGCGGCTTCCTTCCGCAGCGCACTCAGTCGGTCGGCGTGGCGGATCATGGCGGGTTCCGGTGGCGTGGCGATTTCGCTTGTGGGCTTAATCGTCGAAGCCTCCGGCAGGTTCCTCGATTGCTTCGCTGCCAGCCGGGCCGGGTTGAAGATCGTAGCGTAATGACGCTGCCAGATTTCCTCCAGCCGATTGCCTGCAGGCATCCCGACCTCGCCGATACCAGGGGTGATCGACACCGCATGTCCATCCCAATGCGCGCAGACATCAGGTGTGAGGATGGACCAGGGCATGTCGGCGAAGCGGCTCGCGAAGAATGGCGCCGCCAGTTCCACGACATGATGCTGCGGCTCGAACCAGGCGACGAAATGCGATTTGTGCTCGCGCCCGATCTCGCGGAAGCGGATCGACGTGCGCATCCGCTGTGCCTCGTGATGCACGGCCTTCGCCATCGCATGGATGCGCGCGACATCAGGGTCGTCGGCGACGTCGAGCAGGTCATGGTCGCGGCGCAGGCGCCACAACAGGCGATAGAGCAGGGCAAAGCGCTCGGCATCGCGATGCAGGATCGCGGTTTTCGCCAGCTCGACGAATTTGGCCGGCACGCTGAACGTGCCGTGTGGCGGCTCGAGCGGCGCTTCGCGGTCCAGCCCATCGAACGGTTCGACTTCGTTGTTGCGCACCGTCCACGTTACATCGTCAGGCGGCACCTCGTTCAGCACCAGCGTCCGTGCTGCCTTTCGCCAGCCGTCGAAATCAGTCTCGCTGCCCAGGATGATGTGGTGCATGGCACTTACTCTCCCTCCTGTCTCTCCTCTCGTCATGCCCGGGCTTGACCCGGGCATCCACGCCTTCCTCACCAAGGAAAGAACGTGGGTGGCCGGGACAAGCCCGGCCATGACGGCTCTCATGAATCCCATTGATTTCATTCATGAATTTATCCCGTTACCAATCTGATTGACTCCTCCCGCGCAGTTGGCTTTATATTAGAACATACCATGAACAATTGGGCCAGCTTCTAGTTTCTCCCGGAAGCCAGCAGCGGCCCCGATATCTTCCTTAAGGAGCGGCGCATGACGAGCGCACGCCTGAGCACGCTTGCGTCCCTGCGTGGGCGCATCGAGCGCATTGAGACATCCAATGAAGCGCATCCGCTGCCGCGGATCGCGCTCGGTCATGCCGGCGCTGATGCGATGCTCAAGGGCGGCCTCGCGAAAGCCGCGGTGCACGAGGTGTTTGCCGAGGGGCACCAGGGCGCTTCCGCCACCGGTTTCATCGCAGGTCTCGCCGGCCGTCTTGCCGCGCGAAAGCCGCTGGTCTGGGTGCGGCAGGATTTTTCCGAAACCGAATCCGGCGCGCTGTCGATGAACGGTCTGTCCGAGCTTGGCCTCGATCCGCGTATCCTCGTCACCGTGCGCGCCGCCGACATCGACAATGCCTTGCGCACCACGGCCGATGCGCTCGCCTGCGACGCGTTAGGCGCCGTCATCATGGAAGTCTGGGGCGAGTCCAAGCAGCTCGATCTGGTCGCGAGCCGCAAGCTGACGCTATCAGCGCAATCATCAGGCGTCCCCGCGCTGCTGCTGCGCCTGGCGGCAACGCCGCTTCCGTCCACCGCGGAAACCAGATGGATCGTGCGCGCGGCGCATTCGCCGCCGGGCGCCAGTTGGAGCGCGTGGGGCGCGCCTCTGTTCGATGCGCAGCTCGTTCGCAACCGTCATGGCCCGGTCGGGCGATGGATCATGGAATGGAAATGTGATGAGTGCCTTTTCAGTGAACCGTCGGCGTATCCTCAGCCTGTGGCTGCCGCGCCTGCCCATCGATCGGATCAAGCGGCAACTGGCGCGAAGCAGCGCCTCGCCAGTTGATCGCCACACGGGCGCCGCACCCCCTCTCCCGCAAGCGGGGGAGGGCTGGGGTGGGGGTGTCTCCGCGAGTCACGCGGTCTCCTTGATCGAACCGGTATCGCCGCGAGTTCCCACCTCTCCCCAACGGGGAGAGGTCGACTTGCACATGGCTATGTGCAAGTCGGGTGAGGGGGCTCAGGTCCCGCGAGAGACCGCACCCCTCACCCGGATCGCATCTAACGATGCGATCCGACCTCTCCCTATGGGAGAGGTGAAGAAAGAAATCCCCAGCGTTGTCGTCATCAAGGAGCACAACGCGCTCGTCATCCACTCTCTCGACGACATCGCCGCGCGAAGCGGGCTGTCGACTGGCCTGCCACTCGCCAATGCCCGCGCGATCTGCCCGGAACTGACGGTCTATGATGCCGACGAGGTCGCGGATGCCAAAACGCTCAATGACATCGCCGACTGGTGCGACCGCTTCACACCTCTGGTGGCGCTCGACCCGCCCTACGGTCTCTTCCTCGATATCACCGGCTGCGCCCATCTGTTCGGCGGCGAACACGCGATGCTGCAGATCATCTGCAGCGCTCTCAGTCGGCGCGGCTTTGCCGTCAGCGGCGCGATCGCAGCCACCTCGGTTTGCGCCCGTACGCTGACGCGGCATTCGTCAGGCAGGATCATCGAGGATGGTGCGGAGGTCGAAGCTGTCAGCCCTCTGCCGATCTCGGCATTGGGCGCCGATGAGACGATCACCAAAGGCCTGCGCCGCGCCGGCTTGAAGACGATCGGCGATGTTGCTGCCCGCGCGCGCCATGAGATTGCGGCGCGTTTCGGTGCTGCCTTCACCACGCGGCTCGAGCACGCGCTGGGGCAGGGCGATGCGCCGATCAGTCCGCGCAAGCCATTGCCTGACTACATCGTCGAAAAGCGGTTTCCTGAGCCGGTCACGACCGAGCCCATGATCGCGCTGACGCTGCAGAACCTCGCCAAGATGCTGGTCCAGGCGATGGACAAGCAGGGCAAGGGCGCGCGGAAGCTGGAAGCAGGCTTCTTCCGCACCGACGGCGCGGTGCGCACGCTTGCCGTCGAGACCGGGCGCGCGGTCACGAAGCCCGAGGTGATCGACCGCCTGTTCCGCGAGCGGCTCGATGCACTGAGCGATCCCCTCGATCCCGGCTTCGGCTTCGACCTGATCCGCCTGTCGGCTGGTCGTACCGAGATCGTGGTGCAGCAGCAGCGCGATCTCGATGCCCATGTCCATGACAATGACGAGCTTGCCGCGCTGATCGACCGCATCGCCGCCCGCATCGGCGGCAAGCGCGTGGTCGTGTACCTGCCGGAGGACACCCATATCCCCGAGCGCGCGGCGCTTGCCGCCCCTGCGCAGCATCATCTGGCCGCGGCCTCGCAAGCCGCCTGGCCCGCGCGCGCCGAGGGTGAACCGCCGCTCCGTCCGCTGCGCCTGTTCGAAAGGCCGGAGCCGATCAAGGTGCCGTTCGCCACCGTACCGGATGGACCGCCGCATCGCTTCACCTGGCGACGCGCTACGCATCAGGTGGTGCGGGTCGAGGGTCCCGAGCGCATCGCCATGGAATGGTGGCAGCAGGACGGGAAGGTGCTGACGCGCGACTATTTCCGCGTCGAGGACGAGCAGGGCCTGCGCTTCTGGATCTTTCGCGACGGCCTTTACGACAGCGAACTGATCGACGAAGACGGCAAGCCCATTCCCGCCAACTGGTTCGTGCATGGGCTTTTCGCATGATGGAACCGGCTCCCGACTATGCCGAGATCGGCATCACAAGCAATTTCTCCTTCCTGCGCGGCGGATCGGATCCGCGCGCCTATGTGCATCAGGCGAGCATTCTCCGCATCCCCGTGATCGGGCTTGCCGACCGCAACACGCTCGCCGGTGTGGTCCGTGCCTACAAGGAGCTCGAAAATTCGAAAGTGACACATCCGCCAAAGCTCCTGATCGGTTCGCGCATCGTCTTCATGGACGGCACGCCTGACATCCTGGTCTATCCGCGCGACCGCGCGGCTTACGGCCGGCTGTGTCAGCTCCTCACCCGCGGCAAGCGCGGCGATGACATCAAGAGGATCGAAAAGGGTGAGTGCCATCTGAAGCTGAGCGATCTCCTGGAATTCGCCGAAGACCAGCTCCTGGTGCTGTCCTTGCCGCATCGTTTCGAGACGACAGAGTCGCTCGATCTGCTCGAACGCCTGAAAGCAAGCCGTGCCGATGGCGTATGGCTCGCCGCAAGCCTTCTCTATCGTGGCGACGACAAGCGGCGCCTGGCACGATTGCATCACCTTGCGACGACAGCAGACGTGCCGCTGCTCGCAACCAACGAAGTGCTCTATCACCATCCCGCGCGCCGCCCGCTGCAGGATGTGCTCACCTGTATCAGGGAGAAGACGACGATCGATGCGATCGGCAAAAGACTGGAAGCCAATGCCGAGCGGCATCTGAAACCTGCGCAGGAGATGGCGCGGCTGTTCCGCGATTTTCCCGACGCGATCGTCGAGACCATGCGCTTTGCCGACCGCATCACCTTCTCGCTCGACCAGCTCAAATACCAATATCCCGATGAGCCGGTGCCGCCGGGCAAGACCGCGCAGCAGCATCTCGAAGACCTGACCTGGGCCGGTGTCATCAATTATTTCGGCGGCAAGATCGACGACACGCTTCGCGCCACCTTGCACAAGGAGCTCGCGCTGATCGCCGAGCTGAAATACGCGCATTATTTCCTGACCGTGCACGACATTGTCCGTTACGCGCGCAGCCAGGGCATTCTGTGCCAGGGGCGGGGATCGGCGGCAAACTCGGCCGTGTGCTACGTGCTCGGCATCACCTCGGTCGATCCGACCAAGGTCGATCTCCTGTTCGAGCGCTTCATCTCGAAAGAGCGGCTGGAGCCGCCCGACATCGACGTCGATTTCGAGCATTCGCGGCGCGAGGAGGTGATGCAATATGTCTATCGCCGCTATGGCCGTCACCGCGCCGCCATCATCGCAACCGTCATCCATTATCGTCCGCGCAGCGCGATCCGCGACGTCGGCAAGGCGCTGGGGCTGACCGAGGACGTCACCGCCGCGCTCGCCGATACTGTGTGGGGAAGCTGGGGCAAGGGCCTCAACGACATGCAGGTGCGGCAGGCGGGGCTCGACCCCAGGAACGAGATGATCGGACTCGCCGTCGATCTTGCCACCGAGCTGATCGAATTCCCGCGCCATCTCTCGCAGCATGTCGGCGGCTACGTGCTGACGCAGGATAGGCTCGACACCTACGTGCCGATCGGCAATGCCGCGATGGAAGACCGCACCTTCATCGAATGGGACAAGGACGACGTCGACGCGCTCAACATGATGAAGGTCGACGTGCTGGCGCTGGGCATGCTGACCTGCATCCGCAAGAGCTTTGACCTGATCGCCGATCACAAGGGCGAGCGATACGAGCTTGCGACGGTCCCGCAGGAAGACGAAAAAGTCTATGACATGCTGTGCCGCGGTGAATCGCTCGGCGTGTTCCAGGTCGAGAGCCGCGCGCAGATGAACATGCTGCCGCGCTTGAAACCGCGGGAATTCTATGACCTCGTCATCGAGGTCGCGATCGTGCGCCCGGGGCCGATCCAGGGTGACATGGTGCATCCCTATCTGCGCCGGCGAAACAAGCAGGAGAAGGTGAGCTATCCATCACCGTCACCGGAGCACGGTCCTGCAGACGAATTGTACAGGGTGCTGCACAAGACCCTCGGCGTGCCGCTGTTCCAGGAGCAGGCGATGCGGATCGCCATCGAAGCCGCAAAATTCACCTCCGAAAAGGCCAATGGCCTGCGCCGCTCGATGGCGACCTTCCGCAATCTCGGCACCATCGGCAAGTACGAGGACAAGCTGATCGGCAACATGGTCGCACGCGGCTATGATGGCGAATTCGCCAGAAGCTGCTTCGACCAGATCAAGGGTTTTGGCTCCTACGGCTTCCCGGAAAGCCATGCCGCGAGTTTTGCCCAACTCGTCTACATCTCCTCCTGGCTCAAGCATCATCACCCCGACGCCTTCTGCTGCGCACTGCTCAACTCGCAACCGATGGGCTTTTACGCCCCTGCGCAGATCGTCGGCGACGCCCGCAAGAACGGCGTCGAGGTTCGAGAGATCGACATATCCTACAGCTTCGCCCAGAACATGTTGGAGGAGGGCAGCGGTAAGCACTGTGCCGTGAGGCTAGGCTTCCGCCAGATCGACGGCTTCAACTGGAAAGACCCGGATGAGGAGAAGCTGAAGCAAATCCAGGCGTCATTCCATGGTGAACCTGCGATGTTGCCGCACGCTCCCACCTCTCCCCAGCGGGGAGAGGTCGACTTGCATATGACCATGTGCAAGTCGGGTGAGGGGGCTCAGGTCCCACGAGAGACCGCGCCCCTCACCCGCGCTGGAGCCTGTCATCGGGCGCGCCTTCGGCGCGACCCGTTGGGCGCGACCTCTCCCTATGGGAGAGGTGAAGAAATCGACTGGGCTGACCGCATTGTCGCTGCGCGGCAGCGGCGTCCCTTCACCTCGCTGGAGGATTTCGCCCGCGACACCGGCCTGCCCAAGCGCGCGTTGATCCTGCTTGCGGACGCCGATGCCTTCCGCTCGATCGGGCTTGATCGCCGCGCCGCGCTCTGGGCAGTGCGGCGGCTGCCCGACGACGTGCCTTTGCCTCTGTTCGAAGCCGCTGTTGCCCGCGAGCAGCCGGACGAGAACGCAAAACCCTTGCCGCAGATGCCGCGGCAGGAGCAGGTGGTCGCCGACTACCAGACCATCCGCCTGTCGCTGAAAGGCCACCCGATGGAGTTCCTGCGCGCGATGTTTGCAAAAGAGCGCGTCGTGCCCTGCCAGGAGATCTGCCATCGGAACGATAGGCGCCGCGTCCGCTGCGCCGGCGTGGTGCTGGTGCGGCAGCGCCCGGGCAGCGCCAATGGCGTGGTGTTCATGACGCTCGAGGACGAGACCGGGATCGCCAATATCGTGGTGTGGCCGAAGGTGATGGAGCAATACCGGAAAGAAGTGATGGGCGCGCGGCTGATCCTGGTCGAAGGCTATATCCAAAGTAGCCCGGAGCAGGTGACGCACCTGGTCGCGCAGCGCATGATCGATCGCTCCTATGACCTCATCAATCTCTCCAACGACGCCTTCAGCGCCAAGCCTGCCGTGCCGGCCGGCCCGGCTTTGGTCGAACCCCTCAACGACGACCGCCGCGACCACGGCGAAAACTCCCCGCAAAGAATCCGCCACCCCCGCAACGTCCGCATTCTGCCGCCCTCACGCGATTTCCATTGAATCCCGCCGCTGTCGTCGCTGTCGCCACAACCACCATCGTCATTCCGGGGCGCCCGAAGGGCGAACCCGGAATCCATCAGGCGGCATACTCTGCGGCGAAATGGATTCTCTGATGTGCAATTGCACATCATAGCTCGATTTCGCAATGCACTCGGCGTTGGCGATCCCGTCCCGAAGGTCTACCATATCGAAAGTCAGTGCCGTTTTGGCTGCCTGGACTATCGTTCATCTGCAACGGGCGGGAGCTGACAATGAAGACGATTTTGGTACCGACCCAAAATACCCCGGCCATGACATCCACACTCGAAACGGCGGTGCTGCTCGCGCGGCGCACCGGCGCCTATATCGAGGGGGTTCCACTGTGGTTTGGCACGCCTGAGTTTGTCGTGGCGGGGCTGGCCAGCAGCTATTCCATGGAAACCTATCGGGTGCGGCGCGAAGCGGAGGCGGCGGGCGAGCGCGAGCTGTTCGAGACTTTCATGCAGCAGCACGGTGTTGCTGCTGCGAAAATGACCGCGGACCGACCTTGGTATAGCTGGTTCGCCGAGGTGCCGCCGGGCGAGGGCCTCGTCGGCAGCCATGGCCGCGTGTTCGATGTGATTGTGATGAGCAGGCCGGGTGCTGCTACGGACCCTCTCTATCGGCGGGCGGTCGAGTCGGGATTGTTCGAAAGCGGTCGGCCTGTTGTGCTGTCGCCGCCGACTGCTCCGAAACAGATCGCGACCAACATCATGATCCACTGGAATGGCAGCACCGAGCAGGCCCGCGCCAACGCGTTGGCGATGCCGCTATTGCACCTGGCCGGACGCGTGACGGTGTTGACTGTCATCGGCGGACAGGATGTGCCGGGTCCATCGGCCGATCAGGTGCGCAAGCAATTGCGGTACAATGGCATTGCCGCAGAGCCCCTGAGCATCGAGCTGAACGGTCGCAGCACCGGCGAAGCGGTGCTCGCCGCGGCCAAGGCGGACGGCTGCGATCTATTGATCAAGGGAGCCTTCACAAGGACCAGGCTGCGGCAAATGATTTTCGGCGGCGCCACCAGCCACATCATGGAACACGCAGACTTGCCGTTATTGATGGCGCATTGAAAATCGTGCCCACCGGACTGCCCTAGGTGTCTTCCGGGCATCGCGAAGCGGCGTCACGAGGGATGGCCGAGAAACTCTCACTGTCCGTCATTCCGGGGCGCGCGCAGCGCGAGCCCGGAATCCATTGGGCCGCAGGCGCAAGTGGAGAAATAGATTCCGGGCTCGATGCTTCGCATCGCCCCGGAATGACAATGGCCAATGTCCTGCACGGACTCACGAGGATGACCCGCGCGGTGGAATCGGTGGAACCACCTGCAGATTGGCAAGATCCTCGGGGCGCAGCCGAAAGGCGACGGGATATTTGTCCGGGTTCACGTTCTCCTCCGGCTCGGTCGATCTCCAGACATAGAGGCATGTCGGACAACCGAACACGGTCCAGACCCCGGCAACGGGAGATTTGCTGCGGACCTCGATCTTGCCTGATCGACATCGCGGACATGCGGCCGGAAGAGTGTCGGCGGTTGTCGCCGTCATGTCCGCATCTCCTTCGCCAGAGCCATAAGCTTGGTCCGCCACTGATCGGTGTGCTGCGGCTTGTCGAGTTCCTCGCCATAGTCGCCGCGGATGTCAGGCGCGATCGGCGTGGTGGCGTCGATGATCATCTTGGTCACCACGCCGGCCGGACTGCAGGCCGGATCCAGAAGATTCTCTGCGAGATTCGGGATGGTCACGATGTCGCCCGCAGGGTTTACCTTCACCGATATCGCCCACATCACCTGCTTAAGATCGAACGGGTCGACTTGCTCGTCAACAACGATCACGACTTTTGCGTATCCGAGACCATGGGTCGTGGTTAGCACGCGCAAGCCCACATATTTGGCGAAGCCGCCATAGCGGATTTTTGTCGAGACGACGACCACCAGACCGTGGGTATAGAGTGCATTGACGGCAACGACTTCGGGAAACGTCGTCTTGAGTTGAAGGAAGATCGGCGCGCTCGTCGTCATGGCTTGCAGGAAGTCGAGCTCGGTCCAGGGCCGCCCCACATAGACCGCGTCGTAGACCGGATCCTTGCGGTGCGACACGCGATCGATCTCGATCACCGGATATTTATGGCATCCCGAATAATAGCCGGGGAATTCACCAAACGGCCCCTCGGTCTCGCGCTGTCCGCAAAGCAGGCGGCCCTCCAGCACATATTCGGATCCCCAGGGGACATCCAGGCCCTTTGCAGTCTTGACGACACGGTATGGCGCGCCCTGCATCACGGCCGCCATCTTGTATTCGAGCTGATCGTAGAGCAGCGGCGTCGCGCCCATCAGCGTGATGATGGGCTCGTTCCCAAGCGCGATCGCGACCGGCAAGTCTTCGCCGCGGGCTTCCGCATGAGCCATATGGATCGCGATATCGTGCTGCGGCACAGTCTGGATTCCAAGGCGATTTCGTCCTTTGACCTGCAGGCGATAGATGCCGACGTTCTCGACATCGTCATTGTTCCAGTCGTCCAGGTCTCGGCTGATGGTGCAGGCTTTGTCGATGAAGTAGCCGCCATCGCCGCGGTTGAGACGAAACAGCGGCAGCAGTTCGTAGAGGTTCACGTCCTTGTCGACGACAACCTCCTGCCAGGGCGCGGTCTCGACGCGCTCCAATGTGCCAGGATATTGCTGGAAGCGTCGGACGAACTCAAAAAATTGATCGCGCATGCTGGCGTCTTTTTCCATGCCAAGCGCGAGAGCATGGTTGCTCCATGATCCATGTATGTTCATGGCGACCCGAGCGCTGGTGTAGCCGGCGATGTTGTCGAAATAGATCGCGGGGCTGTCCTCGCCGATCTCTGTAAGGGCGCAGGCCGCGGCCGCAATGTCCGGTTCGGGAAGAACCTGATCATGGATGCGCAGCAATTGCCGCTCTTGCTCGAGGGCGGACAGGAATTCGCGAAGGTCCTTGTAGGCACGCATTTCTGCCCCCGATTGCTCGGATTGGTTTCAAGCGGCGCGTAACGCGGCAATCTGCCGTTGCCAACGCGAGAGTACGGCTTGAGGATCGTGCAGTGCAAAGGTGACTCCGCCTGTTACATCCGCGTATGGCGCGACATGCTGGCGTACCGAGTCGACCTCCGCCTCGAACAACGCCAGCGGCACATCGGAAGAAGAGTGGGCGAGGCGGCGACAGCGGAGCTTCATCTCGCAAATGCCGCCATCGAGTGAAAGCGCGATCGTGAGCCGTCCTTCGCGTTCAAGATTGGAGGCCATTGTCGATTGCGGAAAAACCGCAAAGCGGACGCGACCAGAAGGCACGATCACCATATCGCCTGCACTGAGCAGGGCAGCGTGAGGCCATCCGTCCGAACCAACCGTCGAGAGACGCAGCGCCTGGGTTTTGGTCTCCAGGTCGGTGCCATCGAGATAACGGACTACCCCGTCCGGGATCTTGCTGCTGGTTGCGGGCGCCGCGTAGAAGTGCTCGGCTTCCTTCATTTCACATCTCCCTCGGAGGTGATCCGCATTCTCGCGGAAATCGAAGGCGGCAGTTCATTGAAGTGAGGCAGGATCGGTGCGCCGCGGTCATCGCGGTCTCGCGGAAGAGACAAGCGTGACTAGCCCTGCAAAAGAAGTACTACCAAAGGCTGTTCCCTGCAACGGCGCCCCCGCCCTCATCCCGAGGAGCCGCGTTAGCGGCGTCTCGAGGGAGGGGCTCCAGGCGAGAGCGGGGCCTCATGGTTCGAGACGCGCTGCGCGCTCCTCACCATGAGGGTCCAAAGTCGCGTGCACGGCGAAGCAAATTATGCAAGCGATTCCAACCTGATTTGCCCGGTCCACCCCTCGCAGGAAAAACATTCCGCTTCCGTCGTCGGGCAAATCAGTGATTTAACTCCGCGCGTCTCACGGCGGATGAGGGGCGGCTCGCGATCGTCACGAACGTTGCGGTGGGATGCGGTGGACGTGAAGCGTGTGACTGACGAGCACACACATCACGGACGGCGAAGTCGTGTGGTCCTGGCGCCCCGACGCTGGCGCTAAGTTTTTTGCGCGAAGAAATCCGCGCGAGAGGCGATGGTGGCAAGAAAGCCCGGTCACCAAGGAGAGCACGAAGGAAACCGTAACACCATCGCGCAGGGAAAGCCGGAATGCTTCGGTTGAACCTGTGGTCCTACCCCCGTGCTTTTTGTTGCACGGGACCCACGGGTGCAACCAGCACCCGGCTTTCCCTGCGCCCTCTGTTCAATGAGGGTGGAAAGTGAAGCAAAGCTCGGGCGAACAATGCCGCGAGAACGCGAACTGCTGCTTCCTCATACTCCACCGTCATGCCCCGCGAAGGCGGGGCATCCAGTATCCGGCGGCCTCTCGGCTCAAGCACGACCGCCTCTGGATTACTGGGTCGTCCGGTCAAGCTGGACGATGACAGCGGAGTTGCTGTTTGACATTTGAATCCGAACCCCATCCCACCCACCATCTCCACGCGCACATCCGCTTCATTCCACCGCGGCGCCCACCGGTGGCCCGCCGGGAGGTCGATGCAGGAACGTCATCGTCAGGTAGGCGCCGACCCAGGAGCCGATCGCCGCGAAGAACACGTAGACCGAGTTTTCGGTGTAACTGATCACCGCATAGGACGAGAGCACGTACCAGACGCTGCTCCAGGTTGCCGCCGGCACGCGTTTGCGTGCCACCACGGCGGACGTGAACATCACGTAGACCGCATCGGTTGCGGCCGTCGCCAGCACGACGCCGGCGGCGGTCAAGGGATCGATGGCCATTGCAACTCCTTCCCAGTTCGGGCACTGCTCTTGGGGCACACAATTGAGGGAATGCCGAAGCGCGACCGGTTCAACCATGCCGAAAAAGGCAGGCGGTCGGCATCGTCAAAACAGGAGGGATCGTCAGGCAGATCTGCCTGCGCACGGCAGGGCCTGTCACACGGCCCGCTTTAGTTTCGCCGGCCGCCACCCCGGAATTTCCCGGGGCTTGGCATTCACCCGGCGTTCATGCCTCACTGTCCAAAGATAAACCGGAACCTGCGTCCAATTGTCGCTTTTTTGGTTGTCTGAACCGGTAATTGGGCACTATTAGCGCGCAGCGGAACCTCCGACATCAGCCACGGCCCATGGTCAAAGACATTACCAAGCAATTGCAGACCCTTAGCCGTCAGCGCCTGGCGCTGGTCGTGGCCGTGCTGGCGGTTGCCGGTGGCGTGGCTTACGCATCCCTGCACAACAAGGGGGCAAATGGCGGCCATTCGGAGATTTCGAGCCAATCCCGCAAAGGCCTGCAGCGCTACACGCCGACCCCTGCCGAATGGGCGAGCCTCAGCCTGCAGCCGGTCTCCGAGCGTGCCTTCCGCGCCGAATACGTGACCGAGGGCAAGATCGGCATCGACGAGGATCGCTCCACCCCGGTGTTCTCGCCCTATACCGGCCGCATCACCAAGCTGCTGGCGCGGCCCGGCGACAGCGTCGTCAAGGGCCAGCCGCTGTTCGTGATCGAGGCCGCCGACACCGTGCAGGCGCAGAACGACTACATCTCGGCGATGACCGGCGTGAACAAGGCGAAGTCCGCGGTCGATCTGGCGCAGATCCAGGACAACCGTGCCAGGGACTTGTTCGAAGGCAAGGCCGTGCCGCTGAAGGATTATCAGCAGAGCCAGGCCACGCTGGTCCAGGCGCAGAACGACCTGCGTTCGGCGCGGACGACGCTGGAGGCCGCGCGCAACAAGCTGCGTATCCTGGGCTTCGGCGACGCCGATATCGATGCGCTGCGCCAGAAGGGCGGCATCAATCCGGAGATCACGATCTTCGCGCCGATCGGCGGCACGGTGGTGCAGCGCAAGGCGGGCCCCGGGCAATATGTTTCCTCGGGCGCCAGTGATCCCGTCTACGTCATCGGCGATCTCTCGACGGTCTGGCTGCTCGCCTTCGTCCGCGAGAGCGACGCCGCCAAGGTCGCGGTCGGGCAGGACCTCACATTCAGCGTGATGGCGCTGCCGGGCCGCTCGCTGACCGCGCGCATCAATTATGTCGCCGCAGCGATCGATCCGGCGACGCGCCGGCTCCTGGTCCGCGCCACCATCGACAACGCGGATGGCGCGCTGAAGCCGGAGATGTTCGCCAATGTCACACTCTATTCGCCGGGCGACCATCCCGCGGTCGGCGTACCCAAGCAGGCGCTGATCTATGAAGGCGACCAGGTGCGCGTCTGGGTCGCGCATCCGGACAAGACGATCGAACTGCGCCAGGTGAAGCCGGGGATCACCAACGGCGATCTCGTCGAGATCGTCGGCAATCTGCGGCCAGGCGAGCAGATCGTCACCAAGGGCAGCCTGTTCATCGACCGCGCCGCCTCCGGTACCTGACATTCCCGGATTATTGAAAGCTTCGATCTGAAATGGATCGCCTCGTCGCTCTCGCAGTCAGCCGCCGCTATCTGATGGTCGGCATCTTCGCCGCCGTCATAATCGGCGGGCTGATTGCCTTCCAGCACCTCAACATCGAGGCCTATCCCGATCCGACGCCGCCGATGGTCGACGTCGTGACGCAAAGCCCGGGCCTGTCGGCAGAGGAGATCGAGCGCTACATCACAATTCCGATCGAGACCCAGGTCGCCGGGCTGAAGAACCTGCGCACGATCCGCACCATCTCGCTCTACGGCCTCTCCGACGTCAAGCTGCAGTTCTCCTTCGATTACACCTATGACGAGGCGCAGCAGCAGGTCCTGAACCGCCTCGCGCAACTGCCGCCTTTGCCCGGCAATGTGCAGCCGACGATCTCACCGCTCAGCCCGATCGGCGAGATCTTTCGTTACCGGCTGGTCGGCCCGCCCAACTACAGCGTCCTCGATCTGAAGACATTGCAGGATTGGGTGCTGCAACGCCGCTTCCGCGCCGTGCCCGGCGTGATCGACGTCACCGGCTGGGGCGGCAAGACCAAGACCTATGAGGTGCAGGTCGATTTCAACAAGCTCGTCGCCAACGGCTTGACCTTGCCGCAGGTGTTGCAGGCGGTGAGCAACGCCAACATCAATGTCGGCGGCAACACGGTCGATATCGGCACCCAGTCCGCGGTGGTGCGCGGCGTCGGCCTGATCCGTTCGGTCGACGATCTCAACAACACCATGGTGTCGCAGTCCGGCGGCAACCCCGTACTGGTGAGGGATATCGCGACCGTCACCATCGGCGAGAAGCCGCGGCTCGGGATTGCCGGAATCGACAATGACGATGACATCGTGCAGGGCATCGTGCTGATGCGCCGCGGCGAGCAGAGCTCACCGACGATCGCCCGCGTCGAACAACTGGTCAAATCGATCAATCACTCCTCGATCCTGCCGCCGGGGGTCAGGATCGAGCGCATCTACGACCGCAAGGACCTGATCGATCTCACCACCCACACCGTGCTGCACAACATGGTGGTCGGCATCCTCCTGATCGTGCTGCTGCAATGGATATTCCTCGGTGATCTTCGCAGCGCGCTGATCGTCGGCGCAACCATTCCCTTCGCGCTGTTCTTTGCCGTGATCATCCTGGTGCTGCGCGGCGAATCCGCCAATCTGTTGTCGGTCGGCGCGATCGACTTCGGGCTGATCGTGGATGCCACCGTCATCATGATGGAGGCGATCTTCCGCCGCCTGTCACAGACCACGCGGCTTTCTGAAGCCGAGCAGAGCCATGTCTCCGCCGAAACCATGATGGGCATCAAGACCCACGCGATCCTGTCGGCGTCCGCCGACGTATCGCGCTCGATCTTCTTTGCCGCCACCATCATCGTGGCCGCCTTCCTGCCGCTGTTCACGCTGAGCGGCGTCGAGGGCAACATCTTCGGACCGATGGCGCGGACCTATGCCTATGCGCTCGCCGGTGGTCTGCTCGCGACCTTCACGATCACGCCGGCGTTGAGCGCGATCATCCTGCCCGCGCATATCCAGGAGACCGAGACCTGGATCATGAGGCAGCTCGATCGCCTCTATTTGCCCGTCCTGAACTGGGCGGTCGCCAACCGGCGAGTGGTGATGGCCGGTGCGGCCGCCCTCGTGGTGTTGACCGCGCTGTCGGTACGATTGCTCGGGCTCGAATTCCTGCCGAAGCTGGAAGAGGGCAATCTGTGGATCCGCGCCACGCTGCCGCCGACGATCTCGCTGCAGGAAGGCAATGCCTATGTCAACGAGATGCGCCGGATGATCCGCGCCCGTCCCGAGGTGGAATCGGTGGTGTCACAGCATGGCCGTCCCGACGACGGAACCGACGCCGCCGGTCTCTTCAACGCGGAATTCTTCGCGCCGTTGAAACCGGCAAGCGAATGGCCCGGCACGCGCGACAAGGATGAGCTTACCGCGCAGCTCTTGGCGCAGTTGCAGGACAAGTTTCCCGGCGTCGAATTCAACTTCTCGCAATATCTGCAGGACAACGTCTCCGAAGCGGTTTCGGGTGTGAAGGGCGAGAACTCGATCAAGCTTTACGGCAGCGACCTGCAGGCGTTGACCGACACGGCCAATCAGATCAAGTCGGTGCTCTCGACGGTGCAGGGGATCACCGACCTTGCCGTGTTCACCTCGCTCGGCCAGCCGACGATCCAGATCGACGTCGACCGCGCCCGCGCCGCGCGCTATGGCCTGTCACCGGGCGACATCAATGCCACGATCAAGGTCGCGGTCGGCGGCGACAGCGCTGGCGATCTCTATGAGCCCGGCAGCGACCGTCATTTCCCGATCATCGTGCGGCTTGCTCCGGAGTACCGCAAGAGCGCCGAAGCGATCCAGAACCTGCGCATCGGCGTCGCCAACCCGAACGGCGGGATCACGCAGATCCCGCTGAGCGAAGTGGCCTCGATCAAGCTGATCTCGGGCGCCGCCTATATCTATCGCGAGCAGCAGGAACGCTATCTGCCGATCAAATTCTCGGTGCGTGAGCGCGACCTCGGCAGCGCGATCCAGGAGGCGCAGCAGAAGGTCACGGACCAGGTCAAGCTCCCGCCGGGATCGCGTGTCGAATGGGTCGGCGAGTTCGGCAATCTGCAGGACGCGATCAAGCGGCTGTCGATCGTGGTGCCGATCAGCCTCGGTTTGATCGGGATACTGCTGTTCCTCAATTTCGGCTCGATGGTCGACACGCTGCTCGCCATGAGCGTGATCCCGATGGCGATCTTCGGCGGCGTGCTCGGGCTGCTGGTCTCCGGCATTCCCTTCAGCGTCTCGGCCGCGATCGGCTTCATCGCGCTGTTCGGCATCGCCGTGATGGACGGCATCATCATCTTGTCGCAGTTCAACCAGCTCATCGATGAAGGTTACGAGCGGATGCGGGCCGTGGTCCGCACCGGTGAATTGCAACTGCGCCCGGTGTTGATGACCTGCGTCGTCGCCGGCGTCGGGCTATTGCCGGCGGCGCTGTCGGGAGGGATCGGCTCGCAGGTGCAGAAGCCGCTCGCGGTCGTGGTCGTGACCGGCATGATGCTGGCGCCGCTCGTCATCCTCGTGACGCTGCCGGTCCTGATCTCCTATTTCTCGCGGCGCGAATCTAGGAGGTGAAGCCGTAGAGCCGGGCCGGGTTGTCGACCAGGATCTTCTTGCGCGTCGCCGCGTCCGGCGCCCACACCGCGAGCTGGTTGAGAAGGCGTCCGTCGTCGATCTGGTACAGCGGAACAACATCCGTGACCTGCTTTCCGGGCGGCACCACCGTATCGGGATGCGGCCAGTCGGTGCCCCAGACGATGCGGTCGGGATTTGCCGCGATCAGGGCCTTGGCGAGCGGGATTGCGTCTTGATAGTCGGGCGCAAGCTTGGAGGCGCGGTAGGCGCCGGAGATCTTCACATAGGCCTTGCCGGACTTCACCAGTTCGACAAGGTCCGGAAAACCCGGTTGTTCCACGCCGAGCGCGGCCTGCGCGCCGCCGAAATGGTCGAAGACAACGGGCACGGGCGATGCGGCGACGAGGTCCTTGACCGCCGGGATCAGCGGCAAGTTCGTGTACACCTGCACATGCCAGCCCCGCGCCTTGACGCGGTCGATCCCGGAGGTCAGGCGGGCACGGGCGACATTGGGATCGTTGATGCCGCCGGTTGCGAGGTTGAGGCGGATGCCACGAAAACCGTCCTTCTGCATCGCATCCAGATCGCTTTCCGGCGTCTTGTCGTCGATGACAGCCACCCCCCGCGCGGTCGCGCCGCGTGCCATCATGCCGAAGCGGGTCGCGGAATTGTCGGTGCCGTAGACGCTCGGCGTCACGATCACCACGCGCTCGATCCCAAGCGCCTTGTGCAGCGCGCTCATCTCCTCGGGCGAGGCCGGTTCCGGCGTGTAGACGCGACCGGCGAAGAACGGGAATTTCTGGGGATCGCCATGGATGTGGGTGTGGCAGTCGCAGGCGCCGGCCGGCACGTCGAAATTCAC
This sequence comes from Bradyrhizobium elkanii WSM2783, assembly GCF_000472865.1. Classification (GTDB taxonomy): domain Bacteria; phylum Pseudomonadota; class Alphaproteobacteria; order Rhizobiales; family Xanthobacteraceae; genus Bradyrhizobium; species Bradyrhizobium elkanii_A. Next base: position 69,085 of record NZ_AXAP01000038.1, on the reverse strand, counting down.
CGGCGTCGAAGGCTGGGCTGCCTTGGCGTGCACGTCTCTGTTGTTCATCATCACTCCGGCCGCGATGGAGGCAAGCATCATACTGCGTCGCGTCAGCATTGGTCTTCTCCCTGCGTTTCCTCGTTTGATCGGCGCTTGCTGCGCCCCGGCGTTATCAGCCGCCGGTTGAGCGAGGTTACAGGGCGAATGTGCGGGCGGGAAGGCGGTGATGCCTATGCCGGATCACTGTCCGGACGGCGTGCGCAGCCCGTGCCAGGCGTCGCGCACCTGATGGTAATGCACCTCCGGCAGGTAATCGGGCGTATTGAGATTGAGGTTCTTGACGTCGAGCCGGCCGATGGCGCTGAGCAGGCTGTAGGAGGCGATCACGCGGTCGCGCAGTGCGCCGATCAGCCGGGCTCTGGCCGAGATCAAATCCTGTTGCGCATTGAGCACGTCGACGGTGGTGCGCTGGCCGCCAGCCGCCTCGCGCTGCACGCCCTGCAGCGCAACGTTCGCGGCACGGACTTCGGACTCGGAAGCGGAGACCGCCGTCTTGGCACCTTCGTTGGCGACCCAGGCGCTGATCGCAGCGGTGCGCGCCTGGTTACGAACCTGGTCGAGCACCAGCCGGCTCTGCGCCGCCACTTCCTTGGCCTGCCGGGTCTGGGACGCCGCCATGCCGCCGTCATAGATCGGCTGGTTCAACTGGCCGATGATGGAAGCCTGGTCGGTTCCGAATGTGCCGAGCGTCGGGTCGGAGTCGCGGCTGCGGCTCACGCTGCCCTGCACCGTGACGTTCGGCATCAGACTGCTCTCGGCGACGCGGATCGTGGTCGAGGCGACGTCGACGTCGTAGCTTGCCGCCATCACCGCCGGGTGCTCTTTGAAGGCGAGCCCGATCGCGTCCTCGCGATTGCGCGGCAGCAGGCGGTCGGTGGTCTCGGCAGGCCGCAATTGCCCGGGCGCATTGCCGATGACCTGTGCGTAGGTCGCTTGGCTGATCGCGAGACTGATCTCGGCGGCGTTGAGATCGGCAAGCCCGCGGTTCAGTCGCGCTTCGGCCTGCGCCGTGTCGGTCGGCGTGACATCGCCGGCATTGAGGCGCTTCTGCGTGATGGCTTGCGTTTCGCGCAGAAACGCGACGTTGGCGCGCTGCGCCTCGACCAAGGACTGGTTGGCGAGCACGTTGGTATAAGCGGTCACCGCGTCCAGCAGCACGCCCTGGCCGACATTGCGCAGCGCCTCGCGGCCGGATTGCACCTGCAGTTCCGCCACCCGCACGCTGTTGGCGGTCTTGAAACCGTTGAACAGCGTCTGCGTCACCGTCAGGCCGATCTGCCACGGCTTCAGGTTCGCGGTCTGAACGACGTTATTTGGCAAGAGGTCGCGCACCGCCTGCAAACCGGCGGAGAGGGTTGCTGCGATCTGCGGACGATAGCCAGTCAGTGCCTGCGGCACGTTCTCGTCGGTCGCCCGCTGCCGCGCCCGCTCGGCATTCAGCGCCGGATTGGTCTGGTAGGCTTTGGCGAGTGCTTCAGGGAGGCTCTCCGCATGGACCGCCGAGGCGGCGAAATCGACACAAAGCATAACGCCAAGGCAAATGCCCGTCTGAAGCAAACGCCTTCTCACGTCGCTAACTCTAGCGGCACGTCCAACCATAATAACCCGCAAACCACCCCGACTGTCCGCCCCCGTCGACTGGGTCACATCTACTGTTTAGGGGATGGTCTCGCTACTGACAAACGGTCGCGCGACATCTGCACATCAAATCAGCGCTTGTCTGTTGCCGGTTCGTCACAGACGGTGACGACAGTGATTTAGAGCATGATGTCACTTGGTTGAATCGGCGTGACCGCGGTTGTACCTCTCCCGTAGGGAGAGGTCGGCGCGCAGCGCCGGGTGAGGGGTTACGGTTCCTCGATGGAGCTCATCCCCCTCACCCGGATCGCATCTCACGATGCGATCCGACCTCTCCCCGTCGGGGAGAGGTAAGGCACCTCCGACGTGGCGCCAATTCGACCTGATCTCATCATGCTCTAGCTTACCTGTTCTTATTCACAGGCTGTCGCTTCTCGATGAAGGCGGCCATGCCTTCGGAACGGTCTTCGAGCGCGAAGGTCGAGTGGAACAGGTTGCGTTCGACGTTGAGGCCTTCCGACAGCGTGGTCTCGAAGGCGCGGTTGACGGCTTCCTTGGCCATCGCCGCTGCCGGGCGCGACATCGATGCGATCTTTTCAGCGGCGGTGAGTGCTTCGTCCATCAGCCTGTCGGCAGGCACGACGCGGCTGACGAGGCCGGAGCGTTCGGCCTCGGCGGCATCCATCATCCGTCCGGTGAGGCAGAGATCCATCGCCTTCGACTTGCCGATCGCGCGCGTCAGCCGCTGCGTGCCGCCGATTCCGGGGATCGTGCCGAGCGTGATCTCGGGCTGGCCGAACTTCGCGGTATCGGCAGCGATGATGATGTCGCACATCATGGCAAGCTCACAGCCGCCGCCAAGTGCATATCCCGCCACCGCCGCAATCGTCGGCTTGCGGCATCTGGCGACGCGGTCGCCGCCAACAGCGGCGAAGTCGCTGGTGAACATGTCGATGAAGCCTTTCGGCTCCATCTCCTTGATGTCCGCGCCGGCGGCAAAGGCCTTCTCGCTGCCGGTGAGGACGATGCATCCGATGGCGTCGTCCGCCTCGAGGTCGTCGATTGCGGCTGCGATCTCGCGGAAGACGCCGAAGGACAGCGCGTTGAGCATTTTGGGACGGTTCAGCTTGATGATGCCGACCGCGCCCTTGCTCTCGACAATGATGTGTTCAAACGTCGACATGATCCACCCCGTTCTCCTGATCTGGCGGCAATGTGCCCGCTGACAGGGTGGGCTTCAAGTGGGCTCCCGGACGCGGTGTGGCGCTATTTGCGCCGCGCGTCCGGGCACAAGGGGACGTCAGGCCATGAACATGCGGGCGGCAGACGCCATGGTCAGCAACGCGCCCGCGGCGATGAAGATCTTGCCGATCAGGGAAGTCCGGTCCCAGGTCGTGTCGTCGGCGCTGGCGACCGGCGCCGCCGTCGGCGCCTGGGCGGTCGTCATCGCGACCGCCGGGGCAGGCTGCTGCGGCTGTGGCTGCGCGGCGGGCTGATTCTGCTGCTGGCTCTCCTGCATCGCGCGATCGACTTCGTTGAGCTGGTCGGAGGCGACGACGTCGGCATCACCGGGCGCCTTTGCCTCGTCGGGCTTATCGGATGCGGCGAGCAGCGTGTTGGCCTTCGCCGACATCGCACTCGCATTATCGGCAGGAACGTTGGGGGTCAGTTCGGCCTTGGCATTGGCGACCAATGCCGGAAGCGACACGGCTGCGGCGTCGGCGGTCTCGGCGCTATCCGGTTTCTTGGCCTCGGACGACTTGGATTCGGAGGACTTGGAATCGGACGATTTAGATTCGGTCTTGGCTGACTTGTCGCGCTTTGCGTGACGCGTACTCTGTTTCTTAACACTTGCCGCACTATCGGAGTCCGACGCAGTCGTGCCGCCCGAACCTGCCGCCTCGACCGGGGACGGCGCGGCGACGCATGCAAACAGCCCTGCGGCCACAAGCACCGCCAGAAGCCCGCTGGCTTTGGTGATCATCTGACAATCTCCCCATTTGCCCGCCCCTGAGGGGCGAATGAGACCCCGAGGCGTGTCCGCAGCGGGGCAGAAAAAGGGAATCTTCGGGTTTTGCCGGGCCAAAACGGGGCGGCACTGTTGCGCCAAAACGGCTGCTTTCGGGCACGGCGTCGATTTTCCTCCAGGTAAAATTCTGCGCTCACGCCCCGGCCGGTGCGAGCTCCAGCAATCGATGTTAAGAGCGCTGTGGATCTCGAACGGCCCGCTCGACTTGCGCTGGCCCGGATTTGAGATTCTGTCGCCCGGCCGCTGTTTCACGATTTTGTGATCAGTTCGCCGCGGGTGTAACAAATTGAAGGATCGACCGAATTGCGTTGTGGGAGCGCACGTGCGCGAGCGTGAGGACGAATGGACCGGCCTGATGCGGTCGGCCATTTCAGGCGACAGTACGGCGTATCATCGCCTGCTGAAGGCGATCACGCCGGTCCTGCGGGCGGCCGCGCGCCGCGGTTTGGCGCGCGCGGGCCAACCGATCGATCAATCCGAGGATATCGTGCAAGACATTCTGCTGGCGGTGCATTCGAAGCGACACACGTGGGACGTAAACGCCCCGTTTGCGCCCTGGCTGTTCGCAATTGCCCGCAACAAGCTGATCGATGCACTGCGACGCCGGGGCAAGCGGGTGTTCGTCAACATCGACGATTTTGCCGAGATCTTGCCCGGCGAGGCGCAGGAGGAGAAGGCCTCCGCGAGCGAAATCGCTGCGCATCTGAACGCATTGCCGGCGCGGCAGCGCGAGGTGCTGCAGTCGATCGCCGTCGACAGCGCTTCGATCAAGGATACGGCAGCAAAATTCTCGATGAGCGAGGGCGCCGTGCGGGTGGCGTTGCATCGCGGGCTCGCCAATCTGACGGCGAAACTGCGGGAGAGTTGAACATGGAGACCGATCAGCTCATTCGCACGATCGCCGCCGACAACACCCAGCGCGCACAGCCGGTGGGCTTTGTCCTGATGCTGGCGTTGCTCGCCGCCGCACCGATTTCTTTGCTGATGTTCTTCACCGAGCTCGGCGTCAGGCCCGATGTCATGACCGCGATGCACAACCCGTTCTTCGGTCTGAAGTTCGCGGTGACGCTGGCGCTCGCCGCTTCTGCGATCGCCGTCAGCCTGCATCTATCGCGGCCCGAGGCTTCGCTGCGTGGCTTTGGCTGGTGGTTGCTGGTTCCGGCCGGGCTGCTCGTGGCCGGTATCAGCGGCGAGATGATGATGCCGCAGCGCGCGCCGATGATGACGCGACTGGTCGGCAACAATTCGCGGGCATGCCTGATCTCGATTCCCTTGCTGTCGCTGCCGCTGCTCGCGGCCGCTTTGTTCGGCCTGCGCCATGGCGCGCCGGCGCGCCCGGCAGCCGCCGGCGCGATCGCGGGCCTGCTGGCAGCGGGACTTGCGGCGACGCTTTACGCATCGCATTGCGCCGATGATTCACCGCTGTTCGTAGCGACCTGGTACACGATCGGGACCACGCTGGTCGCCGCCATCGGCGCCCTGATCGGCTCGAAGGTGCTTCGATATTGATTGCGGTCCCTCCACGTCGTCATTGCGAGTGCAGCGAACAATCCATCTCTCCACTTGCGGAGGCATGGATTGCTTCGTCGCTATCGCTCCTCGCAATGACGAGTGTGAAGGCTATGCCGCGGGCGCGGACTGCTGCATGCGGTGGAAGCGCAAGACCTGCTGTGCGGTCGATGGCCGGAGCCGTTCGTAGGTCTCCATGCAGGCCAGGAGATCGGTCGGCTCGCCGCCTGACAATTCGTCGCGCAGGTTGATGATCGAGCGCACGGTCGACCACGAGAAGCCTGCGACCTTGGCCAGGATCATCACGCCTTCGGCGCGGGTTTCGATCATCATGTTCTCGGCAACGGCCAGACTCACATTGGCAAGAGCTGCAATCGAGGCATTGGTCTCGTCGAACTTGCCGGCGTCGGCAAACGCTGCCACCTGGAATTCGTCGAGGCGGCCATCCTCATACAGCGACTTCACCAGCGCATGGGCGATCGCCGTGTCGCGCGTGACTGCCGCGGGCGCGGAGCGAGCGCGCCGCGTCGCCTCGCGCACCGCGCTCGGCACCTCCTTGGCCTGCTGCGGGTTGGCGGCTTCGAGCCGGTGCCGCACTGTGTCCGATGCCTTCGCCAGCAGTTTCAGATAGAGATGCCGCGGCATGCTCGGGCGCAGCCCGATGCAGGTCGCAAGGTCGTCATCGCCTTCGGCGCGGCTGATCAGCCGCGTGAAGCCGCGTTCGGTGAATTCGGCGCCGGGATTGTTGACGGTGCTCTGGATCACCTCGTCGTTACCGCGCAACACCAGCACGTCAGTGACGGCACCGCTCAGCGTCTTGCGCGCCGCGATCGCCATCAGATGCGCCTGGCTCTTGTTGCGCGCGGTTTCGATCAGGGTGTTATCGTCGAGCCGGCTCGATTGCGTCAGCACGGGACCGGCGACCTCGATCATGTCGTCGAAGGCAAGCGTCCGGACGGTCAACGGCGGGGCAGTATCGATCGGCGCCAGCCGGTTGGACAATAGCGCCTTCGCCGAGGTTTCGATGTGAAGCAGCAGGCACTGGAACACATCGTCGAACAGCGCGATCTGCTGGTCCGAATAGTCCACCGCGCCGTTGATGAAGAGATCGGTCACGCGGCGCAGGGTCTCGACCCGGCGCGCCACCGTTCCATGCGCGAGCGTTGCCTGCAACTCGTCAAGCAAGTTCTCGGGGGCGATTGCGGGTTTCAAATTCATGACTGTGACTCTGTCCTGGAGTATTGGCGATGCCACCGCGTCGGCTTCTCCGACGGTGGAAGCGAATTCGTTTGGTCATGCACTGGCGATGCGATTGCGTCCTCGTGCCTTGGCCGCGTAAAGCGCGCTGTCGGCGCGCGCGAGAAATGTGTCCGGGCCCTCGTTGGGCCGCAGCGTTGCAATGCCGGCGGAAATCGTCACCTGCATGCCCGGCGAGAACGCGCTCCAGTCGAGCTCGGCGATGATGACCCGCAGCCGCTCCAGCGCGCGCGTGGCGCCATCTTCGTTCAACTCGGGCAGTATCAGCAGGAACTCTTCGCCGCCGTAGCGGCCGAAGCGATCGATGCTGCGGATGTTGGCGAACATGGAGATCGCGAAGGTCCTGAGCACTTCGTCGCCGGTCGGATGGCCATAGACGTCGTTGACGCGCTTGAACCAGTCGAGGTCGATCAGTGCGACAGAGCAGGGTGCGCCAGTGCGCTCGGAGCGGACGATCTCCTCGTCCAGTGTCCGCATGATGCTGCGCCGGTTGAAGGCGCCGGTCAGCTCGTCAAGTTCGGCGAGCTCCTCGATGCGCTTGTAGGCTTCCTTCAGCTTCTGCCCGTTCTGGTACAGCGATTGCTGCATCGAGCTGGAGAGGATGCCCAAGAACATGCAGCGCCCGATGGTGAGCGCAAAGACCAGCACGGTGGCGAGCCGCTCCAGGGTGCTGCCATGCGGCATCGAGATCGGCTTGTCGGTCAGAAGGAACAGTGCGGCGAGGCCGAGCACCGTCACGGTCCAGATCAGGGCGGTCTGTCGCGCCGAGGTCCTGAGCGCGCCGAAGCCGAACACCACGAACAGGTTGCACAGGAACAGCACGCCGACTTGCGGCGCGATGTAGGTGAATGCGAGCTGGTTCGCCATGTGGAGGGCCGACTGCGGCGCGACCAGATAGTGATCCTTGAAGCGGTCGTGGAAGCCGAGTTCGGAAAGCAGCACGTAGACGGCGCACAAGCCCAAGCCGCAAAGCGCGTAGGCCATGCCCAACACCATCGGGATCGTGCCGGCGCTCGCATAGACCAGGAGCACGAGGGCGTCGAGAACATAGCAGACGCCGACCATCGCCTGGATCTGACGCCGACGTCTGGCGCGGCGCAACAGCTTCGTGGCAGCCAGCCGTGAGCGGCGGCCATTCAATCCGCCCGCAACCGGGTTCAGAAATGAGGACGCTGCGATGCCCATGCGCTCGCCATCGAGAGGAAAACTCGCAAAATCTACGGGGAAAAGCCTTTAGGTTTGGTATCTTTCGACCCCGAATCCGGTCGGTAGAATCCCGCCATCTCCCTTGTTTTCGCAGGTGAAAATCGGGGAAACCTTGACCAGGCAATCGCGGCGGACGAGTGCCGGGCTCGACGGGTGGGAATTGGCGGGAGGACTGCCTTATGTGCCGACTCTTGCTAAGGTTGCGAGCAGTCGACACGGTCTTGGGGAGGCTTTGCCCTACCATGATACCTATCCGGGGCGAGGGAGTGCGGAATTCACACGGAATTCGGGGTTTGTGGGATGGTTCACACATGCGTTCCGCACATTGCGGTAATGTGAAGAATTCTGCTCTCTCCATCGAACCAGCCCCCACCCCCTCTCGACCAATCTTGCGAGACGGCCATTGAGCGCGACGCAGGCGGCTTCAGACGAGGTTCTGATCGCCCGGATCGCTCAAGGCGACCGGCTCGCCATGCAGGTGCTGTACGGGCGGCACCACGTCAGAGTGTACCGTTTCGGACTCCGGCTTGTGCGGGACGAACAGGTCGCGGAAGACCTCATCAGCGAGGTGTTTCTCGATGTCTGGCGCCAGGCCGGCAAATTCGAAGGACGATCTGCCGTCTCAACCTGGCTGTTGGCGATCACCCGGTTCAAGGCCCTGTCTGCGCTGCGGCGCAGGAAGGACGCTGAACTGGACGAGGACGCCGCGAACGCGATCGAGGATGCGTCCGACGATCCGGAAGTGGCGGTGCAGAAGAAGGATACGGGTGAAGCGTTGCGCAAGTGTCTAACGGCACTTTCGCTGGAGCACCGGGAGATTGTCGATCTGGTCTACTACCACGAGAAGTCCGTGGAGGAAGTCGCCGAGATCGTTGGTATTCCGGAGAACACCGTGAAGACGCGCCTGTTCTATGCGCGGAAGAAATTGGCCGAACTGCTCAAGGCAGCCGGCATAGAGCGAGGTTGGCCATGATGGCGGCGAGAAGGAAGATGCTGGAAGAGCCCAGCGACGTCGAATTGCTGCTGCCTTGGCATGCCACGGGCACGTTGAACGCGCGCGATGCGCGACGTGTCGAGGAGGCGCTGGCCAGCGATGCGGAACTCGCCGGGCAATATGCCGTGATCCGCGAGGAATTTGCCGAGACCATCCGCCTCAACGAGAGTTTGGGCGCGCCGTCGATGCGCGCCATGCAGAAACTGTTCGCCGAGATCGACCAGGAGCCGGTGCGCACACGGCCGACTTCGGTGAGCCTTTCCAGGCGAATCTCGCAGTTCTTTGCAAGCCTGTCGCCGCGGACGCTGGCGTGGTCGGCGGGCGTTGGTGCGGTCGTGCTGCTGCTGCAGGCCGGCGTGATTGGCGCGGTGCTGATGATGAAGAGCCAGGGCAGTTCGTTCCAGACGGCGTCGCTCACGCTCGAGCAGCGGGCGGCTGCGCCGGAGTCCGCCGCTCCGATCACCCGCAACCTCGGTGTGACGAGCCCGCCGCGCGCGCTAGTTCGTTTCGCGCCGGACGCCCGCATTTCCGACATCACGGCGCTTCTCGACAATTACCAGGCCTCGATCATTGGCGGGGCCCGCGACGGCATGTTCCGGATCCAGTTCGGCAACAGCGCGATGAGCAAGACCGACGTCGCCGCGCTGCTCGGCAGGCTGCAGAAGGAAAAGATCGTCAGCCTCGCGGTGGAGACGCCGTAAGGCGCAAGCGGTCATAGATTTTCCCACGACGCGCTAGCGCGAGATGCCATGACCCGTGAACGCTCGAAATGGCGGATCGAGATGGCGTTGGTGCTGATTTCGGCGCTGTTCATCGGTTCCACAGGTCCGGCCGCGCCGCAGAGCATCATGCGCACGCCGGAAATCCGCGTCGCCCCACGGGTGCCGAGCGTCAGCACGAATGTCGGGCCGCGGGTCAATACCAATATCGGCGGGGCGGCGGTTGCGCGGACCCCCTCGCGGATCAGCGTCACCACCATGCCCCGCATTGGTGTGCAGTCGACGCTGCCCTCTGCGCGCTATTCGCCCAACCTCCACCGCGCCTGCGACGCTGCCTATCGCGGTAGCGACGGCGAGTGCCTCGACCGTCCCGTCGTCTCCACTGCGGATGGCGGCAGTGGCGGCAAGGCGGCCGGCAGGAAGGCCAAGGGCGGATCGCGCAACAACGCGCCGCGAACCGCGGTTGATTTCCGCGCGGTGCCCAACGAACTCGTGGCCGAAATCGATGGTGCGCTGACCGACGCGCAGATCGAGGAGCTGGCGCGGCGTCATGGCCTGGCGCGGGCGGAGATACGGAACGTCCCGCTGCTCGGCTCCACCATCGGCCTGTTCCGCATCACCGATCGCCGCTCGGTGGATGTGGTGCGCCGGGCGATGGCCGCCGACGGCCGCATACGCTCGGTGCAACCCAACTTCCGCTACCTGCTGCAGGACCAGAACACGGCAGCGACCGAGGGCGATCCGGCGCAATACGCGCTGGCGCAGCTTCGCCTGCCGCAGGCGCACACGCTGGTTCGCGGCATGAACGTGACCATTGCCGTGATCGATTCCGGCATCGATGCCAGCCATCCGGAACTGGCGAATACGGTTGCCGACACATTCGATGCGATCGGCAGCAATGAAGAGCCGCATGCGCACGGCACCGGCATCGCCGGGGCGATCGCCGCCCATGCTAGGCTGATGGGGAGCGCGCCGGAGGTGCGCATTCTCGCGATCCGCGCGTTCGGCGCGACCGCGAACGGGGCGCAGAGCTCGTCCTATGTGATCCTGAAGGGACTAGATCATGCGGCGCTGCACGGCGCGCAGATCATCAATATGAGCTTTGCCGGCCCCAAGGATCCGCTGATCGAGCGGGCGGTCGCCGCGAGCGCAGCGCGCGGCATCGTGCTGGTCGCAGCCGCCGGTAATGCCGGGGCGAAATCGGCGCCGCTCTATCCCGCCGCGAACCCGAACGTGATCGCGGTCAGCGGCACCGATGTGCAGGAGAAACTGTTCTCCGCCTCGAACCGGGGCAACTACATCGCGCTCGCCGCGCCCGGCGCCGATATCTTCCTGCCGGCGCCGGATGGCAAATACCAGATCGCCTCGGGCACGTCGTTTTCCGCCGCCTTCGTCAGCGGCATTGCGGCCCTGGTGCTGGAGCGCAATCCTGCGCTGAAACCGAACGAGGTGCGCTCGATCCTGACCGGGACGGCGCGCGATCTCGGCGTCCCCGGACGTGACGATCTGTTTGGGGCAGGGCAAGCCGATGCATTCGCGGCGGTGTCCGCCGTCGCGCCAGTTCCGCTCGCCTCTGGCAAGCACGCACCGGCTGCGCCCGCACAGGATAACACTTCTGTGAGCCGGGCGATGGAACAGTCGGCACCGGCCATGGCCGCGGACAAATCCGCCGAAAATGACGTGAAAAGCCCCGCTGCGCAGTGAAATTTCCGCGCTCTCGGGCCGCAGGCGGTCGCCTGGGAAGGTTAAAAAAATCGAAGAGGGATTTTGAACGTCGGGCAGCGTGTCGCGACCAATAATTGTGGGAGCGATCCATTCCTCCCCATCAGCTATATCAGGCGCGAGCGCCCATCCACCCCAAGCGCCCATATGGCTTGACCCGTCCGGTTGTCCCCCCGGACGGGTCTTCATTTTTGTGGACAGCGTGGACAACGCTTTCTGGTTGCGCCGACAGTCATGCAGGCGTCGCGTCGACCGTCTAAGAGCCGCAAACCCAATAATCCAGTATTCCTGCGGACTTCTCTGCGTGCCCCGAGTCGTTTACGAAAAGGTGTTAGACTTTCTTTACCTTTTCCACAGAATATCCCAATCATATTTTGATTCGGTTCGGTTGCGTCCTGCGTCCGTTTCTCTCCTTACGGGCTGTCTTAATGACAAATCGAACTGACGCGGCCAGAGGCCGCGAGATCGTGGCGCGCTGGTGCGCGCTGGCGGAAGCACGGCTGGAACACCTCACCGAACTGTTCGAGTCCGGGCGCTGGCGCCGCTATCACAGCGAGGTGTCCTTCCTGGAGAACGTCCAGGAGGCCAAGCGGGCGGTCGAGACCTGGCGCGACCTGTTGCGGCGGGAGGCCTCGCTCGACAATTCGCCGATCGACATCTCCTGGCTCGGCCGTGGCCACGTGACGCCGCTGCCGACCCCGGTGCGGTTGCAGCAGCGACCGGTCGAACGGCCGGCGCCAGTGGCGCCGCCGGAGCCGCCGATCGAGATTGTTGCGCTCATTCAGGCCGTGGAAGAGGAGGCGCCGGCACCGAAAGAAGCGCCGCTGCCGCTGCTCGATCTCGCCGCCATCCAGGCGCGCTATCCGCTGCTGCGCAACACGCTCTAGAAGTTATCTTTATCTCCGCACCGCGTTGCCGCCGAGCACGAGCTGCGCATATTGCTGCGCGCCGGCAACCGACAGGTCCGTCGTGATGACCCGCGCATGGTCGAGCCCGACCACGGCGCCGCGCGGCGTTTCCGAGATCATGTTGTTGTGGACCAGCGCGATCCCGGCGCCCGGTACCACCGAGACGCCGATACCGGCGAACGCCTTGCGGATCACGTTGCCGGTAATGGCGACGTCGCGCAGATATTTGCCCCAGCCGGCAACGATGCCGAAGGAGGGCGCGTTCTCGATCACATTGCCGGTGATCGCGGTATCCGCCTCGACATAGATGCCGATGCCGGCATCATCGTCCGGCGCGGTCCCGATAGGCCGCTTCGGGATCAGGTTGCGGATGATGTTGCCCTGGACCGCCGCGATGCGGCCGCCCTCATTGAAATTGCACACGGAGACACCGACGGCGGCGCCGTCGACCGTGTTGTTGGCGATGACGGCGCCCTCGAACGAGAATTCCGAATAGAGCGCGACCTCGCGGACATCGCTGACGCTGTTGTCTGATATATGGATGTTCGACGCCGAATTGCCGCGCACGGCGGAATAATCGCAGTTCCTGATGCGATTGCCGCGCACGATCACATTGCCGGCACGGAAGGCGTTGATGGCGTTGCCATACTGGCCGGAGCCGCCGGGGCCGGCCTTGATGTCCTCGATGCGGTTGTCGGCGACGATCGTGCCATCGTCGCCGATGGCGGTACGCAGGATCTCGATGCCGTTGTCGTTGGTGCCCGAGATCGTGTTGCGCGCCACCATCAGGCCCAGCGCGTCGAACGACACGATGGCGGTGGTCGCAATGTCGGTGAAGATGTTGCCGCTGACGTCGCCCGACACCTGCTCGAACCAGATGCCGTTGCCGCCGCTGCCTTTGATCTCGCATCCGGTGATGCGGACATCGCGCGCCGTGACGCAATGCACGAGGCCGCGCCGCGTCGGCAGCGGCACATTGCCGCCGTCCAGCGTGAGGCCGGAGAGGCCGATGCCGTCGGCGCCTTCACCAAGAAACATCGACGGCCCGCCGTTGAAGACGAGTTTGGTCGCGCCGCGCACGCCAATGAGCTGCGAGCCGCGCTGCAGGCGGAGCAGGCCGGTGCGATAGACTCCGGGCGGCAGCGCCAGCGGCGCTTGCGCGCGTGCGGCCTCGTCGATCGCGCGCTGCAGGACTTTGGTCTGGTCGTCGGGACTGCCGGGGCGGACGCCATATTGCGTGGCGTCGCGGCCGAGCGCGGAGGTGAGCGGCGCCGCGCGCGCAGCGTCCGCCGACAGCGCCAGCGCGCCGGCGGCGCCCGCTGCGGAAACCCCGATGAGATGGCGGCGATTGACGTTCATGATACACGGTCCTCGCGACGCAAGTCGTAGCGCAGAACTGTAGCCTGGCGTGGTGAGCGCGAGGGGGCGCGGACGCGATTGTTGCAGGTAGGGTTAATCCGCGGTGGAGCGGCAACGGGTAGGGTGGGCAAAGGCGCACTTCGCGCCGTGCCCACCATCAACACTCCGCTCGCGATGGTGGGCACGCTTCGCTTTGCCCACCCTACGCAGCTATCGGCGGCCGCCGCGCCAGCTTCACCATTTCCGTCAGCAGCGCCTCGCCGGCATCGACAAGATCTTCCAGCGTGATGCGCTCGGTTCCCTTGCGCAGCGATGTGCCGTGGCGCGGGATCAGCGGCACATGCACGAATGCGGCGAGCCGCAGGCCGTCGGTCTTCTCCACGGCTTCGATCGCACGCCAGCTTAAGTAGTTGCAGAGATAGCTGCCGGCGTCGCGAGAGGCGCGGGCGTCGATGCCGGTCGCGAGCGCGGCGCGCAGCAGTCTTGCGGTGTGCGGTCCGAACATTGTCGCGTCGGCGCCGCCAACGATCGAGCTCTTGCGCGCACGGCGGCGGCCGGCATCGGCGACCAGCGTGGTGACGGCATTGCGGGCGCGGGTCTCGATCCGTAAGTGCGCGGTGCGGCTGGCAAGCCCGAACATCAGAAGCGCCCGCGGGCGGACTTGTGCGATCTGTTCCGGCAATTCGCGATCGACGGTGTCGTAGGTGACGTGGAAGATGTGGCTCGTCAGCCTGACATCATCGAAGGCGGGACGGCGTAGCTCCGTCAGCCGCTTCACCAGCGGCATGGTCGGATTGAACGGCGCCCCGGGAAACGGACCGAAGCCGGTGATAAGGACGGGGAGCTTTTCGCTCATCGCAACAGTTCCGCGATCTGCTCGGCCGCCACGGCCGGCGAGATGCGGCCGTCAGCAACCTCGGCCTCCGTCTTCTTCACCTTGGCGCGGATCGCGGGGTCGGAGCGCAGGCGCGCCATGATCCGCTGCTCCAGCATCGACCACATCCATTTCACCTGCTGCTCGCGCCGTCGCGCCGCGAACTCGCTGGAGGCGTTCATCGCGGTGCGATGCTCGACGATCTTCTGCCAGAGCTTGTCGATGCCCGCGCCGGTCAAGGCCGAATAGGTTTCGACCGGCGGGTGCCAGTGTTGCGAACGCGGTGCCAAGATATGCAGCGCGCTGCGATAGTCGGCTGCCGCGACATTGGCGCGCTTGAGATTGTCGCCGTCGGCCTTGTTGATCGCGATCATGTCGGCGAGCTCGACCAGGCCCTTCTTGATGCCCTGCAATTCGTCGCCGGCGCCGGGCAGCATCAGCGCAAGGAAGAAATCGGTCATGTCGGAGACCGCCGTCTCGGACTGGCCAATGCCGACGGTCTCCACCAGCACCACATCAAAACCGGCGGCTTCGCAGAGCAGCATCGCCTCGCGCGTCTTTGCCGCAACGCCGCCGAGCGTGCCGGAGGAAGGCGAGGGACGGATATAGGCCTGCTCGGACGCCGAGAGCCGTGCCATCCGCGTCTTGTCGCCAAGGATCGAGCCGCCGGTGCGCGCCGACGACGGATCGACCGCCAGCACCGCGACCTTGTGCCCGTGCTCGATCAGGTACATGCCGAGCGCATCGATCGTGGTCGACTTGCCGACCCCGGGCGAGCCGGTGATGCCGACACGGAAAGCCTTGCCGGTGTCTGCGAGCAGCGCCTGCACCAGATCGCGCGCCGCCGCCTGGTGGTCGGCGCGGCGGCTTTCGATCAGCGTGATCGCACGCGCCAGCGCCGCGCGGTTGCCGGCGCGCAGGTCATGGGCGAAGGCGTTGATGTCGAGCGCTTTGGTGCCGCTCATTGCTGATCGTCTTCATTCGCTTTGGGCCGCGATCCGCTAAAAACCTTTGCACCGTCCGGCGACAGATATGGCTTCAGCGTCTCCCACGGCACGAAGGCGACGTATTGGCCCTCGGCGTAGGGGCCGACGGCATAGGGCGGATAGTGGAAGGTCAGGCCGGAACTCTTGCCCGTCTCGGTCGAAGGCGCCATCGTCACCGCGCCGATCTTGAGCAGCGTCGGCTTCAGTTCTTTGTACCACTCGGCGGTCGCGGTCTCGTCGGCGCCGCGCTTCTTCTTCTCGGCGTTCAACGAGGCGATGACTGCCTCCAGCATCGCCTTCATGGTCGGTCCGTCGTCGGCGGTCTCCTTGAAGAAGGGGTGGATGCTGATGCGCTTCTTGTCGGCGGAATCCCACAGGATCGTGTTGACGTCCGAATTCGGATGCGCGCCTTGGGTATTGATGTAGTCGTTGCGAAGGACGCTGACGTAGCGGCCACTGACCACCGAGCGCACATTGTACTTGCGCTCGAAGGTCCAACCACCACGATCGAACAGTCGGGGATCCTGCTTCCGCGCCGATGCGGCCTCGGCCGCGCTCTTGTCGACCCACTTCCTGCCTTCGGCAAGGCAGTCCGCTGCCAGCGCGGGATCGGCCTTGATCTTGTCGTCCAGATAGACGGTGGCTTCGACACTTCTGTTCTTGACCAAAGCGTCTGGCTTGGGGTCGGCAGCGAGGGCCGGAGCGCTCGCGCAGGCGAGCGCGCCGATCAGGCCTATCCGGCGAACAAGCGTGACGAGTGCAGCAGCGCGCACGGGATTTCCTTCAGGGCAATGTGAGTTGAGGGGGCGGGCTACTCCGCCGCCTCGCTATGGCCGAGCCGGGCGTTGAGCTTGTGGATCAGCTCTTCGGCGGCGTCGGAGATCACGGTGCCCGGCGGGAAGATCGCTTCCGCGCCCGCCTGGTACAGCGCCTCGTAATCTTGTGGTGGCACCACGCCGCCGATGATGATCATGATGTCCTCGCGGCCGTATTTCTTCAGCGCGGCCTTCAGTTCCGGCACCGCCGTCAGATGCGCAGCGGCGAGCGAGGAGACGCCGAGGATGTGCACGTCGTTTTCCACTGCCTGCCGCGCCGCTTCGTCAGCGGTGGCAAACAGCGGCCCGATATCGACGTCGAAGCCGATATCGGCAAAGGCCGATGCGATCACCTTCTGGCCGCGATCGTGGCCGTCCTGGCCGATCTTCGCCACCAGGATGCGGGGCCGGCGGCCTTCGGCCTCCTCGAAGGCGTCGATCAGCGCCTGCACCTTCTCGACCCGGTTGGACATGGCGGCAGCCTCCCGCTTGTAGACGCCGGTGATGGACTTGATCTCGGCGCGATGGCGGCCGAACACCTTTTCCATGGCGTCCGAAATCTCGCCGACGGTCGCTTTCGCGCGCGCGGCGTCGATGGCGAGCGCCAGCAGATTGCCGTTGCCTTCGGAGGCCGAACGGCTCAGTGCCGCCAGCGCCTGCTCGACGTCCTTCTGATTGCGCTCCTGCCGCAGCCGCTTCAGCTTGTCGATCTGCAGCCGCCGTACGTTGGTATTGTCGACCTTCAAGACGTCGATCGGCGCCTCGTTCTCCGGCTTGTAC
The DNA here is from genome assembly GCF_000472865.1 of Bradyrhizobium elkanii WSM2783. Lineage (GTDB taxonomy): Bacteria > Pseudomonadota > Alphaproteobacteria > Rhizobiales > Xanthobacteraceae > Bradyrhizobium > Bradyrhizobium elkanii_A. The sequence goes on along the minus strand of NZ_AXAP01000038.1, from coordinate 52,307 downwards.
TTGTTGACGCCGATCACCGCCTGCTTACCGGCGTCGATCCGCGCCTGCGTTTTCGCTGACGCTTCCTCGATGCGCAGCTTCGGCACGCCGGCTTCGATCGCCTTGGCCATGCCGCCGAGCTCTTCGACTTCCTGGATATGACCCCAGGCTTTTGCGGCGAGATCGCGGGTCAGCCGCTCGACATAGTAGGAGCCGCCCCAGGGATCGATGATCCGGTTGGTGCCGCTTTCCTGCTGCAGGAAGAGCTGGGTGTTGCGCGCAATGCGGGCGGAGAAGTCGGTCGGCAGCGCCAGCGCTTCATCGAGCGCATTGGTGTGCAGCGACTGGGTGTGTCCCTGCGTCGCCGCCATCGCCTCGATGGTCGTGCGCATCACGTTGTTGAAGACATCCTGCGCGGTCAGCGACCAGCCCGAGGTCTGGCAGTGCGTACGCAGCGAGAGCGAGCGCGGGTCCTTCGGGTTGAACGGCTTGAGCAGCTTGGCCCACAGCAGGCGCGCGGCGCGCATCTTGGCGACTTCCATGAAGAAGTTCATGCCGATCGCCCAGAAGAACGACAGCCGCGGCGCGAAGCGGTCGACATCGAGACCGGCGGCAAGGCCGGCGCGCAGATATTCGACGCCGTCGGCGAGCGTGTAGGCAAGCTCGAGATCCTGCGTCGCCCCGGCCTCCTGCATGTGATAGCCGGAGATCGAGATCGAGTTGAACTTCGGCATCCGCTGCGAGGTGAAAGCGAAGATGTCGGAGATGATCCGCATCGAGGGCGACGGCGGATAGATGTAGGTGTTGCGCACCATGAACTCTTTCAGAATATCGTTCTGAATGGTGCCTGACAGTTTCTCCGGCGGCACGCCCTGTTCCTCGGCGGCTACCACGAACAGCGCGAGGATCGGCAGCACCGCGCCGTTCATGGTCATCGACACGCTCATCTGGTCGAGCGGAATGCCTGCGAACAGCGTGCGCATGTCGTAGATCGAGTCGATCGCAACGCCGGCCATGCCGACGTCGCCGGAGACGCGCGGATGATCGGAGTCGTAGCCGCGGTGGGTGGCGAGATCGAACGCGACCGAAAGGCCCTTTTGTCCGGCGGCGAGGTTGCGGCGATAGAACGCGTTGGAGTCCTCGGCCGTGGAGAAGCCGGCATATTGCCTGATGGTCCAGGGCTGGTTGACATACATGGTCGGGTAGGGGCCGCGCAGATACGGTGCGACGCCCGGCCAGGTCTCGAGGAAGTCGATGCCGGCGAGATCTGCCTCGCTGTAGGCCGGCTTCACCGGGATGCCCTCGGGCGTCAGCCATGGTTCGACCGAGCCGGTGGGCGGTGCGCCGGCGGTAGGCGCAAACGCGACATCAGCGAAGTTCGGAATACGGCTCATCAATGGCGTTCCTTCAATTTCGTTATTTGTGCCTCACAGTCCAGGAGACGCTGACGAGCTTCGGGCGCTCCTGGAGTGGCAAGTTGCGGCGGAAACGTTCCGACGAACCCTAAGAGGTCTCCGACCCGCATAGAGGTACCGAACACGCTGAACTTCAAAGGCAAAATGTACGCCGCCAGAGCCAGCAACACTACCGAGAAAACAACAAACGAAAGGGAGATCTGACCTGCCAGCACTCCCGCGACGACCAAAGCCCCAATTCCGCCGGCGATCCCAACGAGGACGAAGCGAACCCAGAGCGGCGGTTGTGGAAAGGCGAAGACTGGACGCTCGACGACCGGACGCTCGTGGTAGGCGATCATGGATCGCAGTCGATCACGCTCCGCTTCGAGTTCGGCAAGTTCATCTCGGTAAGCCACCGACGTCACCTCAATCATGGTCCGGATGCTGGTGGCTGACGATGGTCGCCATCTTCTCCGGTCCGTAATTCTGTTGCGTGGTCTGGCTGGGAAGGTTCGCGATGCCGACCACCCAGCCGAGCCGGGATTCGGTGCCGTACTGCCGGGTCGGCACCACCATGTCGGGCCGGTCGAAGGCGCCGGTCATGATCTCGATCCGCGGCCCGTCGATGAGGTGGAAGCTCAAGGGCGTGCCGCAGGCGGGGCAGAAGTCGCGCTCGGCAATTGAAGAGGAACGGAACGACGCCGGCTTGCCGCGGGTCCAGGCAAAATCGGTCCGCTCGATGTCGGCGAAGGAGGCGAATGGCGCGCCGGAGGCCTTCTGGCACATCCGGCAATGGCAGATGCTGATCCGCGTCGGTGCCGCCGTCACCGCAAAACGGATGGCACCGCATTGGCAGCCGCCGGTCAGAACGGGTTTTTGGCTCGACGTCATGCTCACTCCATCCGCCGATAGGCTTCCTGCAGCGTCGCCGGCGCGTCGCAGCCGGCAAAGATGAAATCGGTTACGTCGGACGCGCGCAGCGCGGCTTCCAGCTCCCCCGGCCGTCCAGCCAGATAGATATGCCTTGCGCCGGCGGCTTGAAGGGCCTTGGCAGCCGCAGCGGCCTGTTCCGCGTAGACCTTGTCCGAGGAACACAGACAGGCGATCGCGGTCCCCGACGCCTTGAAGGTGGCCGCGAGCGCCGCGGGATCGGAAAATCCCTCGCTGTCGAGCGCCTCGATGCCGCCCGTCTCGAAAAAGCTCTTCGCAAAGGTAGCGCGCGCGGTGAAGTCGGCGGGCGTGCCGAGATTGGCGAGGAAGATTTTTGGACGGGCCCCGCTCGACTTCAACTTTGCGTCGGATTTGTCGCGCAGAGCCTCGAAGGGGTCAGCGAGCCGCATCGGTGACAGCGCGTCGAACTTGAACTTGGCCTCACCATAAGCTGGTAGCACAACCGGCTTTGCTTCCAGCACCATTGCATCGGCCTCGTGCAGGTTCGGAAACTCGCTGGCACCGGTCAGCACGTCGCGACGCTTGGCGATGTTGGCCTCGCGCGCCGCACGCGTCGCGGCGACCTTGCGCTGGATCAGGTTCTGCTGAAGCGCGGCAAAGATGCCGCCGGCTCTTTCGATCTCCTGGAACAACAACCAGGTCGCTTCGCAAAGCTCCTTCGTCAGCGTCTCGATGCCGCCGGAGCCCGCTGCCGGATCGGATACTTTTGCGAGATTGGACTCTTCCAAAAGAATGAGCTGCGTGTTGCGCGCAACGCGACGGGCAAAGTCGTCGGGCAGGCCGAGCGCCAGCGTGTGCGGCAGCACGGTGACGGCGTTGGCACCGCCAAGCCCCGCGGCGAACGTGGCCATGGTGGCGCGCAGCATGTTCACATAGGCATCGCGCTTCGTGAGCATCCGCCAGGCGCTGTCGGCGGCGATGAACAATGGCCGTGGCGTCAGTCCGCAGGCTTGCTCGATCCGAGCCCACAGGAGCCGCAGCGCGCGGAATTTCGCCAGCGTCAGGAACTGGTCGGCATCGGCGCTGAGCCGCGCATAGACCATGCCTTGGGCATCCTCGAGCGCGACACCGGCTTGTTCGAGGGCGCGCAGATAGGCGACCCCGCTTGCCAGCACGAAGGCGAGTTCCTGCACCTCCGATCCGCCGGCATCATGGATCACGCGCCCGTCGGCGGCGGCGAAAGGCCCCTTGAAGCCGAGCGCCACCAGGCCTTTGACGGCACCGGTCACCGCCGGCACGATCTCGCCCCAGTCATAGGGGCTAAAGCCCCACACCGCGCAGGCCGCCAGCGGATCGAGCCCGAAACGGATGTCGCAGTTGGCGGGATCGAATCCCCTGCGCTTCACATATTCCGCGACGTGGATCGCTGCCATCCGCGATTGCGGGCCAATCTGAAGATCAAGGGCGATGCCGGCGTCGAGGTAGATGCCGTCAAGCACCTTGTCGACGGCTTCCGCTGTCGGCTCGAGTCCGAAGCCATGGGCGCCGCTGCCGCCGGCGAAGACCAGCGCGAGGCCGGTGGCGCCATTCTCGAGATCATGCAGCGCCTGCGCATTGGCGCGGCGCGGGTCGGGATCATCGATCCGCTGCATGATCTGCCAGGGCGCAGCCTGGCCGCGGCCGGCGATCGGGCTGGCATTGGTGGCGCGGCGATAGATCGGCTCGATTTTGATCCCGTCATAGGTCTTGCCGACCAGCTTCTCGAACGGCGCGCCCTTCAGGACGCCGTCCACCAGCTTGCGCCAGTCCTCGTAAGTCGCCGGCGCGAAATCGGCCGCCAATCGCAGATCGTCAGTCGTGGTCGTCATCCGCCCTATCGTTCCTCAAGTCGTCCTCACCGTTTGGCCGGAAATTGCCACGCCGAAGCCGCCAAGCCAAACGCTGTTTTCAATACCGCAATCCCGTAGCCCCGGTGAAGCGCGGCGCAACCCGGGACCGCCCATAGATGCAGACGCACACCCGGGTTGCGTGTTCCACCCAACCGGGACTACGGCTCCGGGAGCCGTACAATACCGTCGGTCGAAACCGCCGCCAGCGCATCTTTGATCGTCCGTCCCGCAATGACACGGTCGGGCGCGATCTCCGCCAGCGGCACCAGCACGAAGGCGCGCTCGAACAGACGAGGGTGCGGCAGCGTCAACTCCGGCCGGTCTATCCTGACATCGTCATAGGCGATCAGGTCGAGATCGAGCGTGCGCGGGCCGAAGCGGCGTTCGGGAGAGCGGTCGCGGCCGAACTTGGTCTCGACCTTCTGCAGACAGAATAATAGCGCGTGGGGATCGAGGCTGGTTTCAATCTCGATGCAGGCATTGACGAAGTCTGGCTGTTGCTCGTCGCCCCAGGGGCGCGTGGCATAATCCGCCGAGCGGGCCACCAGCGCGGCCTGCGTCATGCCGCAGATTTGGGGAATAGCCTTGTTGAACGTCGTGCGGACGTCGCCGAGATTGCCGCCCAATGCGATCAGCGCGCTAGCCATGCGCGGCTGATTGCCGCGTGCGCGTCAGCACCACGCCGACATCCTCGAAGATCGCGGCGATCGGCGCGTGCGGCTTGTGCACGGTGACCTTGACCGCGCTGATGCGAGGGAACGTCGACAGCACCGCCTCCGCCACCGCGCCCGCGGCCCGCTCCAGGAGCTTGTAATTGGTGTCCCTGAATGCCTCGGTCGCGGTCGCCACCACATTGGAATAGGACACGGTGTCGGCAAGCTTGTCGGTGCGCGAGGATTCGGAGAGGTCCACGGAGAGTTCGAGATCGATGACGAAGCGTTGCCCGACTTCGCTCTCGTGCTCCATCACGCCGTGACGGGCATGGATGACGATGCCGGTGATGAAGATCGTATCGGTCATTGCTGCCCCCTGATCGCTGCCGCAACCCGTAACGCCTGCACCGTTTCCGCAACGTCGTGGGCGCGGATGATCTGCGCGCCGCCTTGCGCGGCGATGAGATGCGCCGCGATCGAGCCCCCGATGCGCCGGTCGGGCTCCGACGGCGTCACGGTGCTGATGAAGCGCTTGCGCGAGGCGCCGACGAGAAGCGGCAGGCCGAACGCGGAAAGCTCTGCAAGCCGCGCCAGCACCATCATGCTCTGCTGCGGCGTCTTGCCGAAGCCGATGCCGGGATCGAGCACGATCTGGTCCGTCGAAATGCCAGTCTTGGCGGCGATGTCGAGCGAACGGGCGAAGAAGGCCGAAACATCCTTCATGATGTCGATCGAGGGATCGGCGTTGTCGCGGTTATGCATGATGATGACGGGCACATGCCGCGCCGCGACCAGGGGCGCCATGCCGGCATCGCGCTGCAGGCCCCAGACATCGTTGGCGATGAGCGCGCCGTGATCGAGCGCCCAGGCCACGACGTCCGATTTCATGCTGTCGATCGATACGGGCACGCCGAGCGCGACGACATCCGCCAGTACGGGTTTAAGCCGCCGCAACTCGTCTTCGGCCGAGACCGGCTGGGAACCATAGGGGCGGGTGGATTCGGCGCCGATGTCGATGATATCAGCGCCATCGGCGACCATCTTGCGCGCCTGCGCCAGCGCCTGTTCGGGCGCGGCAAACCGGCCGCCGTCGGAAAAGGAATCCGGAGTGATGTTGAGCACGCCCATCACGGCCGGGTAGGGCCGGGATAGCAACGCCGGCAGCACCGCAGTCCCGCCGGAATGGGCGTCCCTTTGCGTCGCAGCAATCATGCCGGTCGATTTGCGCGTCCCGCACCGGCGAGTCAAGCCGGGAATAGCGAACAGGTTTAGTAAGTGATCTTGGGCGGCAATTTGCGCGCGCGCTCGATCAGGAGCTCGACCGATTTCTCCGAAGGCAGGACGCGGACGAGCTTACGCTTGGTGTTCACGTCCTTCATGTTCTGCGCCAGCCGCGCCGGATTGCGCAGCGCAAGTTCGCGAACGGTGGTGACGCCGGCGGCGCGGACCAACCCGACCTTTGCCTTGCCCATCCCGGGAATGCGCATGTAGTCGGAGACGTTGGCCCATTCGAGCAATTGTTGTTCGCTGATGCCGGTCTTGGCCGCGAGCATCTTGCGTCCCTTGACGGTGCGAGCGGCCTCAAGCAGCGCGTCCGTGGTGCGAATGCCCTGAGCCTTCAATTTCGAGGCGCAATAGGCGCTCAGACCGTCGATCTCGGAAAGTGGGTATGTCATGATGTCTGGTATTGAATGACTCAACCTGAGGCTGCGTTCAAGCAAATTGGCTGAGTCCTGGCGTCCCCGCGACGATCTCGCCCATCTGATCCGCTCCGAGTTTGTCGCGCCCGAACCGGAAAAGTTCACGCGCAATCTTCTGAACCTCATTCATGCTGAGGCCGAGCGCCATCAGCCTGGTGCCGACAGCCATCAATCCACCGCCCATCAATCGCACGAGACCTGCACTGCTGTCCGCGGCCGCGATCGCCGCTTCCGCGCCCGGAATCTGGTCGATCAGCGCTTCAACCTGGCTGGATGGCCCCTCCCGACGGAGGAAACCCAGAACGATGCCGACGGTCTTTTCGGCGACAGCGCTATCGATGCCGGCCTCGGCGGCCAGCCGTCCAACCAGTTCGTCCATCTTGCCCCGCCCTCAGCCGGCTTGCCGCCGGACCTTGCTTGGGAATTGATCTTGAGCGCCTGTGCCATGAATTACAAGCGACGAGCGCAGATGATCCCACTTTTCGTCCTCATCACAGGCGAAGTGTTGCAGTAATGCAAGAGTACATATGCTAATCGCGCTGTTCTATCGCGTTGCGTCATCGGTTTTTTACGGCTCGCAAGCGAAAGAGAAGATGAGAATGTCGCGTCCGGGTGGCAAAAAAAGCGCTGGCGGCGCTTGACAGTTTTAATCGACGGGCAAGATGCAATATGATGGTTGCGTTCGGGGAAGATACCTTCCCGATACGCGCGAAGAGGCGATGCGATGGCGATTTCCGACAACAAGATTGCCGATACGGACGAAAAGATTTTTATCGGTAAGGGCGAACAAGCGGCGTGGTTGACGCTGGCGCTCGCCAATCGCCACGGACTTGTTACCGGTGCAACGGGAACTGGCAAGACCGTCACACTGCAGGTGATGGCGGAAGGATTTGCGCGCGCCGGCGTTCCGGTCTTTGCCGCCGACATCAAGGGAGATCTGTCCGGGATCGCTGAAGTCGGCGAGGCCAAGGACTTCATCGTCAAACGCGCCAGCGAGATGGGGCTGAAATTCCAGCCGGACCAGTTCTCGACGGTGTTCTGGGACGTGTTCGGCGAGCAGGGGCATCCGGTGCGCGCGACCGTCACCGAGATGGGACCACTGTTGCTGTCACGAATGCTCGATCTGAACGACGTCCAGGAAGGCGTTCTCAACGTCGCGTTCCGCGTCGCCGACGAGAACGGACTTGCACTGATCGACATGAAGGATCTGCGCGCGCTTCTTGATGCGATCGTGCCATCTGGCGGCAAGAAGGCCGCCGATGATGAGGAAGATCCGCTGGAGCCGCTCCGCAAAGCGGCGCAGAGCTTCGGCAATGTCAGCAAGGCGACCGTCGGGACCATCCAGCGCCAGCTCCTGGTGCTGGAAAATCAGGGCGGCGCGAAATTCTTCGGCGAGCCGGCGTTGACGCTGAAGGATTTCATGAAGACCGACAGCGATGGCCGCGGCATCGTCAATATCCTCGCTGCCGACAAGTTGATGCAGAGCCCGCGGCTCTATGCAACCTTCCTGTTGTGGATGCTTTCAGAATTGTTCGAAGAACTGCCGGAGGCCGGCGACCTGCCGAAGCCGAAGCTGGTGTTCTTCTTCGACGAGGCGCATCTCTTGTTCAACGATGCGCCGAAAGCGCTGCTGGACAAGATCGAGCAGGTGGTGCGGCTGATCCGCTCGAAAGGCGTCGGCGTCTACTTCGTCACCCAGAATCCGATCGATGTGCCGGACAAGGTGCTCGCGCAATTGGGCAACCGCGTGCAGCACGCCTTGCGCGCCTTCACGCCGCGCGACCAGAAGGCGGTCGCCGCCGCCGCGCAGACGTTCCGGCCCAATCCGAAGCTCGATACCGCCCGCGTGATCATGGAACTCGGCAAGGGCGAGGCGCTGGTGTCCTTCCTCGAAGGAAGCGGTACGCCGTCGATGGTCGAGCGCGTGATGATCCGGCCGCCGTCAGCGCGGATCGGGCCGGTTACGCCGGAAGAGCGCAAGAAGATCATCGACGCAAGCCCATTCAAGGGCAAATACGATACCGCGATCGATTCCGAATCCGCTTACGAGATACTCCAAAAGCGGATCGAGGGCACGGCGGCGCCGGCGGACGGTTCGGAAGCCGGTGGAGGCGGTGGCATTCTCGGGCAGATCGGCGATATTGCCGCCACGATCTTTGGCACCAATGTCAGGCGCGGCAGGCTGTCGACCGGCCAGGTCATCGCGCGCAACGTCACCCGTTCGGTCACCAACAAGGTGATCGGCGGCATCGTGGCCGACGTCGGCAAATCGGTCGGCGGTCAGGTCGGCGGCTCGATCGGACGTGCACTGGTGCGCGGCGCACTCGGCGGGCTGTTGCGGCGGTAGGGTCTGGCTGCGACACCAGATTGTGACGAGGGACGGATTGCTTTGTCGCTCCGCTCCTCGCAATGACGAACGGGGACTGCTCTCCGCTCCAACCACCGTGATTGCAATCGAAGCGAAGCAATCCCTGCGTTATCACGAAATGAAAAGGATCAACGGCTTGCTGATGTCTGGAACGAGCTTGTGCTGAGATATCCGTCACTTCGGGCACCGCTCGACATCCTGTTCTTCCTCGGCTGCATCGCGCTGACCGCCGATGTGCTCGTTCCCGAGATTTTCGGACACGGCAAGACCAAGGATTATCCGTTGTGGTACTGGGCCGGGCAGCAGGTGCTGCAGGGAAAGGATCTCTATCCCGCCGATCCCCATACCTATTTTGATTTCATCTACCCGCCGCTGCCGGCGGTGCTGCTCGCAGCGCCCAGCTATTTCGGCAAGGTTGCGCTCTATCTCGCGCTCTCCCTGCTCAACATCATCGCCTGGTGGATGACGGCGCAGTTGTCGCACGCGATGGCGGGCTCGGGCCGCAAGCCGGGTTGGCTGTTGGAGGCGTTGCCCGGCCTCGTTACGCTCACATTTGTCTTCGATATGTTCGATCTCGGCCAGCCGAACCTGATCCTGCTGGCGATGATGCTGTATGGATTCTGGCTGTTGCGGCAGAAGCGGCCGTGGTTCGCGGGAAGCATGTTTGCGCTGGCGACCGCCATCAAGGTGTTTCCGGTAGCGGTATTGCCCTATCTGATCTGGCGCAGGCACTGGACGGCGGTTGCGAGTACGCTGGTGTTTCTTATCGTGTTCCTGTTCCTGCTGCCGGCGCCGTTCCGCGGCTTCCAGCACAACGTCACGGAATTGAAGACCTGGTATCAGGGCATGGTCGGCTCGAGCTCGGAAAAAGGCTTTGGTCAGCGCGACGAGCAGAACTGGTCCTGGGTCAACCAGTCGATCATCGCGATGACGCATCGGCTGACGCGTCCGGTGAACTACAACCAGGACGATCCATTCAAGGCGAAGCCAGCGCGGTACATGAACATCGTCGATCTCGACTTCAAGACCGCGAACCTGATCGTGCTTGCGGTCTCGCTCGCGCTTGGTCTCGGCTATATCGCGGTAATGCCGCCCGCATCGCGCCGGACCGAGAAATCCGATGCGGAGGAGATCGGCATCCTGTTCTGCCTGATGACGGTGGCCTCGCCGCTGGCGCGGCAATACTACTTCCTGTGGCTGTTCTTCCCGATGACGGTCCTGATGCATCGCTCCGCCTATGATCCGCGGCCGGCGGTCAGGACCGGGACATGGATCCTGCTCGGCGTTGCAGGCTGCCTGCTTCTGTTGTCGCTGCCGCTGTTTCCGATCGATGTGCAGGCCTATGGTAACAATCTCGTGGCGACCATCGTGCTCGCGGGGGGACTGGTCTGGCATATGCGGCATTCGCCTGCGGCCGATGCCGCCGACGCTTTGCCTGCGGCGGCAGGCGCGCTAAAACTCGGTGACAACAGCGCCCACAGCTAGGAAATTCAGCGATGTCCAATCCAAAGCTTCAGGCGGTCCTCGACCGCATCGACGCCGATTTCGACAACAGCCTGGAGCGGCTGTTCTCGCTCCTGCGGATCAAATCGATCTCGGCCGATCCGGCCTTCGCGGCTGACTGCAAGGCGGCGGCAGAGCACCTCGCCAAGGACATCGCCACGCTCGGCTTTGCGGCTGAGGTCAGGCCGACCGCGGGCCATCCCGCCATCGTCGCCAAGGCCAATGGCGGCACGGATGGCCGGCCGCACGTTCTGTTCTACGGCCATTACGACGTGCAGCCGGTCGATCCACTTGATCTGTGGCACCGTCCGCCGTTCGAGCCCGTGGTCACCGATCATGCCGATGGCCGCAAGATCATCGTTGCGCGCGGCGCGGAGGACGACAAGGGCCAGTTGATGACCTTCATCGAAGCCTGCCGCGCCTGGAAGCAGGTCGCGGGTTCGCTGCCGGTCGGCATCACCATCCTGATCGAGGGCGAGGAGGAGGTCGGCTCGAAGAACTTCGTGCCGTTCCTGGAAGCCAACAAGTCGGAGTTCAAGGCCGATTTCGCGCTGGTCTGCGATACCGGCATGTGGGATCCGAACACGCCGGCGATCACCACGTCGTTGCGCGGCCTCGTCTATGACGAGGTCAAGATCAAGGCCGCCAACCGCGACTTGCATTCCGGCGTGTTCGGCGGCGGGGCACAGAATCCGATCCGCGTGCTGACCCGCATTCTCGGCGGCTTGTTCGACGACAATGGTCGCATCACCATTCCCGGCTTTTACGACGGGGTGAAGGACCTGCCGGCGGATGTCCTGGAGCAGTGGAAGAAGCTCAACCTGACGCCCGAGACTTTCCTGAAGCCGATTGGGCTCTCCGTGCCGGCCGGCGAGAAGGATCGTCTTCTGATTGAGCAGATTTCCTCGCGCCCGACCTGCGATATCAATGGCATCGTGGGCGGCTATATCGGCGAAGGCTCGAAGACGGTGATCCCGTCGCTCGCCTCGGCCAAGGTTTCGTTCCGCCTGGTCGAAGGGCAGGATCCTGCCAAGATCCGAAAGGCGTTCCGCGATTACGTGACGGCGCGGATCCCGGCCGATTGTTCGGTTGAGTTCGGCGACCATTCCAGCGCGCCCGCTATTGCACTCGACTGGAACATGAAGCCGCTCGCCGCCGCCAAGCGCGCATTGACGGAAGAATGGGGCAAGGAAGCGGTTCTCATGGGTTCCGGCGCATCGATCCCGATCGTCGCCGATTTCAAGCGCACGCTCGGCCTCGATTCGCTTCTGGTCGGCTTCGGGCTCGACGACGACAACATCCATTCGCCGAACGAGAAGTACGACCTCAAGAGCTTCCACAAAGGCATCCGCTCCTGGGCAAGGATTCTGGCCGCGCTCGCGGAGCTGCCGAGATAGGCGCCTCGCACGTCATGCGCGGGCTTGACCCGCGCATCCATCGAAACGGACTGTTACGGGAGGTTGATGGATTACCGGGTCGAGCCCGGCAATGACAGACCCAGAAAGCTGAAACGCCGCCCGGGATTGGGCGGCGTTTTTATTCGATAGTGGAGAGGTTGTTGCATGCAACCTTACACCAAAATCCCGAAAATTCAATTGCGGAAGCTCGGGTCGATGCGGTCGAGCTTGCGCAAGAGCGGCGGCCAGACCAGCGTTGTGGAGCGCAGTTCGGCGCGGTCGGGATTGGAGAGCAGCGCGGTGTTCTTGTCGATCACGGACTGCTCGACCGGGTAGACGGTCGGGCCCAGCATGCGGGTGCGCACCTGCATGGTGCAGGCCCGCTCCAGATGGTACATGCGCTCGAAGGCGGAGGCGACGGAGCGGCCGACCGTCAGCGTGCCGTGATTGCGCAACAGCATATGGTTCTTGCTGCCGAGATCGCGCTGCAGCCGCGGGCGCTCGTCATGATCGAGCGCGATGCCCTCATAGTCGTGGTAGGCAAGATCGTGGGTGACGAGCTGGGCGGTCTGGTTCAGCGGCAGCAGCCCTTCCGGATCGCTCGAGACGGCGGTGCCGTCAGGCGTGTGCAGATGAAGCACGCAGCCGGCGTCCTCGCGCACCTCGTGGATGGCGGAATGGATGGTGAAGCCGGCGGGGTTGATGTTGTAGTCGGTCTTCGACAGCAGATTGCCGCCCAGATCGACCTTGACCAGGCTGGAGGCCGTGATCTCCTCGAACATCAGGCCATACGGATTGATCAGGAAATGATGCTCCGGCCCCGGCACGCGCGCGGAGATGTGAGTGTCGACCAGATCGTCCCAGCCATACAGCGCCACGAGGCGGTAGCAGGCGGCGAGGTTGACGCGCTGTTGCCACTCGGCATCCGTCATATCCGAGGACACTTCCTTCAGGCGAGCTTCCGCTGGCGACATGACCGGCTTCTCCCATGTGTTGATTTGTCAACGGGAAGCGTAGCCTTGCCGCCGGCCGGCAGCAAGGCAGGTTCGGCGTGACTGATATGCCCTTGTGCGCGGGCCCTACGGCGCAGGAATCGCGAGCAGGCTCGAAATGCTTCGGCCGCGGATATCGTAGACGCGGGCGAATACGACGTCATCGCGCTTGATCTCGACCAGCACGGGCGCGGTCAGGCCCTTGCAGTAGAACTCGCCGAGGGTCATGGCGAAATCGGCGGATTGGCTGTCCCAGCCGATGGTGAAGTCCGGGCCGAGCGCAACCTGCGCCGGGCGCTGCGGGCCGCAGACGGCGACCTTCCATTTGCCGTTAACCGGCGGAATTTCCTGTCGCTCGATCAGTTGCTCGCGCAGGCCATCGGAGGCCTGCTTCAGGGCTAGCCCCCAGTAGTCCAGCATGAACAGGTCGTCGGCACCGCGGACCGTGCCGGCGATATGGTTGAAGTGGGTATATTGATACGGATGGAGCCGGATCATCTCGCTGAGCGGCAGCAGCAGGCCGAAGGTGAAGACGGCGAGCGCCACCGGCTGCCAGCTCCGACGCTTTTCGCCGAGCCAGTCCATGGTGCGGGCGAAGGCAAAGCCCGCCAGCACCGCCATCGGCGGGATCACGAAGATGAAATGGCGGATGCCGTTGTAGAGCGCCGGCCGCTTCACCATCGCGATGACCAGGGGCAGCGTTGCCGCCATTGTCAGCATCAAGAGGATGGTCTTGCGCCGCGCGGTGACGTCGGCGCGCGACAGCGACATCAGGCTCATGACAACAGCTGCGACCAGGAAGCCCAGCAGCACCTCGGGAAGCTGCAGCGCGAACAGCGTCGGCAGATAGGACCACGGCATATCCGGCACCGAGACCAGCGCGCCGTCGAACATCTCCTTCCAGGGTTTCTCGAAGAAGTGCGAGAAATAGGTCACGGCCTCGAGCGGGTGGCCCGGTTCCATGATCGACCACGGCCAGATCAGGCCCATCACCAGATAGCCGAAGATCAACCCGGGCAGCAGCACGTAGACCACATGGACGAAGCGATGCGCCGCCTCGCGCGGGCCTTGCTTGCGGACTTCTTCAAGCAACAGCGGCACGAAACCCACCGCGGCGTAGATCAATGCCAGACCGCCGAGAACCCGGCAGCCGAGCGAAAGCCCGGCGCCAAACCCGACGATCAGGATGGTACGCGGCGAGGGCGCCGGATACTCCTCGGCAAGGCGCACAAGGCCCATCAGCAGGATCATCATCGCCACCGCGAATGGCGCGTCCTTCGGGTTCATGAACATGTGGCCGTAGAAGGTCGGGCACAGCGCGAGCAACAGCAGCGCGGCAAGGCCGGCAAGGGGACCGCCCACGCGGCGGCCGAGCCGCCAGGTGACCGCGAGCCCGATCACGCCGACGACGGCGCCGAGCAGCCGGCGGGTTTCGAACAGTTCGAGCGGGATGACCTTGTGCAGCAGCGCCGCCGCCATGTCGAAACCGCCGCCATACATGTACAGATTGGCGAATGACAGCGCGCCGGTGTCCTTGAAGCCGGAACCATACATGCGCAGCAGGAGGTCGGCGTATTCGGCGTGGGTGTAATCGTCCCAGCCCAGCCCATAATCACGGAACGTGAGGCCCGCGATCAGCGCGACCGCGCTCAGCACGATGATCGCAAGATCATCGCAAGTCTTTTCCACCGAGCGCCGCGTGGGCGTTTCGATGGCAGAAGTCGTAATGGATGACATGGCTATTGGTGACCCGGCGTCCCTCGGCCCTGGTGGCGCTTTAGGGCCTCATTCCCCGGCATCCATATAGCGCAGTTCCACTAACGAGTAATTGGGAATTGTGGCGTAATTTACTGATGCGTCGCAGCAATTTGGCATCAATTCGTAGCCGGTAAATCTACGGGGGGCGCGTTGCCGGCCGGCTGTCCTGAGAGGCGAACGGAGCGGTAATCCTGTTCAAGATCCGGATAGGAACCGTCTCCGGAATTGTTGGTTGGCGATGCACATAATATGACGGTATCGTGGAATAGGGGGCCGGCGCGTAGATTCAGCGCGGTTTTCGGGGGTGAGTTTGATGATGGTCGGGATGTTGGTCGCGGGTTTTGGCCTGCTTTTGGCGGGCCTGCTGGCGATCGGCTATGGCATTCAATACAAGGAATTCAGCGTCGGCAGCACGCTGATTCTCTCCGGTGTGTTCGGGTTCTGCACCGGCCTGATCATGTTCGGCCTCTGGCTCAATGTCCGGGAGCTGCGGAATCTCGCCCGGCGCCTGGGCACCGGGGTGCCTGAAGAGGCGCTCCGCGAAGAGCCGCACCACGAATTCCCGCTGCCACCCGTTGCGCCGCGTGCTGCGGCTGCGCCCGAGGGGGGCTTCCCGTTCAGGCGCGGTCAACTAGCGGCAGACGGTTCTGGGGACGGTGAGCCGGAGGGACCCGCGGCGGCCGGTGCCACCCCGCCGCCCTGGTATCACGAGGCTGCCGCGCGCGATCGTGCCCGCAACGAGTTGCCGCCAGGTGCGGAACCGTCGGAGGTTGGCCCGGCAGGTCCCAAGCGGCGCAACCTGATGTTCTCCTCCACGCGCAAGGAGCGTGAACGGGCCCAGCCACGCACAGGCGAGCCTTTGACGCCCGACATGCTCTCGCCGGAGCCGCGTTCGAATCCACTGGCGCCGGCCGCCGAATCGGGCGAGTCGCAGCAGGTGAACTTCGATGACAACTGGCCGAGACCGGAGCGGCAGCGACCGTCCGACCTTCCGCCGCGCCGCGCGCCCCGCATGCCCTCGACCCCAGGCGAGAGCTCCAGCGCGCCGTTGGCCGACCGTCGTCCGCCGCAGCCGCAGGAGCAGCCGCCGGTGACGGTGCTGAAATCGGGCGTCGTCGACGGCATGGCCTATTCGCTCTATTCCGACGGTTCGATCGAGGCGCAGATGCCGGAAGGCATGATGCGCTTCGCCTCCATCGACGAGCTGCGGTCGCATCTCGAGCAGCGTTCGTCATAGATCGGGAAATACTTGCAATCGCGCGTCTTGAAAAATAAAGCCGCGTCGTTCTTGCTAGATTCCCGGTAATCCGCTCATATTTGGCAAGTAATGCGGGGCTCCGCTGATGTATTGGCGTAGCTCGATATTGTCTGCGGTCCTGCCCCTTTGCCAACGTCCAAGCCTCAAGAGAAGGTTGCGCGATGACCGATGCCACCGGCAAAAGCCCTGTCGAACTGACCGCCAACATCGTATCGGCCTATCTCAGCAACAATCCGACCCAGGCCTCGGAGATTCCCAACCTGATCAGCCAGGTGCATGCCGCGCTGATGCGGGTTGCCAGCGGACGGACCGAGGCGCCGCTCGAGCCGGCCAAGCCTGCGGTGTCCGTGAAGAAATCGGTTACATCAGAATATTTGGTCTGCCTGGAAGACGGCAAGCGATTCAAGTCGCTGAAGCGTCACCTGCGCACGCAGTACAACATGACGCCGGAACAATACCGGGAGAAATGGGGACTGCCGGCCGACTATCCGATGGTCGCGCCGAACTATGCGGTGGCGCGCTCACAACTTGCCAAGAAGATGGGTCTCGGTCAGCAGCAGCGGAAGCGGAAGTAACGTTCCGATTTGCGTGAAGAAAGCCCGTCAAAAATGAAGGGCTAGGAAGCGGTAGTCGCGAGCGTCTCACGTGCGTCCGAGCGGATACGCTCGATCATCGAGCGAAATCCGTTGGAGCGCTGCGGCGTCAGGTGATCGCGGAACCCGAACTCATCGAAGATCGCGGCCGCATCCGTCGCCAGGATTTCCTTGGGCGTGCGGTCCGAATACAGCGTGAGCAGGATCGCGATCAGGCCGCGCACGATATGCGCATCGCTGTCACCGAGATAATGCAGCCGCGGCTCGCCGTTGGCGGCGTGATCGATCTTCCTGGAGAGCCAGACCTGGCTCGCGCAACCCTGCACCTTGTTGGCCGCCGAATGCTCTTCTTCCGGCATCGGCGCAAGGGTGCGGCCGAGTTCGATGACGTACCGGTACCGGTCGTCCCACTCGTCGAGCAGCGAGAAATTCTCCCTGATTTCGTCGATCGTCATCGTCACCCGCGTCCCATCACTCCGATCGTTATATAGGGTCGCGGGCGGCCGAATGCGATGAAAATGCAGCCGGTTCCGGCTTATTTTGCGGTCACGGCGCGGGCGGCGGCCGCCATTCGATGGCCTGGTCGTCGGCCGTCAGGGTGTCACGGGACGCAACCAGGGCGACCTCGGCATCCTCAGGCGAGCCGATCGAGCCGGTGTGGTCCGGCGACTTCTTGTCGATGATGATCTGATAGATTTTCCTTGCACCGTCGGTGGCGCGCTGACCGATCACGGTCGCAGCCTGGCCGCCGACCTCGCAAGCCGCAGGCTGGCGCTTGCAGAACTGGCCCATGTCGCTGACAGCAGCGGTCGCCGCCTGCACGGCTTCGGCGGCGCCGATCTGCGGCAGCTTTTCCGATTCAGGTGTTTTGTCCCTTGGCAGCAGCACGAGCACGAGCCCGAGCCAGAATGCCATGCGCAGCAGGAAAAACATCTCGCGACCCCGTCATCTTCGTTTGCGGTTGATCCGCAATTCGCACGTGACTAGCAGCGGTCAATAAAGCGCAAGTGTTTGCCTTGAAGTTAAATCGTCGAAAATTCGCGGAAAATGCGTGCCGAAATGCGCGGGCGCGTTGATTCGCTGTAAATTTTCGATTGATGCCGGCGAGCAGCACGAGCCCGGTCTATCCACCATTTCGAAACCATAAGGTTATCGATCGCGGAAACCTTGCGTTCACCATCCGCGCCAAATGCGCCCGCTGTGATGTGCAAAAGCCGTGCGAATGCACGGAGTCTGGCGGCCGGGCGCTGTGCCTTAGCGTTCGCTTAAGTTCACTCTGACACGGTGAGTCCAAGATGAAGGGGGCGTTCCGACTCGTCTTTGACGCAGGATCGGAAAGCGCGAAAGCCGTGAGTGTTTTGAGTATTATCCGCGATTGTCTCGATGCCCTGCTGCATCCGTCGGCGAGATATGATGCGTTGACGCGGGCGCGGCATCGCGCCTTCATGGCGCCGCGTCTGCTCGGTAGCCTGGCGGCGTTCGCTGCGTTTCCGGTCTATCTCGCGCTGCGCGGCGCGCCGACCGCGATCGAGGTTGCCGCTTTCGCGTGGCTGATCGCCCCGATCCTGTTGTCCTGGTTCCTGTCGCGCACCGGCCGTTATGAAGGCGCGCATGTGCTGTCGTCGCTGGCGCTTGCCGGCTTCGTCATGATTGTGGCGGCGGCCACCGGCGGGATCGCATCCTTTGCCGCGGTCTGGCTCATCGTCGTTCCGATCGAGGCGGCGCTGTCGGCCTCGCGCCGTGTGGTGGCATTCGCTTTTGCGCTTGCGATGTCATGTGCGGCAGCCTTGATCGTGCTCGGCCATTTCCACCTGCTGCCGCCGTCAAATCTGAGCGCGCCATTGCAGGGCGCCTTGATCGGGTTCGGCGTCGTTTCGGCGACGCTCTATGCCGCGGGTCTTGCTTTCGGCGCGGAGTCGCTCGCGCGCACCAGCGTGGCGCTGCTCTATCGCGAGGAAGAACGCTACCGTCTCCTGGCGCACAACATGAGCGACGTGCTGTCGCGCCACAGCCGTAACGGCGCGGTGCAATTCATCTCGCCGGCGGCGGAAGCGATGCTCGGCCTGGCGGCGCCGCGGCTGATGGGGCACGGCCTGTTCGATCGCGTCCATGTCGCCGATCGTCCGGCCTATCTCACTGCGTTGTCGGATGCAGCACGGGGCGGCGAGGGACGCAGCGTCGAATTCCGCCTGCGGCGGGAGGCGCCGCGCGGTTTGATGCAGTCGGCGGATTTCATCTGGGTCGAGATGCGCTGCCGGCCACTCGATCAGGCCGCAGGCGAGGGCGAAGTCGTCGCCGTGATTCGCGACGTCACCGATCGCAAGATGCAGCAGGAGGCGCTGGAGCAGGCGCGCAACGCTGCCGAGCAGGCGGACGCGTCGAAGACGCGGTTCCTCGCCACCATGAGCCACGAATTGCGCACGCCGCTGAATGCCATCATCGGCTTCTCCGACATGATCGCCCAGGAAGACGTGCTGATGCTCGATGCGGCGCGCCGCAAGGAGTATGCGCAGCTCATCCGTGATTCCGGCCAGCATTTGTTGTCGGTGGTGAACGGCATCCTCGACATGTCCAAGATGGAAACGGGCACCTTCGAGATTGCGCCCGAGCCTTTCGCGCCGCGCCCGGCGCTGCTCAACTGCTGCAACCTGCTGGCGCTGAAGGCGCGGGAGAACGGCGTCGATCTGATCACCCGCGCGCCGGAGGATCTGCCCATGATGAACGGCGATCCGCGTGCCTTCAAGCAGATCACGCTCAATCTCGTATCCAACGCCATCAAGTTCACCGAGCGCGGCGGCAGCGTCACGGTGTCGGCTGCGGTCGAGGGATCGCGGCTGATGCTCCGCATCACCGATACCGGCGTCGGCATCGATGCTGACGATCTCAAACGGATCGGCAATCCCTTCTTCCAGGCCGGCAAGACCTATCAGCGCCGCCATGAGGGTACGGGACTTGGGCTGTCGATCGTGAAGGGCCTGGTCGGCTTGCACCAGGGCGAGATGAGTGTAGAGAGCAAGCTTGGCGAAGGCACCACCGTGACGGTGACGCTGCCGCTCTCGTTTGCGCCGCCGCCAGTGCAGGAGCCTTCCGGCAAGATCGCGACGCTGAAGCCCGCGTTGCGATCGGGATTACAAGAACAAGCCCAGCAGGTGAAGAAGAGTGCCTAGAAAAGTCGCCGACGATGACGAGATGCCGCGCCGCCGCCGTCGTGGCGCGCAGGCGGTTGCGATCGAAGCCGAGGAAGAGCGCGGCCTCGTGATGCGCGTGCTGCTGCACAGTCCGAAGGACACGGTCGCCGCCGTGCTCGCGGCCGGCGCCGTCATTGCCATCGTCACCAATGCGCTGTTCCTGCAGGCCGGCCGTCATCCATCGCCGATGTTCGGTTCGGTCGTGACGCTGCCGCCGCCGGCTCCCGCCGTCACCAGCCCGCTGCCGCGTTCGCGACCTGTCGAGGCGGCTGCGCGTCCGGTTGAATCTCAGCCGGTGGAAGCAAAACCCGCCGAGCCTGCGAAGCCTGCCGAACCAAGGGCGGAACCGCGGACCTCCGACTCCAAGGCTTCTGTTTCCAAGACTTCCGATTCCAAGACTCCCGATCCCAAGACTTCCGACCCGATGACCAATCTCGTGCTGAAGTCGACTTCAGCCCCGCCGGCTCCGGCAAATGTCATCCGGCCGCCTGCGCCGATCCCCTCGCGCGGCGAGACCACCCAGAGTGCGACATCGAAGCGTATCGCAGCGGTGCAGCGGGCGCTCACCGAATATGGCTACGGCCAGCTCAAGCCGACCGGCACCATCGGTTCCGACACCCAGACCGCAATCGCCAAATTCGAGCGCGACCGCAAGCTGCCGGTGACCGGCCAGATGTCGGACCGGGTCGTGCGCGAACTCTCGGCAATGATCGGACACCCGGTCGAGTAGGCCTGCGCAACGGCTCGATGCCTCGCGGATCGCCCCCGGACCCGCTACTCCGCTGAACCGATCAGCAAGATTGTTCAGCGCTCGCGGAAAGCCCGGACGATCTGGTCGGACAGCGGCTTGATGAAATAGGACAGCACGCTGCGATCATGGGTCTTGGCAAAGATTTCGGTCGGCATTCCCGGCAGAAGTCTCGCGTCTCCCAATCGCGCCAGCTCCTCGGGCGTGATCGCCACCCGTGCGGTGTAGAAACTCTGGCCGGTGCGCTGGTCCGATGTCACGTCTGCCGAGATGCGGCTGATCGTGCCCTGGATTTCCGGCGTGGTGCGCTGGTTGAAAGCGGAGAACCGCAGGTTCGCCGCCTCTCCGACATGGAGCTGATCGATGTCTCCAGGCGAGATCTTGGCGTCCACGGTCAGAAGATCGGCCTCCGGCACGATCAGCATGACCGGCTCGGCCGGGCTGACCACGCCGCCGACCGTGTGGACACTGAGCTGGTGCACGATCCCGTTCTGAGGGGCGCGGATGTCGACCCGCTTGAGCTGATCCTCCGCTGCGACCTTGCGTTCGATGAATTCTCCGATCTTGCCGTCGATCTCGCGCAGCTCCTTGGCGACCTCGCTGCTGAGGTCCTGATCGATCTGGATGATCTGCAATTCGATTTCGGTGACTTTGCCGCGCACCTGCGCCGTCGCGGCCATCGACTGCGCCAGTTCGCCCTTGAGGCGCGCGGCTTCGCGCTCGAGAACCGTCAGCCGGCTCATCTGGATCAGGTTCTTCTCCCAGAGAGTCCGTACACCCGTGAGCTCGCGTTGGATCAGTTCGATCTCCTCCGCCTTGGCCTCCTGCAGGGCGGCGTAGCCACGGATTTCATCTTCGAGCTGCGCGATGCGCTGGCGGAGCTGCGACTTCTGCCCCAGGCGCGCGGTGGCTCTGAGCTCGAACAATCGGCGTTCGCTGTCCAGGGCCGTGATGAACTCCGGCGAGGGGCGATCGAGCAGCTCGGACGGGACCACGACGTGCTCGGCGCCATCGCGCTCGCTGCTGAGGCGGGCCTTGCGGGCGCGCATCTCATCCAAGCCTTTGGCGTAGATGGCAAGGCCGGCCCGCAGCGCGGTCTCATCGAGTCGCACCAGGGTATCTCCGGCGCGAACATGATCGCCTTCGCGGACCAGCAATTCTCCAACGATGCCGCCGGTCAGATGTTGGACTTTCTTCACATTGGAATCGACGACAACCGATCCGGATGCAGTAACTGCGCCTGACAATTCCGTGGTGGCGGCCCAGCCGCCGATGCCGCCGGTCAGTACGAGCGCGATAACCATTCCGCCGATCAGATGGTGGCGCAGGCTGCGGTCTTCGCTGCGAAATGTGCTCTCGGTCATGTCGATGCCGCGGTTTGAGGAACGACCTTGAATGGCCCTGCGGGGGGTGGTTCTCGTCGGGTCAGCATCGACAACACTTCGTCCTTGGGGCCAAAGGTTTGCTGCCTGCCGTTGGCCATCGTCATTACGAAGTCGACGGCGGCGAGCGCGCTCGATCGGTGCGCGACGATCACGACGATGCCGCCCCGAGCCCGAACCGCGAGGATCGCGCGGGTCAACGCCTCTTCGCCTTCGGCGTCCAGGTTCGAGTTGGGTTCATCCAGCACGACCAGGAAGGGATCCGCATACAGCGCGCGGGCGAGTGCAACGCGCTGCCTTTGGCCGGCGGAGAGGCGCGCGCCCTGTTCGCCGATCTGGGTGTTGTATCCCTCCGGCAAGCCGACGATGAGCTGATGGACGCCGGCTGCGTGTGCGGCCGCGAGCACCATTTCCATCGGCGGGTTCGGGACAAATCTCGCGATGTTCTCGGCGACGGTGCCTTCGAACAGCTCGACGTCCTGCGGCAGATATCCGATGTGATTTCCGAGCGTCTCGGAGGACCATTGCTCCAGCGCCGCGCCGTCCAGTCGGACGACACCGCGCAATGGCGGCCATGCGCCGACCAGCGCCCGGACCAACGAGGATTTTCCCGATCCGCTGGCGCCAATGATCCCGAGCGCGCTGCCCGCCTTGAGGACGAAATTGACGTCGGTGGCCAGCAGCTTTTCGAATTCCGGAGCGGTGACGGACAGTTTTTCCGCAAGCAGCGTGCGGCTCGGCGCGGGCAGGGGCACCTGCGCCGCGGGCGCGGGGATGGCTGCCAGCAGTTTTTCGAGACGCCGCCAACTCTGACGCGCCGCAACGAAACTCCTCCAGTTGGCGATCGCGAGGTCGACGGGCGCGAGCGCGCGGCCGGTCAGGATCGAGCTGGCAATGATGATCCCGCCGGATGCCTCCTGGTGAATGACGAGATAGGCGCCGACCGCGAGGACGGCTGATTGCAGCATTATGCGCAGCATGCGTCCGACGACGCCGAAACCGCCCGAGATGTCGCCGGCGATTTTCTGCTGCCGGCGATAGGCATCGCCGAGCTCGCGCCAGCGCGCGAGCAAACGCGCGGACATCCCCATCGCAACCAGGACTTCCGCGTTACGTCGGCTCGCCTCGGCGAGTCGGTTGCGCGCGGCGGCATGGTTCGACGCTCTTTGCACCGAGCGACGGGACAGGCGATCGGTGAGCAGCGTCAGGATCACCAGCACGAGCGCGCCGCCGAGCACGGTGCCGCCGATCAGCGGGTGGAACGCAAAGCAGATCACGAGATAGATCGGCAGCCATGGCAAATCGAACAGCGCCGGCAGGCCAGCCCCCGATAGCACCGACCTGATGGTGTCGAGGTCCCGGACCGGCTGCAGCCCGTCGCCGCCGCCGCGCGTGCGGAGCGGCAGACGTATCACGAGATCATAGACGCGGTCGCTGACACGCCAGTCGATCTGGTTTCCGATCCGAAGCAGCATGCGTCCACGCGTCAGCTCCAGGATACCCTGGAAGACGAACAGCATGGCTGCAATGACGCTGAGACCGACAAGCGTGGGCACGCTGCGGCTCGGCAGCACGCGATCATAGACTTCCAGCATGAACAGCGAACCGGTCAGGCTCAGCAGGTTGATTAGTCCGCTGAACATCGCGATTGCGATCAGCGCGGCGCGGCAGGATGCTAGCGCTATACGCAATTCCGATTCCGCGGCAGGACGGTTTGCTTGCGCGATTGGCATCACGGGGAATTGCTCCGCAGATTGCAGGTGAGGGGCGCGGTTTGAAAGCATGGATGCGGAGGCGGGGAAGAACCCGCGCCTCCGCAAGTCCAAGGGCAAGTCCACGGCTTGGTGACGGACGGGGAATGGCCCGTCCGTCATGATCGCCATCAGACCAGATACTGGTGGATCAGTTGTAGCTGACCACCCTCGACCTGTTCGCCGCCGACGTTGAAGTGGGCCTGGGTATCGATCAGGTAGACGTTCTCACCGGCGTAGCCGAGGATGTGCGAGACGTCGATGACGCCGGACGATTCCTCGTCCTGGCTCAGGAAGTTCGCGCCGCCCGAAGTGAAGCGGCTCGGATCGTGCTCGGCGAGCTGCGTCAGCTTGTCGGTTGCCGGATCGTACTGCCAGACCTTGCCGAGATGCGCATTGTTGCCGACGTCCTCGCAGAGAACGATCTTGCCGTTCGCGTCGACCGTGAGGTTGTCGAACATCTGCTGCCCTTCGGTGCCGTTGAGCAGCAGCTTGATGGTGCCGCCCGCGGCCGGGTTGCTGGCATCGTTGAAATCCAACGCCCACAGCCGGCTCGGAGCATTGAAGGCGTCCGTCGTCACGAAGTAGAAGCGGTTCGGGTTGAGCGTGTCCCAGGCGCCGTCTTCCGGACGAAGGAAGCTGGTGACGCCGGCGGCCTCGCTTGCCGCATCGATCTGAGCGCCGGTCATGCCGCTGACGTCGCCGAGATCGATCATCGAGAAGGTCGACTTCTCGTCCGTCCCGAGCGGGGAGGCGGTGTTCGGCTCGTTGTTGTTCAACCCGCCTTCCAACTCGCTGACGTGAATGCCGAAGAAATGGCCGCCGGTCAGGCCGGCCTTCTCGACGGCGTTACCGGTTGCCTTCTTGTCGCCGGCATAGAAATAGACCTGACCGTTCTGGCCATCGTCCAACGCCGCGACCACGGTCTTGTCGCCGGTATGCGCATTGGCAACCACGTTCTCGAAGGACATGTTGCCGAGCCAGGCGAGCTCATAGCTATTGCCGTCCTGCGCGCCGCCTACGATATGGGCGAATGCCCGCCCTTCGACACCGGACTCTTCACCGTTGAGATAGAGCCTGCCGTTGAAGCCGAGACCGCTTTGCGCATTGTAGAACGCGCTCTGATCGGCAAGGTCGGCGGAGCAGAATCGGTTGAACGATACCGGGCTGTTGCCGGCGTTGTGGTCGACATAGCTGTTGGTCGTCGTGTCGTAGAGCCAGACGTCGTGGATGAGGTCCTTGCCCGACACCGCCTGCAGCGTGGTCTTGTCGAACACCCATTCCGAGATGAACGCGCCTGTAGCGCCATGGGCGCGCGCGACGCCCAGGTTTCCGCCGAGCTCGTGG
This sequence comes from Bradyrhizobium elkanii WSM2783, assembly GCF_000472865.1. Taxonomy (GTDB): domain Bacteria; phylum Pseudomonadota; class Alphaproteobacteria; order Rhizobiales; family Xanthobacteraceae; genus Bradyrhizobium; species Bradyrhizobium elkanii_A. Next base: position 27,513 of record NZ_AXAP01000038.1, on the reverse strand, counting down.
TTCATCAGCACGGTGAAGGTCCCGTCGCCATTGTCGAATGCGCCAAGCCCGTCGGGAATGCCGGCCATCTTGTAGCCGCCCACGCTGTCACCCGCCGTCAGCAATGACTGGGTGTAGACATGGGAGTCGCTGCTGAGGAGGTAGGGCGTCTGCGAGCTTGACGGACACTTGACTTCATCTGCGATGATGAACTGTTCGGCATGAAGGCTCGAGATACGCGTATTCTCGATGACGAGCTTGTCGCCGTTGCCGAAGCTGATCTGAACGTCGTGACCGACCTGTCGGGCGGAGTCGATCAGCGCCTGAAAAGAGGCGACATGGAAGTCGCGGATATCGATGCGATCGCCGCGATCGAGGTGCTCGATCGTGTCGACGCCCATGCCCTTGCGGAACAGAAACTTGTCATTGCCGTCGCCGCCACTGAGTTCGTCTTTGCCGGCGCCACCAAACAGCAGATCCCGTCCGGGGCCGCCGAACAGGCGGTCATTACCTTCGCCGCCGATCAGGGCATCGTTACCCTTTCCACCGAACAGCGTGTCGTTGCCTTTGCCTCCGTCGATCAGATCATCGCCCCGAAGGCCGAAGATGATGTCATTGCGGTCCGACCCGAAAAGATCGTCGTCGCTTTTCGTTCCGAACAGCTTCTTGCCGCCGTGGTGATGCGCGTGATGGTATTGATGACGTCCTGACATTGCTTTCCCCTGGAAAATGGATCGTAGCCCGGTCCGTTAACCAATCGGCCGTGACGGTCGCGCGACATCGGGATGAAGTTGCAATCGCTAGAGGCGGAAACTCGCCCATCTGCGGCAAATGATGTCGATTTTCTCGGGAAATTCGGCTTGTTTTAGTTGCGTGACAAAGAGTCGCGGAGTGCTGGTGCCTTGTGGAAAAGGTGGCAATTCGGTCACCTCTTGGGAGGCCACCGGCTCGCCCGGTTCGTTTGAGCGTCTCGCACAAAACGAGCGGAGAGGCACTGGCGCTGACCTCGCGGCCGGCTTATCGTTGTGCAATGCGATTGAAATCAAGCATCTGGGTGTCCGCATATCTGCGGCGCTGCCAGACGGAAGGCGTGTTCGGTGCGGTGCGCCGGCGCGGCGCGGAGGAGGCGGGGGCGGTGTTCGTCAAGGTGGCGCTGCTCGACGGCAACGCCATGCTTTACACGCCCGCGCCGCAGACAGCCTATGAAGACAGCCGGCCGTTCGACCGCATCTTCGTGCCGATGACGAAGGAGCCGGTACCGGAATCATCGGTGGAGCAACGGCTTGCCAAGGAAATCCGGTTCGATCCCGATGTCTGGGTCGTCGAGACCGAGGACAAGGCCGGACGGCACTTTCTGGACCTGGCGAAGGGTTAGAGGTTTTCGAGCGAAGCATGCCCTCGGACTTGATCCGAGGGTGGAGACCGGTTCGCGTGAAGAAAACGCGTCAAAACAAGAATCTGGAGCTTCGGTTCTGATTCAATCAGAACCGAAAATGCTCTAGCGTCCGGAGCTCTGCGAGCGGATCGCGGGCGCATCGCCCGGCTGACCCGCCGGGCGCCTATCGGCAGATGTGGAGCGTGCGCGATGGCGTTCGTCATCGTAGAGCGAGGGGCGATATTTGGCGCGCGCGACCGCCATGGTTGAGCCGCGCCATGCAGCGAGCATGATGAGCGCCGTGCGCTCGCTCAGCCGATCGTACATTCGCGACAAGCGGAATACGTAGTGCACCGATGAACCCAACGCCGGATTGAGGAACATCAGCACCCGCTGGAACGCCGGGCTCGGCATGTTCAGCGCTCTCGCCGCGCAGGCCAGCGGCTCGCCGCCGGGATCATTCACCACCTGCTCGGCGATGCGCGACGGCAGGATCAGGGCTTCGCCGACCTCGCGCGCGAAATTCTCGATGTCTTCGGCGAAGGCCGCCATTTCCAGGATTTCGATGGCGCGCGCGGCGCGCGCTGCAGGAATCCGGGCTGATGCCTTCAGCGGCGTCTGCACGATGTTCTGCAGGATCTGGACCCGTTCGCTGGCCGTCGCGGCGAAGAACATGTCGGTGATCTCTGCGGCATCGTTGGGCCGCATTGCGAGGCTCGCTGCCATCCGAAGCTGCGCTTCGGTCGGGGGTTGGACCGGCAATGGTGGAGACGGCGGCCCAGCGATTTCAGCGGCGACCGGCAACTGCTGGTCCGGGTCGGTGCGCCGCAGGCTAAGCTTGCCGAGAAGCTCCTCCGGCGTCGCCGGATAGACCGAGAGCCGCGCCCGCACCGCCGCGCGCGTCGCATCGTCCACCTGGTCGATCAGGCGCGAGGCAAGTTCGACGAACTGCCGCTCTTCATCAGCCGAATGAGCTTTGGCCTGCACATAGAGGTCGGTGAGCACGCGCAGCAGCGTCGGACGGATGTCGACGCCCTCGCGACGAGAGAGGGTCATCAGCCCGTCGAGGCCTGGAATGACTGGAGCTGCGCTCATGGGAAGGCGTACGCGACTTTCGAGAATGCGCAAAACGTTCTGACGCCAGCCTATGTCGGCGGCTTTAAGAGCCGGTTAAGGAAAACGAGCCGTGAAGGCATCCGTTAAAATGTGAACTATCTGACGGAAGCGATCTGGCGAATAAGGCACACTCGCCACATCGGTAATCGACCGGCGGCTCCGATTAAGAGGTCGTTAACCACGTGCGGTTCTTAATCCGGACGTCGCCTGGCAATCATCGCCGCGCGGCAGGCAGAGAGAACAGAAATGGGCACCATCATTGAGTTTCCGGCGGATGCGGCTTCGCGGCGGCTGGGCGCAGTCATGGGTGGCGCTGCAAGCGATGGCATGGGGACTGTTCTGATCCTTCCCGTTATCCGGATTGAGCGCGTAACCGAGCAGAGCGACGGTGGACGCGGGCCGGCAGAAGGTGCAGCGCCTCGTCGCCGTCGTCGTCGGCGCACCTGACGATTGGACGTTTGAGATGCGGAAGGGGGATCTTCCGAGCCGGAGCACGGGACGCCGTCGCGCACGCCCGGTAGTGGCGCTGCTGCTGATCGGCACGGCGCTCGGCGGCTGCAGCGGCGGTGATTTCGGACGCACCCGCGCCGACTTCCGCAACGACGACATGCACCGCTGGCTCGGCGCGGAAGCGACCGGCAGCATCGGCATGAGGCCCTCGCAGTTCCAGCTTACCGAGAACGAGCGCCAGCTCCGCGATCTCGCCTATCCCCTGATCGAGCCGCCACATTCGCGGCCGGCCTGGAAGAGCGTGTTCGGCGATTATCAGCCGCTGCCATCGCCATGGCGACAGAAGGTGGTGTTCGACCGCACCGCTTACGGGCGGGCGCTGATCGATGAGCCCCACCGCGCGCACACTTCCCGCTACATGCAGCTGATCGACGACGTGCGCGACGACATCACACGCTTCGAGCCGTTCTTTGCCACCGCCTGGCGCGTCATCGAGCTCGACCGCAAGCGCAATGCCAGCCTCGGCATGGTGTCGGACCTGTCGCCGCGTGAGCGGGCTGACGCGATCGCGCGGATGGAGGAGAACACGCTGATTGTGCAGTGGGTCCAGCAATGCCTGGAGCGGCGGATCTCGTCCTATCGCTGGGCGCTGGAGCGGTTGGTGATCCAGGCGCCCGATAACGTCGCGGCTGATGCCGACCGCCTGATCGGCGAGCTCGCCGTGCTGACCGCCAATCCGCCAGTCGCCGCACAGCCGCCGGTGATCGGGCACGCCACCGTCGTGAAGGGCTAACGACCGCGCCACCGCACACAGACCTCATCCTGGGGAGCGGGCGTAAGCCCGCGTCTCGAAGGATGGGCCACGGGCCTCATGGTTCGAGACGGCGCTGCGCGCCTCCTCACCATGAGGGCTGGCAGTCTAGCGCTTGCCGGAAGGCCGTGCCGCGGGCGCAGGGGCGGGGAGCGGGATTTCGGCCTGCTTCGGTGCCGGCGGCCAGGCCTGCACCTTGCAGCTTGCGGCCGCGAGCGAGGCCTGGGCCTGCGGCATCAGGCCGGGCTCGGCCGCCAGCGCCTTCAGGAGGATCAGGCCGGTCGTGGTCGGGGAATCGATGATCAGCCGGTCGGCGGCGGTGACGTCCTCATCCTCCGGCAGCTCGTTGTGCTGCGCCTCGGTCATCAAATCGAGCTCGATCACCTTCTTGCCGGCGGAGCGGTCGTTGATGGCGTAATAGGCGAGCTCGTTGCGAGTGTAGAACGACACCGAGGTATAGGCCTGGCTCACCGGCACCGTCAGCTTGATCGGCCCGGTCGAGAGATCGTAGCGGCAGATCGCCATCGCGAATGCCGGGTCCATGAACGGCATCAGCGAATTGCCGGGATCCGCTGATGGCAGTGGTGTGACCGCGTTGAGCTGCGTGATCGGCGTCAACCGCGAATAGGCGTCCTGCGAGGCGATCCGCGGCAGGGCCAGCACGCTGACGAGGTGCACCACGCCGCCCAGCAGCACGCCTGCGATGATCGTGAAGGCGAGGCGGATCATGGGCAGCCCACCGTCGAAATCGTCGGCATCGGCGCGTCGCGCTGGGTCCGCGTCGCCACCCCGACCGGCGTATCGTAGAGCCGCAGCATCAGCGCGTAACGCTCGATGCCGCCCGTCGGCAGCCAGTTGCCGGCGCGCGAGCGCGAGGCGATGCGGATCTCGAAGGTGCCATCGGATGCGCGGATGATCTCCTGGCTGGTGAAGCCGTAGCGCTGCAGCGAATTCGCCACCAGACGGCCCTTGTTGTCGAACAGCGTCAGCGTCCAGAACCGCGCCGGCGGGGTGACGCCGCTGACGACGACGTCGCAGCGTCCGTCGAGCGGTTTCTTGTTGTCGTCGGTGGTGGCGGTGAAGCCGATGCCGTCGCCGGTGCCAACAGGCAATTCGCCCGAGCGGGCGATGATCGCGCGGTTGTAGGGGTCGATGTCGGATGTGCCGTTCCGCGGCCGCGCCGTCCATGCGCCGATCTTCAGCGTGCCGATATTCGTGCCGCGCGTCGCGGCGACGTAAGTCGAGCCGAGCCCGATCCCGGCGGCAACGATCAGCGCGAGCAAGGTGATGAGGATCAGCCGCACGGCCTTACAGCTCCGAAGCGATCACTGGCCGGATCATGCTCTAGTTCTTGCGCGGCGTCGGTGGCGCCGCCTGGTCGCCGGCCGCCGTGATGTAATTCTCGGGGAAGGCCAGTGCGCTGGACGACGGCTTATCCGGTTGCGCCGGCGCGTTGGACGACGTCTTGCCCAACGTCCTGGCCGCATCGTCGAGCATTTTCTCGACCCGCACCAGGATATCGGCGCCGCGCTTGGTCAGCACTGGCGGCGGACCGGGCTTGGTCTCGAGTATCTTGGGCGCGGCATTCGCCTGCGCCGCCGGCTCCTTCGGCAGTTTCTGGCCCATGCCGATGCCGGGAATTTCCCGGACCTCGACGCCCTGATGCGCGGCGACCATGATGTCGTGCCAAGTCTGTGCCGGCAGCGAGCCGCCGGTCATACGATTGGTTGGCGAGTAGTCGTCATTGCCGTACCAGACCGCGCAGGTGAAGTTGCCGGTGTAGCCGACGAACCAGGCGTCACGATAAGCGTTGGTGGTGCCGGTCTTGCCGGCGGTCGGAATACCATCGAGCGCGGCGCGGCGGGCGGTGCCTTCGCTCACCACGTGGCTCATCATCCCCGCCATGTCGGCGGCAACGGAGGCCGGGATCGCCTGCCGCGGCTGCGGACCGTCGCGGTCCCAGCGCCAGACGAGGTCGCCGGCGCCGGTGCGGACTTCCAGCACCGAATGTGGTGTGACGGACCGGCCCCTGTTCGGGAACGTCGCGTAAGCGACCGCATGCTCGACCACGGTGACCTCGTCGGAGCCGATCGGCAGCGACGGCGTATCCGGCAGCGGCGCCTTGAGGCCGAAACGACGGGCCACTTCGACGATCTTGGCGCGGCCGGCCTTCGGGCCTTCCTTGCCGCCGAGCGCGATCGAGAGTTTCACCGGCACGACGTTGATCGAGCGCGTGATCGCCTGCGTCAGCGTCACCGAGCCGGAATAGGAGTGGCCATAGTTCTGCGGGCACCAATTGCCGATGCATACTGGGCCGTCGACGATCTTCGAGTTCGGCGTGAACCCGTTCAGGAGCGCCGTGGTGTAGACATAAGGCTTGAATGACGAGCCGGGCTGCCGGTAGGCGTCGGTGGCGCGGTTGAACTGGCTGGCGCCATAGTCGCGGCCGCCGACCATCGCGCGCACGCCGCCGTCGAGATCGGCGACCACGGTCGCCGCCTGGGTCGCGTGATAGTCGCGGCCGAACTGACGAAGCTGGTTCTCGATCGCCTCCTCGGCGGCGCGCTGTACGTTCATGTCGATGGCGGTACGGACCACGAACACGCGCTCGGTGTAGGATTTCGGGAAGGTGTCCACGAGCCTGCGCATCTCGTCGAATGCCCAGTCGAGATAGTAGTTCGGCGAATTCTCGTCGCGCCGGTCGACCGCCACAGCGGGATTGCGGCGGGCGCCGAACACCTGGCCCTCGGTCATGAAGCCGGCATCGACGAGGTTATCGAGCACGACGTTGGCGCGGGCGCGCGCCGCCGGCAGGTTGATATGCGGTGCGTATTTGGTCGGCGCCTTGAACAGGCCGGCGAGCATCGCGGCTTCCGCCAGATTGACGTCGCGCGCCGACTTGTTGAAGTAGAAATGCGCCGCGCCGTCGACGCCGAAGGTGCCGCCGCCCATATAGGCGCGGTCGAGATAGAGCTTCAGGATCTCGTTCTTGCTGAGGCGGTGCTCGAGCCAGATCGCCAGGAATGCTTCCTTGATCTTGCGCTCGATGGTGCGCTCGTTGTTCAGGAACAGGTTCTTGGCAAGCTGCTGCGTGATCGAGGAGCCGCCCTGGCGCACGCCGCCGGCCTGCGCGTTGGTGACAAGCGCGCGGGCGGTGCCGGCGATGTCGATGCCGAAATGGTCGTAAAAGCGGCGGTCCTCGGTGGCGAGGGTGGCCTTGATCAGAACGTCCGGAAAGTCTTCCAGCGGGATCGAGTCGTTATGCTTGATGCCGCGGCTGCCGATCGGATTGCCGTAACGGTCGAGGAAGCTCACCGCGAGATCGGACTTCTTCAGCCAGTCGTCATCGGCGGTTTCGCGGAACGCCGGGATCGCCAGCGCCAGCAGCACGACCATGCCGCCGAGCCCCATGGTGGCGGCTTCCGACAGCGGCTCGATGAGCACCCAGCGCTTCCAGCGGCCGACATAGAAGCGGTCCATGAAGGTGGAATAGCGCTCATAAAGCTCACGCAGTCCCCTGGCGGAGGAGAACAGCGTGGAGTCGATGCGCGCATCCAGGTCCAGAAAGAAGTTCCGGAGCTTGGTCGTCCACTGCGGCGGTAGGATCTGGCGCACCGGGGCCCTTGCTCGTTTAGAAACCGCTCACGTGCCCATCCATTTGGGCACCGGTCGAGCGTCTTGATTCCATGTTGCGGCAAACCCAAGGCGCTGTTCGCGTCACCTGGGAGACTCGGTTGTTGTTTCTATCTGAGCGGAGGCTATAAACCAATGGTGTTGCTTGCGATTTTAATGTCAGGCTGAACCTGTTTGTGAACTCGTTGGCTGGCCCGTAGATGGGCCCGCTTGCGCGCCTGCCACTGCCGCCCCTAGATGGGGTGCGAGCCGAGTTAAACCAAATTCTTCGATGTCCATGACCGCACCACCCAAGCGCGCCTCGAACCAGGAGGGATTTTTCTGGAAAACCAAGACGTTGGAGCAAATGTCCAATGTCGAATGGGAAAGCCTGTGCGACGGCTGCGGGCGCTGCTGCCTGGAGAAGCTCGAGGACGAGGACACCGGGAAGATCTACTTCACCCACGTCTCCTGCAAACTCCTGGATGCGGGGCGCTGCGCCTGCAAGGACTATCCGAACAGGTCCGACAAGGTTCCGGACTGCGTCCGGCTGACGCCCGAGAATGTCCGTAGCCTCAATTGGCTGCCGCCGAGCTGCGGCTACAAACTGGTCGCGGAGGGGCGCGATCTCTATTGGTGGCATCCGCTGATTTCCGGCGACCCGAACACCGTGCACGAGGCCGGCGTCTCCGTGCGCGGCCGGGTGCAGGGAACCGAGGACGAGATCCCAGACGCCGAGCTCGAGGACCACATCGTGCGGTGGCCGGCGCTGTTGCCGAAGCGGGCGCGGCTGAAAAACCGGCCGAAATCGTAGCGTCTCATCCAAGGCGCAACTCACGTCATTGGGATGACGCGGCCTCGGAATGCGCCCATGCGCTGAGCCGCCTGCCTCAGCAGACATTTGCTGCCTAGATTGAAATTCATAGAACGATTCCATTGCGGCGTTGCGCTGCAGCGAGAAATTGCGCCCGAGATGAACAAGTTCGAACGGCAGAGCCGTGAACCTGCCGGCCGACAGACATTGCCTGCAGACGTAGCCGAAGAGCTGTCCCGCCTGCCGACCGAGGTGATCGACCTCGCCGACGCGCCACCCTTGGCGCCGCCGGCTCCGCTTGCCCCGGACGAAGTCCGCACCATCGTGATCAGCCTGATGCTGACGATGTTCCTGGCGGCGCTCGACCAGACCATCGTCGCGACGGCGCTGCCGACCATCGGCCGCCAGTTCGGCGACGTCTCCAACCTGTCCTGGGTAATCACGGCCTACCTCTTGGCGTCGACCGCGGTGGCGCCGGTATTCGGCACGCTGAGTGACATCTATGGCCGCCGCGCCATGATCATCACCTCGCTCAGCCTGTTCGTCGTCGGTTCGATCCTGTGTGCGGTCGCACCCAACATGCCGATATTGATCCTGGCGCGCGGGCTGCAGGGACTCGGCGGCGGCGGCATCATGCCGGTCGTGCAGACCGTGATCTCCGACGTGGTCAGCCCGCGCGAGCGCGGCCAGTACCAGGCCTATTTCAGCAGCGTCTGGATGGCCGGCGGCATCGCGGGGCCGGTGATCGGCGGCGTGTTCGCCGAGCATCTGCACTGGTCGATGATCTTCTGGATCAACCTGCCGCTGTCGTTTGCTGCACTGGCGCTGCTGTTGCCGAAGATGGGCAAGATCCCGGTGTTCCACCGCAGGCGCAAGGTCGACTGGCTTGGCGGCATCCTGTTGATGGCCTCCGCGGTCGTGTTCATGCTGGTGTTGACCTGGGGCGGCAACCATTTTGCCTGGCTGTCGCCGGTGATCATGGCGATGATCGGCGCGTCGTTTGCGCTCGCCGCCACCTTCGTGTGGCACGCGGGCAGGGCGGACGAGCCGTTCCTGCCGCTGTCGCTCCTGAGCGGAACAGTCGTTCCTTTCGCGATCGTCGCGGGCAGTTGCGCGCTTGGCGCGATCGTCGGGCTGACGGTGCACCTGCCGCTCTACTATGAGGTGGTCTATCACCTCAGCGCCAGCGAGGCCGGGCTGGCGCTGATCCCGCTTGCCGCGGTCTCGACCTGCGGCGCGGCGATTGCCGGCCGGACCATGGCGCGTGCCAAGCATTACAAGCGCGTCGCGATCGTCGGCACCTCGGTCGCCGCCCTCTGCGGCGTGGCGATGTCGATGACCACGCTGCCGCTGTGGGGGCTGCTCACGCTGATGTCGGTGTTCGCGCTCGGCCTCGGCACGACGTTTCCGGTCAGCGTGGTCTCGCTGCAGAATGCGGTGGCGCGCTCGCAGGTCGGCACCGTGACCGGTGCGATGAATTTCTTCCGCGCGCTGATGGCCTCGTTCGCGGTGGCGGCGTTCGCCGCGATCCTGCTGATGGCGCTCGGAGCCGACATCTCGCTTGCCGGCGAACATCATGGCGAGGTGAGTTCGATCCCGGTCGCCGACATGACCAACGCCTTCCGCTTCGTCTTCGGCGCCGCCGCCGTGCTGCTCGCAACGGCTGCGCTGTGCATCACCATCATGGAAGAGCGGCCGCTCGCAGGCCCGACCACGCGCCAGGTGGAAGTGGCGGAGTAGGCGGATCGGGCCTTACGTCGCGGCCCGCCCGTGCTTTCGTGGACGACGTATTCCGTCCTGAAAGCCCAAGGACGCACCGTGCGCGCGTCCTTGCTACGAATGTCTATGGGATTACAAAACCTGCCGCTTACGGTCTTGGCTGTATGAAAACGCCAAGGCGCTTGATGGCGATAGAAGAAGTAGTTCGTCCGGGACCTTCTTGGCCCCCAAACTCGCAAGCAGCGGGAATAAAAACGGATGCCAGACGGTAATAAGGACTGTCTGGCATTCAGGGGCTGAACTCAAGCCCTTAAGTTCCACTTCAGTTCACTCCGCAATCGTTGCTCAACGCAAACAAAGGAGTGTCCAAATGTCTCGTCTTTCAGTTTTCGCAGCGGCAACTTTTCTGTCGGTGTTAGCGACAACCCCGATGGCCTTCGCCACGGAGCATCGCCACGTCCGCACAGCGCCGCAGCACATCAGCCTTCCAGCGCGGGCCTACGCAGGGCCTCAGCCATTGATGCACTACCATGACACTCCAAGCTACAACGACCCCTCGAAGAATGGATGCTGCGGCTGACCTGCAATGCAAGTAGAGCATCTCTGAAGACGTGCTCGGTGCTCGACGTAAGTGCGCAGGCAGTGACGGCCTACGCCTTGCGGAAGTGGGCGCGCGCCATACGCTTCAGTTAGCAGGTCCGCAATCGGTCGTCAGGGTCCTTTGGAGGGTGCCGAAGCCGCGGGGTCCGCGCGACCGCGCCCTGCGAGCGTATTTGCAGTTTTTCAAATCGCTCTAAATTTATGTACCGTTCTAGAGACTCCGGCCATGCCGCGCTCCGATGAACCTGCCGACGTGATCCGAATGGAAAATGCAGGCCGGCTTCCGAGATCGACCTACATCTCTCCGAACCGGCGCGTCTGGTTCGAGAGCGATATCATCGGGTGGCAGAACGAAATCATGGCCGGCGCCGGGGCCGCCGCAACCATCTCCGCCGCTCGAAATCCTGAGGGTGCCGCCGCAGCACGTCGGGGCGCGCTCCGATTGAATTATCGGGACGTCCTGCAAACGAGTAAGGCCGCAGTTGGCGGCTGGTTGCGCAATGTTGCTGAACATCCATTCAAAAAAGTTCCGACACAGTTCCCGAAACTCCACGGCCAGCCGTTCGTTTTCTTGTCAGTTGTAACTAACGAGAGGAGACGAACCATGAGAAAGCTTTCTTACGTTCTCGCCGCGTTAGCAACCATCGCTGTTGCGGCCCCTACAGTCGCAAGCGCTCAGGGTTTCAGTGTTCGGATCGGCAGCGACCGAGACTACTATCGCGACCATGATTATTACGGACCCCGTGCTGGGTTCTATGGGTATGACCGTGGCTGGCATCGCGGATGGTATCATCGCTATGGCGACCGTGACGTAATCATCAGGCGTCACCACTACTGGGACGACTAACGGAAAATGGCCCCTAGCCGGGGCCATTTTTTTTCGTCTGTTGATAGGTGCGATAATGAAACCGAAGCAGCAGTCCGATATATTTAGGGATAACGTGCAGAACTGCGCCGAGATGGCGGAGCGGGCGAAAGATAAAGCGGCGTATAAGCGCTTTAAACGCATGGACTGGCGTTAGCCAAGGAGCAAGAATGGTTGGATGGCGAGATACAACCAAACAGGTCCGTGCTAACCGAAGTCGTTGACGGAAAAACCTGACGGGAGAGCTGTCTCCCTGTTGCGTTAACGCACCAGCGGGCAGAAGGCGCGTTTCAGCGTGTTTCAAAAGAAAAGCCCGGCCAGCGGATGTACTGACCGGGCGCTGCTAAAATGGGCGGTCACCGCCCATTTCCGCTGATCAAGCCGCGAGCCGCAGCTCGTCGTGATCAACGGCCTTCATTGCAGGCTCGCCAATGATGCGCCGCAGCTCGGCCGCGATGCCATCTGCGGCGGTTTATCAGCCCGCGCCTCGGCAAGATGGGCGCGAGCACGGTCACCACCAAGCGCGATATCGCCACACTCTCGGATGATATCGTCGCTGGCCGTATCCCGGCAGCAAGGCGTCGGTCGCCAATGCCCGCCACATGCGCCGCGCGGCCTCGGGCCTGTTCAATTGGCCGCTGAGGCGGGCCGCGAATATGTGACCGCGAGCCACGTTGAAATCTCTAGGCAATTTGACATGGACGCGCATTGGCCTTTGGGGGCTCGCGGCGGGGTCAGATGCATTGCCAAACTGATTGGAGCGGTCGGGCATGCGAGCACCCGGGCGCTGAATGCGTCACGATCACCGCGAACAGCGGGAACTTGGCCGCCTGATCTGCTTTGAGAATGCGAGGTCGCACGGCCGTGTCGAAGGCCGCCTCACGGGTGGGGAGCATGATCGCGATCATCCGCGGATTTTCCTGGCGGGACTGGCTGTTCTCGCTCAAGTCCTTCGCCGCTGCCGTGCTGGCGCTGTACATCGCATTTCAATTGGACTTGTCGCAACCGAGCTGGAGCGTCACCACGGTCTACGTTGTATCCCAGCCGCTCGCGGGAATGGTGCTCGCCAAATCGCTCTACAGGGTGCTCGGGACGGTGATCGGTGCGGTCGTATCGCTGGTCCTGGTCGCGCTCTTCTCCAATGCGCCAGAGCTATTTTGCCTTGCGCTCGCGCTCTGGATCGGTGCGGGCACAGCCGTTTCCATTTATCTGCGCGACGCACCGCAGGCCTATGTCGGCATGCTCTCCGGCTATTCGGCCGCCATCATCGGCCTGCCGGCAGCGCTCGCTCCGGAGACCGCCTTTGACTTTGCCGTGGCGCGTTGCCTGGAAATCATCCTCGGAATCGCCTGCGCGACGCTGGTCCACCACCTCGTGTTTCCGCAACGAGCAGGCGCCGCACTGGTTGATGCGCTGTCATCGACGCTGTCGACGATGGCGCGCTGGGCGGGAGACAGGCTGTCGGCTGAACCGGTCGAGGCCGAAATTCAGATGGACCGGCGCCGCATGGTCGCTGCCGTCGTAGGTCTGGAGCAATTACGCGTGTTCGCCAATCTGGATACGCCGGCGGTCAGGGCGATGGACAGTCTGGTCCGCCTGTTCGAAGCGAAGCTGCTATCGCTGCTGGCGCATCTCGTCTCGGTTCATGACCGGATGTTGCTGCTGCGGCAACGCGACCCGCAGCGAGTCGAGCGGCTGCGCCCGCTTCTGCAGGCGACGACGGCGCATATCGCCGCCTGGACCGGATCGGCGACGCCGGATGAATCGCGGCGGGAAGCAAGTCATGGGGCGAGAATCCAGGCCGAGATCGACGCCGCACAGCCGTCGCGGCAGGAGCTTGAAAGCACACCGAACGCCTTCCTGGTGCGCAGCATCTTGCTGCGGTTGCAGGACATCATCGATATCTGGCGCGATGCGGTCTGGATCCGGACTCATATCGGCTTGGGAGTGCTGCCCCCGGAGCGCGAAGCCGCGCCGTCCTTTCAGCCCTATCGCGAGCCAGCGCTCGCGTTGACCGGCGGCGTTGTCGCTGCGTTGACGATCGTCTTGTCCAGTCTGTTCTGGATCTATTCGGCATGGCCCAATGGTGCGACCGCCGTCACCTTCGCCGGCATCATGTGCGCGATCATGGGTGCGCGTGACAACCCGGCCGCGGGCGCGGCGATGTTTTTTCGGATGACGGTTGTCGGCGCCGTCATCGCCGCGGCCTACCTGTTTTTGCTGTTGCCGACGCTCAATACGTTTGCCGCGCTGGTGGTCGCGCTTGCGCCGTTCTACCTTGTCTGTGGGTTGCTGCTCACGATACCTCAGGCCGTGCCGATGGTGATGCCCGTGATCTTCGGCGCGGGCGGCCTGATCGGCATTTCCAACCAGATGACCTATGACTTCGAGGCGTTCGCCAACAACGCGCTAGGCTATTTGGTCGGCATCGGCTTCGGCGCGGTCTCGCTGGCGTTGTTCCGTCCGTTCGGTCGAGAAGTGGCGGCCACCCGTCTGATCCACGGCTTGTTGCGCGATCTGGCCCGCGTTGCCACAGCTGCAACGCCGCAGACGCGTGCTGCGTATGAGAGCCGGACGTTCGATCGCATCAATGCGCTGTTGGCGCAGCTCAACCCTGAATCGCCGCGCTATGGCCAATCGGTGCAGAGCGGCTTTGCCGCGCTTCGCCTCGGGCTGAACATCCTTGTTCTGCGACGGGAACTGCCGCGCGTGCCGGGCGATGTGGCGCGCTCGATCGAGGGCGCGTTGAGCGACCTGTCCGCCGCGTTTCGGGCAACCCTGTCCGGACATGCCTCGGCGTCTCCCGCACCGCTGCTCGAACAGGCGCGTCATCGTGCGCTCTCGGCCGAGGGCGACCTGTTGGTCGTTGCTGATGCGCTCTATGGGATCCAGACCACCATCGAGCAGCATGAGCGCTTCTTCCTTGGCGATCGGCGCCTTGCATCGCGGTCAGTAGGCGAGGCGGCAACCGCATGATCAAGGAGATCAACCTGGGTGGCGTCTATCTCTCTCCGTTCCTTGCCTATATGGGAGTGGCCGCGGTCATCTGGGTGCTGATGCGGCTCGTATTTGACCGGATTGGCCTCTATCGTGTCGTCTGGCATCCGGCGCTGTTCAATACGGCGCTCTACCTCATTCTGCTCACCTTGGTCGTCGGCGTGAGCATGTGAGCCATTGGTGAGCTGTTGGCATGCCGAGTCTCGGGCGTTTCGCACAACATGCGGTTACGATCGCGGCCGTCGCGGCGGCGATCGTTGCAGGATGGTGGTTGTGGCGGCTGTACGAGGACACGCCGTGGACGCGTGATGGTCGGGTGCGGGCGAACGTCGTCAACGTCGCTCCCGATGTCGCGGGTGCCGTCATCGACCTGCGCGTCAAGGACAACCAGCAGGTCAAGATCGGAGACATTCTTTTCGTCGTCGACCCGGCGCGCTATCAGCTCGCGCTCGAGGAGGCGGAGGCCACAGCCGCGGGAGCCAAGGCGACGCTTGACGAGCGGCAGGAGGAACAAGATCGCCGCGAGAAGCTCAGTGCCGCCGCGATCTCCGTCGAAGCGCTCAATCAGGCTCGAAGCGCCACGCTGGAGGCCCGCGCCGCTTACGATCAGGCGGTGGCGCAGGTCGGCGTCGCCAAGCTCAACCTCGCACGAACCAACGTGCGGTCGCCCGTTAACGGCCATGTCACCAATCTGCTTCTCAACCGCGGCGACTATGTCACGGCCGGAAAACCGGTCCTTGCCGTCGTGGACCAGGATTCCTTCTACATCGCGGGCTATTTCGAAGAAACGAAGCTGCGCTTCATCAACCTGGGAGACGCCGTTTCGATCCGATTGCTCGGGTACGACGCGCCACTGAAGGGTCATGTCGAAAGCGTCGCCCGTGCCATCACGGATCGGGAAAACGTCATCGGCACGGATCTGATCGCCAACGTCAACCCGACCTTCAGTTGGGTCCGCCTGGCCCAGCGGATTCCCGTTCGCATCGCGATCGATTACGTGCCGGAAGGCATCACGTTGAGTGCCGGAATGACCGCGACGCTGCAGGTCACGGCGCCGGGCCCTCAACCCGATGCCGAGGTTTCGGTTTCGAGCAAATAGTTGGGGGGCTATTCCTCATCCAGGCCAGGTGATCGCCGCAGCATGAAATGACCAAACGCCGAGGCGATCGGCTTGGTCGGGTCATCCTGCCAGGCCTGCGCCTCGAAAGCGACGACGCGCCGGCCCTGCTTGACGATGGAAACCTTGGCGTGGCTGTCGAGTGCGCGGCCGGAGCGGAGATAGTTGATGGTCAGGCCAATCGGCTTCGGCGGTGCCGAAACTCCGAGCTCGCGCGCCACGCCCACGACCGCGGCGGTCTCGAGGAATGCGCCGGTCATGCCGCCATGAATGGCGGGCAAGAGTGGATTGCCGATGATCTTCGGCGAGAAAGGCATCGCCAGCGTGCCATCCTCACTGAGGCGGATGCCGAGACAGCGCGCGAACGGGCTGTTTGCGAAGGGGCCGGTGGGATCGTCAGGTGCTTCGAGCACGGGCAGCTCGCCATCATGGCGCGCCTTGTCGAACAGCATGTTGGTGCGGTTGGCGCCGACCATGAAGCAGGCGGTCGCGGTGGCGACCGGATCGTCTTCGGCATCCTGGTAGGCGGTCGCGCGCACAAAGGCGATGGAGCGGGTGACGCGATAGCAGATCGAATGTGCATTGATATCGAGCCCAGGTGTCGCGGGCTTCTGGTAATCGATGCGCAGGTCGAGCGTGGCGATCGCGCGCGTGCCGTCCAGCGCGAGCTGCACGGCCATGCCGCAGGTCTCGTCGAGCATGGCCGTGACCACGCCGCCATGCAGAACACCCGTCTGCGTGTCGCCGACGAAGACCGGCCGATAGGACAGGCGTGACCAGGCTTCACCGGGCGCGGCGCGATCGAGCTGCAGGCCGCTGATCTGTCCATAAGTGGAGCGGCGCCGTTTGATGGCTTCGGCCAGCTCGGCGAACGGTAGTGGCGTGTTGAACGTCGATGTCTCGGACATGCCGACGTCTTAAACCACCGCGGCGAAGGGGGCAAAAATTTTCGCGGTCGGCTTGCGATCAGGTGTCCTCGGCGGGTGTTGCCGCGCCCTCTCCCCTTGTGGGAGAGGGAGCTCCGCTGCCGGCAACGAACTCGCTTGGGTGAGGGGTTCTCTCCGCGAGCACCCGTGCCCGTGGAGACAACCCTTCATCCGTCGCGCATTGCATGCGCGCCACCTTCTCCCACAAGGGGAGAAGGGTCAGGTTCCCGGCCTCGACACCTCGGTCTCCTTGCTGGTGATGAATTCGAGCAGAACCGGCACGCCTTCCTTGGTCTTCTGGATGCCGCGCTTGATCGCCGGCACGATGTCCTCAGGCCTGGTCACGCGCTCGCCATAGCCGCCGAAGGCGCGCGCCATGGCGGCATAGTCGCCGGAAATGTCGGTCGAGCGGTATTTCTCGGTCGAGATCGGCATCACCTTCAATTCGATCGCCATCGAGAAATTGTTGAGCAGGATCGACATGATCGGGATGCGCTCGCGCACCGCGGTCTCGAAATCCATGCCGGTGAAGCCGATGGCCGCATCGCCCCAGACGTTGATACAGAGCTTGTCCGGCATCGCCAGCTTTGCGCCCATCGCGAGCCCGAGCCCATAGCCGAGCTGCGTGGTCTTGCCCCAGCCGAGATAGGAGAGGGGCTCGACCGACTTCCAGAATGGCGAGAGCTGGTCGCGCGGGCTGCCGGCATCATGGGTGATGATGGTGTTGCTGACATCGACGGTGTGCTGCAGGTCCCACAGCACGCGGTAGGGATTGAGCGGCGCCTCATTATGGGTGAGCTTCGGCATCCACTTCGCGAGCCACTCGTTGTTGATGGCGGCGATCTCGGCGGCGACCGCGCTGGCATCGCGATCCGACGTGACGGTCTTGCCGATGTCGTCGAGCAGCGCATCGAGCACCAGCGCCGCATCGCCGACCAGGCCGACCTTGGCCTCGACATCCTTGTTCAGGTGATTGGGGTCGAGCGTCGAATGGATGATGGTCTTGCCCTTCGGCATCGCGATGCCGAAGTTTGTTTCCGTGAACGAGCAGCCGATGCCGAAGATCACGTCGGCATCAGCGAGGAATTTCGGCACCGCGCGCGGCACCGCCAGCCCGCCCGAGCCGAGCGAGAGCGGATGCGTCTCCGGAAATGACGATTTGCCGCCGAGGCTCGTCGTGACGGGAATGGCGAGCCGTTCGGCAAGGCGCTTCAGTTGCGGCCACGCGCGGGCGTAATGCACGCCCTGTCCGGCATAGATCACGGGACGCTTGGCGTTGATCAGGAGCTCGGCGGCCTCCTTCACGTGCACGGGATCGGCGCCGTAGCGGGTGCGCAGCACCGGCGTGTAGTTCAAGGGCTCCGGCACCTCCTCGTTCCACATATCGGCGGGGATTTCGACGATGACCGGACCGCCGCGACCGTTCTTCAATCTGGTGAAGGCGCGGCGGAAGATGTTGCAGACCTCGGAGGCGAGAATGATCGGCTCTGACGATTTCGTGAACGCCTTCATCGCCTGGCTGGAATTGAAGTTCGGCTCGACGTTCGCCAGCCGGCGCGGATAGCCCATCGGCAGCACCAGCACCGGCACGGACTCGCCGAAGCATTGCGCCACGCCGCCCATCGCATTCTCCGAGCCGGGGCCGTGCTGCATGCAGAACGCGCCGATGCTGCGGCCGGACGTGACGCGGGAGATCGCGTCCGCCATGTGCACACCGATGCGCTCCTGCCGCACCATGATAGGGCGGATGTCGGCGTTGGCGGCGTGCTCAATCAGATGATTGACGGGATAGCCGCAGAGAATCTCGATTCCCTCGCGCTTCATGATTTCCGCAATCGCCGTGCCGAGCTTCATGGCCGTGTCTCTCCCTTGGGTCGCGGCCGGTTCATCCGACCGCTTTGCAACAGAGGATCAGGATTCCGTGGGCCCGTAAAGCATGCGTCGCGCGCACCTCGGGGCTGCAGTTATGCGTTTGGCGATGCGGAGGGGCGCGATGCACGAATGGCACCTGCGAAAATACACGCGGTCGATGACGCGGCGTTCGACAACAACCCATCATTCGATGAGCTTCGAAGCGTAATCGTGGCGGAAACGTCACAGCGCGGCGCCGACAGCATCGACCTCACCGCGTTGTTATTCGCGCCGGAAGTTTTTGCATTAGGTAACGCCTCAAACATGCGTGTGCATGTTGAGGGACCAGGAGATTTGATCAGATGTTACGGGCGCGAACACTCATTCTCGGCACAGCCGCCGGCCTGATGGCCATAAGCGGCGCACAAGCAGCCGATCTTCCAGTCAAGGCGAAGGCCGTTGAATATGTGAAGGTCTGCTCGCTATACGGCGCCGGCTTCTGGTACGTCCCGGGCACTGACACCTGCATGAAGATCGGCGGCTATCTGCGCGTCGACACGACATTCAATGGCGGTCCGCAGGGCCAGCCGGCCTGGAACGGCGATCTCGGTCAGGGCAACCGCTATCGCGATGACTTCGCGACCCGCGCGCGCATGGCGCTGACGTTCGACACGCGCACCTCCACCGAATACGGCACGGTCCGCACCTTCATGCAGGCCGACTTCCAGTTCTCCACGCTCGGCGGCAGCACCAACAATCCGAACTCGGTCAACGGCTCGCTGCCGGTTGCCGGCGCGCAGCTCCTCGACACGCCCGGCGGCGGCTATGTCGCGGTCGAGTATATCTTCATTCAGTTTGCCGGTTTCACCTTCGGTAAGTCTGCTTCCGCCTACGCGACGCCATGGCAGGGCTTCCCGGGCAACAACTCGTCCTTCCTGATGGGCGGCCAGAACACCGACACCGGCGTCAACAACATCCAGTACACCGCGCAGTTCGGCAACGGCGTGTCGGCCAGTATCGGGCTTGACGATCCGGTGGTCTGGGATCGCACGGCGGTCTACAATCTGGCGCTGCCGCTGAACGCTACGCTGAATTCCGGCAACGCCTATGCGGGTGTCCGTTCGCCCGACGTCGTCGGCAACGTCCGTGTCGACCAGGCCTGGGGTCTGTTCCAGGTTTCGGCTGCGGCGCATGAAGTGAGCGCGTCCTACAACACCCTCAACACGGCTGGCGCTCCGGCGGGCGGCGTCGGTCTTCCGGGCGCGGCGCCGACCGCGGCATCCGAGCTTTCCGGGCATCCCGACGACTCCTGGGGCTTCGCGACGATGGTCGGCGTGAACATCAAGAACGTCCCGACCGGCCCTGGCGACGACATCAAGTTCGACGCGAGCTACGCCAAGGGCGCGACCAAATATGTGATCGCGACGTCGTCGGCCTCGCCGAGCTTTGCGATGTTCGGTGGCAGTGGCGCTTTCGGCGCGTATCAGAGCATCGGCTTCGGCGCGACGACCGACGGTGTCTACCTGCCGGTGGCGGCCGGCGGCGACGGATCGCTGCACCTGACTGAGTCCTTCGGTTTCCGCGGTGCGTTGAACCACAACTGGGATCCGTACTGGTCGACCAGCTTCTACGGCAGCTATTCGGCGGTGCGGTATGACGGCACAGCGAAAGCGTTCATTTGCGCCAACTTCACGACGCCGGCGAAGGCGGTCAGCGCGAATTACGTCTGCAACCCCGACTTCAACGTCTCGCAGCTCGGCGCGGTCACCCGCTGGACTCCAGTCAAGAACCTGACGTTCTCGGCCGAATTCCAGTGGTTCCACCTCGACCAGAAATTCCAGGGTACGGCCGTCCTTGGAGCTTCCGCCCCCAAGCCGGCTGCGACTTACGAGTTCAAGGACCAGGATACGTTCTTCCTGCAGCTTCGCGCACAGCGCAACTTCTGATCGCCTTCACCTCGCGCTTTGCGGGGAAACGGCGACGAAGCAATCCGGCGTCTTGCTCCGGATTGCTTCGCGCCACGGGTCAGCCGTCGTAGCGGCCCGCTGATTTGCTTTGACGATCGATGCGGATGATGGAAATCATCTCGCTTCCATGCGTCGATTGAACACCGCCGCCACCAGCCTTTGAAGATATCGGCCCACCTGGCGATCGTTCCCGCTCCGCAGTTCGGCCACCATGCGCGGCTCGTCGGTCTCCTCGTAGAGAATGCCGATATAATTCCTGCGTGTTTCTCGCGTGTCTTGCGGCATGTGCTTCCTCCGCGGCAGTACCGACGCCGACTGTGCGAGGATGGCGCGCAAGGTCTGGTAAATTTTCCGTACCGTATGAATACCGGCGCAATCCGCGCATGGCCTTAATCAATCGTTCATCCTGTCCGTCAATGCGGCATCAACCAGTCGGCTTTTAGGTTGCGGCCAAGACGCAAGTCGGGAGAAACCCGCGCGAGGCGTCGGCGGGGATTTTGATGCGCCAGTTGATTTCAAGTTTTTTCAGCGACGAGCGCGGAGCAACCGCGATCGAATATTGCCTGGTAGCCTGCAGCATCAGCATCGTGATCGTCGCTGCGGTCACCAGTCTTGGCCAAGACGTCAGGGCGCTCTTTGTCCGGGTCCGCGACAACTTTCCGCAGTAAACAGAAATCACGTGCGCGCGGCGGTCAGCCGTCTTCGTTGAGCGCTCGCAGCATCGCAATCCGCGCAAACATCAGCCAACCGCCGCCGCTCTCGGCGGCATGAATCAGATTTTCGACGGCGGTTTGCCAGCACTCGCGCTGCTGTACCGGCTCAGGCAGCTTCATGATGTAGTCGGCGGCGTGCTGGAGCGTCACCAGCTTGCGGCCGCCGCGCAGGACGATCGGCTGCTCGAAAGGCGTCGACCACGGCATGTCAGCTTGCCGCCTGCCGCGTCGCTGTCATTGCATGAGACCGCCAGCTGCTTTTCGCCTATCCGGCCTTCTTGGCCCGGGTCGGCGCGCGCACGGGCTTTTCCGCCTTCTTCGGCTCTTCCTTGGTGGCGCGCTTGCCGGCACCGGTACCGCTTCCGGCGATCGGCAACAGCATTTCGCGCTGGCCCTCGACCCGCTTCTTCGGCTTCTTGCCTTTTGCCTTGGCGGGAGCGGGTGCCTGCTGCTCATTGGCAAGGCTGCGCTTGAGCGCGTCCATCAGATTGATGACATTGCCGGTCGATTTCGGCGCGGCCTTCGCCACCGGCAGGCCGTTGCGCTTCTGGTTGATCAGCTCGATCAGCGCGGTCTCATAGCGGTCGTCGAACTCCTCGGGATCGAAGTCGGCCGATTTCTGCTCGACGATGTGCTTGGCGAGATCGAGCATGTCCTTGGTGATCTTCACGTCCTGCACGTCGTCGAAATATTCCTTCTCGTCGCGGACCTCGTAGGGGTAGCGCAGCAGCGTTCCCATCAGGCCCTTGCCGAGCGGCTCGAGTGCGATGACATGCTCACGGTTGGTCAGCACCACACGGCCGATCGCGACCTTGTTCAGGCTGCGGATGGTCTCGCGGATCACCGCGAACGCGTCATGGCCGACCTTGCCGTCCGGGACGAGGTAATAGGGGCGGATCAGATAGCGGCTGTCGATGTCCGTCTTCGGCACGAACTCATCGATCTCGATGGTGCGGGTCGATTCCAGGGCGATGTCGTCGAGCTCGTCCTTGGTGATCTCGATGTAGGTGTCGGTGTCGACCTTGTAGCCCTTCATGATGTCTTCGGCGGCGACTTCCTCGCCGGTCTCGGCATCGACCTTGGCGTATTTGATGCGGTGCCCGGTCTTGCGATTGACCTGGTTGAAGGAGACCTTCTCGGTGTCTGACGTGGCCGGGTAGAGCGCGACCGGACAGGTCACGAGCGACAGCCGCAAAAAACCCTTCCAGTTGGCGCGGGGGGCCATGGGGATACTCCGAAGACGCAACAGACGGGAGGCAGAGGATACCACCGCGGAACCGGGTTTCAAACATGGCCAAACGGTGAACCCGTCAATGACGGTTAACCGCTGATGGCCCGCATGGTTCTTGCGGATTTTCTCGCGGCCTGATGCGACGCATTGGCCGGTCAGGGTCCCCAATATATCCGGAACATCGCTTCCCAACATGCGTTGCGTCCAGGAGGGGGCATCAGGCATTAGCCGGCAGTTACAGGCACTTAACTGCTAACTGAATGGAATGAGGTGGCGCATGGCAACGACACACCGAGATGGCCGGATTATTGAAACCCCGACCGAGGCGCGTCAGGCCGAACCAGGACCTTCTGTGGCCGCGCTGTTGTCGATTTCGACCGGGCTTGCGGTTCTGATCCTCGGCGTGATCTGGTTCGTATTCTTCCACACCTGAGAGATGGCCGGTGGTTCGGTCGATTGGCTGCTGATGCAGGTGCATCGGCCGAAGACCCCGGAAACCGAGCGACTGGTACTTCCACCGAGACGTATTGCCCACAAAGTCTCTGGAACGTGGCGCCCAGAGGAGCGTCACCAGTTTATCGAATTTGCACCGTAGAAGTCGGATTTGAAGGTTTCCACCGCAGATCCGGTATGCCCTCCCCACCAGAAAAAGTTTCGTTCCTGACGCGGGTGAAGGAGCGCAGTTTCTCCGGCGCGTTCCTGGCGGTGGCGCTGCTCGCCATGGTAGGCTGGGTCTACCTTTTGGGTTCGCTGTTCCTGAAATTGATGCTGTGGAGTTTCTCTTGATCGCGCGCCGCGGGGGTGACCGCCGCAACTTTACGGTTCCTTAACTAAGACGGGGCGACTTTGGCGCGTTGCTCCGCAGGGCCCCGGACCGGACGAACGCAGATGTTTCAGCTCTTCTTGCGATCCCGAGCGCAGAACTTCATCAAGGCCCGGCTCGGGATCGATGAAGGTTTTCGCGCGCGTTCGCCCGAGCGCGACGCCGAGACCGACCGGCTGCGGGTGGGATCCATCGTGGCCGCGATCGACAATGCGTTGCAGGCGGCGGAAAGCGAACAGAGCGGCCTGAGCCGCCGTGTCGACGATGTCCTGGCGCGCGCCGCCGTGACGCTCGGCAACGGCACCGACGAGTATCTGGAGCGCGAGCCGCTCGACAATTATCACCACGACTTGTTCGACGCCGAGATCGCCAACGGGCAGCGCCGGCTGCAGGAACTCGCGGCGGCGATCTCGCACTTCAAGTTTATGAAGGCCGCCGTGCTGAGCCGGTTTCCGGACTACAAGACGGCTGCGAACAATTAGGGCAGTCGCCCGACCTCCGGTCGCACCGATCAAGGATAATTGGCCGATCGGTTCCGCTGAAGCCTTCACCGCGACGCATTGTCGGGCGATGATCGTGCTGCTGGGTAGTATGACGCGAAGGATAGAAAGCGGTGTCTGCAGACGATTTGCTGGTTACGGGTTGCGCGGGGTTCATCGGCCTTCATCTGACACAACGATTGCTGGCGGCCGGCCAGCGCGTCATCGGCATTGATAATCTCAACGACTATTACGATCCGGCGCTCAAGCTCGCCCGCCTCGATCTCATCAAGGAGCATCCGAACTTCACCTTCCACCAGCTCGATCTCGCCGACCGCGCCGGGATGAAGGCGCTGTTCGAGCAGTATCGCTTTCCGGTGGTGGTCCATCTGGCGGCGCAGGCGGGCGTCAGATATTCGCTGCAGAATCCTCACGCCTATGCCGACTCCAACCTGGAGGGCTTCATCAACATCCTGGAAGGCTGTCGGCATAATGGCTGCCGGCATCTCCTGTTCGCGTCATCCTCCTCGGTCTACGGCGCCAACACCAAGCAACCGTTCTCCGTGCGCGACAATGTCGATCATCCGATCAGCCTCTATGCCGCGACCAAGAAGGCGAACGAACTGCTCGCCCATTCCTACAGCCACCTCTACCGCATCCCGATGACCGGGCTTCGCTTCTTCACGGTGTACGGCCCCTGGTATCGGCCCGACATGGCGCTCTATCTGTTCGCGCGCGCGATCAGCGAGGGCAAGCCGATCAACCTGTTCAATAACGGCAACATGCGGCGCGATTTCACCTATGTCGACGACGTCGTCGAGGCGATGATACGGCTGGTCGATCACGTGCCGCAGGGCGATCCGGACTGGTCCGGCGACGAGCCCAATCCGAGCTCGAGCACGGCGCCGTGGCGCATCTACAATATCGGCAACAACAAGCCGGAAGAATTGATGCACGTGGTGACGCTGCTGGAGAAGGGGCTTGGGTGCGAGGCCGAGAAGGTACTGCTGCCCATGCAGCCCGGCGACGTGCCCGCAACCTTTGCTGACGTCGATGACCTCGCGCGCGAGATCGGCTTTCGGCCGCAGACCCGGATCGAGGATGGCGTCGAGAAGTTCGTCGCCTGGTTCCGCGACTATCATCGCGTGTGACGGATAGCTTCGGTTTGTATTGCCGCCGTCATAACGGCGTACCGTCAGCCGTCGTAACATCGTCTCTGATCAATATCGAGGCAGCCGTCTGCACATGAAGTCAGGCGTCTGAACAATGTTTCAGCGCGTCAATCATGCTGTCGTCACAACCGGCACATGAAAATATTGTCAGAACGAGATATATTGTCGGCAAGCATGTTGGGTTGATGTCATGTTTCCCGCGTTGATTTTGCTTGTCACCTTCTCAGTCGGCTTTCTGCTGGGATATGCAGCGCGCGACTGGCGCTCGCGGAAACGTCGGGCGCATTATCTGCTGTACGCGCCCTATGGGATTCGCGGTTCCTCGGAGAAGTCTTCCGTCGCTGAAGCATCACCGCCAACGAAGGCGCATGATCGCGCCGGCGCGTTGATCCAGGATTGATGGCTCGTCCACGTGTTCACCTCTTCCGCTTGCGGGAGAGGGAGCACAGTTGCGTAGGGTGGGCAAAGGCGCGCTTGCGCCGTGCCCACCATCCACGGTCGGTGCAAGAAAGGTGGGCACGCTGTGCTTTGCCCACCCTACAGCCTCTCTCAAACAGCGGTGAGGATGGCCACCTGCTGCGATAACGCTCTATGTCGCCGATGGCGTCGGTCTGCCTACGCTTTCGTATTTGAAGCCGTGAGCAACGACATCGCCCGGCCGATAGACATTGCGGAGGTCGATGATGGCCGGATTGGCCATCTTCTGCTTCAAGGCGTCCAGATCGAGTGCGCGGAATTGCTCCCACTCGGTCACGATCACCAGCGCGTCGGCGCCCTCGGCGCAACTGTACGGGCCGTCGCAATAGGTGACGTCGGATAGTTCAGCGCGTGCCTGTTCGATGCCTTCCGGATCATAGGCCCTGATCTTCGCCCCGAGATCCTGCAACGCCGTGATCAGCGGGATCGATGGCGACTCCCGCATGTCGTCGGTGTTGGGCTTGAAGGTCAGGCCGAGCAGCGCGACGGTCTTGCCGCGCAGCGACCCGCCAAGCACCGAGACGACCTTGCGCGCCATCGCGCGCTTGCGGTTTTCATTCACCGCCAGCACCGCTTCGACGATGCGGATCGGCGCTTCATAATCCTGTGCCGTCTTGATCAGGGCGCGCGTGTCCTTTGGAAAGCACGATCCGCCGAAACCAGGGCCGGCGTGGAGGAACTTGGTGCCGATGCGATTATCAAGGCCGATGCCGCGCGCGACCTCCTGCACATCGGCCCCGACCTTCTCGGCAAGATCGGCGATTTCGTTGATGAAGGTGATCTTGGTCGCAAGAAAGGCGTTCGCGGCATATTTGATCAGCTCGGCGGTGCGGCGGCCGGTGAACATCAGCGGCGCCTGATTGAGGTAGAGCGGACGGTAGATCTCGGAGATGGCCTTTCTGGCCCGCTCGTCGTCCGTGCCGGCGACGATACGGTCGGGATGCTTGAAGTCCCTGATCGCCGCGCCCTCGCGCAGGAACTCGGGATTGGAGGCGACCACGACGTCGGCGTCGGGATTGGCTTCGTGAATGAGGCGCTCGACCTCGTCGCCGGTTCCGACCGGAACCGTCGATTTCGTGATGACCACGGTGAAGTCCTTGAGGCTCGCCGCGATCTCGCGGGCCGCCGCGTAGACATAGCTGAGGTCCGCGTGACCATCGCCCCGCCGCGACGGGGTTCCGACCGCTATGAAAACGGCGTCGGAATGAGCGACTGGATCGGCAAGGTCAGTCGTGAACGACAGCCGTCCGGACCGCGTGTTGGTTTCCACCAGCCGATCCAGATCCGGCTCGAAGATCGGGATTTCGCCTCGCTTCAGCGCCGCGATCTTTTCCGCGTTCTTGTCAACGCAGGTGACTTGATGCCCGAAGTCAGCAAAGCAAGCGCCAGAGACGAGGCCGACGTAACCCGTGCCCACCATCGTTATTCGCATATCGGATCCTGAAAGCTCTTCCTAAGTGGATCGCCCACGTTGAGGCGCGTGTGGATGTGTCACGCTGTGACCTGAACGGTCATAGCTGAACCATTTCCATGATGACCAAATGACGGTCAAAGGCAATCCCCAGCCCGTTTGCGGGGCTTAGAGCATGATCCGGAAAAGTGGAAACCGGTGTTCCGTTAATTGGATTATGATCTCGGGCCTATCCCAGCCCGATGCGGGCGCGTTCGTAGCCCCGATCGAGGATGGCCTGCCACCACAGACGATTGTCACAAAACCAACGCGTCGTTTTCGCAATGCCGCTCTCGAATGTTTCCAGTGCTTTCCATCCCAATTCGCGTTCCAGCTTGGAGGCGTCGATGGCGTAGCGGCGGTCGTGGCCGGGGCGGTCGGCGACGAAGGTGATCAGGTTTCGGCGCGGGCCCCGTGCGCTCATTGAGATCTCGTCGAGGAGGTCGCAGATGGTTTCGACCACATGCAGGTTGCTGCGCTCGTTGCGGCCGCCGACATTGTAGGTCTCGCCGACCGCGCCGCGCTCGAGCACCAGCGTCAGTGCCTTCGCATGGTCCTCGACATAGAGCCAGTCGCGGATGTTCTTTCCGTCGCCATAGACGGGCAGGGGCTCGCCGGCCAGGCCCTTGATGATCATGTGCGGAATCAGCTTTTCCGGGAAGTGATAGGGGCCNTAATTGTTCGAGCAGTTGGTGACCAGCGTCGGCAAATCGTAGGTCTCGCGCCAGGCGCGCACCAGATGGTCGGAGGAGGCTTTGCTCGCGGAGTAGGGCGAGTTTGGCGAATANGCCGTGGTTTCCGTGAAGAAGCCNTCGTCGCCGAGCGAGCCGAACACCTCGTCGGTCGAGATGTGGAGGAAGCGGAATTGCTCACGCTTCTCGGGCGAGAGCGTGCGCCAATGGCGCAGCGCTTCCTGCAGGATGGTGAAGGTGCCGACGATGTTGGTCTGGATGAATTCGCCGGGGCCAT
>NZ_AXAP01000037.1 GCF_000472865.1 Bradyrhizobium elkanii WSM2783 | reverse complement strand
CGTCGGGCAAATCAGTGATTTAACTCCGCGCGTCTCACGGCGGATGAGGGGCGGCTCGCGATCGTCACGAACGTTGCGGTGAGATGCGGTGGACGTGAAGCGTGTGACTGACGAGCACGCGCGTCGCGGACGGCGAAGTCGTGTGGTCCTGGCGCCCCGACGCTGGCGCTAAGCTTGTTGCGCGAAGAAATCCGCGCGAGAGGCGATGGTGGCAAGAAAAGCCCGGTCACCAAGGAGAGCACGAAGGAAACCGTAACACCATCGCGCAGGGAAAGCCGGAATGCTTCGGTTGAACCTGTGGTCCTACCCCCGTGCTTTTTGTTGCACGGGACCCACGGGTGCAACCAGCACCCGGCTTTCCCTGCGCCCTCTAGTCGATGAGAGGGTGAAACGAAACGCAAAGCTCGGACGCAAAGCGCCGCGAGAACGCGGACTCACATCTCCTCCGCTGTTTGAAATTTGAATCAGAACTCACAATGACAAAGGAGAGCGACGCGCTCCAATCCATCCCCTCACCCTGAGGAGGTCGCGGAGCGACCGTCTCGAAGGGCGAGGCCACCGGCGGGGCCTCATCCTTCGAGACGCGGCGAAGACGCCGCTCCTCAGGATGAGGGGCAAACGGCTCTCCGCGCCTCGCTACTTCATCGTGATCGCGAGCCCGCTCAAATCGGCATTCGCCATCAATCCGACCTGGTGGCCGGCGAGTTCGAGCACGGCGCCCTTCTGGTTGGTGAGCACGATGGCGCGGGCGCCGCCGCCGATTGCAAGGCCGGCGCCGGCTGCGCCGTAGACACCGGCGACATCGGAGGGACGATTGATGTTGCTGACGCGGCCGCGCAGCACCGTCTTCGAGCCGCCGAATACCAGGCCGTAGTCGAGGCCGCCGACCGACAGCGGATATCTGCGCCCGTGAAAATTCAACACGCCGCCACCGCCGGAGCCGCCGATGATCCAGCCTGCCTTGTAGATCGTGAGCGAGACAGTGCCGCCGTCGGCATGGGCGGCCGAGGAGAGAATGGCGCCGGCGAAAGCGGCCAGCGCGAGGAGCGCGGCGCGAAAGGCGGATGGCAGTTTCATATCAAGGTCTCCGGGATTTTCTTGGAAAGCATCAATGGCGACGGATCGATTCGCACATTGCGAAGTGTAGCGCGGATGCAGGATGGAGCGAGAATCCGTAGGGTGGACAAAGCCAACGGGGCGCGCGTTCGCGCAACCCGTTGGCTTTGCCCTCCCTACAAAATGGATTAGCCTCTCCGCGGCGTCCAACAGCAAGCAAGAGGAAACATCCATGGCCCTTCTCGAAAATCATATCGCCGTCATCACTGGCGGAGGCTCCGGCATCGGCCGCGCGATCGCAGTCGGCTATGCGCGCGAAGGCGCTCGCGTCGTGCTGCTCGATGTCAACGAGAGTGCGGCGGCGGAAGTGGCGAGGGAGATCCGCGACGCCGGCGGGAAGGCCGACAGCTTTGCGCTCGACGTCACCAGGCGCGAGGATTGCATCGCGCTTGCAAAGGAGATTTCCGGCAAGATCGGGCAGGTCACGATCCTCGTCAACAATGCCGGGATTACGCGACGCAACGGCATGCTCGGCGCGGACGAGGCCGTGATCAAGGATTGGGAAGACATCATCGCGATCAACCTCACCGGCGTCTTCAACGTGACGCATGCGTTCCTGCCGCAGATCCGTGCGGCGCAGGGACGCATCGTCAACATCGGATCGATCCAGTCCTTCGTGCATGTGCGCACGCCGAGCTCGCCCGCCTACACGGCCTCAAAGCACGGCGTGCTCGGCTTCACCCGCGCGCTCGCCGCCGAGCTCGGCAAGGAAGGCGTGCGCGTCAACGCGATCGGCCCCGGCTTCATCGAGACGCCGCTGAACGCCCAGACGCGTGCGAGCAATCCGGAGCTCGTGAAGAGCTTCATCGCGCACACGCCGCTCGGCCGCGCCGGCAAGGCGGAGGATATCGTGGGGCCTGCGATCTTCCTCGCCTCCGACCTGTCGGCTTATGTCACGGGATCGATCGTGATGGTGGATGGCGGCTACCGGGCGGTGTGAGCATCGCGCGTGCGGGAACCCGTGCGCAAATGTGGATGGTAGCGATCCCGTTAATCGTTTGTTAACCATCTGCGGCCACCGTCTCGCGCGGGCGCGGGGTTTGTTCGTTCTCGATGTTTCCGATTCGCGATGTTGCGAACGGGCGTTGCTCGGGAGGTGTCATGTCCTATGTGTCCACGCAGCCCCTGCCGGAGATTCCGGCGTCCTCACTGGCCCCCAACGAAATCGTGCCGCTCCTGATCGGAGCCACCGTCGGCGAGGTCGAGCGCGAGCTGGTGCTGCAAACCCTGATCCGCTGCAATGGCAACCGCACGCGCGCCGCGCGCGTGCTCGGCGTTTCCGTGCGCACGCTGCGCAACAAGATCAGGAGCTATTCGGCCGACGGCATCGAGGTGCCCGCGCCGAACGATTAGTCGGAATTGCCTCAAGCGTGCGATCGCGTGCTTCTCACCCAGGCGCCGAGCGTGATGACGAACGAGATCACCGCTACGCTTCCCGCGATCAGCACGATCGCTCGCAGCACGAAAGCGGTCTCCACCAGCAACAGCGGCTGCGGCTCCTCGGCATAGGCGATCGGCACGATGTCGGGCACGAGCAGCCGCTCGGCGCCCAAGGCAATCGCGAACAGGATCAGCGAGAGCAAGAAGATCTTCCAGCCTGCGTTCATGGCTTCGCTCCCGTCCCGCCAGCCACACTCCCGAGGATGCCATGCTGCCGCGCGATCGCATCATTGATGTTGATCAATGCGGCAAGGGCGGCTCGCGGAATTGAAGCGGTCGTCAAACGCCGCTAAAAAACGCGCGGGCGCAATTTTATTTCGGAGTGCAGCAGTGGCCGATGATGCTTCCAGCCGGCGCGGAGCAGCGGGCGCGCCGGGCCCACGCGGCCGGCCCGGCGAACAAGGGCGGCCGGGACCGCAGGGACATCCCGGCCGGCGCGGCCCCGATGGCGCGCGCGGCAAGCCCGGCCCGCAAGGCAAGCCGGGAGCGCAGGGCAAACCTGGTGCGCAAGGGAAACCTGGCGCGCAAGGCAAGCGCGGTGAACCGGGCCCGCAGGGAGCGCCGGGCCTGCAAGGTCCCGCCGGACCGCAGGGACCTGCCGGTCCGCGCGGCGAGCCGGGCCCGCCCGGGCAATTGCCGTCGATCGAACAGGTGATGCCGTGGCTGCACATGATCTTCGACGCCTGGGAGGACTACCGCCGCCAGCGCGAGCAGGAGGCGGCCGAGCGCGCAGCATTGGCTGCGGCCGTGGCCGAGCAGCCCGACGGCCTCGAGGATCCCGATGATGATGATGATGACGAGGATCGCAAGGACAAGAAAAAGAAGAAGCACAAGGACAAGAAATAGGCCGCGCGTCGATCGCGCAGGTCACGCCCGCCGCAGCTCACCCGAACCGCAAGCGCGAGCGCTCCTTGGCCTTCTCCGCCTCGATCTCGCGGTCGCGCGCCGGCGCCGTGGTGTGTAGCGAGACGAGAAGCCGGCGTGCGGCGTCTGAGACCTCGGCGACAGCGCGATCGAAGGCGGCTTCATTGGCCTGCGACGGCTTGTTGAAGCCGGACAGTTTGCGCACGAATTGCAGTGCGGAAGCGTGGATCTCGTCCTCGGTCGCCGGCGGCTCGAAATTGAACAGCGTCTTGATATTACGGCACATGCTTTGCTCCTGTCACCGGCGGCCCGGGCCCGTTGCCTGCCATAAGGACGATTGGTCCATGGAAATTCCGACATCATCGCCTATTCTGTCATGAAAGCGCCGGTGGCTTCACCCCTGCCGGTGCCAACGATGAAGCGAGTTCCCGATGAGCCATGTGATCTACAAGATCGTCGAACATGACGGCGGATGGGCCTACACCGTAGACGGCGTGTTTTCCGAACCGTTCGCGACCCATGCCGCAGCGCTGGCGGCGGCCCGGCGTGCCGCCGCCGAGCAGCGCGTGCCGGGCCGCACCGAGGCAATCGAGTATGAAACCCCTGACGGACAATGGCACTCCGAGACCGCTGCCGGCAGCGACCGCCCCGAGACGGATGTCGAGGATCGCGGCTGACAATGAGCCTGCTTCCTCCGGCACGGGATGACGGCGGAATTTGGCGATGATACGCTTGTCAAAAATACGACATATGGAGATCGCCCGTGACCGACCTTGCCGCTGCCGACCTCGCCTCGATCTATCAAAAACCGACTGCGCGCGTGATCGCGAAGGCGCGGCCGGAGATCGATGTGCATGCGAGGAAGTTCATCGGCATGTCGCCGTTCTGCGTGCTGGCGACCTCCGGCTCCGACGGCAGCGTCGATGCCTCGCCGCGCGGCGGCAATCCGGGCTTCGTCAGCGTCGCCTCGCCAAACCTGTTGCTGATGCCGGACCGCTCCGGCAACAACCGCATCGACAGCTTCCGGAACATCGTCGCGGGCTCAGGCTTCGTGCAGCTTATCTTCTTCGTGCCGGGGATCGACGAGACATTGCGCGTCGGCGGCAAGGGACGCCTCTCGGCCGATCCGGAGCTATTGGCCTCGATGGTGGAATTCGGCAAGCCGCCGCGCGCGGTGCTGCGCATCGACGTGACGGAAGCCTATTTCCACTGCGGCAAGGCTTTGATGCGCTCGAAACTGTGGTCGGCGGACACGCGCGTCGAGCGCAAGGTCTTCCCGAGCATCAGCCAAGTGATCCACGACCAGACCACGCTCGGCGAGCCCGAAAGCCAGGCGATGGTGGAAGAGCGCTACAAGACGCAGCTCTAGAGAAACTCGCGGCGAGCGCTTGCATTCGCAATCGTCATGCCCGGGCTTGTCCCGGGCATCCACGTTTTGGAGACCGTAAGAATGCGCGGATGGCCGGGTCGAGCCCGGCCATGACGCAAAACCGATGCTGGCGCGTCCCGCCTCAGTCCTCGCTCTCGAGATGGCCGACGTGCTTCTGGGTGTAGAGCTCAAGGCCGATACGCTTGATCAGATCGAGCTGGGTCTCGAGGAAATCGATGTGATGCTCCTCGTCCTTCATCAGGTCCTCGAACAGATCGCGGCTCACATAGTCCTTCACGCCGTGGCAGTAGGTGGCGGCTTCCTGGTAGAGCGCGCGGGCGCCGATCTCGGCGGCGAGATCACACTCGATGATCTCCTGGACGTTCTGGCCGATCCGCAAGGGATCGAGCACCTGCATGT
The DNA here is from genome assembly GCF_000472865.1 of Bradyrhizobium elkanii WSM2783. Classification (GTDB taxonomy): domain Bacteria; phylum Pseudomonadota; class Alphaproteobacteria; order Rhizobiales; family Xanthobacteraceae; genus Bradyrhizobium; species Bradyrhizobium elkanii_A. The sequence goes on along the minus strand of NZ_AXAP01000037.1, from coordinate 84,409 downwards.
TGGGGAAGCCGTCGAGGAACAGGATGCGGTCGGTGAAGCGGTCGGCGTGGTGCATCTCCTCGATCGATTCCTTGCGCCAGACCTTGGCCATTTCCAGGAGGCCCCAGTTGTTCAGGATGCGATAGTGCAGCCAGTACTGGTTGATCGCCGTGAGTTCGCTGCGCAGGCCCTTGTTGAGATATTCGATGACCTTAGGGTCGCCCTGCATAGTCCACTCCAAATGTTTAAAGGCCCAAAGCGGGCCCGATTCCAACTTTAGAACGCTTCTAAATCAGATTATGAACGAGAGCAACCCTCCTCTGGGAGGGCATCTGCGAAGAGATCTGAGGAAATCCCGGCGGCTCAGCAGGCGGCTAGCGCGAACTCTGTATTGGCGACGTCGTCGACGGCCTCATGGCTGTGCGGGCAGCCGGCACAGCAGGCCTTGGCACATGGGCCAAGCGCCTCGTCGATGATGGTCTTGATGGTCCGGGCGCAGCGCCCGCATTCGGCACTGCAGCCGAGGCAGCCGTAAAGCTGCTTGGTATTCCGCGGCAACGACCCGCTGACGCTCACCGCATTGCGGACGTCGTGGTCGCTGAGGACGTTGCAGGAACAAACGATCATCGAAAAGGCGGGTCCGGTCGGTGATGCTGACCTAAGAGATATTGAAGGCGAGCAAGCGACGCAAAAGGAAAAACGGGAATTTGAAGCAATTCCAAACTGATGACGGAGGTAACTTGGAATGAATCTAAGTGTGATCCGCGGGCACGCCGGTCATCACTTCTCGGGCCATCCGCTGCGGCGTTCATTGATCGTTACAGGGAAATGTGGAACTCTGGTCAGGACCAGTGCCCCAAAGTGGATGACTTGAAGAAAGGTGAGGCCATGAGGAAGACATTGCTCGGATTTGCCGCCATTGCATTGGCTGGCGCGCTCGTGGCGGCACCTCCTCCGGCGCATGCGCAGCGCGGCGTTGCCGCGGGCGTCGCGGCCGGACTTATCGGTGGAGCCCTGATCGGCGGGGCGATCGCTTCGCAGAACGGGTACTACGGTCCCGGTTACTCCTACGGTCCCGGGTATTCCTACGCTCCTGGCCCCGGCTATTACGTCGCCGACCCCTACGAGTACGGGCCGCCCTGCGCCTGGCAGCGCCAGCGCTTCTGGGACGGCTATGGCTGGCGGGTGCGCAACGTGCGCGTCTGCTATTAACGCGCATTCACCTTCATTAAATCTCGCACAGGATGCTGGAAAACCCGCGATTTTCCGGAACCTGAACGGCTTATGGCCAGAAAAAACCGTTTTTTTCAGGCCATTAGCCCGCTGAAGTTTACTTTCGATTGACTGTTGTGCGCTCTTTTTGCGACACGGGATTTCGAAACCAGCGTGCGAGTCATCGTTAAACCCGGCGTCGGCTGAAGGCGCCATCCAGGAGAGCCCAAGACATGAAGAAGACATTAGCTGCCTTCGTCGCGGTCGCAACGATTGCCGGTTCGCTGGCTGTCGCGCCGGCCGCCAAGGCCGGAGACGGCCAGATCGCAGCCGGCGTGGCCGGCGGCCTGATTGGCGGCGCCCTGCTCGGTGGCGCGATTGCTGCGAGCCGTCCGGCTCCGGTCTATGTCGCACCGGCGCCGGTCTACGTTGAAGAAGCTCCGTGCCGCCTGGTTCGCGAGCGCTTCTGGGATGGCTACGGCTGGCGTTTCCGCCGCGTTCAGGTTTGCGACTAATCTGACCGGCTCATCGAGCCACTGAATCAAGACCCGGCCGACGTCCAGGCCGGGTTTTTGTTTGCCCTTATCGCCGACGGCTACCTCGCCGCCGTCATCGCGCGCAGCACCGCTTCACTCGGCCAGCAGTCGACCTTCAGGCCTGCCGATTTCTGGTAGGCGCCGAGCGCGGCACGGGTCTGCATCCCGGCCTTGCCGTCGAGCTTGTCCTTGTAGAGACCGATCCGCGTGAGATGGCGCTGCATCGCCTCGACATCGGCGGTGCGCAATTGCGTCGTCGCCGACCAGGGCGTGGCGAACGGCTGCGGGCTCGTCATGCGGTCAGCGAGATGGCCGACGAACAGCACGTAGAGATCGGAGAAATTGTATTCCTTGATGACGAAGTAGTTCTTCGTGGTCAGGAATGCGGGGCCATAGATGCCCTCGGGCTGCAACAGCGAGGCGGGCTGCGCCTGCTCGGTCGCATTGAGCTTCTGTCCGCGCACCGGCTCAAAGCCCGCGCGCAGCCAATCACCGATCGGCTTCGTCACTTCCGGCACGCCCATCGTGCAATCGACATTGGCCGGCGCCTTCACCTCGTAGGCCCAGCGCACGCCCTTCTGCCAGCCCTTGTTGACGAGCTGCTGGGCGGCGGACGCGAGCGCATCGGGCACCGAGTGCCAGATGTCGATGCGGCCATCGCCGTCGAGATCGATGCCGTGCTTGTAATATTCGGACGGCAGGAACTGCGTGAACCCGGTGGCACCAGCCCAGGATGAGCGCATTTCCTGGCGTGTCACCGCACCCTCGCCGAGGATCTTCAGCGCAAGAATGAACTCCGTGCGGTACTGGTCCTTGCGGCGGCCGACATAGGCCTGTGTCGCCACCACGCGCAGCGTGTCATAGGGCAGCTTGTAGCGGCCATAATCGGTCTCTCGCCCCCAGATCGCGAGCACCACGGTCGCCGGCACGCCGAAGCGATTTTCGATCTCGTTGAGGTCAGCACGATATTTCTGCATCAGCCGCTGCCCTTCGGCCGCAAGCCGCGCGATCGAAGCTTCCTTGACGTAGTCCGCCGGCACCTGGACGAATTCGGCCTGCGACGGCGCGCCGGTCGCGGGACGGCCCGGCAAGATCAGATCCGGCAGCTTGTAGTCAGGCTCGAGCCCGCGCGTCTCACGATCGAACGTCGCGCGCGACACGCCGGCGGCCTGCGCCTCCGGCCAGAGTGAGGCGATGAATTGGCTGAAGGCGGCATCGGCGGCGTGGGCCGGCGAGGCCGTTGGTAACACCAAGAACAGAAAGCCGAAGGCGAGCGTGCGGAGGAATGGCAAGTCGAGCGGCTTGTTCACTCAGCGGTCCAATCGAAGTGCTGTCCCGTTTCCGACGCGGACATCAGCCGCGCCCCGTCCATGAACCTAGCACGACCTCGCAAGCGCCGCACCCTTAATGATGTCCGGCCGACTGCTTGGCGCCTTCGATCGACGCATTCGACAGCTTGTCGACGAGGGCTATGCCGATCGCGGACAGGATGAAGACGGTGTGGATGATGGTCTGCCACATCACGCCGGTCTCGGTGTAGTTGGTCTTGCCCGACGTCAGCGCGCCGGCCTCGATGAAGGTGCGCAGCAGGTGGATCGAGGAGATGCCGATGATCGCCATCGCCAGCTTGATCTTGAGCACGCTGGCGTTCACGTGGCTCAGCCATTCCGGCTCGTCGGGATGTCCCTGCAGGTTGAGACGCGAGACGAAGGTCTCGTAGCCGCCGACGATCACCATCACTAGGAGGTTCGAGATCATGACGACGTCGATCAGCCCGAGCACCGCCAGCATGATCTGCTGCTCGCTGAAATCGAAGGCATGAGCGAACAGGTGCCACAGTTCCTTGACGAACAGCACCACATAGACGCCCTGGGCGATGATCAGCCCGACATAGAGCGGCAATTGCAGCCAGCGCGATCCAAAGATCAGCATGGGAACCGGGCGCAACGAAGCGATCTTCGGCGGCGCGGGGGCGTCGGAGGTGGCAGACATTATGAATTGCTCGCAGCAGTATCGGGGATTGCGGAGCGCTATATCTACGCAATCTCGTCGTGGTGGAAAGCGACAACTGGCCGCAGCAGATCGTCGCTAAAGTGCCGTCACCGCGTCAGCTTCTTGTACTTCACGCGATGCGGGATGATCGAATCCTGGCCAAGGCGCCGCATCTTGTCCTTTTCGTAATCCTGGAAATTGCCTTCGAACCATTCGACATGGCTGTCGCCTTCGAAGGCGAGGATGTGGGTGGCGATGCGGTCGAGGAACCAGCGGTCGTGGCTGATGATCACGGCGCAACCGGCGAAATCCTCCAGCGCCTCTTCGAGCGCGCGCAGCGTGTCGACGTCGAGGTCGTTGGTGGGCTCGTCGAGCAGCAGCACATTGGCGCCGGATTTCAGCATCTTGGCGAGATGCACGCGGTTGCGTTCGCCGCCTGAGAGCGCGCCGACCTTCTTCTGCTGGTCGGCGCCCTTGAAGTTGAAGGCCGAGCAATAGCCGCGCGAATTCACCTCGCGCTTGCCGAGCAGGATCAGTTCGTTGTTGCCGGAAATCTCCTCCCACACGGTCTTGCTGCCGTCGAGCGCGTCGCGCGACTGGTCGACATAGCCGAGATGGACGGACTCCCCGACCGTGATCGTGCCCTGGTCCGGCTTCTCCTGCCCGGTGATCATGCGGAACAGCGTGGTCTTGCCGGCGCCGTTCGGACCGATCACGCCGACGATGCCGCCCGGCGGCAGCTTGAAGGTCAGATTGTCGATCAGCATGCGGTCGCCGAACGACTTCGTCAGGCCCTCGAAGTCGACGACGTTCTGCCCGAGCCGCTCGGCCACGGGGATGACGATCTGCGCAGTCTGCGTCTGCTTCTCGCTCGCCTTCTTGAGCAGTTCCTCGTAGCGCTGGTAGCGCGCCTTGGACTTGGCCTGGCGTGCCTTCGGCGAGGACGCGATCCACTCCTGCTCGCGCGCCAGTGTCTTCTGATGCGCCGCGTCCTCGCGGCCCTCCTGCTCGAGCCGCTTCTGCTTTTGCACCAGCCAAGAGGAATAGTTGCCCTCATAGGGAATGCCGCGGCCCCGATCGAGCTCGAGGATCCAGCCCGTGACGTTGTCGAGGAAGTAGCGGTCGTGGGTGACGATCAGGATCGCGCCGGGATATTGCCGCAGATGGCCTTCGAGCCAGGATACGGACTCGGCGTCGAGATGGTTGGTCGGTTCGTCCAGTAGCAGCAGTTCGGGCTGGTCGAGCAAGAGCCGACACAGCGCTACGCGGCGGCGCTCGCCACCGGAGAGCTTTGTGACGTCGGCGTCGTCGGGCGGACAGCGCAACGCGTCCATCGCCTGATCGACCTTGCTGTCGAGATCCCAGAGGCCCTGTGCCTCGATCTCGTCCTGGAGCTTGGTCATCTCGTCGGCGGTCTCGTCCGAGTAGTTCACCGCCAGCTCGTTGTAGCGGTCGAGGATCGCCTTCTGCTTGGCGACGCCCTGCATCACGTTCTCGCGGACGCTCAGCGTGGCATCGAGGTGCGGTTCCTGCTCGAGGTATCCGACGCGGGCGCCCTCGGCGACCCAGGCTTCGCCGGTATAGTCCTTGTCGATGCCGGCCATGATCTTGAGCAGCGTCGATTTACCGGCGCCGTTGACGCCGAGCACGCCGATCTTGGCGTCCGGATAGAAGCTCAGGTGGACGTTATCGAGCACCTTGCGGGTCGGGTAGCTCTTGGTCAGACCTTGCATGAAATAGACGAACTGGCGGGCCATTGAGTCCCCTGGAATCGGCAGGATTTATGGAAATTTTGCTGCCGCCGATGTAGCCGCCGGGCCCTCAAAGCGCAACCGCACACCGCGCGTTTTCCATCCGTTCACCCCGATGAATACGGGATCGAAACCATGTGTGCGCAAGATGACGACAATTGAAACCATCTTTTAATGAATCGGGCGAAATCTCGTTTTCAGCATCGAAAACGGCATTTTGCGCGAGAAAGCCGCGCATGACCAACAGAGGGCTGTGTCATGGCAACAAGCACGTCCCTGCCCGCCCCGGCGGCCAGCCGCACCGGCCTTACGAAGATTGTCGCCGAATTCCGCACCTTCTGGCGCCAGTTCTTCGCCAGGGCATTCAACCCCTACCGGCCGGAACTGCACTATATGCGCGGACCCGGGCCGGCCTGGCGCGCCAAGCACAGAAGCCGGTTGCGATCATGATCCGATGAGGCGATCGGATCATGATCTCATCTCTTTGTTTGAGCATGATCTTTTCGGAAAACCGGTTTCCACTTTTCCGGACCATGCTCTGAACCTGTCGGATATTTGAAGCCGGCGTTCCCTGAACTCCGCTTGCGCGACCCAACGATTGCGCGCAACCATAGCGATCTCCCCTGACGGTATTCTCGCCGTCCTTTCGCCATGAACGGGTTCATCGATGACGCGGCTGCGCTGTGCAATCCTCGACGACTATTTCGACCTGTCACTTTCGATCGCCGACTGGTCAGAGATCAAGGACCGCGTCGACGTCACCGTGTTCAGGGAGCCGTTTGCGAGCGAGGCGGCTGCCGCGAGCGCGCTTGCCGATTTCGAGATCATCTGCGCGATGCGCGAGCGCACCGCATTTGCGCGCACGCTGTTCGCGGCGCTGCCCAAGCTGAAACTCCTGCTGACATCAGGCATGCGCAATGCCGCGATCGATGTGGACGCCGCCAAGAATCACAAAGTGGTGCTGTGCGGCACGCAATACAGCCGCGACCCGACCGCGGCGCTGACGCTCGGCCTGATCCTGGAACTCACCCGCGGCATCGGCCGGGAAAACGCGCGGATGCATGCAGGCGAGCCCTGGCAGACCTTTGCCGGCGTCGAGATCGAGGGCCGCACGCTTGGCGTGGTGGGGCTCGGCAAGCTCGGCAGTCGGGTGGCGAAGCTCGCGCAGGCGTTCGGCATGAACGTCATCGCCTGGAGCCCCAACCTGACGGCCGAGAAATGCAAGGAGGCCGGCGTCGGCTATGCCAGCAAGGAGGAATTGTTTGCGACCGCCGACATTGTCACCATCCATGTGGTGCTGAGCGAGCGCTCGCGCGGCCTGGTGGGTGCCGCCGATCTCGCGCGGATGAAGCCGACAGCCTATCTCGTCAACACCGCGCGCGGGCCGATCGTCGACGAGAACGCGCTGCTGGAGGTTCTCGCGCAAAAGAAGATCGCGGGCGCGGGCATCGACGTGTTCTCGGTCGAGCCGCTGCCGGTCGACCATCCGTTCCGCAGGCTCGACAACCTCGTGCTCACCCCGCATCTCGGCTACGCGACCCAGGAGAGCCTCGGCATCCACTACGGCCAGATGGTCGAGTGTATCGATGCCTGGACCAAGGGCAGCGAACCTCCGCGCCGACTGGCTTGATCACCGTTCTTCGCAAAGGGCGGTCGCAACCCGTTCATCCGTGATCAGAATGTCGGCCAGCCCGGCGCGGATCGCCGCGCTGATGATCGGGAGCTTCTGAAGACCGCCGGCGGCAAGGATGCGCTCGCGTACCGCCTTCAGATCGCTCATCGGCGGATGGATCACGCGCCGGGTCAGGGGATGCGTCACCGCGTTGCCGTCCTTATCGAGATAGTGGCCGCAGATATCGCCGACCGCGCCGGCGTCGCGCAGCGATTGCCACGTCTCGCGCGATATCACGCCATATTCCAGCGCTTTCGATTGTTCGGACAGATCAATGGCGCTGAACAGGGCGATATCCAGCCCTGCTACCATTGCGAGAACCGAGCGCACTGGCTCACTGGAAACCAGCGCATCACGGAGCTGTGCCGTTGCCGCGAACATCGGCGCGGTCACGTAGTAGCATGTCGCACCCAACGCGCGCGCCATCATCGCCGCGTTGTCGTAAGGATTGATCGCCGTGCTTTCGGCAAGCCCGCCGCACAACAGGACGACACGGCAGCCGTCGCCGGAACGCCGCCGCAGATTTTGCGCGGCCATGTTGATGGTGCCACCCCAGGTGATGCCGAGAGTCCCGGCAGGCGGCAGGTGCTCGGAGATATAGTGGCCGGCGGCGGCGCCGACGAGGTTGCGGACGTCAGTGTCACCAATCGGCGCGGGCACGACGATGGCGCCTCGCAGCTTGAAACGTGCAGCGAGGCGGGCCTCAAGTTCGCTGCAAGGACCGAAGGGACTGGCAATTGAGATCTGGACGACGCCGCGCTCCCGCGCCTCTCCGAGGATCTGGTTGACCCGCTTCCGCGTGATTTTCAGGTGCTGCGCGATGACGTCCTGGGTCTGCCCCTCCTTGTAGTAGTGCCAGCAGATGCGGGCGACCAACGCGTCCCCGTTCTCCACTTCCGGCCCGAACGTTTCGATTTCCGTCGCCTGTCTGGTCACGCTGTTCCTCATCGAATCTTCGTCACTAGCCAATAATCACATATGTACCCACATTGTCACATATGTGTAGCAGCGGATTGTTAGGCTCCGCCGCACCTCACGCGGAGCAGCGAAATGTACCGAAAAATCCTGATTTCAATTGCACTTAGCTCAATACTCACGTCGCCGGCCTTCTCTCAGTTCTCGGACAATAAGGTCGTCATCGGGGTCATGGGCGATCAAAGCGGCGTAGTCTCCGACGTCGGCGGGCCGGGCTCGATCAAGGCCGCGCGAATGGCCGTTGCCGATTTTGGCGGCTCGATCGACGGGGTCCCGATCGAGATCATCACCGCGGATCATCAGAACAAGCCGGATGTCGCCTCAGCCATCGCACGCGAGTGGTTTGACCGGCAAGGCGTCGACGCCGTTGTCGACCTGCCCCATTCGGGCGCGGTGTTCGCACTGATGACGATCGCGACCGAGAAGAAGCGGTCGCTCCTGGTATCGGGTGCCGCTAGCGTCGAGATTACCGGCGGACGCTGCTCGCCCTACGTGACCCATTGGACCGACGATACTTACGCACTGGCGCGCGGCACGGCTGCAGCGCTGACCGAGCAGGGGCAGAAGTCCTGGTTCTTCCTCACCGCCGACTACGCGTTCGGCCACGACCTGGAGAAAGACGCCAGCGCCGTGGTGCAGGAGCGCGGCGGCAAGGTGCTCGGCAGCGCGCGCCATCCGCTCAACACAGCCGATTTCGCCTCGCTGTTGCTACGTGCCCAGAGCACGAACGCGCAGGTCGTCGCGCTCGCGAGCGCCGGCGCCGACACCGTCAATGCGATCAAGCAGGCCGGCCAGTTCGACATCATGCGCACGCAGAAGATCGCAGCGCTCCACGCTTTCGTCACCGATGTCCACAGCCTCGGCCTCGAAGCGGCGCAGGGGCTGATCATCACCACGGGATTCTATTGGGATGACAGCGACGGCACCCGCGACTTCGCGCAGCGCTTCTTCAAGGAACACGGCCGAATGCCGACCCGCGAACAAGCCGGCGTCTATTCCGGCGTGCTGCATTTCCTGAAGGCCGCGAGAAGCGCCAAAAGCGACGATGCCGCGATCGTCAATGCCGAGATGCGCCAGCTTCCGGTCGATCGGTTCGGGCGGCAGGCTGTCGTGCAGCAGAACGGCCGCCTCGCCTATGATCTCGGCGTCTATCGCGTGAAATCGCCGGCGGCGAGCCGGCAGCCCTGGGACTATTACGAGCGGATCGCCACCGTTCCCGCCGCGACCGCGTTCCGCCCGGCCGCCGGATCGGGCTGCAGCATCACAGCCTCGGTTCGATGATGACCGGCTCTGTGCTTCCAAACCACCTGTCGGCCAGCATGCTGGCCGACAGGATCAAGCGGGGCGAGACAAGCGCGCTCGATTTGATGAATGCCTGCCTGGACCGGATCGCCGCGCGTGAGCCCGACGTCAGGGCGTGGGCTTTCCTCGATGCGGAGCGGGCGCGCGAAGAGGCGCGGCGTGCCGACGAGCACCGCGCATCAGGTGGGCCGCTCGGCGCACTGCACGGCCTGCCGATCGGGGTGAAAGACGTATTCGACACCGCCGACATGCCGTCCGAATATGGCAGCGAGACGCTTCGCGGCCGGCGGCCAAACGCCGATGCGGATGCCGTGGCGGCGCTGCGCCGCGCCGGTGCAATCATTGTCGGCAAGACCGCGACATCCGAATTCGGGATGTACCATCCGAGCCCGACCCGCAATCCTCAGGACCTGTCGCGCTCGCCGGGCGTGTCGTCGGCGGGTTCTGCCGCCGCCGTCGTCGACCACATGGTGCCGCTGGCGCTCGGCACGCAACACACCGCTTCGACCACCCTGCCCGCCTCGTTTTGCGGCGCGTTTGCGTTCAAACCCTCGTTGGGTTTCACCTCAATGGCGGGATCGAACGTGCTGGTGCCGCGCATGGCGCATCTCGGCCTGTTGGCCCGCTCGATCGGAGACTTGTGCCTTTTCGCCGGCGTGTTCGATTCCGCGTTAGCGGCTGTCCAGCCTGCGGCCTCCGCACCCCGTCTTGGCGTGGTCAAGGGGCCAGGCTGGAAGCTGATCGACGACAACGCGGGGAAGGCATTCGAGACATTCATCCAGTCACTGCCGACCGCGACCGTCGAGGTCGAACTCCCACTTGAATTCGATCAGGCACTCGATGTCACCTTCGGGCTGCTCAACGCGCATCTCGCCTATCGTTTCGGCTCGGAGCCGACTGAGACCATCCGCCGCTATTGCGCGCCGCTGCAGCGGGGCATCGAAGCCGGCCACACCATCAGCGCGGCGAGCTACCTTACGTTCGATGCGGAGGTGGACCGTCTCGTTGAACTTGCCTCGCGTACGTTCATCCAACATGATGCGTTGATCACCCTGTCGGCGCCGGGCGAGGCGACCCGGCTGGAAGATGGGCCGGGCTCCGGTGTCATGTCGATGCCGTGGAGCCTCTGCGGTCTGCCGACCGTTTCGCTGCCACTGCTCAGAGGCCATCAGGGACTTCCAATCGGCGTCCAGCTCATCGGCGCTCGCGGGCGCGATCGTGACTTGTTGCGCATCGCCGGTTGGCTCGAGAATGCAACCCGCGAAAGCGCTGATGAGGCGGACGTCTGAGCGTCGCATTACCAGCTCAAGCGGCAGCGCTGTGGCCACTGGAGTGCCCGACGATTTCGGCACAGCCGGTGCGCCAGGACGGATGCGCCGGGTGCCAGCCGAGTTCGCGCCTGGCTTTGACGTTCGAGCCCGCCCGCACCTCGGTCATCATCGCCACCACATGTTCGCCGGCGAGCAATCGGCCGAGCCAGATGGGCACATGGAATGGCGGCTTAGCGCCGACGATCGCGGCAAGCGCCGGCAGCCATTCGCTGACTTCCGCGGGCTCATCGTCAACGATGTTGTAGATATTGCCGGCCTCGCCGCGCTCGATGGCGGCAACGGTGGCGGATGCCGCGTCGGCGACATGAATGAAAGACCACCAGCCGCCACCATCGCCGATCATCGGCACGCGGCGGCGCCGCAATTGATCGATCATCGCCCGCGACAGTATGCCGGTGTCGGGACCGTAGAACGATCCGTATCGGAGCACGATTCCTTCCGGCTGATCCGAGCCGGTGACGGCGCGCTCCAGATGTTGGATCGCTTCCAGCGTGCGTCGAAGTTCCTGCGGCGGATCGGGATCGAGCGGATCGGACTCGGTTTTGACAGGTGCACCGGTTCGGCCATAGGTCCAGCCACAGAAGCTTTGCGCGACGAAACGCCTGACACCGGCTTCGCGCGCGGCCGCCAGCAGGCAATCGGTGCCGAGCGTGCGCAGCCGGTTGGTGACAGCGAAGGCGCGATCGAAATGGCGGAGATCGGTAACATCGGCGAGGTCGGTCATCTCGTGGACGATCACCTCGGGCTGCTTCGCAATGACCGCCGCGCGGACAGCCTCTGCATCGAGGCCATCGACGATGACGGGCTCGACGCCCATCTGCCCGATCGCCTCGGCTTTCGCTGCTGTTCGCGTCGTGCCGATCACCGAATGGCCGGCCCGGATCAGGGCGGGAACGAGTTGTCGGCCAATAGCGCCGGTGGCGCCTGCAACAAGGATGCGCATGGCATTGTCCCACGTCGGTTGCAGCCCTCTGGCACGTAATCCAGCCGAACACGAATTCAAGCGCGGGAATTTGACAGAAGCGCAAAACAAAAAAGGCGCGCTGTTCGCGCGCCTTTTGATGTTGGACTGTAATCGCCCTAGCGGATCGTGACCGGGGCCGGCAGCGGCGGCACCGTGGTCGGCTGGGTGCCCGGCAGCGGTGCGGCGGCCTGCGCCTGGGTCGGCGCTGGGGCGGCCGCAACGGGCCCGCCGGGCGGCGGCGCAGCGGAGGCGGTGGCGGTTCCAGGCGGCGGACCACCCGGCAGCACCACGACGCGGGTGCCGACCTTCACGCGCTCGAAGAGGTCGGAGACGTCCTCATTCAGCATGCCGATGCAGCCGGAAGAGACGAACTTGCCGATCGTCGAGGGCTGGTTGGTGCCGTGGATGCGGTACACGGTCGAGCCGAGATACATCGCGCGCGCGCCGAGCGGATTGCCGGGGCCGCCGGCCATGAAGCGCGGCAGGTAGGGTTGACGCTCGATCATCTCGGTGGGCGGATACCAGTCCGGCCACTCCGCCTTGCGGCTGATCTTCTGCACGCCGGTCCAGGTGAAGCCATCGCGGCCGACGCGAACGCCGTAGCGCATCGCGCGGCCGCCGCCCAGGATGTAATAGAGGTAGGTGTTCGACGTATCGACCACGATGGTGCCTGGCGGCTCCTTGGTCGCGAACGAGACTTCCTGGCGGCGCAGGTTCGGCGGCAATTGCACGGGAGCGGCCTCCGGCTGCTCCTCCGGCGGCAGCGCCGCGACCGTCATCGGCCTGCCGTCGCTGCCGACCTGAGGCTGCTGCGACACGGCGCCGGTGACGGCGGGCGCACCACCCGCCGCGCCCACCGACTCGGGCGGACGCATGGCGCGATCATCGGGATAGTTGTAACTCTGCGCCGGCCCTTGGGGACGATCGGCATAGATCACCGCCGGCGGGCCTGCCGGACGGCCATAGCGCGGATCATCCGGCGACATGACCGGGCCGGTCGGCACGGTCCGATCCGAATAGACCGGCGGGGGCGCGCCCATCGGGCGGCCATAGCGGGGATCGTTGGGCGAAAGCACTGGTCCGGGCGGCGACAGCGACGCCGAACTCTGGCCGTTCGGCGCCTCGTCGTCCTCCTCAAAGACATCGAAATCCGATGGCCGGCGGTCGTCGCGCACGTAGCCGGGGGGCGGCGGCGGATACGAGCCCTGAGGAGCGGAATAGACCGGACCAGGCCCTGCGGGGTAGCCCTGCTGCGCCTGCGCAACCGAAGTTCCTGCCGCGCCGAGCGCTGCGGCAGCACAAATCGTCAGAATGCGGTTGATCATCATCGCTCTTGTATAGTCCCCAAGCCACACCGGACCGTTAACGGCACTTGAAGGAAGATAGCGGCGCATTCAAGACAATTCCGCGAAATCCGGGCCGAATCGGTCATTTTGTGATTGAGGAGTGATCGCTGCGGCAAAGATGCCTCACCGTCAGGGAAAAGTTATTCCGGGGGACTACGGGCGTCATTGCTTTGACATTGGTTGCGATATCCTCGAATCGGCCTGATTCGCTGCCCGCGAGCGGCCCTGTGATCACCGCGTTTCCTCTGGCTCAACAGAACACTTCGGCAAAGACGGAACCGCGCCATGCTTCCCGGCCTTCGTTTCCTGTTCGCGGCAATCGTGCTGTCGACGTCGGTCCTGATCTTCGGACTTGGCGCTGCCGCGCTGCTCCGGGCTGCCCATGAGGAAGTCGCGAGCATCCCGGCGCGACGCAGCCCGCCGGAGCCCGTCTTCGCGCAAGCTCAAACACAAGTTCAAGCGAAGCCGCCGACGCTCGCCATGCTGCGCGTCGAGGCGCCCGCAGCAGAGACAACAGAAAAGGCGCCGGACAGCGCCGAGACGTCCCCTGCTCCGACCGCAGCAACCGCCGATGCTCCCGCGCCGGCCGAGCCCGAGCAGATGGCCGCCGTGAAGCCCGAGGAGACTGCCTCAACCGAGACGCCGCCGGCCGAACCGCCTCTAGCAGATGCTCCGGAACCCCAGGCGCCGACGGCGGCAGCCCAGACGGAAACTCCTTCGCCCGCCGAAGAGGCCAAGCGTGCGGCGGTCGCAGAGGTCCCGCCCGCGAACGACGCCGCGCCGGCCGCACCCGAGGCGCCGACCTCAGCGGAAGCGAGTCCGGCGGCGACCAAGATCGCCACGCTGGGCGGCCCCGCGGTCACTGTCGAGCAAACGACATCAGCAAAGAGCGCGGATGCGAAGCCGGATCAAACCGCGGCCAAGAAGCGTGCACGGGCGGAGCGTGCCAGGGAGCGCCGGCGCGTCGCGGCGCAGCAGCAACGCCTGGCGCCGCAGGTCATTCCGCAGCAGCAGACTTTCGATCCGTTCGGCCAGCCGGTGTTCGTGCGCCCCACGCGCTGATCGTCTGCAATCACGCAGGTCCCGTCGCGATCGGCGGCCCGTCCTGCAATCCCCATTCGGCCCAGGAACCGTCATAGAGCGCACTGCCGCGCACGCCGAGCCGATAGAGCGCGAGCGTCAGCACCAGCGCCGACACGCCAGAGCCGCAACTGGTGACGATCGGCTTTGCCGTATCGACGCCGGCGGACGCAAATGCCTTGCGCAATTCATCGAGCGGCTTCATCGCCCCGGTCTTGGCATCGAACAGGTCGGCATAGGGAACGTTGTGGCTGCCTGGGATGTGTCCGGAGCGCCGGCCGGGCCAGGGCTCGACCACGGTGCCCTCGAACCGCGGGCGCGGCCTCGCGTCGATCACCTGCTCCTTCCTGGTCTCGATATTACCGAGCAATTGCTCCTTGCTGCGCACGAAGCTCGGATCGAACCTGGCTTGGAATTTTCCAGGCTTCGGCGTGACGGGCCCGGTTTCCGTCGGCCGCCCCTCGGCCTTCCACTTCTGCAAGCCGCCGTCGAGCACCTTCACGTTCGGATGACCGAACGACAGGAACATCCACCACGCTCGCGGCGCGGCAACCCAGCCGCCAGCATCATAGGCAACCACCGTGTCGCCCGAGGAGATGCCGAGCGCGGAGACGTCCTGCGCGAACTGCTCGGCGGCCGGATACATATGCGGGCGCGGGTCGTTCTTGTCGGCGATCGCATTGACATCGAAGAACACTGCACCGGGAATGTGGGCGGCGATGAAATCGTCGGCCGGCAACGGCAGCACACCCGGCATCTTGTAGGAGGCGTCGATCACCTTGACCTTGGGATCGCCGAGGTGGGCGGCAAGCCAGTCGGTGGAGACGAGCGGGTCTTCGGTAGTGGTCATCTAGCGATATCCTTCAGCTTGCGTCATGGCCGGGCTTGTCCCCCCCATCCACGTCTTCGCCTGCGTCGCCCGAGGGCGTGGATGCCCGGGACAAGCCCGGGCATGACGGTGGTGGCGGTGGCGACCACCTAGTCTTTCTTCTTCGGCTCCCACTTCTCGATCGGGCCGCCGGCATCGCGCCAGGCGGCGAAACCGCCGCCCATATGGGCGACCGGCTTCAGCCCCATGTCCTGCGCGGTCTTCGCAGCCAGGGCCGAGCGCATGCCGCCGGCGCAATGGAAGATGAACTTCTTGTCCTCTTGGAAGATCGGCTTGGCGTAAGGGCTCGCCGGATCGATCCAGAACTCGAGCATGCCGCGGGTGCACGAGAAGGCGCCCGGGATCTTGCCGTCGCGCTCGATCTCGCGGGGATCGCGGATGTCGACGATCACGACATCGTCGTTCGGGAGGATCTTGATCGCATCGGCCGCACTGATGGTCTCAATCTCGGCATTGGCTTCGTCCATCATCTGCTTGATGCCGCGGTGAATGGTCTGGGACATGGGGCTCTCCCTTGATTGTTGTTTGTCATTCCGGGGCGATGCGTAAGCATCGAACCCGGAATCTATTCCTCCGCCGGCGCAAGTGGCTAAATGGATTCCGGGCTCGTCCTTCGGACGCCCCGGAATGACGAGAGCTATCGTACCAGTTCCTTCATCGCATTCTCCAGACCTTCGATCGTGATCGGGTACATGCGCTCGGAGAAGATGCGGCGGATGATGGTGGTCGATTCCGAATAGTCCCAGTGCTTCTGCGCCACCGGGTTGAGCCACACCGCGTGCGGATAGGTGCGGATGATGCGATCGAGCCAGATCGAACCGGCCTCCTCGTTCACGTGCTCGACCGAGCCGCCGGGGACCATGATCTCGTAAGGCGACATGGAGGCGTCGCCGACGAACACCACCTTGTAGTCGTGCGGGTACTTGTGCAGCACGTCCCAGGTCGGGGTGCGATCGGTGAAGCGCCGCTTGTTCTGCTTCCAGACGCCCTCATAGAGGCAGTTGTGGAAGTAGAAATATTCCATGTGCTTGAATTCGCTCTTGGCGGCCGAGAACAATTCCTCGACCTGCTCGATATGCGAATCCATCGAGCCGCCGATATCAAAGAACACCAGCACCTTCACCGCATTGCGCCGCTCGGGGCGCATGTGCACGTCGAGATAGCCGTGATTGGCGGTTTCCTTGATCGTGGTGTCGAGATCGAGCTCGTCGGGGGCGCCGGTGCGGGCGAACTTGCGCAAGCGTCGCAGCGCGACCTTGATGTTGCGGATGCCGAGCTCGACATTGCCGTCGAGATCCTTGAACTCGCGCTTGTCCCACACCTTCACGGCGCGGTTGTTGCGGTTCTTCTCCTGGCCGATGCGGATGCCTTCGGGATTGTAGCCGTGAGCGCCGAACGGCGACGTGCCGGCGGTGCCGATCCACTTGTTGCCGCCCTGGTGCCGGCCCTTCTGTTCCTCCAGACGCTTGCGCAACGTCTCCATGAGCTTGTCCCAGCCCATGGCTTCGATCTGCTTCTTCTCTTCCTCGGTGAGGTATTTTTCCGCGAGCTTCTTCAGCCATTCCTCGGGGATCTCAGCCTTGTCCATGGCATCGAGCAGGCTCTCCAGCCCCTTGAACACGGTGCCGAAAACGCGGTCGAACTTGTCGAGGTTGCGCTCGTCCTTCACCAGCGCGGAGCGCGACAGGTAATAGAAATTCTCGACGCTCTGCTCGGCGAGGTCGGCGTCGAGCGCCTCCATCAGCGTCAGATATTCACGCAAGGTCACGGGGACCTGGGCATCGCGCAGCGATGTGAAGAATTGCAGGAACATGTTCCATAGATTGCCCGTCACCGTCGCGCCGTCAAGGGCACCCGGGGTCTTTAGGACAGCATCACGGGTTCGGCACTGAGGTGCGAGGATCATTCCGCACGGCGGAAGGGCCCGCCTAAATTCAAGGCGCTGGCGGTTAGCTCAGTTGCGTTCAGACGCTGGAATCCACGCTAGACCTGCTTGGTTTTTCCATTAGTATCAAATTGAAACTCATTCTGACGGGGTAGTATGAAATTCACCGGTACCAAGGATTATGTCGCCACCGATGACCTCAAAGTCGCTGTCAACGCCGCCATCGTGCTGGAGCGCCCGCTTCTGGTGAAGGGCGAGCCCGGCACCGGCAAGACGGTGCTGGCCGAGGAAGTCGCCAAGGCGCTCGATGCACCGCTTCTGACCTGGCATATCAAGTCCACCACCAAGGCGCAGCAGGGCCTCTACGAATATGATGCGGTGTCGCGATTGCGCGACAGCCAACTCGGCGACGCGCGCGTCTCGGATATCAAGAACTACATCAAGCGCGGCAAATTGTGGGAAGCCTTCACCAACGAGAAGCGCCCGGTGCTCTTGATCGACGAGATCGATAAGGCCGATATCGAATTCCCCAACGATCTGCTGCTCGAGCTCGATCGCATGGAGTTTTTCGTCTACGAGACCGGCGAGAGCATCAAGGCCAAGCTGCGCCCGATCGTGATGATCACTTCCAACAACGAGAAGGAGTTGCCGGACGCCTTCTTGCGCCGCTGCTTCTTCCACTACATCAAGTTCCCCGATGCGGACACGATGGAAAAGATCGTCGACGTGCATTTCCCCGGCATCAAGAGGCGCCTGGTGGAAGAGGCGTTGCGCATCTTCTTCGAGGTGCGGGAAGTGCCGGGCCTGAAGAAGAAGCCTTCGACCTCCGAATTGCTCGACTGGCTGAAGCTGCTGCTGAACGAGGACATCACGCCGGAAATGCTGCGGGAGCGCGATCCGCGCAAGCTGATCCCGCCGCTACATGGCGCACTGCTCAAGAACGAACAGGACGTGCACCTGTTCGAGCGGCTGGCCTTCCTGAGCCGCCGCGAAGTCTGACGTGACGATTTCCGAAGCGCCGGGAGCACCCCGGCGCTTCGTGCCTATACCAACAAAACAACAAACGAGCAGGGAAGATGAACGTCCAAACGCAGATTCGCGCTGCCGAGCCCGTCACATCTGAGCATTTCGACGTCCTGATCGTGGGCGCCGGAATTTCCGGAGTCGGAGCCGCCTACCACCTGACCACGCAATGCCCCGGGACCAGCTTCGTCGTGCTGGAGACGCAGAAGACTTTTGGCGGCACCTGGAGCACGCATCGTTATCCGGGCATCCGCTCCGACAGCGACCTGCACACCTTCGGCTATCGCTTCAAGCCGTGGACCAGCGCGCCGATCGCAACCGCCGCCGAGATCCTGAAATATATGGGCGAGGTGATCGAGGAGAACGACCTCGCCCGCCACATCCGCTATCGCCACACCATCACGTCGGCGAAATGGTCGAGCGAGACCAATCTGTGGACCATCGACGCCACGCGGACCGACACCGGCGAGCACTTCCGCTTCACCACCAATTTCTTCTGGATGTGCCAGGGTTACTACCGCCATGCCGAGGGCTATACGCCGGAGTGGAAGGACATGGCCAAGTTCAAGGGCCCGATCGTGCATCCGCAGAAATGGCCCGAGGATCTCGACTACAAGGGCAAGCGCGTCGTCGTGATCGGCTCCGGCGCCACCGCCGCGACGCTGATCCCAGCGATGGCCAAGGACGCCGGCCATGTGACCATGCTGCAGCGCTCGCCGACCTATTTCCGGACCGGCCGCAACGCGATCGAGATCGCGGAGCAACTGCGGCAGTTGCAGGTCGACGAGAAGTGGATTCACGAGATCACCCGCCGCAAGATCCTGTTCGACCAGGATGCCTTCACCCGCAAGACCTTCGAGAAGCCTGAAGAGGCCAAGAAGGATTTGCTGTCGGCGGTGGAAGCCTATCTCGGCAAGGACTACGACATCGCCACCCACTTCACCCCGCGCTACCGCCCGTGGCGGCAGCGCATCGCCTTCATCCCTGATGGCGACCTGTTCCAGGGCATCAAGGCGGGCAAGGCGTCCGTCGTCACCGACGAGATCGAACGCTTCACCGAGAAGGGTATCTTGCTGAAGTCCGGCGGGGAGTTAGAGGCTGACATCATCGTCACCGCGACAGGCTTCAATCTGTGCGCCACCGGCGATATCGAGTTCGAACTCGACGGCAAGCCGCTCGATTTCGCCGATACCGTGACCTATCGCGGCATGATGTTCACGGGCGTACCCAACCTCGTCTGGGTGTTCGGCTATTTCCGCGCGAGCTGGACCCTGCGCGTCGACCTCGTCGCCGACTTCGTCTGCCGCCTGCTCACGCACATGAAGGAAACCGGTGCGAAGAAGGTCACGCCGGCGCTGCGGCCGGAGGACCACAACATGCCGATCCTGCCGTGGATCGACGAAGAAAACTTCAACCCCGGCTACATGCTGCGCGGCATGCACCTGTTGCCCAAGCGCGGCGAAAAGCCGGAATGGCAGCACAATCAGGACTACTGGGCCGAGAAGGACGAGTTTCCGACGATCGATCTGGCGGACAAGGCGTTCGTGTACGAGTGAAGGACTTTCCCCTCATGGTGAGGAGGCGCGCAAGCGCCGTCTCGAACCATGAGGCCCCGCCTGTTGCCTCATCCTTCGAGACGCGCTGCGCGCTCCTCAGGATGAGGAGAAACAGCGTCAGGCGTATTCCGCCAGGGCCACGGCGGCCGCCGCCTGCTTGCCGCGGATCATGTCGGAGGCCTTGTCGGCGATCATCATCGTCGAGGCGTTGAGATTGGCCGAGATCATGCGCGGCATGATGGAGGCGTCGACCACGCGCAGGCCCTGCAAGCCGTGGACGCGGAGCTGGTCGTCGACCACGGCCCATCTGGCATCCGCCGGGCCCATCCGGCAAGTGCAGCCGGGATGGAAGGTCGTCGTGCCGCGCTCGGTCGCAGCCGCGAGGAATTCGTCGTCGGTCTGCACGTTCGGTCCGGGGAAATCCTCGTAGTCGTAGTAAGGCGCAAGCGGCGCCGACTTCAACAGGCGGCGCGCCAGCTTCATGCCGGCGACCACGACGCGGCGATCAAGCTCTTCGACGAGATAGTTGGTCTGGATGATCGGCGGCGCGAACGGATCAGACGAGCGGATGCGGACAAAGCCGCGGCTCTCCGGCCGCTGCTGCCAGGAGGCGACCGTCATGCCGGGCTGGTCCTCGAGCTGGCCCTGCACACCTTCCTTGTAGCTCGCCGGCGTGAAGGTGAGCTGGAGGTCCGAACTCTCCGTGGTCTCGCCCGAATGCCAGAAGCAATAGACCATGGTCGGCGACAGCGACAGCAGGCCGCGCCGTGTCGTCGCCCATTTCAACGCCTCGACCCACAGGCTGAGGCCCCGCCGAAGCTCGTTGATGGTCCGGATGTTCTTCACGCGCGCGACGGAACGCGGCGCGTAATGGTCCTGCAATCCCTCGCCGACACCGGGCAATGCGTGGCGCACCTCGATGCCGTGCGACTGTAACAGCTCCGGCGCGCCGACGCCGGACAATTGCAGGACCTGCGGCGAGTTGTAGGCGCCGCCGGAGAGGATCACTTCCTTGCTGGCTCGCACCTCGATGGGCTCGCCGCCCCGCCCTCCCCGAAGATAACGCAGGCCGACCGCGCGCTTGCCCTCGAAGATGATGTTGGTGACATGCGCATGCGTGCGCACGTTGACGTTCGGCCGCTTCCGCGCCGGATGCAGGAACGCTTTCGCCGCGCTCATGCGCAGGCCGTTCTGGATGGTGCGCTGACAGTAGGACACGCCTTCCTGGATCGCGCCGTTGTAGTCAGGATTGCGCGGAATGCCGAGGCTGACCGCCCCCTCCATGAAGGCCTCGCAGAGCGGGTCCTGCCACTCCATGGTGGTGACCGTGAGGCTGCCGTCGCGGCCGCGATAGGTCTCGTCGCACTCGCCGACACGACGTTCCATCCGCTTGAAATAGGGCAACACGTCCGGATAGCCCCAGCCGCGGTTGCCGAGCTGCGCCCAGGTGTCGAAGTCCTGGCGCTGGCCGCGGTTGTAGATATGGCCGTTGATCGAGGACGAGCCGCCGAGCGTCTTGCCGCGCGGCGCATAGATGCTGCGGCCGCCGGTCCAAGGGCCCGGCTCCTGCTGGTAGGCCCAGTTGACGCTCTTCATGTGGAACGTCTTGATGAAGCCGGCCGGCAGATGGATATAGGGGTGCCAATCCTTCGGGCCTGCTTCGAGCACGCACACCGTAGTGCCGGCATCCTCGCTCAAGCGGTTGGTAAGAACGCTACCGGCGGAGCCCGCGCCGATGATCACATAATCGAACGTTTCCATCGTCTCGTTTCTGGCGCGGCAGAGCGGCTACCGCGGCTTTTCGTTGAGTTGATAGGTGAGGTGCGCCTTCACCGTCGGCCATTCACTGGCGATAATGCTGTAGACCACGGTGTCGCGCAACGTGCCGTTTGGTGCAATCTGGTGGCTGCGCAGGACGCCGTCCAGCTTGGCGCCGAGCCGCTCGATGCCGCGGCGGCTCTGGTGATTGAAAAAATGCGTGCGGAACTCTACCGCAATGCAATCGAGCGCCTCAAAAGCATGCGTCAGTAACAGCAATTTGCACTGCGTATTGACCGCGCTGCGCTGCACACGCTTCGCGTACCAGGTCGAACCGATCTCGACGCGCCGGTTGAGCGCATCGACATTCATGTAGGTGGTCATGCCCGAGATGGTGGCGGAGGCATCGAACACCGTGAACGGCAGCATCGATCCGGCCGCCTGCAGGCCAAGCCTGCGGTCGATCTCTTTGCGCATGTCTTCAGGCCGAGGGATGAAAGTGTACCAGAGCTTCCAGAGCTCGCCGTCCTTCGCGGCCTCAACGAGACCATCGGCGTGATCCGGCGACAGTGGCTCCAGCCGCGCATGCGCGCCGCGAAGGGTGATAGGTTCAAGCCAGGGCATTTCTTCTTCTCCTCATCCCGAGGAGGCCGCATAGCGGCCGTCTCGAGGGATGGGCCACGGGTGACGGCGGGGCCTCATGGTTCGAGACGGCGTTTCACGCCTCCTCACCATGAGGGTTTAGCATCCCATCAGCCATCACTTGTTCAAAAAATTCAGCGGCAGGCCAGGCCGCGCCCAATCCATCGCGATCAGCTCGCCCTTGCCTGACAGCGTGATGTAGGCGGTCTTCAGCTCGGGTCCGCCGAAGGCAATGTTGGTGGTGACGCGGTCGCCGGTCGGCACCTGCTCGACCAGGGTACCATCAGGCGCGATCACGGAGATGCAGCCCGAGACCAGCGTCGCCACGCAGACATTGCCGCTGGCTTCCACCGCGAGCGAATCGAACATCTGGTAGCCGCCGAGCCCGGCAATCGGCTTGCCGCGTTCGCCGCGATAGATCCCATCGCGCGGCTTGACGGTGCCGGGCGCGGAGAGATCGTAGGCCCACAGCCGCGCCGTGGGTGTCTCGGCGATGTAAACCGTGTTCTCGTCCGGCGACAGGCCGATGCCGTTGGCCGGCAGCAGACCATGCACGCCTTCGACGATCTCCTTCATGCCGGGCTTGATGTAGTAGAACGCGCCGACATCCATCTCGCGGGCGCGGCGCTTGCCGAGATCGGAGAACCAGAGCCCGCCATGCTTGTCGAAGACAAGGTCGTTCGGTCCCCTTAAGGCATGCTCGCCGCATTTGTCGACGACGGTCTCGACCTTGCCCGACTGCAGATCGACGCGCTGGATCGAGCCACCGATATAGTCTTCCGGCTGCGGCCCCGGCATGATCATGTTGCGCGTCGGGATCCAACTAAAGCCGCCATTATTGCAGATGTACATCTTGCCGTCGGGTCCGAGCGCCGCGCCATTGGGGCCGCCGGGAATCTGCGCCACCACTTCCTTGCGCCCGTCCGGATAGACCCGCGTCAACCGCTTCCCGCGGATTTCGACCAGCACCACCGATCCGTCCGGCATCACCACCGGCCCTTCCGGAAATTCAAGATCGGTGGCAAGAACGCGGATATTGGCCATGAATCCTCCCGGCTGCTTGTGGCTGCAGGGGGATTTTTGGACCGCCCCACGCAACGTATTGTTGGCGTGAAGTTATGACAAAGACGCTTCTGCTTGCCAAGCAAGCGCGGAGCAGGGCAGCCTTGCGAGCTGCCGTAGGATGGGTAGAGCGAAAGCGAAACCCATCATCTTGCCCCATCGCATCTGGCGCATTGATGGGTTTCGCTTCGCTCTACCCATCCTACAAGTCCATCACTCCTTCACAGGTACCCAGATCTCGAGGCCGCCATTGCCGGTCATAGGATCGAAGTTCTCGTCATAGCGCTCGAAGTTCGGCGCATCGGCCGCCTTCATATCGGACTGCGGCAGCCAGTGATTCCAGATCGTGTTCACGGTTCGCCGGATCGTGGAGATGTGCTCGCCATGGGTGAAGACCGCATATTTCTGCTCGGGGATGCGCACCCGGCTGAACTCGCGCGGCAAGTCGGAGAAGTCGGCGACCTCGACGCCGGCGATATAATCGAAATTGCCGGCGTCATCGCCGTTGCAGCAGACGCCATAGGCGACGTTGCCAATGCGGCCGGGAATATTGCCGACCGTCTGGTGAAATCGCTGCCACTGGTTCGGAATGCCGGCGCCGTCGCAATTGGCGTGATTGTAGCGCTCGCCGACGCCGGCGACGAGGAACGCCTTTCCGGTTGCAATGCGTGGCGGGCTGAGATGATCGAGCGCGGTCGAATCCATCATGATCGGCTCCTGTAGCTTCAGCTTGCTGAGGCACGTCGTGGCGCGAACCGTTTCAGGCGTGACGCCGAAATGGTCGCGAAACGCGCGAGTGAACGCTTCGTGGGAGCCGTAGTCCGCATCCAGCGCAAGGCTGAGAATGTCCGGCGCGCCGCCCGCAAGCGCGCGAGCCGCCTCGCTGAGACGGCGGGCGCGCACGTAACGCATCACCGAAAATCCTGTCGCCGCCGCAAACGCGCGCACCAAATGGAAGCGCGAGACACCGGCGATGCCGGCAATCTCGTCGAGCGTCAGCGACTGACCAAGATGGCTCTCGATGTACCAGAGCGCCTTCTGGGCTGGATTCATGGCTGTCGGGCCTTCCCTCGAAACGCGTCCATCATGCGTGATCGCGCCGTGCACCGTTTGACAGTCCTTGCTGTCCCGCAGCAATCAAAGCGTCGTTCCGTCCCACGGAAATTGCAACCCGCCCCGTCGCTGGCAAGGCATAGCCAATCGTGCATACTCGTTGACGCATCGATCCGACGGCTCACATCAAGCTGCCCATAATCAAGACTGCAGGAGCCGCGGCGACTGTCAGGGAGGACAAAGATGCATTACCGGCTCTTGAACTATGCCCAATCCACGCTGCTTGCGACACTTATAGCTATAGCGCTCGCGGGAACCGCCAGCGCGCAAAAGAAATACGACCCCGGTGCCACCGACACCGAAATCAAGATCGGCAACATCATGCCCTACTCCGGCCCGGCCTCGGCTTACGCCACAATCGGCAAGACCGAAGCGGCCTATTTCAAGAAGCTCAATGCGGAAGGCGGCATCAATGGCCGCAAGATCAACTTCGTCAGTTATGACGACGCCTATAGCCCGCCAAAGACGGTGGAGCAGGCACGCAAGCTCGTCGAGAACGACGAGGTGCTGCTGATCTTCAACCCACTGGGCACGCCGGGCAACACCGCGATCCAGAAATACATGAACACGAAGAAAGTGCCGCAGCTCTTCGTCTCCACCGGCGCCGCCAAGTGGAACGACCCGAAGAATTTTCCGTGGACCATGGGCTGGCAGCCCAGCTACCAGGTCGAAGCGCGGATCTACGGCAAGTACATCCTGCAGAACTATCCGGGCAAGACGATCGGCGTGCTCTACCAGAACGACGATTTCGGAAAGGATTACGTGATCGGGCTGCGCGAGGGCCTCGGCGATCAGGCGGGCAAGCTGATCATCGCGGAGGCCTCCTATGAGACCAGTTCGCCCACGGTGGATTCCCAGGTGGTGCAGCTCAAGGGCGCCAATCCCGACATCTTCGTCAACATCGCGACGCCGAAATTCGCGGCGCAGGCGATCAAGAAGATCGCAGAGCTGGACTGGCACCCGGTGCAGTTCCTGACCAACGTCTCCGTTTCGATCGGCGGCGTCATGAAACCGGCCGGCTATGAGGCCAGCCAGGGCGTGCTGTCCACCAACTATCTGAAGGATCCCAAGGACGCCGAATGGAAGAACGATCCCGCGATGAATGAGTGGCGGGCGTTCATGGGCAAATGGTATCCTGAAGGCGATCTCGACGATGCCGCGACCGTGTTCGGCTATGGCGTCGCCAAGGGGCTCGAGCAGGTGCTGCGCCAATGCGGCGACAACCTCACCCGCGAGAATGTCATGAAGCAGGCGGCCAATCTCGATTTCCAGATCGGCATCTACCTGCCGGGCACCCGCATCAAGACCGGACCGAACGACTTCGCGCCAATCGAGCAGCTCCAGATGACGCGCTTCAAGGGCGAGAGCTGGGAGCGGTTCGGCCCCGTCATGAGCGGCGAGAAGGGCTCTTAACGCCCAACCTAAGACACCATCGAACCCGTCATGCCCGGGCTTGTCCCGGGCATCCACGTTGGGCACTTAACGGCGAAGGGCGTGGATGGCCGGGACGAGCCCGGCCATGACGGAGCACTCGGCATCCACCTTTGGAGGCACCTTATGAAAATCACTGATATCCGCGCACGCCACATCCGCATCCCCTATGACGCCGGCCCCGCGAGCTTCCGGCAGGGCGCGTCGGCGATCGCAGCGCTTGACATGGTGCTGGTCGAAGTCTCGACCGATAGCGGCCTCACGGGCTGGGGCGACGCCTTCGCGTATGTCTGTCCACGGACGACCCGCACCGCAATCGAGGAGATGATCGCGCCGCAGGCGCGTGGCCTCGACGTGCCTGATGCATCCGGCATTCCCGCCGTGATGGAGCAGATCCAGCGCAACCTGCATCTGTTCGGCCGCTACGGCATCACGATGTTCGCGATCTCGGGGTTAGACATCGCGCTGTGGGACCTTGCCGGCAAGATCAAGGGCGTGCCGCTGCATCGGCTGATCGGCGAGGCCACACGCGCGAGGATCCCGGCCTATGCGAGCCTGATGCGTATCGGCACGCCGGAACATATCGCCGGCGAATGCGAGGCCGCGCTCCGTCGCGGCTACGGCGCGATCAAGCTGCACGAGACCACGACGCCCGCGGTGTTCGCGGCACGCAACGCGATCGGCAGCAACGTCCCGCTGATGGTCGACATGAATTGCCCGCTGGACGGCCCGAGCGCGATTGCTTTCGCGCGAGACTGCCAGGCGGCAAGTCCGATGTTCCTCGAGGAGCCGGTCTGGCCGCCGGAGGATTTTGCCACGCTCGCCGACGTGCGCGCCAAGGGCGGCCTCGACATCGCGGCCGGGGAGAATGCCTGCACCGTGCACCAGTTCCGCCAGATGATGACGGCGGGCGCCGTCAGCCATGCGCAACCCTCGGTAACCAAGGTCGGCGGCATCACCGAGTTCCTGAGAGTTGCGACGCTCGCCGACGAACTCGGCATCAAGATCGTTCCACACTCGCCCTATTTCGGACCGGGCTTCCTGGCGACGCTGCACCTGATGTCGATACGCCACGACGGCTTCATCGAAGCCTTTTACATGAAACGGCCGGCCTGCCTCTGGCGCGGCCGCGCCGATGTCGATGCAAGCGGCAGCGTCGAGGTGCCGCAAGGGCCCGGTCTCGGCTATGAGCCCGACAGAGACGTGATGGAGCAGTACCGCGTGTCGTAGGGGGCTTCTCACCCCAGGCGTCATTGCGAGGAGCGCTAGCGACGAAGCAATCCATGTCTCCGCGAGCGGTGAGATGGATTGCTTCGCTGGCGCTCGCAATGACGGACACACATCACTTGCCGCCTTCTTTCGCCGCCGGCGCAGCGTCCTTTGCCGGCGGCACGTCGGCCTTCTTCTTCAAGTCCTCGTCCATCTTCTTCTGCGCAGCCAGCAGATCATCCACGCGCTTCTGCAAGGTCGCGGATGCACTCTTGAGGTATTCAATCTGGCGATTGGCCGCATCGAGCTTCTGCTGGTGATCGGTCACAAGCTTCGTGATCGTCTTCTGCAGGAAGTCGACATTGCTCTGCAGGCAGCTCGTGCGCCGCTCCCAGGTCTTCTCGACGGTACAGATCTCGATGCCTGGAACGTCCTGAGCATTAACTTTGTTAAATGCCAAAGCGCTGGATACGAGCATCATGAGCGAGGCGATCATCATCTTAACGTTCATTAAGTCCTCCACGCGCTCACGGCAATGTGCGCAAAGCACGACGACATCGTCAGAGATACCACACTGTAACCGCATTCCGGCGCTGTCCTCCACTTATTGCGGGGTGCGGGGGGCTTTTGGGAACTCAAACGTTTCCACGCATCGGAAGTGGAGAATAATCAGATGGCAACGCGCGAAAAGCGACTGGCGCAATTCGATGGCAACGGCGAACCTCCGCCGAACGAGATCGTCGAAGTGCTTTGCGAAGATCAGAGCGGCACATATCAGTTGCCGTTCGCCTGTCGCTTTACCGACGGTCATTGGCTCAATGACGAATCCGGCGGAACGGTCGAGGCGACCGTGATTGCCTGGCGCTTTCCTCGCGTCAAGCAAACAGGTGTGGCTTAGGAGATCACAGAAGAGTCGCTATCGGCTTCCGCTTCGCGAGCGACGCGAAGCTCACGCTGAAGCAAAACCTGCGAGTGGGATGAAGCATCATCCCTCTCGCATTTGCTTGTATCAAAATGCGACGGGAAAATTCGCCGCCTTAAGGTTCGGAACACCCGTGGAACGAAGCGCGTCCGAATCAGTGATGGAGTGCTGTACGCTGTTGTTCACGGCTAGATGTCGGCGCCAGTCCGAGCAGGCGCACCACATGCAGGAGAACAACCAGCGGCCGCAGCCAACGGCCAACCACAAGAGTTAATTCCTCCGGAGACGACATGATCGGTGACTCCCAATCGGTTACTTCCAAGGCGTCACCGGCGGCACCTTGTCGGTGGCCGGCGGCATGTCGACGGTCTTGAAGTCCGCCGGGCTCACGATCTCCAGATATTCCATATCCGGTGAGTAATCGAAGAGGTAGTGCGCGATACCGGGCCGCTGGTGCACGACGTCTCCGGCCTGCACCAGCGTCGGCTTGTCCTCGTACATGAAGCGCGCCCAGCCCTTCATCATGATCACGATCTGGAAATCGCAATCATGGCGATGCCAGCCGGTGCCATCCTCGGGCGGGCAATCGGGATTCGCCTTGACCAGATGGCAGATCACCTGGCCGCCGGTGGCATCGGCTATGCCGAGATCGCGGTAGAGGAAGAAGTCGCGCAGGCCGCCGCCCTTGAATTCGGTATCGCCTGGCTTGACATGAGAGAACTTGCTGACAACGGCATGCTGGTTCATTTGAAGCCTCCAACGTTCTCGATCGCGAGACCCGCGGCTACGCAAGGCGTCCAAATTTTCGGCAGCGTCGCATCGTCGCGTTCACAGCTTGGTTCGTGCCATGCGAAATCCGCGCCAGTCGCGCTGCGGCGCAGCGATTCCTGCAGATCGCTGTCGCCAAGCGGACGAAGCGCTTGGAACCAAGCCTGAATTTGAGTCGAGCGATTTTTCGCGGCGCAACCACCGCTCGCCTGCCGCTACTCGCACGCGGCTGCCGTGGCACGAGCTTTAGGCAGTACTTGCACCGTGCTTGAGCCCGCTGAACGCGCAGCCGGCAGGCAGCACTGCCTAATATTCGACCTCCAGCTCCTCGACATCGGCAGGCTCGGCCTTGGCCGCCTCGACCCACTCCCGCATCTCCGGCATCGACATGATGGTCTCGGCATAGGCTGCGAGCATCGGCTCGAGCTTGACGTCATAGGTGATGAAGCGGGTGACGACCGGCGCATACATGGCGTCCGCCATGGTGCGGCGCTCACCGAACAGGAACGGCCCGCCGGACTCCGCGAGGCAGTCGCGCCAGATGCTGCAGATCCGGTCGATATCGGCCTGCGCGCGCGACCAGATCTTGAAGCCCGGGAAATGGCCTTTCAGATTGACCGGCAGCGATGCCCGCAGCGTCGTGAAGCCGGAGTGGATTTCACCGCAGATCGAGCGGCAATGTGCCCGCTTTATGCGGTCTTCCGGCAACAGGCCGGCATTCGGCATGACCTCGTTGAGATACTCGGCGATCGCCAACGTGTCCCAGACGGTAGCGCCCTCGTGGCGCAGGCAGGGCACCAGGATCGACGACGACAGCAGCAGGAGTTCCGCGCGGGCCGAGGCGTCGTCCGGAGCTGTGATCACCTCCTCGAATTCCAGCCTCGCGAATTTCGCCAGCAGCCAGCCACGCAGAGACCATGATGAATAGTTCTTGCTGCTGATGGTCAGTGTCGTTGCCATAGAGCCTTCCTTCACGCCTCAACCTCGACCGCAGGGACCCAAAGCCTCCAGCCTATCCTTGCGGATATCGCCCCTGCTCATCGCCTGGGCGCCGAATATCCCAAGCAGCAAGCCACGTGCCAATTTCGAGGGCGGTTCGACTCCGCTTTGGCTTCGATATTGCATAGCAACGCGGGGCAAGGGGCGGTCGCGTACGATGTCAATGTCAATGATGTACCAAGCCTACCAGAATCACATGGACCTGACGGCACCATGGCGCACGGGGGCGGCGGCGGCACTTAGATATCTTAATCTGGTGCCGCAGGGCGCGTCGGACCGGTTGTTTGGCCGGCTCGCGGCCGCACTCGAACTGATCTCGCGCTCCACCCTGACCTACACCCGCCCCGACTATGGCATCGGCAGCGTGAGGGTGGGCAATCGCGAATTGGAGGTGCGGGAGGAAGTTGCCTACGCCACGCCGTTCGGATCGCTCCTGCACTTCAAGAAGATCGATGGACCCGAGCACCCGCGCCTGCTCTTGGTAGCGCCAATGTCCGGTCACTTCGCGACGCTGTTGCGCAGCACGGTCATGACGCTGCTGCAGGATCACGACGTCTACATCACCGACTGGCACAATCCGCGCGACATTCCGCTCGACCAAGGTCGTTTCGGGCTCGAGGATTACACGGACCATCTCATCACCTTCCTCGATAAGCTCGGCCCGCGCGCGCACATGGTCGCGATCTGCCAGCCTTCAGTGTCGGCGCTGGCGGCGGCGGCGATCATGTCGGAGGACAATCACCCCGCGCGCCCTGCATCGCTGACCTTGATGGCCGGGCCGATCGACACGCGCATCCAGCCGACCAAGGTCAACGAATTTGCCAAGAGCAAGCCGATAAAGTGGTTCGAGGACAACCTCATCAACTATGTCCCGATCCAGTGCCGGGGCGCGTTCCGAAAGGTCTATCCGGGCTTTGTGCAGCTCACCGCCTTCGTCTCCATGAACCTCGAGCGCCACATCAAGCAGCACATGGACCTCGCCAATCATCTTGCCAAGGGCGAGAAGGAGAAGGCAAACGTCATCAAGACTTTCTACGATGAATATTTCGCGGTGATGGATCTGCCGGCGGAATTCTACATCGAGACCGTGCGCGACGTGTTCCAGGAGCACCTGCTACCTCAGGGCAAGCTGATGCACCGGGGCCGGCCGGTGAATCCCGCTGCGATCAGGCGCATGGGCCTGATGACGGTCGAAGGCGAGCGCGACGACATCTGCTCGATCGGCCAGACGCTGGCGGCGCAAGACCTCTGCACAGGTGTGCGCGGCTATCGCAAGGTGCATCACATGCAGGCCGGCGTCGGCCATTACGGCGTGTTCAGCGGCAAGCGCTGGAACAACGAGATCTATCCGCTGCTGCGCGATTTCGTGCACGTGAATTCGTGACGAGCAACGAACTCGCTTCGCCCCCTCCCCAACGACATGGCTGAACACACTTCAACGTGAGCGGTTGCTGGTAGCCGCGTATTGCTTGCCGAAGTAACGTCGCCGCAACGATCAACGAATCCCTGGGGAGAAACATCCATGCGGCACCGCGCCACCTTCCGCGCATTCGCCCTCGCCTGCTTCGCCGTACTCTTCCTCGCCGCCTCTACATCCGCCGCCGAAATCCACGTGATGATCTCGGGCGGGCTGACCGCCGCCTACAAAGCCCTGGTACCCGAATTTGAGCGCAAGACCGGCCACAAGGTCTCGACCGCCTATGGACCGTCGATGGGAACCACCGTCAACGCAATTCCGGTGCGGCTCGAGCGCGGCGAACCCGCCGATGTGCTCATCATGGTCGGCTACGCCCTCAATGACCTCGCCGCGCAAGGCAAGGTGACAGCCGACAGCCGCGTCGATCTCGTCAAATCGCCGATCGGAATCGCGGTGAAATCAGGCGCGCTAAAGCCGGACATCAGCTCGGCGGATGCCGTGAAGCGCGCGCTGCTCGCGGCAAAGTCGATCGCCTATTCCGACAGCGCCAGTGGCGTCTACGTGTCGACCGACATGTTCCAGAAGCTCGGCATTGCCGAAGCGATGAAGGACAAAGCAAGAAAGATTCCGGCCACGCCCGTCGGCGAGATCGTGGCCAAGGGTGAAGCCGAGATCGGCCTCCAGCAGATCAGCGAGCTGAAGCCCGTTGCCGGCATCGATATCGTCGGGCCGCTGCCGGATGAGCTGCAGAAGATCACGGTGTTT
The DNA here is from genome assembly GCF_000472865.1 of Bradyrhizobium elkanii WSM2783. Classification (GTDB taxonomy): domain Bacteria; phylum Pseudomonadota; class Alphaproteobacteria; order Rhizobiales; family Xanthobacteraceae; genus Bradyrhizobium; species Bradyrhizobium elkanii_A. The sequence goes on along the minus strand of NZ_AXAP01000037.1, from coordinate 52,830 downwards.
TCCGCCGGGATCGCCAGCGCCTCCAAGGAGCCCGACGCCGGACGGGCCCTGATCCAGTTCCTCGCATCGCCAGACGCCCACACTGAACTGATCAAGAGCGGACTGGACCCGATCCCCTCCGGCACCACGCACTAGAGCATGATCCGGAAAAGTGTGAAGCGGTTTTCCCTCGCGATAAACGCGAAGCGTTTGTGCGGAGATCACGCTCGAACAATAACCTGAAGCGCGAGAATGATTCATCCTCATCTCATCGCGCTTTAGGGTGCCACAGCCTGAGCGCATGGCCATGCTCTACGCATGCCGGTCATCAGTTGCTCCAGTTTCTGCTGATGTCGGCTTTGACTTTTTCGGGCAGGGGTACGAATTGCAAGGACCGGGCCGCATCGTCACCGTGCGCAAACGCCCATTTGAAGAACTGGAGGGTGGCGTTCGACGTAGCGGTTTTGCTCGAACTTCTCGGTACCAGGACGAACGTGGCGGTGACGATCGGCCAACTTTGTTCTCCGGGCATGTCGGTCAGGTCCACTGCATAGTTCGGCACGGTCCAATCCGCGTTTGCGGCGGCGGCGGCGAACGTATCTCCGTTCGGTACCACGAATCGGCCGGCCTTGTTCTGGATCTGCACGGTCGAGAGGTGATTGGCGACCACATAGGAGAGTTCGGCATAACCGATGCCGCCAACCGTCATTGGTATCGTCGAAGCCGCACCGTAGCTGCCTTTGACGCCGGCGCCGATCGGCCAGCTGAGTGTCATGCCAACCCCCATCTTGTCCCGCCATGCGTCGCTGTTCTTTGCGAGATATCGGGATATTGCGTAAGTGCCTCCTGACCCTCCCGCATGATAAAGAAGCGAGATGGCGAGCTTGGGCAGAGCGACGCCCGGGTTGAGCTTCGCGACACGTGCATCATCCCAAGACTTGATGTTGCCCATGAAGATGTCGGCGAGAACGGGAGCGCTGAGCCGGAGTTGGCCGGGCGCAACACCGGGGATATTGACGACCACTGCATACCCACCGACAACTGTGGGAAATTGCAGGATATCAGCCTCCTTAAGCTTGCTGTCCTCCATGGGAACATCGGAGGCGCCGAAGTCCGTCAGGCCTTTCAGCACCTGGAGCTGCCCAACGGAAGATCCCGACGGCTGGTAGTTGATCGCGATGCCGGTGCTTGGCTTTTCCTGCTCGGCCCATTTGGTGTAGATCGGAGCGGCGAAAGCCGAGCCGGTTCCAACGACCGCAGTCTCAGCATGCCCGGCCCTGCAGAATAACGTCGTCATCGCGAGCGCCATCAAGCCAATTCGCAATGTGCGCATGTGCAGTCTCCCATGACTGAATTCGATCGGATGAAGATTGAGGCTCATTCGACACCGTTTAGGGCAAAGTCGAAGATATCGTAGTTGCGCAGCACGCCCCTTTCCGCTCGCTCCCAGTAATCGCGCTTGAGTGGACGAGAGAGGAGGAACGGCACGCGCTGCTCCCCGAGACCACCATGGGAGCGCAAGCGATGATTGCCGAGCGCCGACAAGTCATGGTCCTGGCGGCGCGCGCCTATCGCCGTCCCGCGGTCCGAAAACACGGCGAAGTCACCCTCGCGATCCGGCGGCAATTGGTATCGCTCGCACACGGTCGCCCGATCCAGGACGAGCTCGACGCCGGGCAATGACCGCAGATAAGTCATCATAGCCTTGATGTCGCCAGCCCTAAGCAGGTGAACGCGCACGAAGCCGCCCAGCGCTCCGTGGTGACGAACGAACGGATCGGCGATCGGGCAGATCACCCTGACGGTTCCCGCACCGAACTTCTCGTTCAGCGTATCTTCGAGGTAGACGACGTTCGGCTGTCCATCTTCGCCCGACTTGTCAGCCATGCCGTGATCGGCCGTCAGCGCGACAGTTGCGCCGAGTTCGATCATGCGCGCGATGCGCCGATCCACCTCGGAGTGGAAGACATTGGATTCGTCGTCACCGGGCTCGTATTTGTGCTGAACGTAATCGGAGGTCGAAAGATACATGAGCCCAGGCCTTGCCGTTTCCAACAGCTTGAGCCCGGCGTCCAGCGCGAAAAGCGAAAGGTCAGCGGAATACTGATCCGGCTTGCCGCGCCCGACCATTTCTTCGCCGCTCTTGAACCCGAGAGCCGTGAGATCGGCGGCGTTCGGGTGCTCGGACGAGAATGCGATCCCTTCCATCTCGTAGGCGAGCACTTTGAGGAGCTTATCCTTGGCGGTGAACACCGCAGTTCGCACGCCGGCTTTGCTCATGGCACCGAGAATGGTGCCGCATCGCAGTCTCCTGGCGTCTGTCACCATGATCTCTTCGCCGGTCTCCGAGTCGAGATAATAGTTGCCGTTGATGCCGTGTATTGCGGGCGACACGCCGGTGACGATGGACGTGTTGTTGGTGTTCGTCGTCGTGGGCACCGTAGCCAGCGCCGTGCCTACGTAACCGGCAGACTTGAGCGCGCGGATCGTCGGCAAGGTGCCGTCCGCGATTCCCTTTTCCATATATTCGGGGTCGAAGCCATCCAGGCAAATCACGACAACAGGCCGCTTTGGCGTGGCGTAGCTGCGCCCGTTTGCCTCGACCAGGCGCTGAGAAGAGTTGGCTGTTGACGTCTGTGCCTTGCTTAAAATCCCGGCTCTGCTGTCGTTGACGACTGTAGTTTCAGCTTTTGACCCGTTCGATAAGCCGAGGAAATGTGAAAATCTATCGAATAAACCGCACCGATATGTGAGAAAAAGTCGTAGATCGTCGGTGTGGACAACCGGATGAAACCGGTGAGAGGGGAGGTCGGAGTGAAGGAAAGAGAATTGCCACTCGTCGCCCTTTGTGCTTTTGCGGCCGCGGCGCGCAGCGATAGCTTGAGCGCGGCGGCCGAAGAACTGGGCGTCACGCATGGGGCTGTCAGCAAGCAGGTGCGATCGCTCGAAGATTGGCTTGGACAGCAGGTCTTCACACGCGAGGGCCGCGGACTCGCACTCACGCCTTATGGAAAAGTCCTCGCTGAGCGCCTCAGCCAATCATTCCGGGACATCGATGCGGCCTGCCAATACGTCAGACGTCATCGCAGTAAGGCCGTGCTCGCCGTCGACGTTCGCGATGTACTTCCTGATGCCGAGATTGAAACGCTTCGAGACCAGATATCCTAACGTGGCAGTCTGGATATCTACCCGGATGACGGGACAAACGCCGGATGTCTCCTCTAACGATCTGCTGATAACGAGGGGAAATGCCGGTCGGGTCGGCGCTCATTCGAAAGGGACGACGGCGCTTTTTGAGGAAAACCTCACACCGGTTTGCAGCATGGAGTTGTTAAAGAAGCGCCCCGTAAGGAAGCCGGCAGACATTCTCAAGCATCCGTTGATCACTTCGGCGACACGCCCCGGCCATTGGGAGCCGTGGCTGCAAGAAGCAGGCATCCGCGATTATCTTTTCGAAGGCGGTCACCGCTTCGACCACATGTTCGTGGCAATGCACGCTGTCCGCGAAGGTTTTGGATCCATTGTCGCCCCCAGAGAGTTCTTTCCAGGTCAGGCACAGTGGAAGCTTCGATGCCCTCTTCCTGGCCTCGCCGTAAGGGGTGAAACGTATTTTGCAAACCCGGGCGGATCCACGACATGTTGACCGCTTTGTCGACTGGCTAAAGGAAGAGATGACAAGGTGATGACAGATCCGTCCTTACTTGGGCAAGTGTGGAACCTGGCGGAATAAGCATCGTGGTAGCGGTGGATGCATAGAATGTGACATAGTCGGTGTCTCGGTCGGCGAGCAGCGCCGCAAAACTGGCGACAAGTTGCGCTCCCGCCGTCGGCTTGTGGCCATCGCGCCATTTCGCTGCCGCGAGTAATTGTGTCGCTCTCAAGCGAACCTGACCGAGTTCATGAGTTCGCGCTCTAATGAAAACGATGCGCGCCGTAGGCCAGCAGGAGGACCAGGGCGAGTGCCAGCACGAGCGTCGTGCATTTCCAGAACAACAGCGGGTTACGCTCGATCAGAGGGGTCGATGACGTCGTGAGATATCTTGCGTTGGGATTGCGGAGGTCGAACAAGAACTCCGACAGACTGTCATATCGCTTGTATGGATTGGGATGCACGGCCCGCTCCATTGCTCGATCGACCCAGATCGGGATGTCCGCACGGATGTGCGTGGCCGGGCCGTAGATGAGCTTGTTGAAGTCCGATCGGGTCCTCGCGCGGGCGACCCGGGCGCCATAAGGCAGCCGTCCCGTCAGCATGTGATAGGTGATGACCCCGAGCGAGTACAGATCCGAGCGCGGCGTGCCAGGCTCGCCCAGGAAATATTCCGGGGCAGTGTATTGCTGGGTGCCGAGAATCTCGTTGCGGCCGTCCAAGGGCGCCGCCTCGACCACGCCGGTGATCCTCGTCGATCCGAAATCGATGATCTTCACCGTGCCGGTCTTGTCGATCATGATGTTGTCGGGCCTGATGTCCTGGTGCAGCATCTCCTTGCGGTGGAAGGCGCGGATGCCCTTGGCGATTTGCTCGACAATGCCGCGGACCGTCTCAAGCTGCGGGCTCGGATTGTCGATCATCCATTGCCGAAGCGTCTGCCCGTCGATGAGTTCGGTCACGACGTAGAGACAATTGCGCTTGCGCGGTGGCGTCCAGGGCTTCAGCACATGCGGGCTGTCGATGCGCTTGGCGACCCATTCCTCCATCATGAACCGCTTCAGATAGGCGGGATCGTCGCGCAGATCGATCGACGGAATCTTGATTGTCACCGTGGTGCCGGTGTCGTCATCAACGGCGAGGTAGATGTGGCTGCGGCTGCTGCCATGCAGTTCGCGCACGATGGTGTAGCCGTCGAACGCCATCCTGGCTTCCAAGAGCGGCGGCAACGGCAACTCGCTCGATTGGCCGAACGCCTCGCTGGCGCTGCTCTCCGGCAGTTCGTCGATACGCACGATCTGGACCGTGAGATTGTCCTGGCTACCGCGCTCATAGGCCTGCTCGACGATGGCCTTCGCCGCCTTGTCGAGGTCATCGGCGCCGTCGACGATTATCTTTGCCAACTGGCGCGGTGCGACATGCTCATAGATGCCGTCGGTCGCCAACAGGAACATGTCGCCCGGCTCGACCCTGAACGACTGGTAGTCGATCTCGACCTGGGCATTAACGCCCAAGGCACGGCCGAGATAGCTCTGCACCGAGGACAAGACCACGCGGTGGTCGGTGGTCAGTTGCTCAAGGCTGTTGCCGGCGAGCCGATAGATCCGGCAGTCGCCGACGTGGAAGATATGCGCGGTGGTCGACTTGATCACCATGGCGCTCAGCGTGCAGACATAGCCCTTGTCCTTTTCGTAAGGGTTCTGGCTGCGCCGAGTCTGCGCATGCAACCACGAATTGGTGGCTTCCAGCACGCGCTGCGCCGAGGTCTTCACCGACCAGGATTCCGAGGTGCAGTAATAGTCGGTCAAGAACCCCTTGACGGCCGACTCGCTTGCAATACGGCTGACGCTGCTCGAGCTGATGCCATCGGCGAGCACGATCGCGATGCCCTTCAGGCCGAGCAGCGGCTCGCTCGGAATCAGGACGCCATGAAAATCCTGATTGGTTTCCTTGCGGCCCCTATCGGAACACTGCCCGACCGATATTTTCAAATGGCGCGACATCGCGAGGTGAAGAGGCAATGGGTCTCTCCGCAAAGGAGAGACCCATATGCGCGATCAGATCAAGCCGCGAGGCGCTCGCGCCTCGGCGCTGTCTTCACATGGGTGGCGTAGAGCGTCAGCCCGGTGAAGGCGAGACCGCCGACGAGGTTGCCGAGCACGGTCGGAATCTCATTCCAGATCAGATAGTCCATGATGGTGAACTTGCCGCCGAGTAGCAGTCCCGAAGGGAACAGGAACATGTTCACGACCGAATGCTCGAAGGTCATGAAGAAGAACAGCATGATCGGCATCCACATCGCGATCACTTTGCCGCTGACGGTGGTCGAGATCATTGCGCCGACGACGCCGGCAGAGACCATCCAGTTGCAGAGCATGCCGCGAACGAACAGCGTCAGCATGCCCGCCGCGCCGTGCGCGGCATAGCCGACCGTGCGGCTTTCGCCGATGGTGCCGATGATCTGGCCGACCTTGTCGGGCGGCGAAGAGAAGCCGAAGGTCGAGACGATCGCCATCATCACAGCCACGGTGAAGGCGCCGGCAAAATTCCCGATGAACACGAGGCCCCAGTTGCGCAGCACGCCGCCGAGCGTCACGCCCGGCCGCCTGTCAATCCAGGCCAGCGGCGACAGCACGAACACGCCGGTCAGAAGATCGAAGCCGAACAGATAGAGCATGCAGAAACCGACCGGAAACAGCGCCGCGCCGACGATCGGCACACCGGTCGATACGTTGACGCTCACCGCAAAGGCCGCGGCGAGCGCCAGGATCGCGCCTGCCATATAAGCACGGATCACCGTGTCGCGCGTCGACATGAAGATCTTCGACTCACCCGCGTCCACCATCTTGGTGACAAATTCCGAAGGCACGAGATAGGCCATTCCAGTTCCCCTTGTTCGCAAAACCAACAACACCGCGGCTCGGCCGCAGCGCGGATATGAAGGATGAGTGGCCGTCCTGGACGCGCGCCGGATCTACGGCGCGACAGGAATGATTCCTGCTGCGACGCTGCGGTTGGCGGAGCCCAGTTGGAACAGGGATACGGGGTGTCGTCTTTAACGACTGCTCGGCGCGTCCGAATAAGGTCGCTTTGATCCCTGCACCTTCAGCCAACGCTGGCCCAGGCAATCCGAAGGACGGCAGTCGTCATTGACTGGTACATCCAAAAGCAATCGATGTGCCAACAGCGGTGCTCGCCGATCGGTGGAGAACGGCCGGGAATTGCAGGGGCTTTAGGCAGTTGTCGCTGCGCCGCCCTGGTGAAGCCATGCCGCTGATTTGGGCACGCTGCCTATACGGCACGCACACTGAGGACTGGGCGCCTATTTGGCCTGCGTCCGGATCGGCGCGTCCTTCAGCCCGTTATTGTCATAGGCTTTGCGGAGCGTGCCGTTGGCAGTCGCTTCCGTCATGAACTTGGTCGCAAAAGTCGCCGACAGCGGATGATTCAGCGGGACCGCGACCGCAGTCACCGTCTGCTTGAAGGTTTCGTCCAGCACCCGGGTGCCCGGAATATTCTTCGCCATAGCATTGAGCTGGTCGCGCGACAGCGCGAACGCGTCGACCTCGCCACTTTTCAGGAGGTTGAAGATCTCGTCATAGGTCTGATAGCCCGTCACCTTGGCGTTCTTCAGGTGCGCGATCGCACCCCGCATCGTGGTGGTGTTGTTGACGGCGGCGACCTTGACGCCCGGCTGGTCGAGGCTGGCGAAATTCGTCACCGCCGAGCCCGGCCTGACGATGTAGGTGGCGTCCGCGACCTCATAAATCGGGCCGAACGTCATCTTGGTTTCGCGCTCTGGATCCTTGGGCAGGAAGGTGACGTCCCAGGTGCCCTTCGATGCCGCATCGGTGATCTGTCCAGAATTCTGGTGCACGACATATTCAACGGGTACGCCGAGCTGCGTGGCCATTGCCTTGCCGAGATCGACCGGCACGCCGGCATAGCCGGTTTCGGTCTTGGTGCACCAGAACGCACCGCCCGCCGGACTGATCGCAATCGCGACGCGGAGCTTGCCGGTCGGCGCGATCTCGTCCTTCAGCGCGTCGGCACTGGCGGGTGCGGCCATCACGGCGACCGCGACAACAAGGCTTGTGATAAGGGGCAATTGACTGGCCATCGGCTTCCTCCACGCCGAGTCTGGTGCCCGGCTGTTGCAGCAACAAACCGCATGATGGGGAAACAGGCAACCGCCAGTTTTCGCAAGCCGGCCGACACTACAAATTCATCTGACGCGGATCGTGATCTTCTCCGACACGACCGGCGGCTTGAAGGGATAGTGCTTGGCGTCACCGAGCACGAGCTGCAAGGTGTGCTTGCCGGGCGGCAGCTCGATACGCGCCTCGGTCTGGCCTGCACCGAAATGCAGGTGGGACTTGTCCGATGGGATCGGCTCGTTCGGATTGAGCGGCTCGTCGACGTCGATCAGCAGATGGTGATGACCGGCGTTCGCATAGTCATCGCCGGCATGGGTCACGCCCATGTTGCGCAGGCCGAAGCGGGCCCAGAAGGCGCCCTTGATGGTCGTGCCATTCTGCGGCCAGACGAAATACAGGACCGCATCCTTCGGTGCAGGCTTGTCCTGCGCGTGCGCAACGTTCGTAAGCGACGACAGGACCGCAGAAATCAGAAGCGTACGCGCAACTCTCATTGCCCCCTCCCCCAATCCAAATACTTTAAGGCGACAGCGCGACCCGGAAGCCATGGGTCGGATATCGAACGTTGGTGTCGTAGTTATCCCGATTGGCCGGTCGCACATAACGCGTGTCATTCTTCCAGGAGCCGGAGCGGAGCACATGGGATGTGCAGTCTCCGCCAAGCCAGGGAGAACCATCGGCCGGCGCACCCTGATAATTCTTGTGCCAGCAATCCTCGACCCACTGGTCGACCCCGCCGCCCATGTCATGCAGCCCGAACGGATTGGACTTGAAGTTGCCGACCTTGGTCGGCTGCTCGGCGGCGGCGCTGTCGCCGCAATCCTTGCAACTGGCCATGCCCGGCTGCATCTGCTCGCCCCACCAATATCTGGTCTGCGTTCCGCCGCGGGCAGCAAACTCCCATTCGGCTTCGCTCGGAAGCCGATAGGCCTTCTTCGTGACGTCCGCGAGCCAAGTGACGTATTGTTTGGCATCGCTCCAGCTCACATTCGTGACCGGCGCCTCGTCCTTTCCGGTCGCCGTGAAGCCGCACACCTTGGCGGCGGCGCACGCGTTCCATTCGCGGACCGTGACCGGATATTTGGCGATGGCGAATGGCTTGACCGTCACCCTTCGGATCGGCCGCTCCGACGCGTCGTCATTGCTGCCCATCGAGAAGCTGCCGCCCTGAAGCGCGACCATCTCGGGCTCCCGCACGGACGGCGTGGGCGGCGTCGGGGGCGCGACCGCCGTCACGGCCGGGCTCGCGGAGGGCTGCGGCGGCTGCGGTTGCGCCGTGGGACTGGCAGCGGGAGCTGCCGCCTGTTTCGTGGCGGGCGCCGGCTCGGCCGCCTTCGGCGATGCCGCGGGCGACGGTGATGCCGCTGGCGCCGGGGTTCGCACCGCCAGCTTTTCGCTCCGCGGTATCAGCAAGGACCAGAGGATGCCGCCGGCGATGATCGCGAGCGTGATGCTGAGCAGGAAGATCAGGACGTTCTCGCGCCGCCGGCGCGTCCGCTGGAAGGCCGCGGCATCCGGCAGCACGCGATAGACCCGCACCGGGTCGGTGATGTTCTTGACTTTGCGGTCGCCGAGCGACTCGTAGCCGCACACCAGCTTGTGCTTGATCTGTTCGTAGATGCCGCCGGAAATGAAGACCTGCCCCGGCTCGGCGATCCCTTCAAGACGCGAGGCAACGTTGACGCCGTCGCCATAGATGTCGTCGGGCTCGATGATGACGTCGCCGAGATTGACGCCGATCCGGTACTCGATCCAGTAGTCCCTCGGTACCGCCGCGTTGCGGCCGACCAGGTTCTGCTGGATCACGATGCTGCACCTGACGGCTTCGACCGGACTGTCGAACATCGCAATGAAGCCGTCGCCGGTCGTCTTCACCAGCTTGCCGTGATGCTCGACGATGGTCGGCTCGATCAGGTCGCGCTCGATCCGCTTGACGCGGTTGTGCGTGCCCTCCTCATCGAGCTGCATCAGACGGCTGTAGCCGGCGATGTCGCCTGCGACGATCGCGGCAAGGCGCCGCGGCGTCGGATCACCCGGCGGCCGCTCGTGCCTGCCCGACTTAAAGTCGCGAATCTCACCCATGGATCGGTTGGGCTCCAAAAACCGCAAATACAGCGTTGAGGCGCAATTAGCCTCAGCCCCCGAAACCTAAAGGTCTACCCATAAAGAGCCTATCACACTCCTTACCCCGAACAAGTTTGCCAGATATTGTGCAGCGCATGAAGTGATGCAGTTCACATAACGATCAACCTTGCGTGTCCGCGACAAAATATCCCCAGCCTCAGTTCGCCTGCGGCGCCGGCGTCCTGATCTCATTGGGCAGGATAATGGCCGCTGCGATCGCCAATAGACAGAGCGCGGCGAACGCGCGCAGCATGGTGACGAACCCGCCCTGCTCGTAAAGCCAGGCGACCAACCCGACCGAGGCGCCGGCCGCGGTGAAACCGACGAAATAGCGCACCGCATAGGCGCGCGACCGCCATTCCTCGCTGGTGTATTTGCCGACCATGGCATCGTTGACCGTGACCTGACCGAACGCGCCCATCACGATGCCGATCGACACCAGGATCAGCGGCAGGTCCGACAGCGTCGCTGCCAGATAGAGGAACGGCGCCAGCATGAAGGACAGCGGCAGCGCCACCGTCTTAAGCGAATGGTGGTCGAGCAATTTGCCGATCGTGTACTGCGTCATCGCGCCGAACACATAGACGCAGGCTGCGATCACGCCGAGCAGCGCCGGGCTCCTGGTCAGGTCGGCGAGCCGTTCGGCGAACAGTTTCGGCAGCGCCACCGTCACCGCGTTGAAGGTGGTGGAGATCGCGATCACCACGATCAGGAGCGACAGGATCACGCGCCACATGTCCTTCTTCGCGACGCGCGCCTGGGCTGCGGCCTGCTTGCTCCCCTTGCGATCCTCATGCACCACGGTCAGCGCGAAGGCGATGCCGAGCAGCACGGTGACGATGCCGGGAATGATGAAGGCAAAGCGCCAACCGAGATACTGGCCGATCACGCCGGTGACCAGCGCCGAGGAGGCGACGCCGAGATTACCCCAGACCCCGTTCAGCCCCATCTCGCGGCCGAGCTTGTTGGCATAGGACACGATCATGGCAGTGCCGACCGGATGGTAGATCGAGGCGAACACGCCGATCGCCAGCAGCGCCGCACCAAGCTGCAGCGGGGTCTGCACGAAGCCGACCGAAATCATGGACAGCCCGATGCCGATGAAGAAGATCACCATCATATGGCGGCGGCTCCAGCGGTCGCCGAGCCAGCCTGTCAGCAGCGAGCCGGCGCCGAAGGCGATGAACCCCGGCGTGGCGTATGGCAGCAATTCCGAATAGGCCATGCCGAGCGCCGGACCCATCACGATGACGGCGGCGGCGAAGATCAGCATCGAATAATGGTCAATGAAATGGGCGGCGTTGACGTAGGTGATCACCCGGCTGGGGCTGTTCATGCGTTGATCCTGTTTCGATCCCTTTAGAAGTCCTCTTGAGATGTCCCCTTAGATGTCCGTTTGGGGAATCCTCTTGCTTCCGGAACTAGGTTATAGGGAGTTGTCCTGACGGGATGTCGCCAATGACTGTCGCCGAAACGCCAATTGCCGCGATCTTGCGGGGCCAACGCGCCACCGGCGACGGCGTGCATCTGGTCGCGCGTCACTACCGGCGCGGCGTGCGGCTCGACACCCACATCCACCGCGAGTCGCAACTGGTCTACGCCGCCGAAGGCACGATGCAGGTGACGACGCCGAAGGGTCGCTGGCTGGTGCCGCCGGATCGCGCGGTGTGGGTGCCGGCCTTGATGGAGCATTCGATCGACGTGCTCGCCGACATCCAGATGCGGACGCTGTATTTCGAGTTGCCGTGGCTGAAGCGCAACGCGCGCGGCAACAGCCTCGGTACCGAATTCGTGGTGCGGATATCGCCGCTCTTGCATCAGACCATCCTGGCGCTGTTCGACAGACAGGACGATCACGAGCGGACTGCGCTTCTGCTGCAACTGGTCATGCTGGAACTGGACCAGGCCGAGGATTCCGCGACCTTCCTTCCGCTGCCGCAGGAACCGCGCTGCCGGCGCGCCGCCAGCATCGTCCTCGCCAATCCAACCGCCCAATATGAAATCGAGACGCTGGCACGCGAGGTCGGCACGTCGGCGCGAACCTTGTCGCGCCTGTTCTCGTCGGAGACGCAGCTCAGTTTCAAGAGCTGGTGCCAGCGCGCCCGCATCGCGGCCGCGATTGAACGACTGTCGACAGAATCTAATGTGTCGATCAAGCAGATCGCCTCAGACCTCGGCTATGCCAGCGTTTCGGCGTTCTCCCATGCGTTCCGCCAGGTGACCGGCAAGACGCCGACGGAGTTTGCGGGCAAGGAATGAACGCGAGACTTCATTGGCAAGTCATGACAAAATGGTGTTCTTGAGTATAGTCGGCAGCAACCCAGATCCTATGTAAGGTTCGGTGTAACCGGATTCGATCCCTCCCATGGCCAATGCCTTTTTCTCCGACCTGCTGGCAACGATTTCCGAGCGCGGCCGTACGCTGCTCCGGCGAGGCAATTCGTTGGAAACGAAGCAGGACGCCTCCGAGCTTCTTGAATTGTGCGAGGCGCTGCTCTCGGGCCGTGGCGAAGCCTCCGGCACTGCCATGGCGCGCGAGGTGCTCGACCGCTATCACCATCTCGACGCCGCGGGGCGGCTGGCGTTCTTCCAGACGCTCTCCCGGGATTTCGGCCCTGACCGCGCCAAGCTGATGCAGGCGATCGAGGCCTGGCGCAAGGGTTCCGACGACGGCGAAGCCAGCGATTTGCATTTCGCCTCCGAGCCGCGCCGGCAGGAACTGATCCGCCGGCTCAACCGCGCGCCGGGCGGCACCAGCGAACTGGTGTCGATGCGCGCCGATCTGCTCAACCTGATGAAAGGCAACAAGGACCTGGAGTCGCTCGATCGCGACGTCACCCATCTGCTCTCTTCTTGGTTCAACAGGGGATTTCTCGTGCTGCGCAGGATAGACTGGTCGACGCCGGCCAATATTCTGGAGAAGATCATTCGCTATGAGGCAGTGCATGAGATCCGCGACTGGAACGACTTGCGCCGCCGCATCGATCCCATCGATCGCCGTTGCTACGCGTTCTTCCATCCGGCGCTGAACGACGAACCGCTGATCTTCGTCGAGGTCGCGCTGACCGAGACGATCCCCGGCGCGATCGCACCTCTGCTCGCCGAGCAGCGCGAGCCGGTGCCGATCGAGCGCGCCCGCACCGCCGTGTTCTATTCGATCTCCAACACCCAGCGCGGGCTCGGCGGCATCTCCTTCGGCAGTTTCCTGATCAAGCAGGTGGTCGAGGAATTGCGCCGCGAATTGCCGAAGCTCGACACCTTCGTGACGCTGTCGCCGGTGCCGGGCTTCATGCAATGGCTGAGGCAGGCGAGCGACGCGCCGCTCTCCGACGAGGATCGGCTGCTGCTCGAAGGGCTCGGCAAGCCCGACTGGTTCGACATTGCCGAACTGGCCGCGCAGCTCCGCACCGTGCTGGAGCCGCTCGCCGCCTATTATTTCCTGAAAGCGCGAACGCCGAAGGGACGGCTGATCGATTCGGTGGCGCGCTTCCACCTCGGCAACGGCGCGCGGCTGGAGCGCATCAATTGGCTCGGCGATCTCTCGCCGAAAGGCTTGCGCGAATCCGCCGGCATCATGGTCAATTATCTCTATCGCCTCGACGATATCGAGAAGAACCACGAAGCCTACGCCAACAACGGCGAGGTGATCGCCTCCAGCGCCGTGAAGAAGCTGCTCAAGGGCGAAGGCCGCCGGCTGCTCGAGATGCGGCTGTCGTGACGGGCGAAGCATTAGCGTGAGCGCCATCACTGTGTGGGGTGGGCAATCGGCACGCTCTCTCCACGTCATTGCGAGCGCAGCGAAGCAATCCATGTCTCCACAAGCGGCGCGATGGATTGCTTCGCTGCGCTCGCAATGACGGGCGGAGAATTCTGATTCAATTGTCAAACAGCTCTCTGCTGTCATCGTCCGGCTTGACCGGACGATCCAGTATTCCAGAGACAGCAGAGCTTGAGCCGAGAGGCCGCCGGATACTGGATGCCGCTTTCGCGGGCATGACGGTGGAGTGCGAGGAAACAGCAGTTCGCATTCTCGCGGCGCGTTGCGCCCGAGCTTTGCATCTCGTCTCACCCTCTCATTGAACAGAGGGCGCAGGGAAAGCCGGGTGCTGGTTGCACCCATGGGTCCCGTGCAACAAAAAGCACGGGGGTAGGACCACAGGTTCAACCGATGCATTCCGGCTTTCCCTGCGCGATGGTGTTACGGTTTCCTTCGTGCTCTTCCCGGTGACCGGGCTTTCTTGCCACCGTCGCCTCTCGCGCGAACTTGCTTCGCGCAAGAAACTTAGCGCCAGCGTCGGGGCGCCAGAACCACACGACTTCGCCGTCCGTGAGTATCTCGCTCGTCAGTCGTGACACTCACGTCCACCGCATCTCACCGCAACGTTCGTGACGATCGCGAGCCGCCCCTCATTCGGGTGAGACGCGCGGAGTTAAATCACTGATTTGCCCGACGACGGAAGCGGAATGTTTTTTGCGCGAGGGCTGGACAGAGCAAATCACGTTGATCGGCTTAAGGAAAATCGCGCGAATGATACGACGCCGTCATGCCCGGGCTTGACCCGGGCATCCACGTCCTTCCACGCGCCCGCGACAACGTGGATGGCCGGGTCAAGCCCGGCCATGACGGAGGAAAGGATTGCGCGATGCGTCCCCCCGTCATTCCGGGGCGATGCGAAGCATCGAGCCCGGAATCCATCGAGCCACATACGCGGGCGGAGAAATGGATTCCGGGCTCGCGCTGCGCGTGCCCCGGAATGACGGCGGAGATTCAATGGCGCGAGCGTGGCTTACTCCGCGAGCGCTTTCATCTCCTTGTAGAGATCGCTCTTGCCCTCGAATCCGATGCCGGGAAGATCGGGCATGGTGATGTGGCCATTCTCGACGCGCACGCCGTCGGGGAAGCCGCCATAGGGCTGGAACAGATCGGGGTAGCTCTCATTACCGCCGAGGCCGAGGCCGGCGGCGATGTTCAGCGACATCTGGTGGCCGCCATGCGGGATGCAGCGGCTTGGCGACCAGCCGTGGGTCTTCAGCACTTGCAGCGTGCGCTGATATTCGCAGAGGCCGTAGGACAGCGCGCAGTCGAACTGCAGCCAGTCACGGTCCGGCCGCATGCCGCCATAGCGGACGAGATTGCGCGCATCCTGATGGCTGAACAGGTTCTCGCCGGTCGCCATCGGGGCGGGATAGAATTCCGCGAGCGCGGCCTGCAGCGCGAAGTCGAGGGGATCGCCCGCTTCCTCGTACCAGAACAGCGGATAGTCCCGCAGCATCTTTGCATACGCGATCGCGGTCTCCAGATCGAAACGGCCATTGGCATCGACCGCGAGCTGCGCGTCCTTGCCGATCTCCTTCAGCACGGCCTCGATCCGCTCGCCGTCTTCGGTTAAAGGCGCGCCGCCGATCTTCATCTTCACGACATTGTAGCCGCGGTCGAGATAGCCACGCATCTCCGCACGCAGCGCGGAGAGATCCTTGCCGGGATAATAGTAGCCGCCGGCGGCATAGACGAAGACGCGCGGATTGGCCTTGAGGCCATGCCGCTCGGCGAGCAGGCGGAACAGCGGCTTGTTCGCGATCTTCGCAACCGCGTCCCACACCGCCATGTCGATGGTGCCGACCGCGACCGAGCGCTCGCCGTGGCCGCCGGGCTTCTCGTTCGACATCATGGTCGACCAGACCTTGTCCGGATCGAGATTGTCGCCGCTCGCATCAAGCAGCGTCTTCAGATCGGCCTCGAGCAGCCGCGGCGCAAAGCGCTCGCGGATCAGGCCGCCCTGCCCGTAGCGACCGTTGGAGTTGAAGCCGTAGCCGACCACGCGCTTGCCGTCGCGCACCACGTCGGTGACGACGGCAACCAGGCTCGTCGTCATCTTGCTGAAATCGATATAGGCGTTGCGGATCGGCGAGGCGATCGGCTTTGTCACTTCGCGAACGTCGATGATGCGGACGGACATGTGTGTTTGGCCTTTGGGTTTTGCGTCATGCCCGGGCTTGTCCCGGGCATCCACGCCCTTCCGTTATCGCGAACAAAGAACGTGGATGGCCGGGACAAGCCCGGCCATGACGGAGTGAACTACTTGCGCTTCAGATGTTACGACTTCGGCTTATCGCGGAAATACGGCTCGACCGGGCCGTGGACCTTGATGGTCAGCGGATTTCCATAGCGGTCCTTGGCGTTGCCGGCGGTGACGCGCACCCAGCCTTCGCTGACGCAATACTCCTCGACATTGGTCTTTTCGACGCCCTTGAAGCGGATGCCGACGTCGCGCGCCAGGATATCCGCATTGTAATACGGGCTGTTCGGATCGACCGACAGGCGGTCCGGCAGCTCGTCGTGGGTGGTTTCGTTGTTCTCGCTCATAGCAGGGCCTCGATTGCAGTCTTCAGTCCTTCGGGCCGCGCGGTGGGCGCATGGCGCGCCACCACCCCGCCCGATCGGTCGACCAGGAATTTGGTGAAATTCCATTTGATCGACGGGCCGAGCAGGCCCGATTTCTCGTTCTTCAAGTAGTTGTACAACGGATGCGCATTCGCGCCATTCACCTCGATCTTGGCGAACATCGGGAACGTCACCGCGTAGTTGGTTTCGCAGAACTCCGCGATCTGTTTTTCATCGCCCGGTTCCTGCGCGCCGAACTGGTTACAGGGAAAGCCGAGCACGGAAAAGCCGCGCGGCGAGAGCCCCAGATAGAGCTCCTGCAGGCCCTTGTATTGCGGCGTGAAGCCGCACGCGCTGGCGGTGTTGACGATGAGCAGCACCTGCCCCTCGAATTGCTTCAGGGGCACTTCATCTCCGACCAGCGAGCGGGCCGTGAAATCATAGACGCTTGGCATTGGCTTTACCTCGCCCCGCTTGCGGGGAGAGGTCGAAATTCAAGCAGCGCTTGAATTTCGGGTGAGGGGGAGCCTCCCCGAGCACAACTGTCACCGTGATCGCGGAGAAAGCCCCTCACCCCGACCCTCTCCCCGTAAGAGCGGGGAGAGGGAGAAGCGCCGTCGTCACTTCGACCTAAGATCGTCATGTTCGATTCTTCGATCAGCCTGCAGGATCAATGACCGCGGACGGCGTGCCGCCGGCTTCGATTGCCTCGCCGGCGGCAAGGCAGAGATCTTCGCGATAGCGGCCAGAGACCAGTTGCACGCCGACGGGAATGCGGCCGACCAATCCTGTGCTCACAACCAGCCCCGGCAGGCCCATGAAGGGAATGGCGATCTGCGGCAGTTGCGCGTGCCAGACCCGGGCAAAGGAGGCATCGTCCTTGCAGTCGAGTTGATCGGGGAACGGCAATTCGCCGGAGACCGGCATCAGCAGCACCGCGTATTGCTCGAAGAATGCCAGCCATTCGCGCGTCAATGTCGCCCGG
This sequence comes from Bradyrhizobium elkanii WSM2783, assembly GCF_000472865.1. GTDB lineage: Bacteria > Pseudomonadota > Alphaproteobacteria > Rhizobiales > Xanthobacteraceae > Bradyrhizobium > Bradyrhizobium elkanii_A. The sequence continues at coordinate 35,554 of NZ_AXAP01000037.1, read as the reverse complement.
CGCGTCAGCGCCTTCGAAAGATCGAATGGATGCACCTTGGCGCGGTTGCCGCGCAGGCAGGTCAGCGCGCCGGGATCGCCCTCGCGCTCGGCAGCGGCGAGCTGCGCCTCATAGCCATCGCCGAGCCAGAGTTTTGTCTGAAGGTCGGCGGCTTCGCGCAGCGGCGGCGTTGCCGTGATCTCCTCGACGGTCCAGCCGGCACGCTCCAGCCGCTTGCCGGCGTCCGCCACCGCAGCCTTCACCTCGGCGACCGGATTGAGACCGTCGGGATCGAGGCACATCGCGACGCGCTTCGGCACGGAAGGTCCCTCCAGCGGCACCGGCATCCACCAGGGATCTCTGACATCACGGGCCGACATCGCCGCGAGCGCGATGCGCAGGTCGCCAACGGTGCGCGCCAGCGGTCCCGAGACCGCGCTGATCTGCGGGCCGATCGGCCGCTCCGGCAGCGCCGCGTTAAAGGCGGGGATGCGACCCATGGTCGGCCGCAGGCCATGCACGCCGCAGGCATAGGCCGGATAGCGGATCGAGCCCGCGATATCGGTGCCATGCGCGATATGCCCGATGCCGGCCGCCACCGCCGACCCCGCGCCGCCGGACGAGCCGCCTGGCGTAAGGTTCGGATCGCGGGGGTTCTTGGTGTCGCCATGGATCAGGTTGGTGGTGAACCAGCGATAGGAGAAGGCCGGGCAGTTGGTGCGGCCGAGCAGGACGGCGCCCGCCTTGCGCAAATTCTCCACCACGGGATTGTCGGCCTTCGCGATCACGTCGCGCTGCAGCGTCAAGCCGTTGGTGGTGGCAAACCCTTCCTGGTCGACATTGACCTTGATCGTGACAGGGACGCCGCCGAGCGCGCCGACCTCCTCGCCGCGGCCGATCGCGGCATCGATGGCGTCCGCCTGCGCCAGCACGTCCGCAGGTCTGTGGTCGACCACGGCATTGAGCCTGGGATTGACCGCGTCCAGCCGCGCCAGGGCGGCGGTCGCCGCCTCCCTCGCCGAAACCTTTTTCGATTTGATCAGGCCGGCCAGATCCGCGGCCGACAGGCGCCAAAGTTCTTCCATTGCCGACTCCGTTGCGACGGGCGTGTTTTAGCGTCGTGGGGCGGACGTGGCCAGCGCAAGGAATGGACAATTATTCCTAAGCAAGTAAACCGGGCTGCAGCCGCGTGGACGGTGCCCACCTCTCCCAAAGGGAGAGGTCGGCGCAAAGCGCCGGGTGAGGGGTTTCAGTCTCTCATAGGCACCTGAGCCCCCTCACCCGGATCGTATCTTCGATACGATCCGACCTCTCCCCGCTGGGGAGAGGTCGACCGCGGCCACATCGAGTCAGACAAGAGCTATTCGGCGTGTCAGCGGTAGTGGGCGATGTAATACGCCAGGTCGGCGATCTGCTCTTTCGTCACAGGCTGCATCACGTCGGCCATGGTGCCGTCATAGCCGTGGCGGGTGTTGTCCTTGTATTCGCTGAGCGTCTTGTTCAGATAGTCTTCACGCTGGTTGGCGATGCGCGGGACGTTGTCGTTGCCGGAAAAATCCGGCCTGTGGCAGTTGTTGCAGAGATATTGATGCGCGAGCGCCTGGCCGCGCGCCATGCGCGCGGAATCGCCGGCCTCGGCGGGCGATGCCGGCTTCGGCAGGGTGGCGATAAAGTCGGAAAAGGTGCGGAGGTCGTCGTCGGACAGATTCTTCGCCATCTCGTTCATGGTGTCGAACGCGCGCAGCTTCTCGCGGAACATGAAGAGCTGGATCAGCACGTAAGCCGCTTGCTGGGCGCCGAGCGAAGGCGTCTTCTCGGTCTCCGACGTGCCGAGCTCGCCATGGCAGGCAAAACAGGGCGCGGCGCGCTCCTGAATGGTCTCAGCGCTGGCGGCGAAGGTGATGGATGCGAGGGCGAGCGCGGCAACTATTTTTTTGTACATCGATCTTTCCTGGCGCTCGTCATTGCGAGGAGCGAAGCGACGAAGCAATCCACTTCGCCACTTGCGGAGGCATGGATTGCTTCCGCCTTCGCTCTTTGAGCTACGGCGGACAAGTCGCTTCGCTTGCAATGACGGAGAGTACGACCTACTGCCCCGCGACCTTCTGCTTCCCGTAGCTGATGCGGTAGACGGCGCCGTTCCAATCGTCGGAGACCAGCAGCGAACCGTCCTTCAACTGCATCACGTCGACGGGACGGCCGACATATTTGTTATCCTCGAGGAAGCCGGTGAGGAACGGCTCGACCGACTTCACCTTGCCGTCCTTGTCGAGCTTGACCACGACGACATCGCCACCCTCCTTCTTCGACTTGTTCCAGGAGCCGTGGCGCGCGACGAAGATCGCGTTCTTGTACGTCTTCGGGAACATGTTGCCGGTGTAGAAGCGCATGCCGAGCGAAGCGGTGTGCGGGCCCATCAGGCCGACCGGCGGGGTATAGTCGCTGCAGGATTTGCCCCAGCCGAGCTCCTGGTCGATGATGTTGCCCTGGTAGCAGAACGGCGCGCCGAAATCCTCGCCGGCCTTGGTCACGCGGTTGAGCTCATCCTCCGGCACCGTCTCGGACAGCCAGTCGCGGCCGTTGTCGGTGAAGTAGAGGTGCTTGGTCTCCGGATTCCAGTCGAAGCCGACCGTGTTGCGCACGCCGACCGCATAGACTTCCGCCCCCGAGCCATCGAGATTGATGCGCCGGATCTGGCCATGCGCATCGTCATGCAGGACGTTGTTGCCGGGCTGGCCGACCGGGACATAGAGCTTGTTGTCCGGGCCGATGGCGATGAACTTCCAGCCATGGGCCTCGTCCTTGGGCAGATTGTCATAGATCACCGTCGGCTTCGGCGGACTGTCGATGACATCGTCGATCTTCTCGATCTTGGAGACCTTCGAGAGCTCCGCGATGTAGAGCGTGCCGTCCTTGAAGGCGACGCCGTTCGGGCGATAGAGGCCGGAGGCGATCACCTTCACCTGGCGTTTGCCGTCCTTGTTGACGATGGCATAGACCTTGTCGACGAGGCGGCTGCCGACAAACACCGTACCCTTGTCGCTCTGCGCCAGCGAGCGCGCATTCGCCATGCCGGCGGCGTAGACCTCGACGTTGAAGCCGGCCGGCACCTTCAGCTTGGCGAGCGGCAATTTGTCGGGCGCGGCCGCCAGCGGCGGCGGCGCGACCGGGGCAAGCTTGGCGGCCGCCTCGTTCTCCGGCCGCCCGATCAGCGGCGAGCCCGGCGGCAGCGGCTGCGCTGCGGCAGGTGCCGCACCGGCGGCGGGCGGACTGGCGGGCTGCTGGGCATGGGCGGCAAGCGTGAATGCGCCGAAGAAAGCGCCGGCCAGGACAAGGCTGCGCGGCGTGGTCAGATTGTTCATCGTTGTGGTTCTCCCCAGATGCGAAAGCCTTTTGGTCCTCGCATGTGCAGCATCCTGCGCATGCCGGCGTGGCTTCCTGAGTGGCAGTTTCCGACATTCGTCCACGGATGCAATCCGGAACATGGTCGGAATCGAGGCGGGGGAGCGATCTAGCGCAGAACGACCGCGCAGACCTTCAATGTTTCGTGACCGAGCCCGTATCCGGCGGGCCGATGATCGCCTCCGAGAATGGAAATTCGAGCACGATATCGCCCTCGTCGTCGGTCACCTCGATGACGGCATTCAACAGTGTGGCGTCGGCGCCTTCGGTCCGCAGCAGTTCCCGAATCATGGCGCGCGCCATCTCCCAGGCGCGATCGGGATCCCGCAGGATTTCGCCCTCGGGGTCGGAGATCAGCTCATCGCCGATACGGGTGTTGAAGAAATAGCGCGGCATCGGCGGCAGACACTCCGGTTGAGACCCCCTGCGATGGGACCTCCGTGAAACTCAGAATCGCCATTGATCGCAATGCGAACAACAACGAAACGTATGATTTGACTTGCGGCTCTCGCACAACTGCGTGAATTCCTCGAACATGATCCGGAAAAGTGGAAACCGGTCTTCCCTCGCGACCAAGCGTTTGCGCGGAGATCATGATCAAACAAAGAGATGAGATCATGATCTGATTCCGTCTAATCTGGTCATGATCCAGTGCGGCGCAGCATGACTGATGCAGCGCAGCACGTCAAAATTTAACTGGCGAACTTTTTCGCCCGCATTACTTTATCGCCCGGGACGAAATACGCCCGGATCATAAACAGGAGAACCTGATGGCCTGGAAAGCACCAAAGATCGTCGAAGTGTCCGTCGGCATGGAAATCAACATGTATATGTGCGCAACCCGCAAGTAAGCGGGCGCGACGACCTTAGCCTTAATACGTTGCTGGACTTGCGGGCGTCCGACCTTCCTTAAGGGAATGTGTGTTGACGCCCGGGTCCGCTTTGTTGTGTCCCTGGCTCGTTTGTTCCTACGCGTCAGGTTTTCGCCAGGAGACGGATCATGGTTCGCGTCGTCGTCCTGGGCGCGGCGGCCGGCGGTGGTGTTCCGCAGTGGAACTGCGGCTGCCCGGTTTGCACCACGGCAAGAAGCGAGGCGGCGGACCTGCAGAGTACCCAGGCTTCGATCGCGGTCAGCGCCGACGGCGCGCACTGGTTCCTGATCAACGCCTCGCCCGACCTGCGCCAGCAAGTGACCGCAACGCCGCGATTGCACCCAAAGCGCGGCGAGCTTCGCCATAGTCCGATCGCCGGCGTCATCCTCACCAATGGCGAGATCGACGCCATTGCGGGACTATTGTCGATGCGCGAGGGTTCGCCCTTTACGATCTACGCGCACCAGCGGGTGCTGGCGATCCTGAAGTCCAACAGCGTGTTCGACGTGCTCAGCGAGAAGAACGTGAAGCGCCAGCCGATCGCGGTGGACCAGGCGTTCGAACCCGCTTTGCCCGACGGCTCGGCTTCCGGCCTCGAAGTGCTGCCGTTCGAGGTTCCCGGCAAGGGCGCGTGGTATCTTGAGGGCAAGGCACATCCGGCCGGCAATGACGGCGCCGGCGACACGCTGGGCCTGCGCATTGCGGAAAAGGCCAGCGGCAAATATTTCTACTTTCTCGCCGCCTGCGCGCGCGTGACCGATGATCTGAAATCTCGGCTTGCAGGAGCGCCGCTGGTGTTCTTCGATGGCACGGTGTGGCGCGACGACGAATTGATCGCGGCGGGACTCGGCAACAAGACCGGTCAGGGGATGGGACATATTGCGATGTCAGGCAGTCACGGCGCGATCGAGAGCCTCGCAGGGCTTGCCATCGGCCGAAAACTGTTCCTGCATATCAACAACTCCAACCCGGCCCTATTGAAGGACTCTCCCGAGCGGAAGATGGCCGAGGGAGCCGGCTGGCAGATCCCCGCCGATGGAACGGAGATAGAGCTTTGAATGCACCTTTGCCCCAAGGACCTTCACTCCAAGCGATGACCGCCTATTCGATCGGCAAGGGCGTGTCGCTCGATAGCGCCGCGGAGCTGGAAGCCGTGCTGCGCCATATCGGCGCGACGCGCTATCACAACCTGCATCCATTCCATAAACTGTTGCACGGCGGCAAATTGAACAAGGGCCAGGTGCAGGCCTGGGCGCTGAACCGCTACTATTACCAGAGCACGATCCCGATCAAGGACGCGGTCGTGATCTCGCGCTTCCGCGACCGCATGACCCGCATCGAGTGGCGCCATCGCATCGAGGATCATGACGGTGATGTCGACAGCGAAGGCGGGATCGAGCGCTGGCTGAAGCTGACCGAAGGCCTCGGCCTCGACAGTGCCTATGTCGAATCGACCGAAGGCATCCTGCCGGCGACGCGCTTTGCGGTGGAAGCCTATGTGCATTTCTGCCGCGACCGTACGCCGCTGGAGGCGATCGCCTCCTCGCTGACGGAGTTGTTCGCGCCGAACCTGCACGAAGAGCGCATCTCGGGGATGCTGCAGCACTACAACTTCGTCAATCCTGATATCATGAGCTACTTCAAACGCCGCCTGCAGCAGGCGCCGCGCGATGCCGGCTTTGCGCTCGACTATGTCAAGAAGCACGCCACGACACAGGCGGAGCGCGAGGCGGTCTGCAATGCGCTGATCTTCAAGACCAACGTGCTGTGGGTGCAGCTCGATGCGCTCTATCATGCCTATGTCGACGGCCACATCCCGCCCGGCGCTTTCGTGCCGACGGCGAGCTAGAGGAATTCTTCGATGGCGGGCCGCAACATCAACGTCAGCGAGACAAGCCGGCCGAAATTGCCGCGGCATGCCAAGCTGAAGTTCGACGAGACACGGCAGGTCTGGGTGATCCTGGCGCCGGAACGCGTGCTGGCGCCGGATGAGATCGCGGTCGAAGTGCTGCAGCTCTGCGACGGCGAGCGCAGCGTCGCCGACTTGGTCGATCAGCTCGCGGCGAAATACGCCGCACCGCGCGAGGCGATCGCGACCGACGTGATCGCGATGCTGCAGGATCTGGCGGACAAGGGTTTTCTGAGCGAAGCACGGGAGAAGACGCCATGAGCGACATTCTCACCGACGGCAAGACAACGGCCGCGCCGAATGACGGGCTGGCGGTGCTGGAGCAGCACCGCTCGACGGCGACGAGCTATGGCATTCCGCTGGCGGTGCTCGCAGAGCTGACGCACCGCTGCCCGCTGCAATGCCCCTATTGCTCCAACCCGGTCGAGCTCGACCGTGCCGGCAGCGAGCTCACCACGGACGAATGGAAGAAGGTGATGACCGAGCTCGTCGAGCTCGGCGTGCTGCAGATCCATTTCTCCGGCGGCGAGCCGACCGCGCGCAAGGATCTCGTCGAGCTGGTGCAGCATGCTAATGACGTCGGGCTCTACACTAACTTGATTACGTCGGCGGTGCTGCTAACGAAAGAAAAGCTGGCGGCGCTCGCCGATGCCGGCCTCTGCCACGTGCAGATCAGCTTCCAGGGCAACGAGCCTGTTGTCGCCGACCGCGTTGCGGGCCTGAAGAATTCGCACGAGAAGAAGATCCAGGCCGCCAAATGGACGCGCGAGCTCGACCTGCCGCTCACCGTTAATGCCGTGATGCACCGCCAGAACCTGCACCAGCTTTCCGACATCATCCAGATGGCCGTCGATCTCGACGCCGACCGGCTCGAGGTCGCCAACGTGCAGTATTACGGCTGGGCACTGAAGAACCGCGCCGCCTTGATGCCGACGATTGAACAGATCGAGGAGACCAGCCGCATCGTCGAGGAGGCGCAGGCGCGATTGAAGGGCGTGCTCGCGATCGACTATGTGGTGCCGGACTATTACGCGCTGCGGCCGAAGAAGTGCATGGGCGGCTGGGGCCGGCAGTTCTTCAACATCTCGCCGGCCGGCAAGGTGCTGCCGTGCCATGCCGCCGAAAGCATCACCGGGCTCCAGTTCGAATCCGTGCGCTCGAACCATTCGATCGCCTGGATCTGGCAGAACTCGGAAGCCTTCAACCGCTATCGCGGCACCGGTTGGATGCCCGAGCCGTGCAAATCCTGCGAATTCCGCGAGATCGACTACGGGGGCTGCCGCTGCCAGGCCTTTGCGCTGACCGGCGATGCCGGCAACACCGATCCGGCCTGCACGCTGTCGCCGATGCACGAGAAGATCTTCAAGCTCGCGGAGACCGAGGCGGCCGGTGGCAACAACCGCTTCCTCTATCGCAATTTCGCCGGCGGCACGCTGGAGACGGAAGGCGACCATGGCGCCTGACGCCGAGGCGGGCAAAGCATCGCGCCGCACGGATCCCTTCGCGCCACTGACGTCCGAATTCTTAGGTGTCGGCGACGACCACGAGATCTATGTCGAGAGCGTCGGCCGCGAGGGCGGCGTGCCTGCGGTCTATCTGCATGGCGGCCCCGGCAGCGGCTGCCAGCCGGATCACCGTCGCCTGTTCGATCCCGAGCGTTTTCACGCGGTGCTGTTCGACCAGCGCGGCGCCGGACGCAGCCGCCCCAAAGGAAAGCGCGAGGCCAACACGCTGCCGCTTTTGATCGCGGACATGGAGGCGATCCGGCAGAAATTCGGTTTCGAGCGCTGGCTGGTGGTCGGCGGCTCCTGGGGCGCGACGCTCGCGCTGGCCTATGCGCAGGCGTATCCCGATCGCGTCAGCGGCTTGGTGCTGCGCGCGACATTCCTTGGCACGCGCCCCGAATTGGAAGTCGCCTTCCTCGACACGCTGCCGCGCTTCTATCCCGCGCTGTCGGCGGACTTCCTGAGCGTTCTGCCGGCCGAAGAACGCGAGCAACCACTCGAGGCCTATTGGCGCCGCATCCTCGATGCCGACGCGGCGGTGCACGGCCCGGCCGCGCGCGCCTGGCATGACACCGAGCACATCCTCTCCGTCCACGCGCCCAGCCGGACACGGCTTGATCCCGCCTCGCTGAACTCGTCGCGCGCCTTGCCCGCGACGCCGATCATGGAGGCGCATTACTTCGCCAATGACTGCTTCATGGCGCCCGACCAGTTGATGAACGAAGCTGGCAAGCTTGCAGGAATTCCCGGCATCCTGGTGCAGGGCCGCTACGATCTGCTGTGTCCGCCGGCCACCTCGTTCGCGCTGGCCGCGCGCTGGCGAGAGGCCGAAGTCCGCATCGTCGAAGGCGCCGGGCACATCCTGTACGACCCCGGCGTCCGCGATGCCGTGATGAGGGCAATCTCCGACCTCGCCTCGCGCAAGCGGGATTGATATCGCCGAGGCCCGCGCTTCACACCGGTCAATGCTGAGGGCACCCGCCAGGCGGGCAGGCAGCTCCGCCGCGCCCCGCCGGCGCAGCGGGCCGCGCTGGTGGTGGTGGCGCACGCTGCACCTGATGCATCTGCGGCGGCGGTGATGCGACCCGCGGCGGCGCGGCCGGGTGTGGCGGTGGCGCCGCGACGCGCGGAGCAGGAGCTGGCGGCGGTGCGACCGCGGCACGCGCAGGAGGCGGCGTCCGCGCTGCTGCCGGCGGCGGTGTCCGCGCCGCTGCCGGCGGCGGTGACGGGCGATGCGCGGCAGCCGGCGGAGCGACGGAAGGCGTCGGCCTTGCCAATGCGGTTGCCGCAGGCGCGTGGCGCGGCGGCGGCGCGCCAGCGGCCCTCGGAACATCCGCCGGCCGTGCGGCCGACGGGCGCTGTGCGGGCGCTGCCCGGTTGAGTTTCGTGTCGATCGGCGCAGCGGCCGCGTTCGGCGAAGCTCCCGGCCTGATCGCGTTCGGCTGCGCGGCCGTGGCAGGTGCCGTCGCGGTCTGCGGCGAAGGCCGCCCCTTGGTCCCAGCCGGCGCATTGGCGCCAGCCGCGTTGGGAGCTGTGCCGGGCGGCGACGTCAGCCTCGACGCCTTGGTGCCCGGATCAGGCTGCGCGGCGGTCGCGGGCGGCGGCGCCGGCGGCAATGGCTGCCTTCCGGCGCCTGGCAATGCATTCGCGCCGGGAGTGTTGGGTGCCGCGCCCGGCGTGGCTTGTGTCGGCGCACGCGGCGCAAACTTGGTGCCCAGCGCCGACTGACCGGCGCCCTGCGGCGATGGCTGGACCAGATTGGCCCGCTGCGCCGCGGCCGGCGGCAGCGATGGCGCTATCGCCGGTCGAGCTGCGCCACCACTGAACTTCGTTCCGAGCGCGCCGAGCTGCGCCGGAGTTGGGTTCGGATTGTTGATGACGTTGTTGATGATCGTCGTGTTGTGGATGTTGGCGAACACGATGTTGTTCGGCGGCGGCGCAACATAGATCGGCGGCCGGACAAAGACCGGGATCGGCACGAACAGCGGAACGGGCAGCACGTACACATCCACCGGAGGCGGCGGTGGCGCCAGAACCACGAAATCCGGCGGCGGTGGCGGCAGGAAGAACACCGGCGGCGGCGGTGGCGGCGCAAAGGCGTACACCGGATCGTCGAAGTAGAGCACCGGCCGGTCGTCCACATACGTCAGCTCGTCGGGCGGCGGCGGCCCAACGTCGTAGTCGATCGGCGCAAAGGACGGCGGCGGCTCCAGCGCCGCCGAAAGGATTGTAAGACGCCGCCGCGCATCGGCCGCATGAGGGCCGCGCGGATAGCGATGGAGATAGGACCAATAGGCATCAGGCGAATCGGTGCGATAGCTCCGACCCCAGGTGATCGCCTCGCGCCGCGCGGCAACGATCGCCCTCACCCGCTTGGCGAGCGGATCATTCGGAAACGCCTGCAGGAAGTCTTCGTAGCCCTGCAGCGTGTCGCGCTCCAGCGCGGCCGCGTAGGCGTCCTTGGCGTCGAAGTCGCGGATCGGCTTGTCGCGGGCGCTGGCATCGACCTGGGTCGGCGGCGCGTCCTGCTGCCGTTCGAAGAACATGAAGGGCGTGTCGATCTTCTGCGCGTTCCACGGAATCTGCGCGCCCTTGGTCATCTCGCTGACGCGCAGGCGGACGCGGTCGAACAGTTCAGGCAGCGGCAGGCCGCCAGCGCGAATCATCTCCGCGAGCGCCTGCGCGTAGGCGCCGTAAGGCGGCTGTCCCTCGGGCGCGATCGTGCCGGGTGCGGCATTGAACGCCACCAGCATCTTCGCGTCGGGCTCGACCAGCGCGAGGCCGCCGGCGAGCGGCTGCCCCTCCTTGGCGAAGGAATTCGCACGCGCGCCGTCGAGAACGATGATGTTGGCCTTCACCGGCAGCGCCGAGAGCTGGCGCATGTAGTCCGACAGCCGCAGGCCTTCGACCGGCACGTCGATGTCGTGGGCGATCTTCGCATCGACCGGAATGAAATAGTTCTCACCGGTAAGCTGCACGCCATAGCCGGCGAGATAGACAAAGGCGACCGTGTTCGGTCCCGCCTCCTGCACCTTCTGCACGAACTCACGGAACGACTTCCGCAGCGTCTCGCCGTCGAGGTCGCGCGCACCGACGACGTCAAAGCCCGCGGCCTGCAGCGTCTGCGCCACGAGGCCCGCATCGTTGGCCGCCGTCGGCAGCGCGCCGGACGCGTAGGCGCCATTGCCGATCACCAGCGCGAGCCGCTTCTCCTGCTCTTGCGCCTGTGCGGGCAGCGCGATCGATGACACCAGGCCGATGAACAATGCGAGCAGAATGCGCGTCATGATCGTATCCCCTATCGGATGCCAATCGATTGGATTCCTCGACGGGTGAACCACCGCTGAACAGAAATTACGCCAATTATGGCAATCCTTGGCCTCCCCTGTACGTTCCACTGGCTTTTCGTCGCGGCTCAATTCGACGGGGTCAGTGAATGGAACCGTGGCTACGGCGGCGCGGCTTAAAGCCGTCGGGGCGAGTGCGTAAGGCTCAATCCGAACCTTCGGCGTAGGACTTTAGTCAGGTTCAAATGCTCAGCTTGAAGATGCCCGCGATCGAGCTTGTTGGTCACCACGTACTCGAAAGTGGAACGGTTGTGCTCACGTTGGGTACTGTCAAGATTGACTCAAGTAGGCCGCGCAGGCGGCCTGATAAAGCAATCGGATTACCCTTCGCCCCACGATTCGTCGGCGCTTATTCGCTCGCTCGCCGCTCAGCGAAGCTTGAGATCTCGTTAGAAAGAAGCGCTGCAGCAATTGACCGCCTCAAAAGGGAATGGCACACAATCATCTGTAAGGCTTGCAACCGGAGCGGGACGGCCGATCGATATTATGAACTCCGTCTATATCTTTGGCTATCAGAGTATACTCGCGGCCGGCTCGCTAGCTACCTCAGTGGGTGCTGGAGAGAGCAGGCAGCTCATACCAGCACGATTAGAAGGCTATGTTCGCTGCTGGAGCGCAGCACGTAGCTTCCGAACCAACGAGACTAAACGTTACGTTTATACGAACGATTGGCGCATCGCTGAACGCGTGGCATTTGCGACTTTGACTCCGTCTTGCAGCAAGACAGTCAATGGCGTTTGTTGGCGCATTCCGACCGATCGACTGGCTGATCTTGACTTTAGAGAACAGGGCTACACACGCATTGAAGTAAGTCAGAATATATCGCCGTATCGGAGCTATGAGCTTGACAAGTCCGTCCCGTGCTACACCTACATCGACCCAACTCCGGATCCCAGCCCGACGATCGTAAGTCAATCGTACTATGATATGGGCCGGATGGGTGCAGCCTCTATCAGCAAGCAGGTTCCGGAATTCCTAGCTGACTACATATCGTCGACGGAACCGCCCCCATTTCTAGCGGACGACTTAGCGTTCGTATTTTTCTCTGGCGATGGCCATCATCTGTGGTTGTTGGAAGAAAGCGATTCTTCGCTTGTATTGCTCCACCGGTTCGCGCTTCCTCAGCTCATACCTTTTACGCGTGATCCGTCGGAGTCCCTCCGTCATGTTACCACTGGTCTAGAATGGCTCGACGCCAGGCACAGGGTCCTTCCTGAAGTCTCCGATAACAGACGGATTCCATCGGGAATGATCAGAGATTTGCTTCTTGCTGCCAACGGGGAGGATGTTTCAGCATCGCCCTACTGGCTCTGCCGATTAATTGCTGCCGATTCCGCGGCGCTACCCACAGTCCGGCTAGATGAACTAGCAGACGACCCCGACTTCTGGATCCGGCGTGCGGTGCAACTCCGACGAGCGGCGTCCCCGGCAAGTTCCTATTCCCAATCCCATTGAACTCTGTAGGTCATTCCAGGCTGTGGGCGGTCAACTCTCCATAGCAGCTCCTTTTCTTCGCCGCTTTCAAGCATGATCCCATCCGTCGACCGGGCAACAAGCGTACTATCATTTGGATATTTCAAGAACACTGGATCCTTGTAGGGAAGGCTTCTGGGAAAGATGATGCGTATTGATGCCGCCGGCGTAGGGTCAGTAAAGCGCATCCCGAGCCAGGTGTTATTTCGATCCCATGGCGCATCGATCGTTTTTGCCTGGGCTTGAAGTCCGAATTCTTTGTTTAATTCAATTTGCGAAACGTCGAGTTGAAGCTCGTAGGAAGTTAAGGAGACATTGCTCCCGCTCACCGTCTTCGGTTCGGATTGCAATAGCTTGACTGTTTCGTTTGTTTGGGGAGACCGAGCAAAGAACTTCTTAGCGGCGGTTTGAAAGAGGTACCTATATTGTGTCGCGCTTGCGTCGCGCCTTATCAGTCTGGAGATTCTCGTCAAAATCGCCGGACCAACAACTTCTATCCCTCCGCCTGACAGGCGGTTTGCATGAAGTCCGCGCAAATCCCATACCCTGTCGTCGCTCACGATTTCGAAACCGCTGTTTGTAGGTTGCGTAAGTTCTTTCACGGTTTCTATTGCAACGGGCGAGTCTTTCCATTCCGGCGGGTCGATTCTAGTCACCGGGTAGGCTTTTATACCTGCGATCACACTGTTGATTCGTTCAACAATGGGTCCCTTAAGTTCCGCCAATGCCGCGAACAGCAATGCGATCATGGCAAGCTGCGCCCAGCTGACCCAGTCGAGAGCGGAGAACAGGCGCCACTGCCTTTTAGAGCTATTCTGTAACTTCCGCGCTAGGTCACTTTGCAGAATCTTCGTTGCCTTTGTCGGTATATCCCATTCTGGTATTGCCTTGGGCACTGAAAGGCCCTGCTCTGAAGCGAGCGCCTTCGCGGTTAGGTAGTAACCTTGCCTGATCAATTCCTCTATTTCCAAGTCGGAGAATTTATCGAGGTCGGTGCGTACGTTTTCGAGCTGCGATTGGATGGCCTTTGCCGATGCTCCAGCAGCATCAGTTTCATGAGAAATTGAAATCAAGGTTGCGGGCTCTGCATTTGCAGCCCCGGCAAGATCCAATTGCCGAATTCGAAACATGAATATGTCAACCGCGCGTAGCGCCGTTCGCAAAATGCCGAAGTCAGTTTCTTTTTGGGGAACGAACGAGCGGCCTGCGTCACTCGCATAGATGCGGTCGAGTTGATCGGGCGCCCCACTCTTCAATCCGTACAAGCCGAGATTGTCAAAAACACCTGCATCAGTGAAATATTGTCCCTTGCCCATCGAACCTTCGCGAGCGCCAATATCTTTGTCGCCAAGCGACATTGGCGGAAAAAATGCGGGAAAGGCAGACGAGGCCGCTACGATCTGAGCCAGCGGATTAAGTCTGGTCTTAATCGGAGGGATCTTCGATTGATCAAATGGGATGTTCAGCAGATTTTCATGACCGAAACATGTGAGTCCTGGCAGAGATAAATTGGTGCTTAGGACTAGAAGCGTAGGTCGATCTGAACCTCCGATATCAGCAACATATGCTCCATGAAATAGGTATCGATCGTAATATTTGGCTAGCAAATGGGTGGGCGAGATCCGCCATCGGCTCGGAAGGCACTAGAGCCAATAACCACAAGAAGGGAAGCCTCCTTTGGATGCGGCCTCGGATATCCATCTTTGTGAGGGAAATCAGCTCCCCCGCAGTCCTATCGAAGTCTTCACAGGTCGAGTTATACTTGTCCCAGTTCGCCAAAAGATGAGCGGCCGTGATGCTTCCGCCGGACACACTTGCGATACGGGCTACTTCGGCTAGCCGACCTTCGGCTGCCAGCCTTCGAATGACTCCGAGATGAAACAATGAAGCCCTAAAGCCCCCGCCAGACAAGGCAAGGCCGATTTTCATGGCAATGTCACCCTACGTTGAGTTCTAGAAAGATCTGGACGTAGGCGATCGGCACGTCGGAGAGATGAAAAGTCCCACTGATCGACGGCACAATAATTTTCTTAACAAAGATTGCACGAAACCGTGAATACACGCAAGGGTGCCACTGGAGCGAACTACTGCAGTCTTTGCCGCTTAATCGCGATCTCTTGTTGCACGTGCGTTCTGCGGCCTGCGGCCACAACAGGACGCTCTCAATCGCAATCCTTGGTCGCCCCCGGGCGTTCGAAGCCGTCAGTGCTGAGCATGGTTTCATCCCTCGGGTCAGGATTTCGGGACAAAAGCTGCCTTGATCTAACTCAAGCGTTCTTGCGCCTGATCAGGATTGTCTCTCGTTTCAAGCTCGGGATTCGACCTGAGCTCGTTCAAAACACGGGGACCAGGGTCTTATGCGCGACCTTCGCAGTGCAATTGCATCCGGCCTGATGGCATTCGCCGCGTGGACGGTAACGACCAGTCCGTCACCGGCGGACACTGGCAGCGTACATGTCCTCTTCTCCAAGGCCGGAATCATCGCCGCCGTCGGCAATGGTACAGGCGTGCTGACATTCCACGGCAAAAAATATCCCTTCGACGTTTCGGGCGCGAGTTTTGGCGCGACGCTTGCGCTGTCAATTGATGAGTTCGTCGGGCAGGCCCAGAACCTGCACAATCCCGGCGATCTGGCAGGCACCTACACAGCGGTCGGAGCCGGAGGTGCTCTCGTGGCCGGAGCCGGCGCTGTGCGCTTGCAGAATGCGAATGGCGTCGTCCTGGTGCTTAGCGGACCGAGGTTGGGCGTGGAGCTCTCGGCCAGCCTGGCCCGCATCACCATTACGATGAAGTGACCGGGACCTACCGTCTGTGAGGCGTCTTCCGCTGGTCGCGTTCAGTGGGCGGTAAACCCGCCATCCACCACGAGCGCATGCCCGATCACGAAACTTGCGCCGGGGCTGCACAGCCAGAGTACGGCAGACGCGATCTCATCGGGGCGGCCAAGCCGACCGATCGGTTGATCCCGCAGGATTTCCTTCATCGCTTCCGGCTCTTTGGAGAGCATCTCGGAAACCATGGGTGTGTCGATGGTGCCTGGGCACACCGCGTTGATGCGAATGCCGCGCGCTGCATATTCGAGCGCAGCACTCCTGGTCAGCCCAATCACTCCATGTTTGGTGGCGTGGTAAGCCGCACGCCCTGGCAGACCTATCAGGCCGCCAATGGACGAGCAATTGACGATGGCGCCGCTGCCCTGCTCTCGCATGTGGTTGAGCTCATGCTTCATACAGGTCCAGACGCCGCGTAAATTGATGGCATTGACCCGATCGAATTCTTCGCCCGAGACGTCGGCAGTCTCGATCGCAGGCGACTGCACGCCGGCATTGTTGAACGCGGCATCCAGCCTTCCGAGATCGGACACAGTCCGCTCGATCGCTGCGGCGACATCGCCTTCGTCGGCAACGTTGCACTGAATCCCAATCGCCTTATGGCCGGCCGCCACCAGCTCTTCGGTGGCTTGCTGTACGGCGTCTTCGCGTACATCGACGAGCGCGACGGCCGCGCCGGCCTCCGCGAAAGCTCTGGCGGTGGCCAAACCCATGCCGGATGCAGCGCCTGTGATCAGCGCGACCTGGTTCTTGAAAGACAGATACACTGAACTTCCTCCGTTGGTGCTTGTGTAGAGGACGGGCGGCCCGTTCAAGGCCGATTGAGATGCAGGCGCTTGGATCATTCATTCTGCAGCTTGTAGCGCAGCCAGACGATGCCGCCCTCGAGCACCTGATGGCTCTCGAGAGTCATCGATCGGACGGGCGCCGATCGTCCCTGCTCCTTCTCCAGCGAGTCGAACACGGCCGGCGCGCCTGTCGCTCCGTCTACCGTCGGAAACAGGATCAGGCTCACCTCGTCGACGAGCCCTGCCCGCAGGAAGGCACCGTTGGTGACGCCGCCGCCTTCCAGCAACAGACGTTTCACACTGAGTTCGCGGTTCAGGACGTCCAACGTCAGCGGCAGATCGAGTTGTTGCTTTCCGCCGAAGACGTAGGAGATCCCCTCGCTGCGAAGTCCCGCCAAATGTGCATCCGAGACCTCCTCCGTCAGCACGACGACGATGGGATCATTGCCGATGTCCGAGCGGCCCCACACGATCTTGCCGTGCGCGTCCAGCACGATGCCGTAGGCCTTGTCGCGATGCGCGAGCCAGGGCTCGCGCGGGAAGACATCCTTTGTGGACGAGGGATAATTGCTGCCCTTGGCATATTCCTGACCGGTTGTGCGTCCGACCAGCCAAGCGTCGCCTCCGATCTCTTCGTGCAATCGGTCGAACAGCCCTGGCGACGCGCTGGCCTCAGGACTCCAACGGCTGGGAAGCGTGCGGCCATCGATGCTCGCCGCCATGTGGCAGATGACGTAGGGCTTCATTCGCTCTCTCCATCCAGTCGCCGCTTGGTCACTTGCGGTACTGCTCGTCGCTGACCTTCTCCATCCAGTCGACGTTCTTGCCATCGAGCGATTCCTGGATGGCGATGTGGGTCATTGCCGTGGTCGGCGTCGCTCCATGCCAGTGCCTCAGGCCTGGCGGGAACCACACCACGTCGCCCGGCCGCACCTCCTCGATCGGTCCGCCGTCGCGCTGCACCCATCCCAGTCCCGAGGTGATGATCAATGTCTGGCCGAGCGGATGGGTGTGCCAGACGGTTCGGGCGCCGGGCTCAAAGGTGACCTGTCCGGCGCCGACCCGCGCCGGATCAGGCGCCTGGAACAACGGCTCGACGCGGACCGAACCGGTGAACCAGTCCGGCGAGCCCTTGGCAGCGGGCCGCGAACCATTTCGCTTGATCTCGATATCCATGTCTCCACTCCTTTGCTCGGCGGCCGACTTCTCCGCTGCGGCCGGGCCGATCACGGTCAGCGCGAATCCGGCCGCGGTGCCGGCGAACAATCGTCGACGCGAGTACATCCCGATCATCTGCTACGGGGCCGCTTCTCGATCACGTCCTTGACCACCGGCGCCGCGGAAAACGCATTGGGCCAGCCGGCATAGAAGGCGAGATGGCCGAGCACCTCTCCGGCCTCTTCCCGCGTCAATCCGTTATCCATCGCCCGGTTCAGGTGATAGGTGATTTGCGCGACCTGTCCGGTCGCCACAAGGGCGCTTACGGTGACGAGGCTGCGGTCCCGAGGGGCAAGGCCCGGTCTCAGCCAGAGATCGCGGAACAGCACGTCGGTCGTGTACTGAACAAGACTGGGCGTGATCTCGCCGAACTGCTGCCCGACGCGCGTCGCCCGCTGCGTCTCCGCGGCCTCGTCGAGGGGGAGTTGCGGTCCGGACGCCGGCGGGAGCTGATCGGCTCCGATGTTGCGGCTCCTGAAGACCTCGCGCGCGGCCGGAATCGCGTTCGTTGCATTCGCCCAGCCGGTGTAGAACGCCAGATGCGTGATGATTTCCGACAGCTCCGACGGCTTCACGCCATTGTCGATGGCGAGATCGAGATAGTATGGCAGCTCGACCGTCTGGGCGCGGGCGATCAGGGCTGCGACGGTCACGATGCTGCGATCCCGCGCCGAGAGGCCGGGCCTCTTCCAGAGATCGCCAAGCACAACGCCTTGCGCGTAATTTTCGAGGGCGGGCGCGACCGCCCGAATATCTTGGGGCGTGGGCATCGTTCTCGCTCCATTGGTTGCGGACGTCTGGGCCGAAGCCTGCGCCATCAGACAGAGTGAGACGGCGGCGGCTGCGAGCACTCTCATGGAGAACTCTCCTCGGTAGCAGATGGCTGGGTCACGATCGCGGGCGAACGTAGCGCTTTGGGCATCCGAGGATTAGATGATAAAATCCGATCAGATTTATCGGAGTGGCCTATAAATGGACCGCGAGAACGCGAGCGATCTACTTGCCTTTCTGGCAGTGGCGCGGGAGCGAAGTTTCACCCGGGCGGCGGCAAAGCTCGGAATCTCGCAACCGACCCTCAGCGAGATCGTCCGCGGCCTGGAAGAGCGGTTGGGTGTCAGGTTGCTGAACCGCACGACCCGGAGCGTCACACCAACTCAGGCCGGCGAACGGCTGTTCCTGAAGATCGGGCCCAAGTTCGACGAGATGGATGTCGAGCTGGCGGCCTTGGGCGAACTGCGCGAGAAGCCGGCAGGCACGATCCGGATCACCGCCACGGAACATGCCGCGGACGCAATCCTGATGCCTGCCCTGGCGAACATCCTGCCGCACTACCCGGATATCAAGGTCGAGGTGCTGATCGACTACGGTCTCACCAACATCGTCGCGGCCCAGTACGACGCCGGGATTCGGCCGGGCGAATTGGTGGCAAAGGACATGATCGCTGTCCGGGTGGGGCCGGACCTGCGCATGGCGGTCGTGGGCGCGCCCTCCTACTTCTCCAAGCGGAAGCGGCCGCGGACGCCGCAGGATCTGACCCATCACAACTGCATCAACCTGCGCCTGCCTACCCATGGCGGGAGCCTCTATGCCTGGGAATTCGAGAAGAACGGGCGTGAAGTGAATGTGCGCGTCGAGGGCCAGCTTGTCTTCAATGGCGCCGGCGCGCTGCTTAGCGCCGCCTTGAAAGGCTTCGGGCTCGCCTACCTGACCGAGGGGCATGTGCAGCCGTATTTGTCGAGCGGCCAGCTTGTGCGCGTCCTGTCGGACTGGTGCCCGCCTTTCTCCGGCTATCACCTCTACTACCCGAGCCGCAGGCAGCCATCGCCGGCGTTCTCGCTGCTGGTCGATGCGCTTCGGTACCGCCGCAAATGATCGCTGCTCGAGTTTTGTCGAGAATGATCCGCCGGAGCAATTCCGACGGATCGTCTCCCGATCCGGAATTGCCGGCGGTCGCAGGTCAAACGACCGCCCTGCCGAGCGTTGTGAAGGCCCGCTTGGCGCATCGGCACAAGTTCAAATGGTCCGATCAACGCCGAACACTTAGAGTAGCTTGTCATTGACACAGCGGGGAACGGACGCATGCACCGCAGCAATGATGCGTGGACACCCCTAAACGCACTGATGCGAGCAATGCACGGCTTGAGGCGCTAGCAAGCAACCAGCTCGGGCCCGAGTTGTAGTCGCTCGCCATGTCAAAGACCCACTGATCTCTCGCTTTTGGTCTCCTAAAGGTACAGTGTGAGTGTACCGGGGCGCGCCCCGGGATCTCAGCGCGTTAGCACAGGGAGGCTAAGATGAGCTTCAGTGTTAGCTTCGATTCCAGCGTCAACGCCACGCAGCAAGCTGCGGTTCAAGCGGTCGCAAATTTCTTCAATGCCCATTTCACCGACCCCCCATCGATCGATATCAGCATTTCGTTCGCGAACATTGGTGGGCTTGGGGCGAGTTCCTACTCCCTCGACACTCAGACGTTCACTGCCATTAGAACTGCTCTTGTAAATGACAGCACGTCCGCCGACGACGCCACTGCAGTAGCGAGCCTGCCGACCTCTGACCCGGTCACCGGGACGCACAGCTGGACTTTGACGCCTGCCGAGGAAATGGCCCTGGGCATGATCGCCAATAACGGCTCAGCCTCCGATGGCAGCATCCGCTTCAGCAACACCGCGACTTTCGATTACGACCGTACGGATGGCATCACGGCAGGCGCCTTTGACTTCTTCGGCGTCGTTGCACACGAGTTCACCGAAATCATGGGGCGAGAGTTGAATGCCGTCGGCAACACGGTTGCAACCGGCGCGGGCGATCATCCCCTCGATCTCTTTAAGTTCTCGGCTGCGGGCACGCGTGAGTTCGTTGGAACAAATGCGGGTTATTTCTCGATCGACGGCGGCACGACCAATCTAGACAATTTTAATACCGCAACGAATGGTGACTTTGGCGATTGGGCAGCGAGTGCGGGAAATGACTCGTTCCTCGCCTTCAGCCCATCTGGTGTGGTGAACGCCGTTAGCCTTACCGACCTGAGAGAGATGGATGTCATCGGTTGGCAAGTGGTGGAGACAGCACCGGCTGTGGCTGCTTTGACAGCAACGGTGGGCGAGGACGGGCCGACCCTCAGCCAAAACCTACTCACCGGGGCGTCAGACGCTGAAAATGATACCCTGTTTGTGCAAAATCTGGCCAGCAGCGTGACGACTGTCAGTACATCCACGCTTGCTCAAACGCTCTTGCTGGGCAGCGACTACACGCTATCGGGATCGACAATTTCTCTTACCCCTGCAGGTTTCGCCAAGTTCAACGGGTTGTCTGCTGGGGAAACGGATACGGCAACATTCAATTACGATGTAAGCGACGGAATAACCACCACGCACAACACGTTTGCATTGACGATAAATGGTGTCAACGACGCTCCGTCGGCAATTGCGATTGCAGATAGGGTAAGCGAGGATGGACCGGCCGTCACGCTGACCGCCAACTTCACTGATCCCGATAGAGACGATACCCACGGCTTTTCGATCAACACTGCCGGCACCATAGGCAACGTCATAAACAACAACGACGGGACGTTCAGTTACGACCCGAACGGGCAATTTGAATTCCTGGCTCTCGGGCAGACGGCGACCGACACCTTCGCCTACACTGTGACCGACAATCACGGCGCAAGCTCGACAGCGACAGCCTCGATCACCGTGATCGGTCAGAACGATGCTCCTGTAATTCAGACCGGTGGCGGGGGCGACGAGGCAACTTACTGGCTTCGAGTGCACAATGCTGCGATCACGACGGTCCAGGCCAAAGACGTCGATAATGGAGACATCGTCACATACTCCATCGTTGGTGGGTCAGATGCGAGCAGCTTCACCCTCGACAGTCATACTGGTGTACTCGCCTTCGCGTCCTTGCCTAAGCAGCCGCACAACGCCTACGAGGTGCAGGTCCAGGCCTCCGACGGTCACCCCGGAGGCACCGACGTTCAGGCAATCACCGTCAATGTTACCGCAGACAAGATGGCAGGGGATCAGGCGAACCTGGAGGCTGACACCTTTGTCTTCCACGACAAGTTCGGGGTAAATACGGTTCAACACTTTGATGTCCTTCACGACTTCCTCCAGTTCGATCGGGGCATGTTTGCCGCAGATACGGCGGCTGCGGTGCTAGATGCCTCTCATGATGATGGCCATGGCAACGTGGTAGTCGATGCACATGCGGGCCATCTGACGCTGCAAGGCGTATCAGTGGCCCAACTGGCAGCTCACACTAACGACATCCTATTCGTCTGAGACGGACTCGGACATCAAGGCTCGACCGCCCCCGCGGTCGAGCCTGCAGCAAAAAAAGAAAAGGCTCGTATCGGAGTGTGCCGGGCTTGTGTACCAACCCGCCGAGCGGCTGGCCTTGCGGGCCCGGAGCGTTCAAGAGACGAGAGGATGTCGTTCAAGGAAGTCCGTGATGGCTGCGTTCACGGGTCCCGGGTTCGTCATGTTGACGGAGTGACCGCCCGCAATCAGGATCAGTTCCGCATTGGGGATTGCTGCCTTCATGGCTTGCGCCCTCGAAAGTGGAATGGCGGCATCGGCATCACCATGGATGACCAGTGCGGGGACGCGGATCGAGGAAATCTTGTCGCTGATATCGTCTCGGCGAGCGAGCGTGTCGAGACAGCTCAAGAGATTTGGCGCGGTCATGGCACGCCACTTTTCCCTCCATGCGGAGGCGCCAGGCCAGTTGGGACCGAAAATGATGTGCTCGACCGTGGTGGCGATTTCGTCCGGCAGCTTGCCCGCGATCCATGCACCGAGCAGCGCGCGATAGCTCGCGAGTGTTTTCGGATCATCTACGCCCGCCTGCGTTGCGATCAAGACCAAGGCACGGACGCGTTCGGGATTGATCAAGGCGCATCTCATGCCAAGGAAGGAACCCTGAGACACGCCGACGAGAATGGCGCTGTCGATGCCGAGAAACGAAAGAAGCGCGGAGAGATCGTTTGCGGAATCGTAGTACGAAAAGGCGGGCAACGTTTCCGTGGCAGTCTTCCCATGCCCGCGCTCGTCCCACACGATGCAGCGGTATCTGTCCCGGAACGCCATCACCTGCGGCGAGAACATGGTGCCGTCAAGCAACAGTCCGTGCGAGAAGACAATCGCCGGGCCAGCGCCGCCCGTATCCTCGTAATAGAGCCCCTGACCGTTAACGTCCGCGTAGGGCACTTCTTGCTCCTGCTTACCATTCTCCGTCATTGAAGCATGCGACATCGGCCCGACAAAGGCGACGGAATTTGAGCTACGGCGGTAACAGAGCGGCGCGTCGGACAATTCCTCACAATGAGTTCAGCCGAGCGCGCAACTGAACGTCGGTCTCGGAAGCGAGTTCGAGCAAGCCGCGATAGGGATCGCCGGCTATCCCAAGAACGGCTGCGAAGGCGGGCTCGGTCTTGATCCCGAGCGACCTTTGCTGAAGGACGGCCTTGCGGAGGCGTCCGTCGTCGAGCGCCAGCAATCTTCTTTCGATCTCGAAATGCAACCAGCCGTCCTGCTGATCCACCGGCCGAGTGTCGCCGAACACCTCGAAGGGCCACCCGCTCCATTCGAAGCGAGCGACCACCGGTCGTCCCGAGGAGGTCCACTGATAAAGACGAAAGCCATCGCAGGATTGGTATTGTTTCCAGATCGCCTCGGCAAAGACCGCCGGGTCAAATGCGTGACAGACGATGTCGATATCGCTGCCCGGCACGGAAATCGCCAAGGGAAGAGTGCCGACGACATGGGGATCGAACGCACGGAGCGTATCCAACACACCTGAGCTACTGATCGCGACTTCGTATTCCATCGTTGCTCGCCGAGGCACGAACCGCCGCCACTCCGGCTCTCAGCCTTTCAGCATTCGCAGTACCACATTTCATGCGATCCTCCATCATCGCTCCCGAGAGTTGCTGGACGTAGCGGCTCGTGAGATATTTGCACCTGTTGGCGAGCCGTCCCAGTCGTCAATCCGGAACTACTCGCCTTCGTCAAACGCTGAGGGAGAGTGCCATGAAGATCATCGTCATCGGCGGCACCGGGCTAATCGGATCGAAGCTGGTCGCAAAACTCAGCCAACAGGGACACGAGGCCGTGCCGGCCTCTCCGCGGTCGGGTGTGAACGCGGTGACGGGAGAAGGGCTCGCGGCCGCGCTCACCGGCGCGCAAGTCGTGGTGGACGTTTCCAATTCGCCATCCTGGGAACCTGCCGCAGTGCTCGACTTTTTCGAGCGTTCCACCCGCAATCTCGTTGCTGCGGAAACCGCGGCCGGCGTGACGCATCACGTCGCGCTATCGATTGTCGGGACCGACCGCTCGCCGGATATCGCCTATTTTCGTGCCAAGATCGCGCAGGAGACACTGATCAAATCGTCCGGCGTTCCCTACTCCATCGTCCGCGCGACCCAGTTCTTCGAATTCCTGAGCGCTATCGCCGAAACCGGAGCGGTCGGGAACAGGATTGTCGTTCCGTCGGCCCTGTTCCAGCCGATCGCGGCCGACGATGTCGTTGACTGCCTCGCAGAGGTCGCGGTCGGGCAGCCGCTGAACGCCACGATCGATATTGCAGGCCCGGAGAAGGCGCCCTTCAATGAATTCGTTGCGCGCCGCCTGAAGGCATCAGGCGACAGCCGGCTCGTTTTCGGTGATCCAACCGCAGAGTATTATGGCGCGCCGATCGACGATGCCTCGCTGACGCCCAGCGGCACAGCCCGGCTTGGACCAACCCGCCTGGAGGCTTGGCTCGCGAGACTTTAACGTCGGCCGAGGCTCGGCTGACCCAGACTCGGAGTTTCCGCACCGACCTCAGTTCGTGATCTTGTCGAACTGAATCAGGCTGAACGAGCCAGCGCTGGAGAGTCCCGCAAAGGTGAAGCCGGCCGACTCGGCAAGGGTGCGGTACTGGGCTTCGGTGCGCTCCAGGCCGCCCGGCTCCCGCAGCATGTTAAGGTCGCTCATGGCGCGCTCCCGGTCTTGAGCTGATGTCGTCGGACGTTCTGGCATGATCCGCTCGACGATGATCAGCTTGCCGCCCACTGGAAGCGCATCCCGGCACTTGCGCAGTATGATCTCGCTCCGATCGTCCCTCCAATTATGGAGGATGCTCTTCATCAGGATTGTATCGGCGCCGCTCGGGACCGCCGCGAAGAAATCGCCGGCAACGAACCGGCAGCGGTCGGCGATGCCAACCCGATTGAAATGCGCTCGCGCCTCCTTCTCGCAGCGTACAAGATCGCACGCTATTCCCGTGAGATGCGGATTATGCAGCAGCACGCCGGCGATCAGCTCGCCTGAGCCGGCGCCGAGATCCATGACGACGCGCGAGGTCGAGAAATCGTAGGCCTGAACGATCTTCGGAACGAGGCTCCGCGTCAGACTGACCATCGCGGCATTGAACCGGCTGACGACTTCCGGCGAATTGCCCATCACAGCATAGCGATCGTGTCCCTCTCCCCGCATCTCGGTCGCGGTCTTCCCGGAGCGAACGGAATCGACAAGGCCGGCCCAGGATCGCACGAGGACTTCGCCTTCGAAGAGAACCCAGTTCTTGAAAGAGGGATTGGCATTCCGATCAAGCTGTCGGCCGAGGTCGGTGATCGTAAACCTGTCCCCGCTTGCCCGGTTGCAGACCCCAATCGTTGTCAGCGCAACGAGCAGCCTGCGCAGCGCGCTTTCGTCGGCGGACACCAACCGGGCAAGCTCGGCCATGGATTTTGCATCGTCTCCGATCGCCTCCGCGAGGTCGAGCTTGGCGGCGGCATAGATCGCCGCCGTCACGCGGTGGGACTGCACGAGATCGAATATCGATTCTGATCCGTTCATGTGTTCCTCCAACAGGATGAGAGCCCGGGACTGCAGTCGGTCGGAGTCTTCAATTGGTCGGAGTGAATCCCGTTGCTTGCACGATCGCTTTCCAGCGTTCGGATTCGGATGCGATCAGCCGGGCGAAGTCGCCCATCGCGATCGCGTCGGGCTCAACTGCCAGCTTTGCCATGCCGGACCTTACCTCGTCGATGCGGAGGGCAGCCTGGATGGAACCGTTGAGGCGCTCGACAATACCCGCCGACGTCTGCGCGGGAACGAAAAACCCATACCATGTGAGGTCCTCAAGCGAGGGATAGCCGAGTTCTCGCACCGTCGGCACATCAGGAAGAAACGGACTGTGGCGCGGTCCGGTGGTCGCCAGCGCACGAAGATCTCCGGATCGGACAAGGCCGAGCGAGCTGCCGACCGGCATAATGGCCGATGCGATCTCTCCTTTGACCAAATCCTGGATCGCGCCATTGCCTTGATAGGGCACATGAAGAAAATCGAAGCCCGCGGTGCGGCCCAGCATCGCGCCAAGGAAATGCAGCGTGGTGCCGGCACCCGCCGTGCCGTAGGTGGCCTGCTTTGGGTTGGCGCGGCACCAGGCGACGAAATCTGCAAGGGTCTTCACCTCACCCGGCACCTTCGGACCGACCGTCAGCAAGGTCGGGGTCGAGGCGACGGTCGACACCGCCGTGAAATCGCGCGGCTCATATCTGAGCGTCTTGTAGACGTGCGGAAAGAGCATCATGAATCCAAGCGGCGCGAACAGCATGACGGTTCCGTCGGCGTCAGCCGTCTTCACCGCCTCGACCGCGACACGGCCGGCGGCGCCTGGCCGGGTCTCGACCACGATCGTCTCCGCATAATCCTTCATCTGGCCGGCAACGAGCCTTGCCAGGGCGTCCTGCAACCCCGGCGTAAAGCCTGTCAGTATATGCACGGTTCTTGCCGATGGTTGTGCGATGGCACGCTGCACGAGACCCGCGGCAGAGAACGCGACGCCGGCCGCCGACACGATCAACAAGTCACGACGTGTGATCATCAACTGTCTCCCAACCTGATCTCATTCCGCGCTTACTCTACCTTTGGATGTACCACGGCGAGGATGGACAGGCTTGGTCTCCGGCTTACTTTTTCCTTATCGTCGGCTTACTCTTGCGTTCGGGCATAAACTTCCGTGATTGGCCGCCGTGCGGGGAAGTCGCTTGCGTTATATTTTTGAAGATTTTTCATTTGATACCGCCCGGCGCGAGCTGCGTCGCGGCGCGGATGTCATCGCTGTCGCGCCGAAAGTATTCGACTTGCTTGGCTATCTGATCGGCAACCGGGACCACGTCGTCAGCAAGGACGATCTCATCAAAGCCATCTGGCAAGGCCGCATCGTTTCGGATGTGGCCCTGACCACGCGCCTGAATGCTGCGCGCAGGGCGATTGGCGACTCCGGGGACGAACAGCGACTCATCAGAACGTTTCCGCGCAAGGGTGTCCGTTTCATCGGCACGGTGCACGAATCGGCTGTGCCAGCGGGCGCAACGGTGTCGGACGGCTCGCCGAAACCGGGCTTTGCCATTCCTGATAAACCTTCGCTGGTCGTCCTGCCGTTCACCAATCTCAGCTCCGATCCCGAGCAGGAATATTTCGTCGACGGCGTGACCGAGAGCCTGACCACGGATCTGTCGCGCATGGTCGGGATCTTCGTGATCGGCCGCAACACCGCTTTCACCTACAAGGGCAAGCATGTCGATCTGAAGCAGATCGGTCGAGAACTCGGCGTTCGCTATGTCCTCGAGGGTTCCGTGCAGCGTAATGGAAGCCGCATGCGTATCAACGTTCAGCTCATTGATGCCGAGACCGGCAATCACCTGTGGGCAGAACGGTTCGACAAGCCGATCGCCGATCTCTTCGACATGCAGGATGAAATCGGCGCGCGTCTTGCCAATCAGCCTGGAACGGAATTGGTCACGGCTGAGGCGCGGCGGGCGGCGCAGGCGCCGCTTCCGGATTCGATGGACCTGTATTTCCAGGGCATGGCGTGTGTGAACCGGGGATCGGACCCGGCCAACCTGTCGCATGCGCGCAGGTTCTTCGAACAGGCCTTATGCCTGGATGCCGGCAACGCTGAGGCAATGGTTGGCATGGCGTTTGTCGATGCCATGCGGGGAACGTCCATGCAGACCGGCGACCGGACCGCGCGCCTTCTGGCGGCCGAGACGTCTTTGACCAAGGTCCTGGCGTCCGTGCCCAACCACGCGATGGCGCATTGCCTTCTTGGCGTCGTCCAGATTTTTACCAAGCGTGCCGCTCAGGGCATCGCCGAATGTGAGTGGGCCTTGGCGCTGGATCGAAATCTGGCCACAGCTTACGCATGGATTGGGCTTGGCAAATGTTATCTCGGTCGAGCCGAAGAAACTGAAGCCTACGTCATGGAAGCATTTCGGCTTTCGCCACGTGACAACCGAGCGTTCAGTTGGATGAATACAGCGGGTGTCGCGCAGTCCTATCTTGCAGCCGATGAAGCGGCTGCCTACTGGTTTAGGCGATCCATCGAGACCAACCGGAATGTCGCCGCGTTCGTTCACTTCTACCTTGCCGCGGCCTTGGCACATCTCGAGCGGATCGAGGAAGCACAGGCTTCGGTACAGGCGGGACTGGCCCTCGATCCCGATTTCACGCTCTCCCACTTCCTCGCCATCGCGCCAATGGACAACCCGACCTGCCTCGCGCAGCGCGCACGGATCGCCGAAGGTATGCGCAAGGCAGGGCTACCGAACGGCTGAATAGGCGGACAGTAATTCCGCAGTTGGAAACTTCTGGAGAACACTAATGCCCCTGGCCGGAAAAGGCATGCTGCTGACGTCGATGGATATCGATCCCGCTGATGAGGCCGATTTCAATCGCTGGTATGACCGCGAGCATCTCGAGGAGCGCGTCGCCATTGATGGCTTCCTGGAGGCGCGTCGCTACGTCGCACATGAGGGCAAGCCGAAATATCTCAGCCTCTACTCGACTGAGACCTTCGAGGTGTTGGATAGCCCGGCCTACCGCACCGCACTCGCCAACCAGACCGAATGGTCCAAGGCCAACATCGCGCGCTTCAAGAACATGATCCGCGGCGTCGCGCGCATCACCATCAGCCGGGGCACCGGCCGCGGCGCTGCGCTCGGCATCATCCGGCTTCGTCCGCCCGGCGAAGGCAAAGACAGACTGCGCGAAGCGCTGCGCGACCAGCTCGATCCCGCCAAGCTCGATGGGATCATCTCCATCCATTTGATCGAAAACGACCCTGCCCTTTCGAAACCGCTGACATCAGATGCATCGAATGCCGCGCCGGGCGCCGGTGACTGGTTCGTGCTGATTGACGCCACCGATGTAAGGGCCGTCCCGGCCGCCTTGGCGCTGGTGACCGACAACGCCGCCTGCAAGCCGCTGGTGATCTCCAGCGGCACTTACCGGCTGATGTGGGACCTCGCCAAGAGCGACCTGCCCCGCGCGTGATCCGCGCCGGCGGTGTCACGAATTGTTGCACCGCCGCATAAAGCCTTCATGGAGCTGAGCGGCAGGCGCGTGCTGCACCGCGCGAATGCCTGATGTCGCGCAGAATTGGCTTGTGTGCCTGATCTGGAATGGCTCTAATAAGAGCCGTCTATGATGCAATTGGAAAACCAGAAGAACGCCCGTCCGTTGGGCGTTCGCAGGCAAAGATAAGGCCGCGCATCTGACTTTGGGCTCCGACTTGGGTCCCGCGCGGATAAGGTAGGAATGAAACCGACTGATATCTCCGCGCCGGACTACTTTCACAAAGTAGTCGACTGCCAATGGGCCTGCCCCGCACACACACCGGTTCCCGAATATATCCGTTTGATTGCCGAGGGGCGTTACAGCGACGCCTACATGATCAATTGGAAGTCGAACGTGTTCCCCGGCATTTTGGGGCGCACGTGCGACCGTCCATGCGAGCCGGCCTGCCGCCGCGGCCGCGTCGAGGAAAATCCGGTCGCGATCTGCCGCCTGAAGCGCGTGGCAGCCGACTTCAAGGACGATATCAAGCACCGCCTGCCACGGCCCGGGCCGAAGAACGGCAAGCGCATTGCGCTGATCGGCGGCGGCCCCGCTTCGCTCACGGTGGCGCGCGACCTTGCCCCGCTTGGCTATCACTGCACCGTGTTCGACCAGGATCCCAAGGCCGGCGGCATGATGCGGACGCAGATCCCGAAATTCCGCCTGCCGGATTCGGTGATCGACGAGGAAACCGACTACATCCTGGGCCTCGGCATCGAGTTCAAGGGCGCCCACCGCATCGACAGCCTGAAGCAACTGCTGTCCGAGAACTATGACGCGATCTTCGTCGGCTCCGGTGCGCCGCGCGGCCGCGAGCTCGACATTCCCGGCCGCAAGGAGGCAGCCGCCAACATCCACATCGGCATCGAGTGGCTGTCGTCAGTGTCGTTCGGCCATGTCGAGAAAATCGGCCGCCGCGTGATCGTGCTCGGCGGTGGCAACACGGCGATGGATTGCTGCCGCACCGCGCGCCGCCTCGGCGGGGCGGACGTGAAAGTGATCGTCCGCTCCGGCTTCGACGAGATGAAGGCCTCGCCCTGGGAGAAGGAAGACGCGCTCCATGAGGACATCCCGATCCTCAATTACATGGTGCCGGTCGCCTTCATCCACGACAACGGCAAGCTCACCGGCGTCACCTTCCAGAAGGTGAAGGCCGAATATGACGCCAAGGGCCGGCGCAATCTGGTGCCGTCAGGCGAGCCCGATGAGACCGTGGCCTGCGACGACGTGCTGGTCGCGGTCGGCCAGGAGAACGCCTTCCCCTGGATCGAGGCCGATTGCGGCATCGAATTCGACAAATGGCACATGCCGAAGGTCGATCCGAAGACCTTCGCCTCGACCAATCCAAAAGTGTTCTTCGGCGGCGATGCCGCATTCGGCCCGAAGAACATCATCTGGGCGGTGGCGCATGGCCATGACGCCGCGCTGTCGATCCACAAGATGCTGTCCGGCGAGGACATCAACGAGCGCCCGCTGCCCGAGGTGCACGTCTCCTCGCAGAAGATGGGCATCCATGAGTGGAGCTACGACAACGACATCTCCACCGACAAGCGCTTCAAGGTGCCGCATCGCGACAAGGTGATCGCGCTGAAGGACATCCGCGCCGAGGTCGAGCTCGGCTACGACCTCAAGCTCGCACTCGGCGAGGCCGAGCGCTGCCTGAACTGCGACGTGCAGACCGTGTTCACCGCGCCGCTCTGCATCGAATGCGACGCCTGCGTCGACATCTGCCCGATGGATTGCATCACCTTCACAGAGAACGGCGAGGAAGACGATCTGCGGCAGCGGCTGAAGGCGCCTTCGCCGCATCACGACCAGGCACTCTATATCGCCGACGGGCTGAAGACCGGCCGTATCATGGCGAAGGACGAAGACGTCTGCCTGCATTGCGGGCTGTGCGCCGAGCGCTGCCCGACCGGTGCCTGGGACATGCAGAAATACCTCATCGATATGGTTCACGCGGGATCAACATGTCAGTCCAAAGCCCGATCAGCAGCGTAAACGACTTCGTCGTCCGCTTCGCCAACGTCAACGGCTCGGGTTCGGCGAGCGCCAACGAATTGTTCGCGCGTGCGATCCTGCGCCACGGCGTGCCGGTGTCACCGCGCAACATCTTCCCCTCCAACATCCAGGGCCTGCCGACGTGGTATGAAGTGCGGGTGACAGAAGCCGGCCATCTCGGCGCCCGCGGCGGCGTCGACATGATGGTGGCGATGAACCCGCAGACCTGGGACAAGGATGTCGCCTCGATCGAGCCCGGCGGCTATCTGTTCTACGATTCCACCAAGCCGATGCCGTCGTCGAAATTCCGCGCCGACATCACCGTGATCGGGGTGCCGCTGACCGCGATCACCAACTCGACCTATACCGATCCGCGCCAGCGCCAACTGTTCAAGAACATCATCTATCTCGGCGCGCTGTCCGCGCTGCTCGAGATGGATCCGAAGCTGATCGAGCAACTGATCGGCGAGCAGTACAAGGGCAAGGAGAAGCTGCTCTCCTCCAACGTCCATGCGCTGCATCTCGGCCGCGACTGGGCGCTGCAGAACCTGAAATGCCCGATCGGGCTCAGGGTCAAGAAGGCCGACAAGGTCGGCGATCGCATCTTTCTGGAAGGCAACAGCGCCGCCGCGCTCGGCGCAGTCTATGGCGGCGCCACGGTCTGCGCGTGGTATCCGATCACGCCGTCATCTTCGCTCGCCGAGGCCTTCACCAACCACTGCAAGAAGCTGCGGCACGATCCGGAGACCGGTCAGGCGAAATATGCGATCGTGCAGGCCGAGGACGAGCTTGCTTCGATCGGCATCGTGATCGGCGCCTCATGGAACGGCGCGCGCGCCTTCACCACGACCTCCGGGCCCGGCATCTCCTTGATGACGGAGTTCATCGGTCTCTCCTACTTCGCCGAGATTCCGGCCGTGATCATGAATGTGCAGCGCGCCGGTCCTTCGACCGGCATGCCGACGCGCACTCAGCAATGCGACATCATCGCCTGCGCCTATGCTTCGCATGGCGACACCAAGCATGTGCTGCTGTTCCCGGAAGATCCGGCGGAGGCATTCGAGTTTGCCGCGACCGCCTTCGATCTTGCCGAGCGGCTGCAGACCGTGATCTTCGTGATGCTCGATCTCGATATCGGCATGAACCACCGGCTGTGCCGGCCGCTGCGCTGGGACGACGCGCGGCAGTATGACCGCGGCAAGGTGATGACCAGGGAGATGCTGGAAGAAGGCCGCGATTTCGGCCGCTATCTCGATGTCGACGGCGACGGCATTCCCTTCCGCACCTATCCCGGCACGCACCCGACCAAGGGCTCGTACTTCACTCGCGGCACCTCGCGCGACCGCTATGCGCGCTATTCGGAGGAAGGCCCTGTCTACGCCGACAACATGCAGCGCCTGGTGCGCAAGTTCGAGACCGCGCAGGACCTGGTGCCGCGGCCGCTGCAAGCCAATGCGGCCAAGCCGACCAAATATGGCGTGATCTATTTCGGCTCGACCGCGCCGGCGATGGACGAGGCGATCGAGATTCTGGACGCGCGCGGCCATCATCTGGACCGGCTGCGCATCCGCGCCTTCCCGTTCCACTCCAGCGTCGCCAGCTTCATCGCCGACCACGATTTCGTTTACGTCGTCGAGCAGAACCGCGACGCGCAGCTCCGGCAATTGATCGTCAACGAGAACGGCATCGATCCCGTGCGGCTGGTGCCGATCCTGCATTATGACGGCACGCCGATCACCGCGCGCTTCATTGCGAACGCGATTGGCGACCACCAGGACCATCTCAAGGTGACCCCTCTGCGCAAGGCCGTGTCATGACCTCTCCTTTCATCTCTCCGGCGTCATGCCCGGGCTTGACCCGGGCATCCACGCCTTTCTTTCTCCTGACCAGTACGTGGATGGCCGGGTCAAGCCCGGCCATGACGCGGCGGGGACCGCAGGTGTTGTTATGACCTACATTGCAAAGCCGAAATTCCATCATCCCGGCCTCAAGAAGAACGAGCTCGGCTATACCCACCGCGACTACGAGGGCAAGATCTCGACGCTGTGCGCCGGCTGCGGCCATGACTCGATCACAGCCTCGATCATCGAGGCCTGCTACGAGCTCTCGATCGAGCCGCACCGGGTGGCGAAGATTTCCGGCATCGGCTGCTCGTCGAAGACGCCGGACTATTTCCTCGGCAATTCACACGGCTTTAACTCCGTGCATGGCCGCATGCCGTCGGTGCTGACCGGCGCCAACCTCGCCAACCGAGACCTGATCTATCTCGGCGTTTCCGGCGACGGCGACAGCGCCTCGATCGGCTTCGGCCAGTTCGCGCATTCGATCCGCCGCGGCGTCAACATGACCTATATCGTCGAGAACAATGGCGTCTACGGCCTGACCAAGGGTCAGTTCTCGGCGACCGCCGACCGCGGCTCGAAGTCCAAGAAGGGCGTGGTCAATACCGACAATGCGATCGACCTGGTCGCGATCGCGCTGCAGCTCGGGGCCACCTTCGTGGCGCGCAGCTTCTCCGGCGACAAGACCCAGCTCGTGCCGCTGATCGCGGCCGCGATCCAGCACAAGGGCGCGTCCTTCATCGACGTCATCAGCCCCTGCATCGCCTTCAACAATCACGCCGGCTCGACCAAGAGCTTCGACTATGTCCGCGAGCACAACGATGCCGTGAACCGGCTCGACGTGCTGGTCGGCCGCGAGCCGATCCACGTCGACTATGCGCCCGGCACAGTGCAGGTGGTCGAGCAGCACGACGGCTCGCGGATCGCGCTGCGCAAGCTCGATGCCGATTACGATCCGCATGACCGGGTGGGCGCGATGACCTTCCTGCAGAAGCACGCCGCCAAGGGCCAGATCGTCACCGGGCTGTTGTACGTCGATCCGGAAGCCGAGGATTTGCACGCCCATCTCAACACGGTGGACACCCCGCTCAATACGCTGGATGCGAAGGCGCTCTGCCCCGGCTCCGCCGCGCTGGACAAGATCAACGCCAGCCTGCGTTAACTGCGCCCCCTCTCCCGCTTGCGGAAGAGGGCGGGGTGAGGGTGTCTCCACGAGTCATTACGTGGAGAGGGCCCTCACCCGGCGCTATGCGCCGACCTCTCCCGCAAGCGGGAGAGGTGAAAGGAGCCTGCACGCCCTCACTTGTCGCCGAGCACGTCGCCGAACAGGACCCATGACTTGCCGTCGAAGCGCGCCATCTGGATTTGCCGGATGGGCGTGACATTGGTCGGCTCGGTCGTCACCTTGATGCCCGGCAGCAGCATCGGCAGTTCGAGGCCGTTGAGGTTGGTGGCCTGTTTGATGATGTTGTCGCGGCTGAGATCGTCCTTGCAGTTCTTCAGCACCGCCGCCATCACGCCTGCAACCGTATAGCCCTGCACGTTGAAGAGGTCGCCGGGACTGGCATTCGGCTGATACTTCGTCATCCAGGCCGAGAATTCCTTCTGCGCGGGATCGTCAGCCCAGCGCGGATCAGTCGGGTCCTTCAGATACAGGCCAGTAACAACACCGACGGCGTTCTCAAGACCAGCAGGTTCGAGCACGGCGGATACGGAATTGGAGACGGTCGGCAGGATGATCAGCGGCTTCCAGCCCATGCCGGCGGCCTTGCGCAGCGCTTGCGCCGCGAACTTCGGCGTCGCCTCGGCAAAGAACACGTCTGCGCCGGACTCGCGCATCGACACCATCTGTGAATCGATGGTCGGATCGCTGGTCAGATAGGTGGTCTCCGACACGATCTGGCCGACATGCTCGCCGAGCCCTTCCTTGAAACCCCTCAGATAATCCTTGCCGGCGTCCTCGTTCGGCGTGATCACGGCGATCTTGGCGTCCGGCTTGGTCCGCAGAATGTACTTGGCGTAGAGCCTGCCTTCGAGTTCGTAGGTCGGATTGAAGCCGACGGTCCAGGGGAACTGTTTCGGATCGTTCCACCGCGTCGCGCCCGACGAGACGAAGAGCTGCGGCACGCGCTTGATGTTCAGGTATTTCTGAACGGCGATGTTGGGCGCGGTGCCGACGGAACTGAACAGCGCAAGCACCTCATCCTGTTCGACGAGCTTGCGTGTCTGCTCCACCGTCTTCGACGGCGAATAGGCATCGTCCAGGCTGTCGAATTCAATCTTGCGGCCGTTGATGCCGCCCTGGTCGTTCAACATCTGAAAATACGCGGCTTCCGCGCGCGCGATGGTGCTGTAGGCCGATGCGGGCCCGCTGTAGGGCGCGGTGTTTCCAAGCTTGATGGTGGTTTCGGCACTGAGCGAAGCTGACATCGTCAGCATCGAGAGCGCGGCGGAGGCGAGAGCGCCCGCCAGACATTTGCGAGTTGTCACGGTCTATTTCCTTTTTGGTTTTTTCGACCGCGCGCACCATACCAATCACGCCAGATGAGGCAATCGCGCAAGAATTCCGCGTGCCGGCAATTGGCACGCGCAATGTCTCTTTCTCCCTCTCCCCGTTCTTACGGGGAGAGGGTTGGGGTGAGGGGCTTTATCCGCGAACAAAATGGCAGACGGACTCGCGGAGACTCCCCCTCACCCGAAATTCAAGCTCCGCTTGAATTCGACCTCTCCCCGCAAGCGCAGGGCTGTCCGGGGAAAATCAGCCATAGCAAAATGCCAATTGGTTCGGGGAAGTTCGCGATTTGGGCTTACTGGGATTGATAGGTGGCGGCTCGTTGATCGCGGCCAGGGATCGACGGGTGAACAGAAACTGGCGGATCAGTTCGGCCAGCCTGAGAGGGAGCATCTTGACGCAGTTGGCGCGCGCGGCGATGCGCAACAACAGGTAGGCAATCATCGCAGCGAGCACCTGCAGGCGGATAGCATTGTCGTTGGTGCCGAG
>NZ_AXAP01000036.1 GCF_000472865.1 Bradyrhizobium elkanii WSM2783 | reverse complement strand
CAAGCCCGGCTATGACGGAGGAGAGGATTGCGCAATGCGTCCCTCTGTCATTCCGTGGCGATGCGGCAGTATCGAGCCCGGAATGACAGCGAGTGTCTAGGGCGCAACCTCCCGAAAGGCGCTACTCTGTCTCCCCCTAACAAGTCGCGGACACCATCTCGTGGGCTACCTCTTCGTCCTCATCGTCGGCCTGATTGCCGGAACCCTTTCGGGCATCGTCGGCACGGGATCGTCGATCATGCTGATGCCGGTGCTGATCTATCAGTTCGGGCCGAAGCAGGCGGTGCCGATCATGGCGGTCGCCGCGGTGATGGCGAATCTTTCGCGCATCCTGCGCCTGGTGGCGCGAGGTCGATTGGCGCGCTTGTGCCGCCTACTCCATCACCGGCATTCCGGCCGCGGCGCTCGGCGCGCGTACGCTCTTGGCGCTGCCCTCTCGCGCCGTCGATATCGCGATCGGCCTGTTCCTGATCGCGATGGTACCACTACGGCACTGGCTGGCGCGGCATCAACTGAAAGCGCAGTTGTGGCATCTCGCTGTAGGCGGCGCCATCATCGGCTATCTCACGGGTATCGTGGTCTCCACCGGACCTTTGAGCGTGCCGCTGTTCCTGTTCTATGGCCTCACCAAGGGCGCCTTCCTTGCCACAGAGGCCGCAAGCTCGCTCGGTCTCTATGTGAGCAAGTCGGTGACGTTCAGACATTTCGGTGCGCTGACGCCTGACGTCGCCCTCAAAGGATTGATCGCCGGCTCGTCGCTGATGGCCGGCGCCTTCATCGCAAAGCGCTTCGTGCTGCGGCTTAAACCTGACGTCTTCCGCTTGGTGATGGACGGCATCATGCTTGTGGCCGGCGCGTCGCTGTTGTGGTCGGCGGCAACTCACTAGAATTTCCGCCCGCCAAAGCCACCGCAAGCAATATCGCGCCAAAGCGGCCAATGACTGAGGGTTCGTGCCGTCAGGCGTAACCGTGCTATGCACGGTACGCGAAGCAGCGACTCAAGCATTCAGATGGCCAAATCCACCCTCTCTTTCATCTGCCAGAATTGCGGCGCGGCGTATAATCGCTGGCAGGGGAAGTGCGACGCCTGCGGTGAGTGGAATACGCTGGCGGAGGAGGACTCGACTGGCAATGTGCCGGTGTCGATCCGCTCCAAGCGCAAGGGACGGACGTTTGCGCTGGAATCACTCTCCGGCAAGAGCAACGACGCTCCTCGCCTCTCCTCCGGCATGACCGAGCTCGACCGCGTCACCGGCGGCGGCTTCGTGCGCGGGTCGGTGCTGCTGGTCGGCGGTGATCCCGGCATCGGCAAGTCGACGCTGCTGACACAGGCGACCAGCATGATGGCGCGCGCCGGGCACCGCGCGGTCTACATCTCAGGCGAGGAGGCGGTGGCGCAGGTGCGGTTGCGCGCCGAGCGGCTCGGGCTTGCGAATGCGCCGGTGCAGCTCGCCTCCGAGACGTCCGTGGAGGATATCGTCTCGACGCTGTCAGAAGGCACCGTGCCGCGCCTGATCGTGATCGATTCGATCCAGACCATGTGGACCGACACCGTCGAATCCGCCCCCGGCACGGTGACCCAGGTCCGCGCCTCGGCGCAGGCGCTGATTCGTTTCGCCAAGAAGACCGGCGCCGCCATCATCCTGGTCGGGCACGTCACCAAGGATGGCCAGATCGCGGGCCCCCGCGTGGTCGAGCACATGGTCGACGCGGTGCTGTCGTTCGAGGGCGAAGGCTCGCAGCAGTTCCGCATCCTCCGCGCGGTCAAGAACCGCTTCGGCCCGACCGACGAGATCGGGGTGTTCGAGATGACCGGGCTCGGCCTGCGGGAGGTCTCGAACCCCTCCGAATTGTTCCTTTCCGAGCGCGATCTCGGCAGCCCCGGCACCGCCGTGTTTGCCGGGATCGAGGGCACCCGCCCGGTGCTGGTGGAACTGCAGGCGTTGGTGGCGCCGACCACGCTCGGCACGCCGCGGCGCGCAGTGGTTGGCTGGGACCCGAGCCGGCTGTCGATGGTACTGGCAGTGCTGGAGGCCCATTGTGGCGTGAAACTCTCCGGCCATGACGTCTACCTGAACGTCGCAGGCGGCCTGCGCATCCAGGAACCGGCCGCCGATCTTGCCGCCGCCGCAGCGCTGGTATCCTCTCTCGTCAACGCTCCCCTGCCGACGGATGCAGTTTATTTCGGCGAGATTTCGCTGTCCGGTGCGGTCCGGCCGGTGGCGCAGACCTCGGCCAGGCTGAAGGAAGCGGCAAAACTCGGGTTTGGCCGGGCCGTGCTGCCCGAATCGGCCCGCGGCGACGGCGGCGATGCCAGCCTTACCCTGAACTCGGTCGGCGGATTGACCACGCTGGTTGCCGAGATCGCCGCCCGCGGCACGCCGAGGGGCAACCACCAAGCTCAGCGGGACGCTGAACCCGTTGAGAAAAATGCCACACCGGCCCGATTCCGTCGCGACAGGGGCTAAAGCGGGGTGACCTTGACGGCCCTCGCCGCTATACATCCGGCCGCGTGGGACAGGCGCTTTCCGGCCTTGCCGGAGACGCTATAAGCCCCTCAGCTAGCACGGAACCGAAACGCCGATTCGCGGCGGCCGAGCCCTGCACGACCCGTAAGAAGAACGAGCGGACCTGACCACCCGATGCCGATAACGATCCTCGATCTCGTCCTGCTCGCGGTGATGCTGATCTCGGGCCTGCTTGCGATGGTGCGCGGCTTCATGCGCGAGATCCTGTCGATCGCGGCCTGGGGCGCGGCGGCGCTGGTCACGCTCTATGCTTTCTCGAAGCTTTTGCCGACCGCCAAAACTTACTTCAACAACGACACGGTCGCCGCCGTCGTCGTGGTCGCCGGCACGTTCATCGGTACCCTGATCGTGGTGTCCATCATCACGGTGCGGATTTCCGACATGATCCTGGATTCACGTATCGGCGCGCTCGACCGCACGCTCGGCTTCCTGTTCGGGCTGGCGCGCGGGCTCCTGATCGTGGTCGTCGCCTTCCTGTTCTTCAGCTGGCTGGTTCCTGACAAGCAGCGCCCGGACTGGGTGACGGGCGCAAAATCCCGCGTGGTGCTGCAAGGAACCGGGGATTGGCTGATGTCGCTCTTGCCTGATGACCCCGAGAACACCATCTTAAAGCGGTTCAAGAAAAACAAACCGGAAGACGATCAGACTGACGCCGAACCCACCGCGCCGGCGTCGGGCGATGGCTATAGTAAACCTGCCCGCGACAGCCTTAAAAAGCTGATCGAAAAACCCGCGGGCCGTTAAACCTTGACTTAGGCCCGCTGGGCTAAACTCAGCACAGGCCACAAAGAAAGGCGATGAACGCGATGCAATCCCCTTCCGATCACGCCGAGCAGCTTGACCCGTATTCTTCCGGGCCCATCGAATTGCAGGATGATCTGGAAGGCGACACGCTACGCGAAGAGTGCGGCGTGTTCGGCATTTTCGGTCACCCCGAAGCCGCCACCATCACGGCGCTCGGATTGCACGCCCTCCAGCATCGCGGCCAGGAAGCTTGCGGCATCGTCACCTTCGACGGCAGCCGCTTCCACTCTGAGCGACGGCTCGGCCTGGTCGGCGACACCTTCTCCCGCCGCGAAGTGATCGAACGCCTGCCCGGCTCGACCGCGGTCGGCCATGTCCGCTATTCCACCACCGGCGCCACCATCCTGCGCAACGTGCAGCCGCTGTTCGCCGAGCTCAACGCCGGCGGCTTTGCGGTCGGCCATAACGGCAACCTCACCAACGGGCTGTCGCTGCGTCGCGAGCTCGTCAAGAACGGCGCCATGATGCAATCGACCACCGACACCGAGGTGATCCTGCATCTGGTGGCGCAGTCCAAGCGCAGCAGCTTTGTCGATCGCTTCATCGAGGCGCTGCGCGCGATCGAAGGCGCCTATTCGCTGGTCGCGCTGACCAACAAGAAGCTGGTCGGCGCGCGCGACCCGCTCGGCATCCGGCCGCTCGTGCTCGGCGACCTCGACGGCCGGCCGATCCTGACCTCGGAGACCTGCGCGCTCGACATGATCGGCGCGAAATATGTCCGCGACATCGAGCCCGGCGAGATCATCGTGTTCGATGAGGAAGGCGCGCACACGCACAAGCCGTTCCCGCCGAAGCCGCCACGGCCCTGCATCTTCGAGTACATCTATTTCTCGCGGCCCGACTCCATCGTCGGCGGCCGTTCGGTCTACGAGGTCCGCAAGGCGTTCGGCGCGCAGCTTGCGCGCGAGAACCACCCGGATATCGACGTCGTGGTGCCGGTGCCGGATTCCGGCGTACCCGCCGCGGTCGGCTACAGCCAGTATTCCGGCGTGCCGTTCGAGCTTGGCATCATCCGCAACCACTATGTCGGCCGCACCTTCATCCAGCCGACCCAGAGCGTGCGCGAACTCGGCGTGCGCATGAAGCATTCGGCCAACCGCGCCGCTATCGAGGGCAAGCGCATCCTCCTGATCGACGACTCGCTGGTGCGCGGCACCACCTCGAAGAAGATCGTGCGCATGATGCGCGACGCTGGCGCCCTCGAAGTGCATTTCCGCCTCGCTTCGCCGCCGATCCTCTATCCCGACTATTACGGCATCGACCTGCCCGACCGCGGCGGCCTCTTGGCGGCGACGCATACGCTGGAGGAAATGCGCGACATCATCGGCGCGGACTCGCTGGCCTTCCTGTCGATCGACGGCATGTATCGCGCCATGGGCTATCCCGACGGCCGCGATCCCGCCAACCCGAAATTCGCCGACCACTGCTTCACGGGCGCCTACCCCACCCACCTCACCGACCACAGCGAAACCGAGCCGCAGCCGCGGCAATTGTCGCTGCTGGCGGAGGCGAGCTGATTGGTCGTCCCGGCGAAGGCCGGGACCCATAACCACCGGCCCCGGTTTGTCGGAAGCCATTGGACACAACCGCCGTCGCGTATCATGACTGCCGCGGCGTATGGGTCCCGGCCTTCGCCGGGACGACGTCGAAGAGATTCACGTAATGCCCCTTCCCCTCGCCTCCCGCACCGCCCTCGTCACCGGCGCCTCGCGCGGCATCGGCTATGCCACCGCGCTCGCGCTGGCCAAGGCGGGCGCGCATATCGTGGCGGTGGCGCGGACGCAAGGAGGGCTCGAGGAGCTCGACGACGAGATCCGCAAGGATGGTGGCAGCGCCACGCTGGTGCCGCTCAGCCTCACCGATTCCGACGGCATCGCCCGCCTCGGCGCAGCGCTGCATGAGCGCCATGGCAAGCTCGACATCCTCGTCGGCAATGCCGGCGTCGCCGGCCCCTCCTCGCCGCTCGGCCACATCGATCTGAAATCGTGGAACGACGTGATGGCGGTCAACGTCACCGCGAACTTCCAGCTCATCCGCTGCATGGAGCCGCTCCTGAAAGTGTCCGATGCGGGACGCGCGGTGTTCATCACCTCGGGCGCGGCCAACAAGGCGCTCGCCTATCTCGGCCCCTATGCGGCGTCGAAGGCCGCCCTGGAAACGTTGGTGCGCGT
The DNA here is from genome assembly GCF_000472865.1 of Bradyrhizobium elkanii WSM2783. Classification (GTDB taxonomy): domain Bacteria; phylum Pseudomonadota; class Alphaproteobacteria; order Rhizobiales; family Xanthobacteraceae; genus Bradyrhizobium; species Bradyrhizobium elkanii_A. The sequence goes on along the minus strand of NZ_AXAP01000036.1, from coordinate 84,783 downwards.
CTGGGCCAACGAGACCGCGAGCACAAAGTTGCGCGTCAACCTGTTCAGCCCCGGCCCGATCCGCACCCGCATGCGCGCCGCCGTGTTTCCGGGCGAAGACCCCATGGATCTCGATACGCCCGAGCAGGCAGCGGAGTTCATCGTGCCGATGTGTTCGCCGGAGTGGACGGAGACCGGCAAGTTCTACGATTATCCCTCGCGCAAGCTGATGAGCTTCCATCCGCCGGCGTGATTTTCTCCGTCATTGCGAGGAGCGCAGCTACGAAGCAATCCGCACCTCCACTTGTGGCGCTATGGATTTCTTCGCTCCGCTCGCAATGACGGGCGATTGACTCAACTCCCTCGGCGCGATTGACTGCTACCTGAGCGGGCAAACCGCCAAGAAAAATCTCGGGAGGCAACCATGACGGCGAGGCTCAATCGCGCGCGCACCCTTTTCGGATTCATCTTAAGCTGTATCGCCTGCTTCTGCCTGTCAGCGCCATCGCATGCCGGCGACATTCCGACCTTCGCGGTCGATGCAGCCTGGCCAAGACCATTGCCGAACAACTGGATCCTCGGACAGGTCGGCGGCATCACCGTGGATTGGCAGGGCCATATCTGGGTGATCCATCGCCCGCGCTCGCTGACCGATGACGAGAAAGGCGCAACGCTCAATCCGCCGCGCTCGAAATGCTGCGTCCCGGCGCCGCCGGTGCTCGAGTTCGACGCCGACGGCAATCTGTTGCGCGCCTGGGGCGGCCCCGGTGAAGGCTATGAATGGGTCGGCCGCGAGCACGGCATCGAGGTCGACGAGCGCGGCTTCGTCTGGGTCGGCGGCAATGCTGACAACGACAACGCGATCCTGAAATTCACGCTCGACGGCAAGTTCGTCTCCCAGATCGGCAAGATCGCGCCGAGCAAGGGCAGTAACGACACCACCCAGCTCGGCAAGCCCGCGGAGACCGCGATCGACAAGGAGGCCAACGAGATCTACGTCGCCGATGGCTACGGCAACCGCCGCGTGATCGTGTTCGACGCCACGAGCGGCGCCTACAAGCGGCACTGGGGCGCCTATGGCAACAAGCCGGATGACGACAAGCAGGCCGCCTATGATCCCAAGGCGCCGGTTGCCCAACAATTCGGCAATCCCGTGCATTGCGTGAAGCTCGCGGGTGACGGGCTGGTCTATGTCTGCGACCGCATCAACAACCGTATCCAGGTGTTCAAGAAGGATGGGACCTTCGTCAAAGAGTGGTTCTTTGAAAAGAATACGCTCGGCAACGGAGCGGTGTGGGACATCGCGCTCTGGCCCGATCCGAACCAAACCTATCTCTTGAGCGCCGACGGCGAGAACAACGAGATCCGGATCATCAGGCGCGACGATGGCACGGTCGTCGGCAGTTTCGGCCGCAGCGGCCGCAACGCCGGGCAATTCCACTGGGTTCACGCCATGGCCGTCGACGCCAAGGGCAACGTCTATACGGCCGAGGTCGACAACGCCAAGCGCATCCAGAAATTCAAACTGAGCTCCGATGCGCTACGATAAGCGCATTGCCGGAAGGCGCGAGACAGGATAAGCGGGAACCCGAGGATCGGGTCACCCCCGACCGCGCCGCTGGTGAAAGGCCCCAAAAAAGAGGGCCGCGCCGGCATTAACAGGAGGGAACACATGAAAACGACGCGCGCGCGGCGCTACGCCGCGCTATTCGCTTGCGCCGGATTGGGTCTTGCGACCCCGGCTTTCGCCCAAGACAAAACTCAAGACAAAACCGTCAAGATCGGCGTGTTGAACGACATGTCGAGCCTTTACGCCGACATCGGCGGCGCCAATTCGGTCGCCGCGGTCAACATGGCGGTCGAGGATTCCGGCCTGCGTAACAAGGGCTGGAAGATCGAGGTGCTGAGCGGCGATCACCAGAACAAGCCTGATGTCGGCGTCAACATCGCCCGGCAATGGATCGACAACGAGAAGGTCGACGTCATCGTCGACACGCCGAACTCGGGCGTCGCGCTCGCGGTCAGCAACCTCGTCAAGGAGAAGAACGCGGTGCTGCTCAACTCGGGTGCGGCCACCGCCGATCTCACCGGCAAGGCCTGCACGCCGAACACAATCTCCTATACCTACGACACCTACATGCTCGCCAACGGCACCGGCAAGGCGCTGACCAAGGCCGGCGGCGATAGCTGGTTCTTCCTGACCGCCGACTACGCCTTCGGCCATGCGCTGGAGCGCGATACGACCGCGGTCGTCCTCGCCAATGGCGGCAAGGTGCTGGGCAGCGTGAAGCACCCGCTGAATACGTCCGACTTCTCCTCCTTCCTGCTGCAGGCGCAGTCCTCGAAGGCGAAGGTGGTCGGGCTCGCGAATGCCGGCGGTGACACCACGAACTCGATCAAGCAGGCGTCGGAATTCGGCATCGTCTCCGGCGGCCAGAAGCTTGCGGCACTCCTGCTGTTCATCACCGACGTGCATTCGCTCGGCCTGAAGACCGCGCAGGGCCTGACGTTTACGGAATCCTTCTACTGGGATTTGAACGACAAGACCCGCGAATGGTCGAAGCGTTTCGCCAAGGTGTCGCCGAAGGGCATGATGCCGTCGATGACGGTCGCCGGCAATTACGCGGCCACCCTGCATTATCTGAAGGCGCTGGAAGCGATGGGCGGCAACCCGCATGACGGCGCCAAGACCGTCGTCAAGATGAAGGAACTGCCGACCGACGATCCCCTGTTCGGCAAGGGCCCGCTCCGCATCGACGGCCGCCGCATCATCCCGGCCTATCTGTTCGAGGTGAAGAAGCCGGAAGAGTCCAAATATCCCTGGGACTATTACAAGCTGATCGCCACCATCGCGCCGGAAGATGCAGCCAAGCCGCTCGAAGCCAGCGAATGCCCGCTGGTGAAGAAGTGAGAATTTCATAGGGTGGGTTAGCCGCAAGGCGTAACCCCCTCTTTTCTCGCAAGCGAAATGGTGGGTTACGCTTCGCTAACCCACCCTACTTTCTTGCGCTTTCCTCGCGAGCGTCAGCGACGCAACCAATAGCGCCAGCAGCAACAATGCTGCTGCGAGGAAGAACGGCGCGCCCGGCAATTTGAACGGCGCGCTTGTGCCGATGAAATGCGCGAATGTCAGCGTGAACAGGAACGGTCCCACGAGCTGGGACACGCTCTGCACACTGGTGGTGGCGCCCTGGAGCTGGCCCTGCTGGTCGGGCGCAACAAGCTGCGTCATCAGCGCCTGGATTGCCGCGCCCGCAACGCCCCACAGCGCCATCACGGGAATGCCGAACCAGGACAGCGCTCCGGTCGGCGCGCTCGCGAAAATCAGAAAGCCGATCGCGCCACAGGCGAGGCCGAACAACAGTGCCCGCCGCTCGCCGAAGCGCTTGACGATCGGGCCGATCGCCGCGCCCTGCACGATCATCTGGCAGAGGCCGACCAGCGCAAGCGTCGCGCCGACGGTGGCGGTGTCCCAGCCGTAGCGATAGGTCGCATAGAGCACGTAGGTCGAGGGCAGCACGACATGGGCGAGCTGCGCGAAGAAATTCGCCAGCGAGAGTCCTGCGAGCACGCGGTCCGAGCCCAATAGATGCAACGCGCCGACCGGATTGGCGCTCTTCCAGCGAAACGGCGAACGACGCTCTCGCGGCAGCGACTCCGGCAGGATCAAGAGGCCATAGAGTCCGTTGGCAAAGCTCAAGCCCGCCGCAACCCAGAACGGCAATCGCGGATCGAAGCCGCCGAGCAGACCGCCAAGCGCCGGTCCCAGGATGAAACCGGCACCGAAGGCGACGCCGATCTTGCCGAACATGGTGGCGCGCTGCTCCGGCGCGGTGACGTCGGTGATGTAGGCAAAGGCGGTCGAGATGCTTGCCGAGGTGATGCCCGAAATCAGGCGGCCGATGAACAGCCAGACCAGCGATGGCGCCAGCGCCATCAGCACATAGTCGGCGGCGAGACCGAAGTTCGACAATAGCACCACCGGACGCCGCCCGAACCTGTCGGACAACCCGCCGAGGATCGGCGAGAAGAGTAATTGCATCAACGCCCAGGCGGTGCCGAACAGGCCGAAGATGCGCGCGGCGCTCGCCGTATCATTGTCGACGAAGCCCTCGATCAGTTTCGGCAGGATCGGAATGACAACGCCGAGCGCCAGCATGTCGAGCAGGACGGTGCCGAAGATGAAGATCGCGGCGCCGCTCCGCCTCGGCGGTGTGTCGACGATGACGGCCGCCTCTTCGTTCACGACAACCGCTTGCGCTTGTGGGCGAAGGGATTGGCCTTTTCGCGCAGCGTGATGCGCACCGGCGTGCCCGGCAGGTCGAAGGTCTCGCGCAGCGAGTTGGTGAGATAGCGGAGATAGGATTGCGGCACGGCGTCGGCGCGCGAGCAGAACAGCACGAAGCTCGGCGGCCGCGCCTTGTTCTGGGTGATGTAGTTCAGCTTCAACCTGCGGCCGGAGACGGCGGGCGGCGGGTTGGCCGCGATCGCCTGCTCGAACCAGCGATTGAGCGCGGCGGTGGGAACGCGCTTGTTCCAGGTGGCATAGGCCTCCTCGATCGCCTTCATCAGGCGATCGACGCCCTCGCCCATCAGCCCGGAGACTGCGACAACAGGCACGCCCTTCACCTGCGGCAGCCAATGATCGGCATCGGCGCGGAGGCCCGAGATCAGGTTCGGCTTACGCTCGACCAGGTCCCATTTGTTGACCGCGAGCACGATCGCGCGGCCCTCGCGCTCGACCAGATCTGCGATGCGCAGGTCCTGCTCCTCGAACTTGTTCTGCGCGTCCATCATCAGCACGACGACTTCGGCAAAGCGCACTGCGCGCAAGGCGTCGGCGACTGAGAGCTTCTCAAGCTTCTCTTCGATCCGCGACCGCCGCCGCAGGCCCGCGGTATCGAACAGGCGGAAGTCGCGGCCCTGCCATTTGATCTCGACCGCGATGGAATCCCGCGTGGTGCCGGCTTCCGGACTGGTCAAGAGCCGCTCCTCGCCGAGGAGATGATTGATCAGGGTCGACTTGCCGGCGTTGGGGCGGCCGACGATGGCGACGCGGATCGGACGCTTGCCGACGTCCTCCTCGGTTTCAGGCGCATTATCCTCGATGTCGTCGTCTTCAGCGGGCGCCGGCATCAGCACGCTCAGCGCGTCATAAAGTTCGCCCATGCCCTCGCCGTGCTCGGCGGAAATCTGCACCGGATCGCCCAAACCCAGCGCGTAGGATTCCATCGCGCCGAGTTCGCCATGCTTGCCCTCGGCCTTGTTGGCGACAAGCACCACGGGCTTGTTGGCGCGGCGGGCGAAATCGGCGAAGGCGCGGTCGGTCGGCGTCAGCCCCACCCGCGCGTCGATCACGAACATCAGCGCGTCAGCAAGGCCGATCGCGGTTTCGGTCTGCTCCTGCATGCGCGCAGTCAGCGAGCCCTTGGCGCCCTCGTCGAGACCGGCGGTATCGATGATGGTGAATTCGAGATCGCCGAGCCGCGCCTGCCCCTCGCGGCGGTCGCGCGTTACGCCGGGCTCGTCATCGACCAGCGCGAGCTTCTGCCCGACCAGACGGTTGAACAGCGTCGACTTTCCGACATTGGGCCGGCCGATGATGGCGATCGTAAAGGACATGGATCATCAAAGCGCTGTTCGCGGAATCGCGTGTCGGTCAATAGAGTCTAGCAGGAACTAGCGCGTAAAACTGCCGCTCGGCATTGGAGCCGGGAATGGTGCGGAGGATTGCTGCGTGGGCTGTGCGGGTTCCGGCTGAGCGGCCGGTTGGGCCGTCGTCTGATCGGGCGGCGGCGCGGTGGTGCGCTTGCGCGCCATCCTCTTTGCCTTCGGCTCCGGCGGCAGCGCGGCGGCCGCGCCCTCCTCGGACGGTGCGGCATTAGGATCGGCGGCGGCCGGCTCGGCTGCGGGCGCCGTGCTCGCGGCAGCCGCCCTGCCCTTGGCCGACCGCTTCGACTTCGCCTGCTCCGGCGCGGGCTGTGGCGGCGGAGCAGCGGCGGCAGCCTGCGCGTTCTGCTCATCGATCTGCTGTTGCTGCGAGCCCTTGTAGAGCTCCTTCGGCACGCCCTGCTCAAGGCCCGGCACGCCATCCGGAAACACCGGCTTGCGCTCACCCGGCAGCTTCTTCTTGGTGTCGAGGAAATCGAGCAGGTCCGACGGGTCGAAATTGGAGAGGCCGCCGCCCCCGCAGCCGGCCAGCACGCTGCAAAGCGCAATGGCGACAGCGGCTGCGATCAGACGTTGCGAGCGGCGCATGGGCAATCCCTCACTCAACTCGTTAGCCTCTCAATCAGCTCTTGGCGACAGGCGGCAAGAGCGCCTGCAACGCCTCGGCGCGCGAGCGCAGGCTCGGCGGCGTCTCGGCATCATTGGCGATCAGGTCGAGCCACTGCCGCGCCGCGGCCGCGTCATTGGCACGATAGGCCGACAACGCCAGCAACTCGCGCGCGGTGTGACGGAAGGTCGAGTTCGCCGCGGTGGCGGGCTCGAGCCGCTGCAGCATGTTCTGGTAGGTCGCGGTTTCCAGCAGCAATTGCGCGGCCCGGATCCGAGCCAGGTCCTGATCCGCCACACCGACGCTGCGGTCGGCCGCGATCTCGTCATACATCTTCGCGGCCGCCTGCGGGTCGCGGGCTGCGATTTCGGCAGCCAGCCGCAGTCGCGCCAGCACCCGGTAACCGGCCGGCGCCTTCGCAGCCAGGTCGGCGAAAGCGGCCTCCGCCTCGGCGCGCTTGTTCTGTTCGGACAGCTCGACAGCCCGGTCGAAGGCAGCCCCCGCCTCGGCCGCCTTCTGGCCCTGGAGGTATTCGTAGCCGCGCCAGCCGCCGACGCCGGCGACGATCAGAATCGCGACCGCAATGATCAGAAGCGAATACTTGTCCCACAGCTTCTTGAGCTGCTCGCGACGTAGTTCCTCGTCGACTTCACTAAATAATTCAGACACTTAAGGCTATCCCATCCCCGGAGGGCGAAGCAAGACGCTCAGGCGGCAGGCGCGCCCGATCCCCACATCGCGGCGGCGTTACCTTAATGATATGGCGGTGGCAAGGCAAAGCGAGGCGGATCAAAGCGTTAACGGTGGAAGGCTGCCCTGCTCCCGGAGAGCCTAGAGCGTGATGATTTTTCTTCGAATCATCATCCCGCTCTATCTTTTTGTTTGAGCATGATCTCCGCGCAAACGCTTCGCGTTTGTCGCGAGGGAAAACCGGCACCCACTTTTCCGGATCATGCTCTAAAGCCGGGCAGATCGGTTACGGTGAAGGATTGAGCGCGAGCAGCGGCTGGTCTGCACTCGCCGCAGTTGTCCGCTTCAACGTTCCCCCGTGAAGGAGCTTGCCATCCGGCGCCGCAACCTCGATCAGTTCTGCCGCAAGGAAAGCGTGTTGATCGGGTTTGAATTGGAAACTGTGGTTGCCGCTTCCAAGATTGGCGTTTTCGAGATCCTGTCGATAGCGGTCGGCCAGAACGCTACCGACCAGCCTGCCGTCAAAATAGAGTTCCACGCGAAGCGGGATTTCGGGATAGTCGACGCACTGAGCCCAGCCAGCAATGGTGTGAGGCTTTATATGATCGACGTAACCTCGGAGCGTGCCACCCTTCAAGATATCCTGGACGCCGTCTTCGATCGCGGCGAGATCCTGCCGGCACAGATCACGTGATAGCGCGAGGCTGAACTGATCCGTGTCAAGCGCCCGAGAGAGCAGTTCCTTTCGGTGAGCCTTCATCTCCAACAGCGCCGTCACATTCTTCAGTCTGACATAGGCGCCAACGACCTGCTGGATTCCCTGGTTCATCGCCTTGCGAAATCCCTTAAAAATCGTTGGGGAAATATGCCTTGGCTGCCAGGCTGGGTAAAGGTTGTCCTGACAGCCACAGCGCATTCGCAGGGCAGCGATGTGACCGTGGTGGCGATGGAACCAATTGATCTCAGACAACTGCGACAAGGGAGGTTTGTCGTGACGCCGCAATATCTCTCCGAAGTCTATCGAGACTACATCACCTGCTTGAACGCGCAGGACTGGACGAATTTGGGACGGTTCGTCCACGATGACGTACGCCACAATGGCCGGCAGATTGGATTGTCAGGCTATCGCCAGATGCTCGAAAATGACTTTCAGCAGATCCCGGACCTCTCGTTCAATATCCAGCTCTTGATCGCGGAGCCGCCTTACGTGTCGAGCCGCCTGCTCTTCGACTGCACGCCGAAAGGAGAATTTCTCGGGCTCAAGATCGACGGGAAACGAGTTTCGTTCGCCGAGAACGTTATTTACGAATTTCGAGAAGGTAAGATCGTCGAGGTTTGGTCGGTCATAGACAAGCCGGCCATCGAAGCCCAGCTTCGAGGTTCGCAATGACGCCGTCGTCCCGGGCTTGAGCTATAGCCGTCGCTGCCGCTTGTGATGTGCGCCGCTGCAACTGCTCGCTCGCGCCACAACACCTCCCTGTGGTTATGGGTCCCCGCCTTCGCGGGGACGACACCGGTGGGCGTTGTTACAGTCGCATAGGGTGGGCAAAGCGCAGCGTGCCCACCATCAAGAGCGATGCAAGAAGAGGTGGGCACGCGGAGCCTGTCATGGGGCGCGCGTTCGCGCGACCCGTTGACTTTGCCCACCCTATAGCCCCGCCAGCATTTCGCGTAACTGTCGCTTGATCACCTTGCCGTTGGCGTTGCGCGGCAACGGGTCGCGCGTGATCGCCATTGTTTCCGGCACCTTGTAGTCGGACAACCGCTCGGCGCACCAGGCGCGCAAAACTTCTGCGCCAACCTTGTCGCGGGTCACCACCACCGCATGGACGCGCTCGCCCAGCACCGGACAGGGCTTGGCGATGATCGCGCTCTCCACGACTGCGGGATGGCCTGCCAGCACCGACTCGACTTCGGCGGAATAGATCTTCAGGCCGCCGCGGTTGATCATGTCCTTGGCGCGATCGAGCACGCGGACAAAATCGCGCTCGTCGATTGAGCCGAGATCGCCGGAGTGCCAGAAGCCGGCGGTGAAGCTCTCCGCGGTCGCCTGCAGATTGTTCCAGTAGCCTTTGATGACCGAGCCGCTGCGGATCCAGATCTCGCCGATCTCGCCGCGCGGCAGCTCGCGGTGATTGCCGTCCATCACGATGATCTCGGCGCCGGGGCACGGCAGGCCGACGCTGTCGATAGGCGCAGCCGTCAATTCGCCCGGCATCAGGGTCGAGGGCGATGTGGTCTCGGTGGCGCCGTAGCAGTTCGCGAGCTTCAGTCCGGGCAATTTCGCGTCCAATCGCTCGATCGTCGCGACCGGCATCGGGGCGCCGCCGAAGCCGCCGATGCGCCAGCTCGAGAGATCGTAACTGTCGAAATCCGGCTGCAGCAGGCAGAGATTGTACATCGCCGGCACCATTACGGTGTAGGTGACGCGCTCGCGGGAGGCGACCTTCAGATATTCCGCTGCCTTGAACTCAGGCATGATGATCAGCGCGCCGCCGCAGCAAGCCATGGTGGTGATATTGGCCACTGCCCCGGTGACATGCGCCAGCGGCACGGCCGCAATCGAGCGATCCACTGCTGTGAGTTTCAGGGTGGCCACAAACACCATCGAGGAATGGATGACGTTGCAATGCGCGAGCATCGCGCCTTTCGGCCGTCCCGTGGTGCCTGATGTGTAGAGGATCATCGCGGTATCCTCTTCGCCGACCATGGCGGGCGCCTCCGATGGCGCATTGTCCAGCAGTGCCGCGAATTGCGAGGTGCTGTCATCGCTGACCGAAATCCGATGCCCCAGCGCGGGGACATCGGCCGCGTCCGGCACCCGCGCGGCAAGCGTCGCCTCGTGGATCAGGAGCCTGGCGCCGCAGTCACTCAAGACATAGGCGATCTCGGGCTTCTGCTGCCGCGTCGAGAGCAGCACGGTCACAAGGCCCGCATGCGCGGCTGCGAACATCGTCAGCACGAATTCGATGCGATTGCCGAGCAGCACCGCGACACGATCGCCGGCACGCAAGCCGAGCTTCTGAAGTCCGGCGGCAACTTGCGCGGATTGCTGCACGACCTCGCGCCAGCTCATCCGCCTGTCGCCGCAGATCAGCGCCTCGCCGTCAGGATTCCCCGCGGCGGCGTCCGATATCATCGACCAGATGCTCTTCGGGCGCTCGCAAAACACCGGCACGACGCGGTCGCCGAAGCGCGCCTCAAGCCGCATGTCCGGAATCGAATGGCCTGACCAGTCCATCGGCGTGTCCTACAGGTTTGTTTCACGTCTCCCGGAATGGCGGGAGGTGCTTCCTCACGCGCTGTCATTCCGGGGCACGCGTAAGCGTGAGCCCGGAATCCATTTTACCGCAAAGTTTGCCGCCCGATGGATTCCGGGCTCGCGACTTCGTCGCGCCCCGGAATGACGGCGGAGGGAACGCAACGTCCATCGCCGAGCAACTAGGTATGACTTCGCCAACTCTAACTCTTCTTCATATCGTAGACATGCTCGGGCCCGGGGAATTTACGCGTGCGGACGTCGGCGGCATAGCCTTCGATGGCCGCTTCGATCGAGGGTCCGAGATTGCCGTAGCGGCGGACGAACTTCGGGGTGCGCGGCGACAGTCCGAGCATGTCCTCCAGCACCAGCACCTGGCCGTCGCAGGCGGCGCTTGCGCCGATGCCGATGGTGGGAATGGCGATCTCTTGCGTGATCTTGCGCGCGAGCGGCTCGGCCACGGCCTCGATCACGACCGAGAAGGCTCCGGCTTCCGCGATCGCCTTGGCGTCGTTCTCGATCGGCGCCCAGCCTTTCTCGTCACGCCCCTGCGCGCGAAACGAGCCGAGCGTGTTGATCGATTGCGGCGTCAGCCCGATATGGCCCATCACGGGAATGCCGCGCTCGGTCAGGAATGCCACGGTCTCGGCCATGCGGGCGCCGCCCTCGAGTTTCACCGCGCCGCACTCGGTCTCTTTCAAGATCCGCACCGCGGAATGAAACGCCTGCTCCTTTGACGCCTCATAGGAGCCGAACGGCATGTCCACTACGACAAGCGCGCGCTCGGAGCCGCGCATCACAGCGCGCCCCTGCAGGATCATCATCTCCAGCGTGACGGGCACAGTAGTCTCGAGCCCATGCATGACGTTGCCGAGAGAATCCCCGACCAGGATGACGTCGCAGTAGCGGTCGACCAGCGCCGCGGTATGCGCGTGATACGACGTCAGCATCACGATCGGCTCGCCGTTCTTGCGGGCACGGATATCGGGTGCGGTCTTGCGCTTGATGGCTGATTGTACGGACATTGTTAAGCTCCAACGACGGGAACGCCAATCACGACCGGATGGAACGCGAAGGCCAGTGCGACATAGGCAATGACGCCGACTGCGACCGCGATCGCATCATTGCCGGCACCGCCGACCGGAATCGGCGGGCCGCCGGCGTCAGTGCGATGTTTCAGCGAGATGCGGTCAAATACTGCCCAGGCCAGGAACGAGCCGAACAGGATGATCGAGCCGAGATCGCCATTGGCGAGCAGATGCGCCGCCGCCCATAATTTGATGCCGGTGAGCATCGGATGTTTCAGCGTCGTATAGATGCGGCCGCGGATGTAGGAGGCCACCACCAGGATCACGGCGGGCAGCATCAGCGCGATCGTGATGTGCTTCAGGAATGTCGGCGGATGCCAGACGTCAATCCAACCCGTCGCGCGGTAACGGGCAAATCCCCAGATGATCAGCGCGAGCCCGACCGCGGAGACCACCGAATAGGCGATCTTGTAGCCCCCCTCGCCCATCGCATCGATGCAGCGCGCGCGCAAGCCGCGCTGGGTCGTGAGCGCGTGGACGGCGAAGAACAGGATCAGTCCCAGGATCATCACCAGCAGTCCCACGATGTCCCTCCCTCGGCGTGGTACGGTTATTGAGCCTCGCGTATCATTTTGGGGGCAGGTTGTGCAATGCGTCAGGCGGCGCCACCGTCATTCCGGGATGGCCCGAAGGGCCAGACCCGGAATCTGGAGTTGATATGCACGCAAGCTAACCTCTGGATTCCGGGTTCGCGGACTTTGTCCGCGCCCCGGAATGACACGCGACGGAGCTACGGCTTCTCCGCCTGCTTGCCCAATTCGCGGTTGTCGACATAGCGGATCGCGATCGGGCGGCCGGCGAGCGCGCCGCCGAGGCCGCTACTGAATTTGAGCGGCAGGCAGCCTTTCAGCGAGGCGTCGATCGCGTTCAGGTAGGTGGTGCGGGTATCCGCGGGAACGCCTGAGGTGGCGAACGTCATGCGCGGCGCTCCGATCATCTCGCCGGATCGCTTGAAGCTGAAACGGACCGACATCTGCATGCCCTCACGCCCGTCGTCGGCCGGCGGCGGCGTCCAACAGGAGCGCAGCGCCTGGAAGAGATCGCCGATGGTATCGAGATCGTGATCAGGCTTCTTGTATTTGGCCGCCTGATCCTGCGGCGGCACCGTCATGATCGTGAGCTGCAGGTTCTCGCCATAGGGGTAGTTCATCTCGGGGATGCACGGCCAAGTGCTAAACACGCCGCAATAGGACGGCGTGCAGGGTCCTTCCTCCAACACGCTGCAGGGCGTATGCGCGAACGGCACGGGGTTGATCTGGTGCCGAAGCCGCTCGGCGGCATGGCCCGCGGAAATTCCGAAGACGACGAGGGCGATGCAGATCACGACGCGTCGCAGCATGAGAGAAGCCCTTTGGATGCCGCCCATATGAAAGTGAAGGCCGCAAGGGATGTCATCAAGCAGGCAGGCGTTCACTTCCTTGCGTGCGCGGCCTGGTTCCACACATACCGCCGTCGTCCCGGCCTTGAGCCGGGACCCATAACCACAGGCCATAGTTGTGTGGCGTGAAGGGTGCTAGCTTCATCTCAACAACTGCGCCCTGTGGTTAAGGGTCCCCGCGTTCGCGGGAACGACGCCGGTATGCGTTGTTGCGGATGAAGGGTGCGACGGCGCCCCTACCCCTTCCGCTTGACGTCCTTGACGTTGGAGAAGGTGATACCCTCGGCACGCTCCTGGGTGTAGCCGAGATAGAATTCGTTCCTGGCCATAAACACGGGATCGCCGTCGACATCGTCGGCGATGGCGGAATTGTTGGCGGCGACGAAGGTGTCCAGCTTCTTGCGGTCGTCGGAGGAGATCCAGCGCGCGAGCTGGAATTCGGACACTTCAAATTCCACGGGCAGCGAGTATTCGGCATCCAGCCGTGCCTTCAGCACGTCGAGCTGCAGCGGACCGACCACGCCGACCAGGGCCGGAGCGCCGTCGCGCGGGCGGAACACCTGCACGACGCCCTCCTCCGACATCTGCTGCAAGGCTTCCTTCAATTTCTTCGCCTTCATCGCGTCCGTCAGCCGCACGCGGCGGACGATTTCCGGCGCGAAGCTCGGCACGCCGACGAAGGTCAATTCCTCGCCTTCGGTGAGCGTATCGCCGATCCGCAGCGTGCCGTGATTGGGAATGCCGACGACGTCGCCGGCGAAAGCTTCGTCCGCCACCGAACGATCCTGGGCGAAGAAGAATTGCGGGCTCGACAGGCTCATGTTCTTGCCGGTGCGCACCAGCTTGGCTTTCATGCCGCGGCTGAGCTTGCCCGAACAGAGCCGCGCGAACGCGATGCGGTCGCGGTGGTTCGGATCCATGTTGGCCTGGATCTTGAACACGAAGGCGCTCATGCGCGGCTCCGATGCCTCGACCTTGCGCAGGTCGGAATCCTGCGCGCGAGGCGCCGGCGCGAACTGACCGAGACCTTCCAGGAGGTCGCCGACGCCGAAATTGCGTAGCGCGCTGCCGAAATAGACCGGCGTCAGATGGCCCTCGCGGAACGCGTCGAGCTCGAACGGCTTGCAGGCTTCCGACACCAGCGCGAGCTCGTCCTTGATCTCGGCGACGTCGAGGTTGGGATTGCGGCTGGCGAGATCGGCGATGTCGATCTGCTCGGCCTGCCCGGTCTTGGCGCCGCCGCCCTCGAGCAGGCGCACGCCGCCGTTCCTGACGTCATAGGTGCCCATGAAATCGCGGCCGCGGCCGACCGGCCAGGTCATCGGCGTGGTGTCAAGCGCCAGCGTCTTTTCGATCTCGTCCAGGAGGTCGAAAGTGTCGCGGCTCTCGCGGTCCATCTTGTTGATGAAGGTGATGATCGGGATGTCGCGCAGACGGCACACTTCGAACAGTTTTCGCGTGCGGGCTTCGATACCCTTGGCGGCGTCGATCACCATCACCGCGGAGTCGACTGCGGTCAGCGTCCGATAGGTGTCTTCCGAAAAGTCCTCATGGCCCGGCGTGTCCAGGAGGTTGAACACGTGGTCCTGGAACTCGAAGGTCATCACCGAGGTGACCACCGAGATGCCGCGCTCGCGCTCGATCTTCATCCAGTCGGAACGCGTGTTCCGCCGTTCGCCCTTGGCCTTGACCTGGCCCGCGAGATTGATGGCGCCACCGAACAAGAGGAGCTTTTCGGTCAGCGTGGTCTTGCCGGCGTCCGGATGCGAGATGATCGCAAACGTGCGCCGCCGCGCCACTTCATCGGCAAGCGGGGAACGAGACGGCGATTCGGCTGTCAGGGCAAGGTCGGACATGGCGGTGAGCGTTTGGCAGGGAAACCAGTGTCAATCAAGCCTATATGGTGATTGCGGAGCGCCAAAGCCAGCCCCATATTCGCGCACAGGAAGGACGACCTTCCTGTTCGCGATAATAGCCGCGGGGACGACCCTGCCTTATCAAGGAGGGTCGTCATGGCCTGGACTATCTTGCTCATCGCCGGTCTGATGGAGATCGGTTGGGCGATCGGGCTCAAATATACCGAAGGTTTCACAAGGCTCGTTCCATCGGCGCTGACGCTTCTGAGCATGGTCGGCAGCATCGTCCTGCTCGGGCTCGCGCTGAAGACGCTGCCGATCGGAACCGCCTATGCGGTGTGGACCGGCATCGGCGCGGTCGGAACGGCGATGCTCGGCATCGTCCTATTCGGCGAACCGGCCACCGCGCTTCGGCTGTCGAGCATCGGGCTGATCGTGGCCGGCATTGTCGGCCTCAAGCTTGTGACCTGATCAGCGCAGCGCCAACACCACCCAATAGGTAACCGCCGCAACCGCCGCCGCGGCCGGGATGGTGATGACCCAGGCATAGACGATCGAGCTTGCGACATTCCAGCGCACCGCCGACATCCGGCGCGCCGCACCGACGCCGACGATGGCGCCGGTGATGGTGTGGGTGGTGGAAACGGGAACCCCGAGGAAGGTCGCCATGAACAGGGTCGCCGCCCCGCCGGTCTCCGCGCAGAAACCCTGCATCGGCGTCAGCTTCGTGATGCGCAGGCCCATGGTGCGGACGATGCGCCAGCCGCCCATCAGGGTGCCCATCGCCATCGCCGCCTGACAGGCCAGCACCACCCAAAATGGAATGTGAAACTCCTCGCCGAGATGCCCCTGCGAATACAGCAGCACGCCGATGATGCCCATGGTCTTCTGCGCGTCGTTGCCGCCGTGGCCGAGCGAATAGAGCGAGGCGGAGACGAATTGCAGGGTGCGGAAGGCGCGGTCGACGGCGAACGGCGTCGACCGCACGGAGAGCCAGGACACGATCGCAACCAGCACCAAGGCCAGCAGGAAGCCGATCAGCGGCGACAGCACGATTGCGAGCAGCGTCTTGGAGAGCCCGCTCCACACCGCCGCCGAGATCCCCGCCTTCGCCATGCCGCCACCAATCAGGCCGCCGATCAGGGCATGCGAACTCGACGAGGGAATGCCGAGCGCCCAGGTGATCACGTTCCAGACGATGGCGCCGACCAGCGCGGCGAAGATCACGGTCACATCGACGACCTCGGGCTCGATGATCCCGGTGCCGATGGTGTTGGCGACATGCAGCCCGAACACGGTGAACGCGACGAAGTTGAAGAACGCCGCCCAGAACACCGCGTACTGCGGCCGCAGCACGCGCGTCGAGACGATGGTCGCGATCGAATTCGCGGCATCGTGCAGGCCGTTCAGGAAATCGAACAGCAGGGCGACCGCGATCAGGATCACCAGGATCGGAAGACCAAGCGTGGCGTCCACGGCTCTGCCTTACACCTGTTCGATCACGATCGAGTTGATCTCGTTGGCGACGTCGTCGAAGCGGTCGGCGACTTTTTCGAGGTGATCGTAGATCTCGGCACCGACGATGAAATCCATCGTGTTGGCGTCGCGGTGCTTGAGATAGAGCTCCTTCAGCCCGATGTCGTGGAGATCGTCGACCCGGCCCTCGAGCTTGGTCAGTTCCTCGGTGATCTGCGTCAGCATCGCGACGTTGCTGCCGATCGACTGCAACAGCGGCAGCGCGCGCCCGACCAGGTCGGCGCATTCGACGATCAGAGTGCCCATTTCGCGCATCGGCGGCTCGAACGCGCGCACCTCAAACAGCACCACCGCCTTGGCGGTCTGCTGCATCTGGTCGACGGCATCGTCCATGGCCGTGATCAGGTTCTTGATGTCGCCGCGGTCGAACGGGGTGATGAAGGTGCGACGGACGGCAGTCAGAACCTCGCGGGTGATGTTGTCGGCGTCGTTCTCGAACTGGTTGACGCGCTGGCAGTGGACCGGCGTCTCGTCCCCACCCTTCAGCATGTCCTGCAGCGCCATCGCGCACTGGACCGCGGTCTTGGCATGCCGGGCGAACAGGTCGAAAAACCGCTCCTCCTTGGGCAAAAAGCTTCGAAACCAGCGCAGCATAGGCTCACAATCCATCCTTCCGGAGGACGCTCCGGGATACCTGTCACAAAACTGTCATAGAACATTTTGTGCAGGGACGGCCAGCGCTCCGCCGACGGAACCGGGTCATCCACCGCTTTGTAGGTAGTGGCCCCGGTGTTTCCGACGGCCCAACGCAACGGTATGGCGTTGGGCTCCAATCGAGCGGGCCGGCCGATGGTCCTACAGCGACCGCCTGAGCAAACGCGCGACCTCGCCGATGATGCCGCGGCGGAAGGTCAGCACGCAGGCGACGAAGATGACGCCCTGGATCACGGTCACCCACTGGCCGTAACCGGCCAGATATTGCTGCATGGCAATGATGATGAAGGCGCCGACCACGGGACCAAAGATGGTGCCGAGGCCGCCGACCAGCGTCATCAGCACGATCTCGCCGGACATCGACCAATGCACGTCGGTCAGCGAGGCGTTCTGGGCCACGAACACCTTGAGCGAGCCGGCAAAGCCCGCCAGCGTGCCAGACAGGATGAAGGCGAGCAGCTTGTACTGGTCGGTCTTGTAGCCGAGTGAGATCGCACGCGGCTCGTTCTCGCGGATCGACTTCAGCACCTCGCCGAAGGGCGAGTTGATGGTGCGGTAGATCAGGAGGAAGCCGCCGAGGAAGCCGGCGAGCACGACGTAATAAAGCACCGTCGGCTTGGCGAGGTTGAAGACGCCGAACAGAAAGCCCTGCGGAATGCCCTGGATGCCGTCTTCGCCATGGGTGAACGGCGCCTGCAGGTAGATGAAGTAGAGGAGCTGGGACAGCGCCAGCGTGATCATCGAGAAGTAGATGCCCTGCCGGCGGATCGAGATGTAGCCGGTGATGACGGCAAGCCCGCAGGCCGCGGCCGTGCCGATGATGATGCCGAGCTCCGGCGGCAGCGCCCACACCTTCAGCGCATGCGCCGAGACGTAGCCGGCGGTGCCCAGGAACATCGCGTGGCCGAACGACAGCAGGCCGCCATAGCCGACCAAGAGGTTGAAGGCGCAGGCGAGCAGCGCAAAGCACAGCGCCTGCATCACGAAGAACGGATAGATGCCGGTGAGCGGCACGATGGCCAGCAGCACCGCCATCACGGCGAAGGCGACCATCTCGTCGCGCATCGCGCGCGGCGTGACCGGCAGGGTATCGTCGGTAAGTGCTGACATATCAGGCCGCCCGTCCAGTCAGTCCCGTCGGCTTCACAAGCAGGACCAGCACCATCAGAACGAACACGACGGTGTTGGAAGCCTCGGGGTAGAAATACTTGGTCAGTCCCTCGATCACGCCGAGCGCAAAACCGGTGATGATCGATCCCATGATCGATCCCATGCCGCCGATCACCACCACCGCGAACACGACGATGATGAGGTCGGCGCCCATCAGGGGCCGGACCTGGTTGATCGGTGCCGACAGCACGCCCGCGAGCGCAGCAAGCCCGACGCCGAGGCCGTAGGTGAGCGTGATCATCCTCGGCACGTTGATGCCGAAGGCGCGTACCAGCGTCGGATTTTCGGTCGCAGCGCGCAAGTAGGCGCCAAGCTGCGTCTTCTCGATCAGGAACCAGGTGGCCAGGCATATCACCAGCGAGAAAACGACCACCCAGCCGCGATAGATCGGCAGGAACATGAAGCCGAGATTGATGCCGCCTCGGAGCGCGTCGGGAATCTGGTACGGCAGGCCGGAGGAGCCGAAATAGTTCTGGAAGATGCCCTGGATGATCAGCGCGATGCCGAAGGTCAAGAGCAGGCCATAGACGTGGTCGAGCCCGGAGAGCCATTGCAGCATGGTCCGCTCCAGGATCATGCCGAAGATGCCGACCACGATGGGCGCGATGAGCAGCGCCCACCAATAGTTGATGCCGGCGATGTTGAGCAGGAAATAGGCGCAGAAGGCGCCCATCATGTAGAGCGCGCCATGGGCGAAATTGATGATGTTGAGCATGCCGAAGATCACGGCAAGCCCCAGGCTGAGCAGCGCGTAAAACGAGCCGTTGATCAGTCCCACAAGTAGCTGTGCGTAGAGAGCCTGCATCGCGTTGGCCTTCGCCCCCCTCCCCCCAAATGGAGCCCGCCGGCTTCACCGCCGGCGGGCGATGATAGTTACTTCTTGAGCAGCGCGCACTTGCTTTCGGAAAGCGGCGTGAACGCCTGGTCGGCCGGAACGGTGGCGACCAGCTTGTAGAAATCCCAGGGCCCCTTGGATTCCGAAGGCTTCTTCACCTCGAACAGGTACGCCGGATGGATGGCGCGGCCGTTCGGCTGGATTTCGCCCTTGCCAAACAGATCGTCCTCGGTCGGGATCGACTTCATCTTCTCCACGACCTTGACGCCGTCATGCGGATTGCCGCCAAGCGCTTCGAGCGCCTTGAAATAGTGACGCAGCCCCGCATAAACGCCGGCCTGGACCATGGACGGCATGGCGTGGTTCTTCGAACGCTCGCCGAAACGCTTGGCGAACGTCCGGGTCTGGTCGTTCATGTCCCAATAGAAGGTCTCGGTGAAGTTCAGGCCTTGCGCGACATCGAGCCCGAGCGCCTTGACGTCGGTGAGGAACAACAGCAGCGCCGCCAGCTTCTGGCCGCCCGAAACGATGCCGAACTCAGCCGCCTGCTTGATCGAGTTGGTGGTGTCGCCGCCCGCATTGGCAAGGCCGATGATCTTGGCCTTGGACGATTGCGCCTGCAGCAGGAAGGACGAGAAGTCCGAGGTGTTGAGCGGATGCTTGACGCTGCCGAGCACCTTGCCGCCATTGGCGGTGATGACGGCGGTCGTGTCGCGCTCCAGCGCGGCGCCGAAGGCGTAGTCGGCGGTGAGGAAGAACCAGGTGTCGCCGCCGGATTTCACCAGCGCCTGTCCGGTGGAATGCGCCAGCATGTAAGTGTCGTAGGTCCAATGCACCGTGTTCGGCGTGCACTGCGCGTTGGTCAGGTCCGAAGTCGCCGCGCCGGAGTTGATGTAGACGCCGTTCTTCTCCTTGACGACGTTGTTGACGGCAAGCGCCACGCCGGAATTGGGCACGTCGACGATGATGTCGACCTTGTCGACGTCGAACCACTGCCGCGCAATGGTGGAGCCGATGTCGGGCTTGTTCTGGTGATCCCCGGAAATGACGTCGATCTTCCAGCCCTTGGCCAGAAGCCCGGAGTCCTCAACCGCCATCTGCGCCGCGAGCGTCGAGCCGGGTCCGCCGAGATCTGAATAAAGCCCGGACTGGTCGGAGAGCGCACCGATCTTGACGGTCTTGTCCTGCGCAAGCGCGAGGCCGGCCGTAGCGAACGCGAGGGCGGTGCCAAGCAGCAGCGCCGAAATCCTGTTCTTCATATGATTGTGGTCCTTCTTGCTTTTCTTGAGGTCGGCAATTCAGACGCCGAGATAAGTGTGGAGCTTGTCCATGTTGGCGGAGAGCTCCGAATTGGCAAAACCGTCGATCACCTTGCCGTGCTCGACGATGTAATAGCGGTCAGCGACCGTCGATGCGAAACGGAAATTCTGCTCGACCAGCAGAATGGTAAAGCCTTCCGATTTGAGCCGCGCAATAGTGTGGCCGATCTGCTGGATGATGACCGGCGCGAGCCCCTCGGTCGGTTCGTCCAGCATGAGGAAACGTGCGCCGGTGCGCAGGATGCGCGCGATCGCGAGCATCTGCTGCTCGCCGCCGGACAGCTTGGTGCCCTGGCTGGTGAGACGCTCCTTCAAATTCGGAAACAGATCGAAGATCTGGTCGAGCGACAGGCCCCCGGGGCGCACGGTCGGCGGCAGCAGCAGGTTTTCGCGAACGTCCAGGCTCGAGAAAATGCCGCGCTCCTCCGGACAGAAAGCGATGCCCATCCGCGCGATCCTGTCGGAGGACGCGCGGATGATCTCCTGATTCTCGAAGCGGATCGAACCGGAGCGCTTGCCGATGATTCCCATCACCGACTTCAGCGTGGTGGTCTTGCCGGCGCCGTTGCGCCCGAGCAGCGTGACCACCTCACCGGCATTCACTTGAAAATTGATGCCGTGCAGGATGTGGGACTCGCCATACCAGGCCTGGAGGTCCTTCACAGCCAACACCGGCGCGGCCGCAGGCTTTGCGGCCGGAGCTTCAGCCATTTTCAGCTCAGGCATGACCGGCTCCCAGATAGGCTTCCTTCACTCGCTCGTCCTTGGAGAGGTCGGCATAATGGCCCTCCGCGAGCACCTGCCCTCGCGTCAACACGGTGATGATGTCGGAAAGATTCGCCACCACCGAGAGGTTATGTTCGACCATCAGGATGGTGTATTTCGCGGAGATGCGCTTGATCAAGGCGGCGATCTTGTCGATGTCCTCATGGCCCATGCCGGCCATCGGCTCGTCCAGCAACATCATCTCCGGGTCGAGCGCGATCGTCGTTGCAATCTCTAGGGCGCGCTTGCGGCCATAGGGCATCTCGACGGCGGGAATGTTGGCGAACTCGCTCAGGCCGACATCGTCGAGCAGCTCCAACGCGCGGGCGTTGTAGCGGTCGAGCACGCTTTTCGAGCGCCAGAAATCGAAGGAATTGCCGTGTTGGCGCTGCAAAGCGACGCGAACATTCTCCAGCGCCGTCAGATGCGGGAAAACCGCCGAGATCTGAAACGAGCGCACCAATCCGAGACGCGCGACATCGGCCGGTGGCATCGCGGTGATGTCCTGCCCCTTATATGCAATCCGGCCGGCAGACGGCTTTAGGAATTTTGTCAGGAGGTTGAAGCACGTCGTCTTGCCGGCCCCATTGGGCCCGATCAACGCATGGATGCTGCCGCGACGCACTTTCAACGCGACGTCGCGTACGGCAAAGAAACCCGCGAATTCCTTGGTCAATCCGTGGGTCTCGAGAATGAACTCGTCGGCCAAACAATTTCCCCCGTCGGCCTCGCTGCGATTGTGAGCGCGGCCAATCTTTTCCTGATCCGGTTGGTTTTCCGCGACCCCGGAAAACCATCCCGGACCGCCGCCTCCGGCGGCGGAATATGCCGATGCGACAAGGGTTAGGCAAGGTGGAAAGCAGAGCACTGTGGACGCACCCGTACCGGTTCCGCCTGCTCCAATAGTCCAATTGCGGCCACGCCCGATTTATCGCTTCGGAAAGTCGCCATTAACGGTGTTTTGGTGCGCAGCCAAGCCTTCATAGAATATTTCCCGGTCAAGCCGATGCTCCGGCCATCTGGTCCTGGGACGGATTTTCGACCTTGGAATTCGAGAGCGCCAATTCATCGATCATTAAATCGATCCGGCAGCGCGATCTGCTGAACACCTGGCTCAGGCTTTATGCCCGTGACCAATCGACGCCCCGCGTCGATGAATATGAGCCGGAACGATTAGAGGATGAGAGGCTCGACCTCGTCCACTACGCGGTCGAAGCCGAACCGCAGCCGCCGCGATTGACGATCCAGAGCGAGGGCACGCGGATGGCGCATGCCTACGGGCACACCGGAAAGGGCCGCGCTCTCGACGACTATCTGGGCCCGCGCCTCGCACCGATCATTATGCCAGTCTACCACGAATGCATCGCCCGCGGCCTGCCGGTCTACACGATCGCACATGTCGACGACATCTATGGACGGCCGGTCGCCTATGAGCGGCTGCTCCTGCCATTTGGGGAAGGCGGCCGGATCAGCCGCATCATCGCCTCGCTCAAGACGATCTGCGAAGACGGCCATTTCGAGATCAAGAACCTGATGCGCGGCGGCGACAAGCTGCCGGCGCCAAAGCTGTGCGCGGTCATCGATCGCGATCTCTTCCACCGCACCCCCGGCCGCCTCGCAGCCGCCGACGTGCTCGAATTCGATTAGGGCGGCACGCATAAACGCCGGCGTCTGCTTTGAGACGCAAACCGGAAACCGTTCGCTCGCTCTGAACCTTGCCGCTTTGACGCGAAACGAAAGTCACACCGTCGCCTATCGAATCGCTTGTTCAACCAGCCAACGCGCAGCTTTCGCTACCGCTGAGATCGAGTCCGTCGGGGGCGCGCCTACTGAGGCGGAGACTTCAGAAGCGCGCGGATCTTGTCAGCGTCCGCGGGCGTTGCAGGATTGTAGATCACCATATTGAGGTCGGGCCGGCCATCGACGGCGAAAGCAGAAAACTCCATCGAGAGCGGTCCGGCGATGGGATGATGCAGGACTTTCACGCCATCGCCATGCCCCTGCACGTCGTTGTCACGCCACATTGCCGCGAATTCGGGGCTTGTCGCGGAGAGTTCATCGATCAGCGATTGCACATTGCGCGCGGCACCGGCGCGCGCCACATCCGCGCGGAAGGACGCCACAACATAGCGCGCAACACTTTGCCAGTTGGACTGCGCTGCGCGCACGCGGCTATCGCGGAACATCAAGCGCAGGACATTGCGCTGCCCATCCGGCAGTTTGCTGTAGTCGGTGAGGACCGTCGCGGCGGCCCTGTTCCACGCGATCAAATCCCATGTCGCCGTGCGAATGAAAGCGGGACTGCATTCCAGCGTGTCGAGCACGCGTTGCAGACGGGGTGAGATACCTTCGGGCGCATGATAGCGGACTTCGGGTGGCCGGCCCAGGCCGAGCAGAAACAGATGTTCGCGCTCGACGTCGGTCAGCATCATGGCGCGAGCAATGCGATCCAGCACATCAGCGGAAGGCGCGCCGCCGCGCCCCTGCTCCAGCCAAGTGTACCATGTGGCGCTCACATTCGCCCGCTGCGCCACTTCTTCGCGCCGAAGTCCCGGCGTTCGCCGCCGCTTTAGCGGAAAGCCGAATGCCGTAGGATCGAGCTTAGCGCGACGATCCTTGAGATAAGCCCCGAGCGAGTTCGCGTCTGTCATCCTGTTAGCGATTATACCTGTATAATCTCACTACTTTACCCGAATGATCAGCTTAGCAATATCCCGGCATTCTGAACAGGGAGTGCCTCTCATGCGCGTATTTGTCACCGGCGCCGCCGGATTTATCGGCACCGAAACTACAAAAGAACTCATCGCAAACGGGCACCAGGTTGTCGGCCTCGCGCGCTCCGAAGCGAACGTCGGGACGCTCGAGAAACTAGGCGCGGAAGTTCATCGCGGCTCGCTGCAGGACCACGAAAGCCTGAAGCGCGGCGCAAGGGATTCGGACGGCGTGATCCATCTGGCCTTCATCCATGATTTCACGAAATTCGCGGAGAATGGCGCAATCGACAAGGCCGCCATCGAAGCAATGGGCGACGTACTGGCAGGGACGAACAAGCCTTTCATCGTGACCTCGGGAACGGGCCTCATCGCGCCAGGTGTGGTGATCACCGAAGATATGCGGCGCGATTCCAGCCCGCATGTTCCGCGCGCGTCCGAGCAGGCCGGTTTGGCCTATGCGTCGCGCGGCGTGCGCGCGATGGCGATACGCCTGCCGCAAGTGCATGGCGCCGACGGAAAAGCTGGGCTGATCACTTATCTGCTCGAGCTCGCGCGTCAAAAAGGCGCCGCCGCCTATGTCGGCGAAGGCGCCGAACGCTGGGCTGCGGCGCATAGGCAGGATGTCGCCCGCTTATACCGGCTTGCGCTGGAGAAGGGCGCGGTAGACGGAATTTACCACGCTGTTGGCGAAGAAGGCGTACCCATGCGCCAAGTCATCGAAGTGATCGGCCGCGCGTTGAATGTGCCGGTTGTTTCGATCAAGAAAGAAGAGGCGGCCGATTATTACGGGCCACTGGCAATGTTCGCCGGTTTGGACATGCCGGCCTCCAGCGCGTTGACGCAGCAGCGGTTGGGCTGGACGCCCACGGGGGCTAACTTGATCGCCGACATCGGCCAGCCGGGTTACTTCAAGGTTTGAGCGATCCGAGAGGTTTTTCGAACACAAGCTCGAATACCAGCGCCCTAGCGTCCGCCGGCCGATTGACGCAAATACTTCGCTCTGCAAACCTCGCCCCCTTCGCGAGATCGGAGGGCGCGAGCGTGCTGCGTAGAGCGACACCGGAGCGACTGAGCACGTTCTCGGACGGCGTGTTCGCCGTGCTCATCACAGTGCTGGTCTTGGAATTGAGACCGCCGGAGCGGCCCACTTTCGAGGCGTTGCTGGCTCTCTGGCCGACGTGGCTAAGCTATGCCGTCAGTTACCTCTTCATCGCCATTGTCTGGGCCAATCACCACTACCTGATGCGCTACGCCGATGAGGCCACGCCGAGCCTATTGTGGTTCAATTTCGCGCACCTGTTTTCGATGTCGCTGCTTCCCCTCTCCACTGCCTGGATGGCAGTGAGCAAACTCGCGCCGCAGCCGGTGGCCTTCTACGCGGCCGTGTTCTTCGTGGTGAACGCGACCTATATCGCGCTGATCTGGGAGCTGATCGATCGAACGCCCGACGGGAAGATCCCGCCAAAGGTACGCAGGATCATGCTCGTGCGGTCGCTGGCGACATTGTGCCTCTTCGGTGTGGCGACCGTTGTGGCGTTGAGATATCCGCTCGTCGGCCTTGGACTCTGCATCTGCTGCCTCATCGGTTATCTCAGTCCAGAACCGCCTTGGGCTCAGCAGCAGCGCGATGGAACCGCGGACTCACAAATCGACAACGACATCGCCGATCGGTCGTGAGCAGCAAACCAGAACGTTGCCGTCAGCAGGCTTATCGAGCGGTTCCGGTCCATAGGCGACCGCGCCTGAAACCAGGCCGCTTTCACAGTTATGACAAACACCGGTCCGGCACGACCAACGAACCGGCACGTTGCACGCCTCGGCCAGCTCCAAGATGCTCTGATACGCCGACGCTTTCCAGTGTGCGGCAACGCCGCTTCGCGCGAACGATACCAGCGGACCGGTGTTGGCGTCGTCCTCCGGTGGATGAGGTGCACGCATCGGTGCGCCGACGATGCCGGGAGTCATCGACTCGCTGCCATTGAAAATTTCGACGTGAAGGCGCTCCGGCGGCACGCCAAACGACGCGAGCGCGGTTTTCATGTCCGCCATGAAGCGGGTCGGGCCGCAGAGGTAGACATCCGCCTCTCGCGGAACGCCGACCTCGTCAAAGACCGATTGCGACAGATGACCGGTCGCGTCGAAGTCCTCGCCGATCTTATCGCCCGAGCCCGGTCTGCTGTAGCAGACATAGCTGCGGCCGCGGGTGAGCCCGAGCATGAGGCGGCGGACTTCGGCGGCAAATGGATGATGCTGTCGGTCGCGAGCCGCGTGCAGCCACACGACTTGCCGTGTCGAGCGGGCCTCCGCCAGCGCGTGCAGCATCGCCAGAACAGGCGTCGCTCCGATTCCCGCGCTGAGCAACACCACGGGCCGCTCCCCGGACTGCAGAATGAAGCTTCCACGCGGCGAGCTGACGTCGAGAACATCGCCCACCTGGAGATGCTTCCGCAGGTAGGTTCCGGCCACCCCATTTGGCTCGATCTTTACGCTGATCCGATAGCGCTCCGTCGAGAGAGGACCCGAGAGGGAGTAGCTGCGAAAGAGTGGCGGGCCGTCGGTCGGTCGGAGACGTAAGACGAGGTACTGACCTGGCAAGGCCGGTTGCAGCGGCTGACCATCCGGATCCTGCATCGACAGCGAGAGGACGTCCGCGGACTCCTGGTCGATCGCCGCCACGGCGAGTGGCCGAAATCCTGGTGCAACCGGATGCAAAGCTGCTGCCGGCGCGAGCCCCGCGTTTCCGCTCCCCGCAGCAGTCGTTTGGTTCTGCAGCAATGCCTCAAACGACGATCGCCATCCAGGCGAAAGCGCCTCGATGCGCAAGGCGCGCTCCAATCGGTCACGCGCGTGATCGGGCGAATAGAGCAGCGCATTGATCTCGGCGACGGTCATTCGCTCGTTCGCCTCGCCCACCTTCACGATTTCGTCGCCGGCGCCCACCTCCCCTTCCCTTAGGACGCGGAAGTAGAACCCCGGCCGTCCGCTGGATGTCAGCAACGCCGGCATCCGTGGCTCGTTCATCCGAATGCCCACGCGATAACAGGTCACGCGAGGCTGAGTGACCTCGAACAGCGCAGTGCCGATCTGATAGCGATCGCCGATGCACACGGCGTCGTCAGGCAACCCGTCGATCGTGAAATTCTCGCCGAACTGTCCGTGGACGAAGTCGGTCCGGTTCAGTTGATCCTGCCAATGGCGATACGACTCGGTCTGGTAGACGAAGACGGCTCGCTGCTCACCTCCGTGGCCGGCCAGGTCCCCTTGACCGTCTCCGTCCAGATTCAACCGGCCTGCCCGACAGCGGCCGCGCACCGGATTTTTCCAGATCCCGGTGTGTACAGTGCGCCCCTTCCAGGCGATATCGCGCGGAAGCCCGACGTTCACCGATAGCAATCGCGCCATGTCCTGCTCCGCTTTTGTGGGGACCGGAAGTTTCCTAGCCGCTCTCAGCCGCGGGGCCGCTATCGGGTGACCGCTGATGCCCATTTGCAGGGCGAACCACCTCGGCGAGGTCGAGGTTGCGATCGGGGCCATGCGGGACCACCGTCTGACCCGGCTCAAGATGGAGCTGGGTGCCATCGAGAAGGACCGTGACGAGATCAGGTTCGAACGACACCAGGTTGGAGATGCGGCGCACCTCGGGATAGGCATCAGGATAGAACCAGGCCGCCTGGCGTGCGTCACCGATGCTGTAGTAGCTGCACAGTCCTTTGTACGGGCAGAAGGTCTGGAGTTTCACCGGAGCGAGAGCGGCCTCATCGATATCAGCGCGTGGAACGTACCAGCGCGGCGCGAAGCCGGACTCGTAGAGGACCAGCGGCCGCTTGGTGTCGGCGATGATCCGTTCACCATGGCGGACCACGAGGTTACGCGAGGCCTGGCGAATGTCGATACGGTGGTAGGGGTCAGCGGCATGGCCGAGGATTCTTTCGTCTTCTTCGTAGAATGCATCCATGGCCCGCCAGGCGAATGCGACGCGCGCCTGCAGTTCGCTCGCGTGGGCGGGCAGACCGGTGTGCTGCCACGCTCCTCGCGGCGCGATGTGTTGTTCGTCCGCCCGGACGCTGTACCAGGACGTGGGCCCGAGATCGGGATGCTCCGTGGTATGCTCGGTGCGCTCCAGGACGTGTGGCGAAACATCGCTCTCCGGGAAGTAGGCGACCGGATAGCGGCCCGGTTCGAAGAGCAAGAGGACATGCTCGCTGTCAGCGATCCAGATTTCCCCGAAGCGCACGCGCATGCGCCGGCGCAAACGCTCTACGTATAACAATCGCTTCGGCAGCGGTTCGGGCACGAGGAACCGGCCAAATGCTCCCGTTGAGAGCGGACCTTGTTGCCAGGACAGTCCCACTGCTCTCTCCCTCAAGGGTTGATGATCGAGGCCGGTTGACGTCCGGAAGTATATCTACCCTGGAACGGAGACCTGCAGCAAGGTTCCATGAGCCTCCTGCCGATCAAGGCGACGGCTCACTGGCAATCTTCAGTATCGCCTTCATGTTGGGATGGAAGCGGCAGTAGTAGTCGACCGTGCCCGCCTTCTTCAGGACGTAAGTCACGGTCTTCCTCGACGGTATCGTCACGTCGAAATCGCCGTTCTTCGCGGTCGCTGTGTGCGCGACCACGTCCTTGTTTACCCATTCGATGGTATCGCCGAGCTTGGCCGTGGCCTCGGCCGGCGAGACCACCAGATTCTCCATCACGATCGTGATCGTCGCGGCATGCGCGGGGACCGCCATCGCCGCAAGGGAAAGCACGCCGGCGATCAGACAGAGGCGTCCGGGCTGCATGGGCAGCTCCCCTACAAGTTATTTCAGCTCTGCGGCGACATGCTCGGCGTGCTGCTCGTGGCCCTGAAAGATCTTCAGGCCGGTCTGCAGCAAGCTCTTCAGCTCGGGGTTGCTGGCCGATGGGATCAACTTCGTTTCCAGCGCGCTGTCGACGGTCTTGTGATAGGCGACCTCGTTGGCGATGTAGGCCTTGTCGAAGGCGGCGCCGTGGAGCTTGCCGAACTCGGCGAGCTTGTCGGCCGCTTGCTTCGACAATGCCTTGCTGGTGTCGTTGTCTTCGGGCGTGACCTTGAGCTTCTTGACGAGGTCGAGCGCTTGCTTGTTCACGGCCTCATGGTCGCGCACCATGTCTTCCGCGAACGCCTTGACGTCCTTGTTGCTGGCCTTCGTCAGCGCCTGCTTGGCCGCCGCGATGTCGATATTGCCGGCGGTGTACGCGATGTGGGCGATCTGTGGATCGGTGAGCTTGCTTTCGGCAAGCGCTGGGCTGCTCAACAACATCACCGCGGCGATCGCCGCTCCCAATTGAGCGAACATATCTGGTCCTCCTGTGGCGCCTCGGGTTCCCGACGGCGCATTTCGCTTGCACAGGAGTTGGATGGCGATCGGCGGGCGAGGTTCCCAAAATTCTTCAGATGTAGTCGAGCCGTTGCAGCACGGCTTCGGTCAGCCGGTCGCAGCGACGGCCGGCGAACGGGAACATCTCCATGATGACAGGACCAATCTTCTTCTCGACATTGTCGCGCAGCATGGCGCGGGCGCGGTGCAGCCGCGTCTTCACCGTCTCAGGCCTCAGGTCAAGAAGCTCGGCGGTCTCCTCGACATTCATGCCCTCAACCACGCGCGTGATGAAGACGAGGCGAAACGCCTCCGGCAGTTCGTCGATGGCGGCCTCGACAACTCTGTGGATTTCGCGCTGAGCCATGGACTTTTCAGGATCGTCTGCAGTGGACATCAGGGGGAACCGGATGATCTGCGCTTCCAGCGCGCCTTGCGGCAGTGACGAAATTTCGACCCCGGGCCGCTCGCGGCGCAGCCGTCCCAGCGCCTCGTTCATCGTGATCCGCGACAGCCATGTTGACAGGCTGGACTCGCCGCGGAAATCGGCAAGATGCGTGAAGGCCCGGACATAGGTTTCCTGGACGACGTCCTCGGCCTCGCTGTCGTTGCGCAGGATGCCGCGCGCCAGCCGATAGAGCCTGCGATTGTTGGCTTTAAGGATGGCGCGAACGGCGGCCTCGTCGCGCGCCAATGCGCGCTTGACGAGTTCGACATCGCCGGACGCAGCCGGCGCAGACTTGGGTGTGGTGGCCGATTGCATGGCGTTCTCGCCTTCATTCCAGCGGATACCAGAATTGGATGCGGCCGAGGCGCCGAGGTTCCCGAAAATCGCCCCGCCCTACCCCTTGCGGCCGCGCGACTTCACTTCCTTGGCGTAGACCTCCTCCTTGAAGCCGACTAGGAGCTTGCCGCCGAGGTCCAGCACCGGCCGTTTGATCATCGACGGCTGCGCCGCCATCAGCGCCAGGGCCTTGCGCTCGTTCAGGCCTTCCTTGTCGGCGTCGGGCAATTTCTTGAATGTGGTGCCGGCCCGGTTGAGCAGCGTTTCCCAGCCGACCTCGTCGCTCCATTGCTTCAGCTTGTCCTTGGCGATGCCGGCCGCCTTGTAGTCGTGGAAATCATAGACGACGCCATGGCCGTCTAGCCAGGCGCGCGCCTTCTTCATGGTGTCGCAGTTCTTGATGCCGTAGATGGTGATGCTCAATGCCATTCCTCGCATGCGTTGCCGCGAGAAAGTAGCTTCGCAATGGCTGTTGCGCCAGATTAGGTACCCACCCCTCCTGTGAATTCCCGGGAGTCTTTGTTTGGAGCATGATCTCCGCGCAAACGCTGCGCGTTTGTCGCGAGGGAAAACCGGATTCCACTTTTCCGGATCATGCTCTAGCGTCCATATCGCGTGAAGACGAAATCGTGATCCTTCGCATGGGCTTCGTGGCAGGCGAAGCAGGTCCTGTGCTGGGCCTCGTCCACGGGCTTGCCGTCGATGAACCGGCCAAAGCCCCAGCCGCCGGTGGAGGCGTATTTGGCGGAGTCCTTGACCATGATCTGGACCGTCGTGGGCGAGCCGGTGATGAAGGCGCCGTCGAGGCCTTCGACCGGGACATGCTTCCAGGCTAGCTTGACGAAGGTCGTGCCGTCCGGAAACGGCAGCGTGCCACCCTTGCTGGCCTTGACCGCGGTGGCATTGCCGAGGACGCCCCGCAGTTCATCGAGGCCGACCTCCTGTCCGACCGAGATCAGCTTCCAGTCGCGATAGCCTTCGGGAATCCTGACACCGAAGATCGGCGACGCCCCATCGTCGGCAAGGCTGGCGGCGAAGGGCACTGCCGTCGTGGCGCACGCCACCATGAGAGCCGCCAGGGCCCATTTCAGATTCTGTCGCATCAGTTTGATACCGTGTTGCTGTTCGATCAGGCGTTATCGACATCGATGACGGCCTGCGCGAAGGCCTGCGGGGCCTCCTGCGGCAGATTGTGGCCGATGCCGCCGGTGATGAGGCGGTGCTCGTACTTGCCGGAGAATTTTTTGGCGTAGGCGCTCGGCTCCGGATGCGGCGCGCCGTTGGCATCGCCTTCCATGGTAATGGTCGGCACCGTGATAACCGGGAATGTCGCCAGCTTCTTCTCCAGATCGTCGTATTTCGCTTCGCCTTGGGCGAGGTCGAGCCGCCAGCGATAGTTATGGATGACGATGCGGACGTGATCGGAATTGTCGAAGGCGGCCGCGCTACGCTCGAAGGTGGCGTCGTCGAAATTCCACTTCGGCGAAGCGAGCTGCCAGATCAGCCTGGCGAAGTCGTGCCGGTACTTGTCGTAGCCCTGCTGCCCGCGCTCGGTGGCAAAATAGAACTGGTACCACCATTGCAGTTCAGCCTTCGGCGGCAGCGGCATCTTGCCGGCCTCCTGGCTGCCGATCAGGTAGCCGCTGACGGAGACCATCGCCTTGCAGCGCTCGGGCCAGAGCGCGGCGATGATGTTGGCCGTGCGCGCGCCCCAGTCGTAGCCGGCAAGCGTCGCCTTCTCGATCTTGAGCGCATCCATCAGCGCGATGATGTCGACCGCGAGCGCCGCCGGCTGGCCGTTTCGCAACGTCGCATCGGATAGGAAACGCGTGGGGCCATAGCCGCGCAGA
Source organism: Bradyrhizobium elkanii WSM2783 (assembly GCF_000472865.1). Classification (GTDB taxonomy): domain Bacteria; phylum Pseudomonadota; class Alphaproteobacteria; order Rhizobiales; family Xanthobacteraceae; genus Bradyrhizobium; species Bradyrhizobium elkanii_A. The sequence goes on along the minus strand of NZ_AXAP01000036.1, from coordinate 53,284 downwards.
TAAGGGATGATCACGCGATAGCCGGCGGATGCCAGTAGCGGCGCGACGTCGACATAGCTGTAGATGTCGTAAGGCCAGCCGTGCAGCAGGATCACCACGGGACCACCAGCAGGCCCTGCCTCGGCATAGCTGACATTGAGGAGGCCGGCGTCGATCTGCTTCAACGGGCCGAACGACGTATGCGCCCCCGGCCGCGCCGCGGGCAGCGTCACCTTCTTGGCGCCCTGCGCATAGGCGGATCCGATCAGGCCGAACTGGGCGGCGGCGAAGGTTCCGGCGGCAACGCCGAAGAAGCGGCGGCGGCTCTGGTTGATATCCTGGGACATGGCGATCTCCGTTTCGAACTGGCGACCTTTTGCCCCCTCCCGACCGTGAGCGCTTGGAGACTATCTGGATTTATCCTTCAGATGGCTTTGATTTTTGCCTCAGCCGCCTTGTGCTAGGTTCGCTGCGACTCCCGTCCCAGCCGGCAGGCCCTATAAATTGCTCTATTATTTCAACGACTTCGTTCTGGATACCGACCGCCGCGAGCTGCGCCGGGACGATGGCCTCGTCGCCGTCGAGCCGCAGGTGTTCGATCTGTTGGAATTCCTGATCCGTTCACGCGAGCGTGTCGTCAGCCGCGACGACCTGCTAGCCGCCGTCTGGCACGGACGGATCGTCTCGGAGGCGACGCTGAGTAGCCGGCTGAACGCCGCACGCGCGGCGATCGGCGACAATGGCGATGAGCAGCGGCTGATCCGCACGCTCCCCCGCAAGGGCATTCGTTTCGTCGGCGAGGTCCGCGAGCAAGCCGCCGACGAGAGCACGAGCCTGCCGGTTGCCGCCTTCGAAGGCCCGTCGATCGCGGTGCTCCCGTTCACCAATATGAGCGGCGATCCCGAACAGGAGTATTTTGCCGACGGGGTCGCCGAGGACATCATCACGGCGCTGTCGCGCTGCAGCGGACTATCCGTGATCGCGAGAAACTCCTCCTTCACCTACAAGGGCAAGGCGGTCGATATCCGCCAGGTCGGCCGCGAGCTCGGCGTCGGCTACGTGCTGGAAGGCAGCGTTCGCCGCGGTGGCGATCGGTTGCGGATCACGGGCCAGCTCATCGATGCGAATTCGGCCGTCCATCTCTGGGCCGACCGCTTCGACGGCGACGCCAGCGAAGTGTTCGACCTGCAGGACCGCATCACCGAAAGCGTGGTGGCCGCGATCGAGCCGACGCTGCATCTCGCCGAAGCGGAGCGCCGCAGGTCCTCTCCCCCAAGCCAGCTCGACGCCTACGATCTGCTGCTGCGTGCCTACAGTCTGCGTTATGAGTTCACCGCTGACAGCATTGCGGCGGCGATCGATTGCCTCGACCAGGCGCTCGCGATCGATTCCGCCTACGCGCCGGCAATGGCGGCATCCGCCTATTGCCATGCGCTGCGCCATTTCCAGGGCTGGATCGGGCCGGACGAGCAATATCGCAGCAAGGCCGTCACGCTGGCCTGGCGCGCGGTCGAGCTGGCGCCGAACGATGCGCAGGTGTTGTGGATGGCCGCGTTCGCAATCTGGAACATGGCCGACGAAATTGAACCGGCGCGCGAATTGTTCGGCCGCTCGCTCGCGATCAACCCGAATTCCGCGATGGCGCTCACGCTCGGCGGCTGGATCGAGGCGATGCGCGGCAATCAGGGCGCCGGCCGCGCCATGATCGAGCGGGCGCAGCGGCTCAATCCCCGCGACCCGCGCGGCTGGTTCGCCTCCGGAGCGCTCGCGATCTGCGCAGTGCTGGACGAGAATTTCCCCGAAGCGATTACCTGGGCGGAAAAAGCGCTGGCGCAGAACCGCCGCTTTGCGGTGGCGCTGCGCGTCCTCACCGTGGCGCTGGTGAAGACCGGCGAGCGCGACCGCGCAGCGCAGGTCGCTCGGGAATTGCTGAAGGTCGAACCGGAATTTTCGATCGCGGGATTCCTGTCGCGAATCCCCTTCCCGGTCGAGCCCATGGCGCAAACCTATGCCGAGGCGCTACGGGCGGCTGGCGTACCGGAATGATGCGTCTTCGCTGACTCCTCAAGCCCTCTTTGGTTTCTTAGAGAGGTTCAGCGCCACGGCGGCGCGAATGAGCGCCTTCAACGCCGCTTCGTTGATCTTGTCGCCCTCATGGATGTCGATCGCACGCCTGGTGTTGCCTTCGAGGCTGGAGTTGAAGAGGCCTGAAGGGTCCTCCAATGACGCGCCCTTGGCGAAGGTCATCTTGACGACGCTCTTATAGGTCTCGCCGGTGCAGATGATCCCACCATGCTCCCATACCGGAACGCCTCTCCACTTCCACTCTTCGACCACTTCGGGATCGGCCTGCTTGATGAGATTGCGGACTCGAGCAAGCGTCTCGCCCCGCCAATCGCCCAGATCCTTGATTCTCGCATCGATCAGTTGAGAGGGCGAGCCTCCTTCTTTCGAGCCATTCTTGCTCTTGACCGTCGTGGTTGTCGCCTTCTTCACGGGAGTTTTTCTCGCCATCGCATTCACCTGCAGACGTCAATCCGTCCGCGCCAACACCTGCTCCAGATTCGCAAAGAACTGCTGCCACCCGGCGTGGGCGCCGCCGTAGGCCTGCTTCTGATCGAGACGGAAGCCCGACTGCTCCATACGCAGATGAGTGCCCGTGCTCGTTGGCGTGAGGGTAAAGGTCACCACGCTCTTCAGGTTGAAGGCGGCATCGTCGTGCACAAAATTCCAGGTGTAGGACAGCGCCTTGTTCGGCTCGATCGCGAGGACCTCGCAGTCGAGCACGCCGCCCCACTCGCCGCGAAGATTGAAACGGTGACCCACGACTGCCTTGAAGTCGTTCTTCATCAGCCATTCCTCGATCAGATGCGGTTGCGTGAGCGCGCGCCAGATCTTTTCCGGCGGATGAGGTATCTCGCGTTCGACAATGACGGAGCGCGTTTCGGTCGCAATGTTGGTCATTGGTCCATCCTTTTGAGCAGATCTTCGAGGTGGTCGAACCGGCTTTGCCAGAAGCCGGCCATCTGGCTGGTCCAGTCGATCAGCGGGGCTAACGCGCCGAGCTGCGCGCTGTAGTGCGTCTGGCGGCCTTCGTGGCGGTCGCGCACGAGTCCCGCATGCTTCAGAACGACAAGGTGCTTCGAGACGGCCGGTTGCGAGACCCCGGCCAGAGCCGTCAGAGCCCCGACCGTCTGCTCTCCTTCGCGGCACAATCGCTCAAAGATGGCCCGCCGGGTCGGATCGGCGAGCGCCCTGAAGAGCTCATCGTGCGCGTTTGGCATTTGGGATCGATAACCCGTTGGCTATTGATCGATCTATAACCGGCGAGATATGCGTCAGTCAAGCGGGCACGTGGAGCGGCGCCCGCCGGCCATAGCAAGCGTGCCACACGCTTTTTGCTATACCCAGCTGGTTATGCATTATGGCGTCGCTACGAGCCGCCGCCCGGCTCGAGCGCCTCGCCGAGTTCGAGGGGGTTTGCCATGGTCTCGTGCAGCTTCGCCTTGTCGAGCTCGCCCTCCGAGAGACTGATGACGACGCAGGCGACGCCGTTGCCGATCAAATTGGTGAGCGCGCGGCACTCGCTCATGAACTTGTCGATGCCGACGAGGATGGCGAGCGACTGGATCGGGATGTCAGGCACGATGGACAAGGTTGCCGCCAGCGTGATGAAGCCCGCCCCGGTGACGCCGGACGCCCCCTTTGAGGTGATCATGGCGATGCCCAGAATGCCGAGTTCCTGCCAGATGGTCAGAGGCGTGTTGGTCGCCTGTGCCAGGAACAGCGTCGCCAGCGTCATGTAGATGTTGGTGCCGTCGAGATTGAAGCTGTAGCCGGTCGGGATGACGAGGCCGACCACCGGGCGCGAGGCACCGAGATGCTCCATCTTCTGGATCATCTGCGGCAACACCGTCTCCGACGATGAGGTGCCGAGCACGATCAACAGCTCGTCCTTGATGTAGCCGATGAAGCGGATGATCGAGAATCCCGAGAGCCGCGCGATCGAGCCGAGCACGATCAGGACGAACAGCGCGCTGGTCAAATAGAAGGTGCCGATCAGCGCCACCAGATTCCAGAGCGAGCCCAGCCCGTAGGCGCCGACGGTGAACGCCATCGCACCGAACGCGCCGAGCGGCGCGACGCGCACGATGATGCGGATCACACCGAAGAACACTTTGGCGGCCTGGTCGATCGCATACGCGATCGGCTCGCCGGCCTTGCCCATGAAGGCGATGGCAAAGCCTGATAGAATCGAGATCAACAGCACCTGCAGGAGGTCGCCGCGCGCCAGCGCGCCGAAGAAGCTGTCGGGAATGATCGCCATCAGATGGGCAACGATCCCCTCCTCTTTCGCCTTGGTCACGTAGGTCGCGACCGATTTGGCATCGATTGAGGACGGATCGATGTTGAAGCCGCTCCCGGGCTGCAGGGTCCTGCCGACGATGAGGCCGACCGCCAGCGCCACGGTCGAGACCGTCTCGAAATAGATCAGAGCCTTCAGGCCGACGCGACCGACGCGCTTGAGGTCCCCCATCGAGGAGATGCCGTGCACGACGGTGCAGAAGATCACCGGCGCAATCATCATCTTGATCAGCGCGATGAAGCCGTCACCGAGCGGCTTCATCTCCTTGCCGAGCGAGGGATAGAAATGGCCGAGCAGGATGCCAAGCGCGATCGCGATCAGGACCTGGATGTAGAGGACCTTGTACCAGGGATGGTGATGGGCGGCGGGGCGGATCGCTTCTGCTGTCATGATAGCTCTGCCGGATGGAGGGATCAGGATGGCGCCATCATGGAATGAGGTAGCGCCGCGAACAATGCACGTTCCTGTTCATGCTGCTTTGCGGAATAATCGACCCTAACCTCGCTAGCCTAGCACGTTGCGCGAGCACAATCTTTCGAGAAAACCCGAAAGGCCGCGACGGCACTGCTGCCAGACCCTCATCCCGAGGAGCGCGCCTTCGTGCCGTCTCGAAGGATGAGGCCCCGCCGGTGGCCTCGGCCTTCGAGACGGCTGCGGAGCAGCCTCCTCAGGCTGAGGGATAGATGTGATCGCGCGCCTTCTCCGTCGTCATTGAGAGCGCCGCGGAGCAATCCACCCTCCACGCGCGGACGTCGCGACATCGACCTCATAGACGTCCGCGATCGCCCCTGTCGTGCTCCCGCTGGGCCAGAAAGCCAACGGTCGAACGCTCGAAAGCATCTCGCATTGATCGAACGCATCGCGGCCACGATGGCCACACCGACGCCCGATTGACCCTCTTCGTCACGCGTGAAATATCGTCGTGACGAGCAAAGGGAGAATCACGGCAGATGGCCGCGGACAGGCGAACCCCACGAGCCCGCACCAGCAAGACTGCCAGCTCCAGGAAGAGCGAGCCAGACTCGCGCGACGTGCCGCGTAGCGTCGACCTCGAACGCGACGAGCGCGATCAGGCGACGTTGACCGACCGCGCCTATCGGCAACTCGAGGAACTGATCGTTACCCTTGCCTTGCCGCCCGAGACCATCCTGTCGGAACAGTCGCTGGCGGCGAAACTGGGCATCGGCCGCACCCCGATCCGGGAGGCGCTGCAGCGGCTGGCCCGCGACGGCCTCGTCGTCATCCTGCCGCGACGGGGCATCCTGGTGTCGCAGATCAACCTCAGGACTCAGATGCGTCTGCTGGAGGTACGCCGCGAGCTCGAGCGGCTGATGGCGCGCGGCGCTGCCGAGCGCGCAACGCCGGAGGAAATCGCTCAGTTTACGACCATTGCCGGGGACATGCGTCGCGCCTCGGATGAGGCCGACGACATGACCTTCATGCGGCTCGATCGCGCCTTCAACGAGCTGGTCAGCCAGGCCGCGAGAAACGAGTTCGCCTCCCGCGCCATGGGCCTGATGCACGGCCTGTCCCGCCGCTTCTGGTACCAGCACTACCGGGAAGTCGGCGACCTGCCGCTGTCGGCGCGCCTGCACGCCGACGTCGCCGAGCGGATCGCCGCACGCGATCCGGAAGCCGCAGCGAAAGCGTCCGATCGCCTGCTCGACTACATCGAAAGCTTCACCCGCAAGACCATCGAGACGTGATCCAGAGCGTTTTCGAGCGAAGTGGATACCGGTTCGCGTGAAGAAAACGCGTCAAAAAATCTAGAGCAGCACGACGCTGCGGATCGCAGCGCCGCGTCGCAGCGCCTCGAAACCCGCGTTGACATCTTCGAGCGAGATGCGCGCGGTGATCAACTGATCCAGCTTGAGGCGGCCGTCGAGTGCGGCCTGCGCCAGCATCGGAAAGTCGCGCGGCGGCCGCGCGCCGCCATAGCTCGAGCGCCGGATGCGCTTTTCCTGCATCAAGGAACCCCATCGAAACGCGACGTCCTGCGCGACATCGATCTTGCCGAGCCAGATGACCTCGCCGCCCGGCCGCACCGCCTCACTCGTCATCCGAAATGCACGCGCACTGCCGGCCGACTCCAGAACGACGTCGACGCCGCGGCCATCGGTCAATTGACGCGAGAGATCGATCACGTCCTCTTTGGCGGCGTTGATCGCGTGCGTTGCCCCAAGCTGCTTGGCCAGATCGAGTTTGTTGTCGTCGAGATCGACGGCAATGACGATGCCGGCGCCGGCCATACGCGCGCCTTGCACGGCCGCAAGGCCGACCGCGCCGCATCCGATCACCATCACGCTGTCGCCGTAGTGGATGGACGCGACATTGAGCGTGGCGCCCACGCCGGTCATGACGCCGCAACCGATCAGGCAGGCTTGATCGAAGGCAAGCTCCTTCGGCACCACGATCGCCTGTTGCGCCGGCACGATGCAGTATTCAGCGAGCGCGCCGAGATACATCAAATGCTTGAGCTCACGCCCGTCGCCCAGCCTGGCGCGACTGCGTCCGTCGAATTGCACCGCGAGCGGCGCCTGTCCCAGGTAGGATTCGCAGAGGATCGGCAGGTCGCGATCGCAATAGAAGCAATGCCCGCAATGCGGATTCCAGGAGAGGACGACGTGGTCGCCGACCGCGACGCCGCGCGCATTCGGCCCGACCTGCTCGACGACGCCGGACGCTTCATGACCGAGCAGCATCGGCATCGGATTGCGCAGGCTGCCTTCGATTACTTCGAGATCTGTATGGCAAAGCCCCACCGCCTTGACGCGGACGAGCACGTCCTCGGCCGCGAGTTCGCCCGCCTCGACCGTCTCGATGACGAGCGGCGATTTCGGCGCGTGCAGCACCGCCGCCGTGTATTTGAGCCCCACTTCCAGATCTCCCGCCCCGCCCTGTTTCAGGATGCGGCCCGAAAAGCACCACTGTTTTTCCGCAGCGCCGCCAGCGCCGCGTCGATATCGGCGGAACTCATTTCCCACTCGTTGCCGAAATTGGCAACCACCGCCTTCATGAACGGCTCGACCAGCGATTTTGCCGTGGCGTCATCGTTCAAGTGCTCGGCCAGGATCGCCAGCGCCAGTTGTCGCGGCTCCTCCCCCTCGTAGCTCCATTCAAAACCGTTCGCGGTGTAGCGGTGCAGATCAAGCCTCTGATCGAGCGGCCGGCCATCCACCGTGACCACGACTCCGTCGATGGTGCGGTCTCCGCAAAATCTTTTCATGCGTGGTTCCTCCCCGACATCTCAAGGCGTTACTCGCCATCTTGCAGTATTGATAGATTAGTGATATATCACACGCAAATTCAAATGTCATCCAAGTTCGACATCGGGAGGTCGGCCATGGAACTCGCATCAACCGCCATGTCGGATCGGCAGCGCCGCTACCGTGAAACTTACCGCGAGCGGGTCGCCGGCTGGTACAATGGCTGGCTGCACGTCTTCATCATCTACGTGATCGGCTTCACCGCGCTCTACATCTACCTCGCCAATGTCCGCGACCTGCGCGCATGGGAATTGCTGATCGTCCCCGTGACTTTCCTGGGCGCGAATTTCTTCGAGTGGTGGATCCACCGCTACGTGATGCACCGCCCCTCGCAGATCAAGGCGTTCCGCGCGATCTATAACCGCCACACCTTGATGCATCACCAGTTCTTCACCGATCAGGAGATGCGCTTCGCCGACCATCATGATTGGCGCGTGACCTTCTTCCCGCCTTACGCCCTCGCGACCTTCACCCTGATGTCGATCCCGCTCGCGATTGTCGCCGGCTATCTCATCTCGGCCAATGTCGGATGGCTCCTGATCGCGACGACGACGTCGATGTACCTGATCTATGAGTTCATGCATTTCTGCTGCCATGTCGAGGAGAACTGGTTCGTCCGCAACGTGCCGATGGTGAACACCATCCGCCGTCATCACACCGCCCATCACGACCAATCGATCATGATGGAGCGTAACATGAACCTCACCTTCCCGATCATGGACTGGCTGTTCGGCACGTCCGATCTCGATCGCGGCCTGCTCGGTCATCTCTTCAACGGCTACGAGACGCGCTTCGTCAAGCGCAACATGCGCAAGACCGCGCGTACCCCGCGGATCGATCCGGCCGTAAGCTCCGTGCCGGCGGAGTGACCACCATGGCCGGCATCGAGCCGAATGGCCTCGCGCTGGTGCTGTTCGCGGCAGCCTTCGCAGCCTGCTGCCTCAGCTTCTTCACGCTGGTCGGCATGTTTCCGCCAAGCGCCAGGCCGCAATCGATCGCGGGCGCCGCCGGCGGGGTGCTCGTGCTCGCCAATCTCGCGTTACTCGTGATCCTGCTCGCGGGTGTGATCTTGTTCGCACACGAGATGCTGCGCTGGACCTCCGTCGTGGTGTTCGGCGGCCTGATCTTCCTGTTCATTCCCGCGGTGTTTCAGGTCATTCCGGGTGCGTGGCGCGACAGCCGCAGCGGGCTCGCCGTCCTTGGCCTGGTCCAGATCGCCGCGCTCGCGCTGATGCTCTCCCCGCTGCAGGGGTTTACCGCCTCATAGAGGAGTGTGCCGATGCCCTTCCCGATCAAGACAGCCCTATCGATCATCGTGCTGCTCGTCGCTTGCGCTGCCTATTTCTACCAGGACTCGATCGGGCAGCATGGTCCGAAGATCGCGATCATGGTGCTCGCGCCATTCATGGTGATCGCGATGTGGATCTTCCCGGAAGTTACGCGGAAGTGAAGCGCTTGGTTTCTCAGTAGTTGATCTCCATCCGCAAGCCGCGAACGTCGATCTCATCGCCGCCGAGCCGCGCGTTGCTGTCGCGGGCCGCCGCCGCGCAGGCACAGGCATCGATCAGATCGTCGCGTCCGATCCCGGTGCCGCTACGTTGCGCCAGCCAACTTGAAAGCTTGACGAAGCCCCGCTCGGCCAACAGTTTCAAGCGCTGCTCGCGGCCTCGCTCCGACTTCTTACCTTCGAGGCGGTTCTGCTTGCTGAAATTTCGGAAGATCAGCTCCGGATGTGCCTCGCCGATGGTCGCCTGACGCTCCGGCGTAATGAAATCGTCGACCTCCCTGATCTTGTCCCTGATGTTCCAGAGCTGGCAGGACACGCCCATGCCCGGGCCCTCGTGCTGCCAATAGTAGCGGTTCGCCGAAGCTTGGTCGGAAAACTCCCAAAGATTGCGCCGCGCGCCGAGAAACACCAAAGCGCCGACCAGTTCGCGGGCACGCAAATCGCAAGTCCGGTGCCCCTTCATCGTCAGGCCGATCGGCATGTCGATCATGGCGCGCTTGTGCGCGGCCGCAAGAAGCCGATCCAGGCGCGGCGAATAATCGAAGCCGTGGTCGCCCTGATCGTCGATCCAGGCCGCCACCCAGCCGCCACGAAATCCATCGAGACCGAGATAGCAGGACACGTCCGCTCCTTGTTTGTTGCGGTTACATTCTACGATGCAACTCTTGATCTTCAATACCAGCATATGCAGCTAATGTAATTGCGAGCATCTGCAGACGATCGCCGCGGCGGACGCGACGAAGTCGCATCGGATAACAGGAGACGGACATGCCCCTCGTTCGCATCGATCTTCGCAAGGGCAAGGACGCGGCGTTCCGGCAGGAAATTGGCCGCATCGTATATGACGCACTCATCAGTGTCGGCGTGCCGGAGAAAGACCGGTTCCAGCTCCTCAACGAGCATGACGCAGATGGCTTCCTGTTCGATCCCGATTATCTCGGCATCCACCGCACCAACGATCTCGTGATCATCCAGATCACCTGGAACGAAGGCCGTACCACCGCGCAGAAGCAGGCGCTCTACAAGGCGATCGCCGACGGCCTGCACACCACGCTCGGGCTACGCCGTGAAGACATCTTCATCAACCTCGTCGAGGTCAAGAAGGAAAACTGGTCGTTCGGCAACGGCATCGCTCAATACGCGAGCTGACGCGACCGCGTCGTCGTCAGACAGTCTTTCCTGTTCGGCCTTGCACCCGTCCCGTTTCGCTATTCCTCGAACAGCGCACGCACGTCCTCTTCGGTGAGTGCCGCGCCGATGCGTCCCTCGCGATCGAACAGGCTGTCGGCCAAGGCGCGCTTCCGCGCCTTGAGCTCGTCCATCTTCTCCTCGATCGTACCCGATGCCACCAGCCGATAGATGAAAACTGGCTTGTCCTGGCCGATACGATGAGCGCGATCGATCGCCTGTTCCTCGACCGCCGGATTCCACCAGGGATCGAAGATGACCACCGTATCGGCCGCCGTCAGGTTGAGCCCGACGCCTCCGGCCTTCAGGCTGATGAGGAAGACATCGCTGTTGCCGTCCTGGAACGCTTCGATCGCGCGCTTGCGATTGGTCGTTTGTCCGGTCAGGACGCTGTAGCGGATAGCTTCAGCATCGAACCTGCCCCTGATCAGGTCGATCATCGAGGTGAACTGCGAGAAGACGATGATCTTCCGGCCCTCGCTCAGGAGTTCGATAACCATTTCCATCAGCCGCTCAAGCTTGGCCGATGGGCGCTTGGCGCGATCGTCGAGCTTCAGCAGCGCCGGATCGCAGCAGGCCTGGCGCAGCCTGAGCAGCGCTTCGAGAACGATGATGTGGCTCTTGGCCAGGCCGCGCTCCTGGATCGCCTTACGGACCTTGTCCGACATCGACAGGCGAATGGAATCGTAGAGGTCACGCTGACTGCCTTCCAATGCGATGCGCTCGACGATCTCGCTCTTGGCCGGCAATTCCTTAACCACCTCCGCCTTGGTCCGGCGCAAGAGAAATGGTTTCACGCGCTGCGCCAGCGCTGCTGCGCGTCGCGTATCCGTGCGCTTCTCGATCGGGATGCGCCAGCGCCGGCTGAAATCCGCCTTGTCGCCAAGATATCCCGGATTGGCAAAGCTCATGATGGACCAGAGCTCGCCGAGATGATTTTCCACCGGCGTCCCGGTCAGGCAGAAGCGATGCCGCGCTTTGACGCCGCGCAACCAGCGGGTGGTCGCGGCATTGGGATTCTTGATCGTCTGCGCCTCGTCCAACACGGCCATGTGCCAATCGCGAGACAACAGGACTTCGTGATCCCGCGCAATCAGCGGATAGGTAGTCAGGACAAGATCATGGTCCGCAATGGCGGCGAAGCTCTGCTTGCGATCCGAACCGTGAAGCACGAGCACCCTCAAATCCGGCGCGAACTTCTGCGCTTCGTTGAACCAGTTCGTCATCAGGCTGGTCGGCGCAACGACAAGGGCGGGCTCGCTGAGATGACCGCGCGCCTTCTCCAGCGACAACAGCGCCAGTATCTGGACGGTCTTGCCGAGCCCCATGTCGTCGGCCAGCACACCGCCAAGACCGCTCTCGCGCAGCAAGTCGAGCCAGCCCAACCCCTGCGCCTGGTACGTCCGCAGTTCAGCGCGAAAATTTGCGGGCAACGGCGGATTCGACAATTCGCGATCCCGAAGCAGATTGGCGAGGCGCCGAAGACTGTCGGCGCCGCGGAAAGCAAATTCGCCATTTTCAAGCGCCAGCAGCGGCACGACATCCGCGCGCGAGAGCCTGATCTTTCCGGATGTGTCACCGAAAAGCCCGCTCAAACTGAGGCTATGAAGCGCAAGCACGAGCGGCAGGAAGCGATCTGCCGCGAGTGACAGGTGGCGGCCGTCGGCAAGCGGAAGATAGAAGTGGTCCCCTGCCTCGGCGAGTTGCTTGATCCGATCGGGCGTGAAATTCGGTGTCGCAACCAGGGCGGCCAGGACCGGCGCCAGATCGCGTCGCTCGCCGTCGATTTCGACGCCGAGCGCCAACTCGAACCAGTCGATACCGCTGGATTCCAATTCGGCATCGAAGACGCCCTGCGACTGCACCAGCCGATACGGAAAATCATCATCGACCAGCACATCGAAGCCTTCCGCGCGCAATTCGGAAACGCCGAACTCGAGAAAATCGAGCCAGGCGTGAGGCTCCCCGAACGTCAGATCGTCGACATGACCGGCATCGAGAAACGGGTGGATCAATTTCGCTTCGCGGAAATCGAACTCTGACAGCCGCTTGCGCGTGCCTTTCTCCTTCGACCGCCGCCGTGTGATCGTGTAGACCTCGCCGGCCTGAAATGCTTCGAGCGGATTTTCCCTTTCCCTGGGCTCGATCTCGATCGGGCCGTAGCGGAAACTGAGATGGGCAACCGCGGTCCGTTCGGGCCTGTCGTGGAAAAAGTGGGCACTTGGGCCCTCGCGTCCCCGCTTAAGCCGCAGGATCGGAATCGGATCGTCGTCGATCTTCACCGCCGCTGCCGCCGTTCCCGGCAACAGGCCACGATGAAGCTGCGGCAATCTCTCGCCGAGGCGGCGCGCCACTTCCGCAACTTGCGCGCGCGGGATGACGGGCGCCGACAAGAGCTGATAGGAAAGTCGAGGCGGCAGGGCCAGTTGGACCGGGCCGATCACGCCTGCGGCCTCATCTATATAAACCGGCGGCTCGGCGTTGAGGGCCGTCGCTCCCGGCACGGTCAGTTGCGGGGAAACTCCTTGCTTGCTGGCCTGCTGCCAATCGATGCGCCCCTCGCGCGCCTCGCCCCACTGTAGCGGCCGCCCCTTGTGATCGCGCCAGAACGCACGTCCGGTCGCGATGATTTGCTGCAGGAGCGCGAGGGATTGCAACCGAGGTGGGTGATAGTACGCCCATCGCTCTCTCGTGAGCCGCATCAGAATGTCGATGTCGGTATCGCGAAAATACTTCGGTGCACGTTCGGCCGAGAAACCGGAAATGTTCGGACGCGTGGGACTGCTCCCGAACGTCCCGTCCTTGCGCATCTGGACCGAGAGTAGCGACACTCCCAGCAACGGCATTTGCGTGCCCGCTTGAGCAGGCTGCAGGCAGTAGAGCAACCGATGCGTCACATCGACGGGATAATCGTCGCCGCGCATGGCGGCGCCGATACTGTCGAGCCATGCGGTGACATCGTAAGGCAGAATCGGCACGGAGCGGACGGGCGTCTTGCCGATGTCCGTTTTCTGCTCGGACGGCAATGCACCGCTCAGCGCCTGGAGCATCGTCGCCACGACATGCTTGCAATTGGCTCCGATCGGACAACTGCACGTGCCGTCGAGGTCGATTAGACGCCCATGGTCGAATTCGAGCTCGATGTCGACACGACAAGGGCTGGGCTCACCTCCACGTACCTTGCTGCGAATGCGCGTGAGGTCGTCGCTGATTTCCAATCCCGTGACGCGCCCTTGGGCCTGATAGACGTAGCCCTTCTCAAATGCAGAACGGCTGAAGAAGCTGTAGATGTCCTTGGTCTTCACGACATCCGGGAGCACCTGACCGAAATCCTCGACTACAGACATTTGCTATGATCCGGCAATAACGGGCGGGATCCGTGACTTTTCGCAATCACGCCCGCCCGAACAGCTTGGTCATAGTAATGCGCCGAAGTCGTGGTGCAAATTTGCCTGGCGCGGCCGAGCCCCACCGCGCCAATTCATTGCGAAGGTCCGGTTCTTTTCAACAGAAATTTTGGTGAGTCGAGACTTGCTTGGAAAGGAGTACCATCGCGGTCGGTTCCCGCCTCTCGCCCCCTGTCGTGGGTAGCCGTGCCTTTCTCACGCCGTTCTCTGAACTGCGCTCAAGGTCGCAGCGGCGGAGGCATCCGCTTCCATCGCCGAGATCTTGCCGGTGTTGAAATCGACGACGAACGTCACGATACTGGATTTCACGGCCGCCGTGGCCTGCACCGCGCTTCCGCTCGCATTCTGCGCCGCGGTTGCCGACACGGCGGCGCTGTTCATGGCGAAGGTGAATATCTGGCGGTTGCCGACCTTCGCGCTCGATACCATCGTGTATTGTTTTCCCGCGCCGCCGCTGCCAACTCCGGCGGAGCCGCCGAACAGCGTCGACGATGCGCTGGAGCCATCGGGGCCGTAAATCTGGACGTCGCTGTTGTTGGTCAGCGCGTTGCCCGTGGCGGTGACGTGGAAGCCATTGAAGGAGAGCGTCTCCGAGAAGCTGCGCTTCGGGAGAATCGTCCCGGACGGCGGCGTGTCGCCATTCGCGTCAGTCGAGGCCGCATTGGGGTTGCCGGCAGTCACCTTCACTTCGGTGGTGCTGGTCAGCGAAATCCCTGCGAGTTCTTCGAAGCTGACTGGCTTGCCGCCTGAAGAGGACGGTTGTGCCTTGTCGAACGAAGAATGCAGCGGCTGCGGCTTGCCCGCCGCTCTCAGCGATTGGACCAGGGCCGACAGCGTGTCGGCCGCGACCTGATCTATTTTTGACTGGGCCAAAACCTGCTTCGCGCGATCGGAGAGATCGACAATGTCGGCCGGATCGCCCGAGGACTTCGTGTCAGATGAGGCTGCGCTGTCCGGCTGAAGATCGTCTGTCACGGACGAGGCGGCATCAACGAGCAAGGATGCAACGGAGCCATAGGCCGATGAACTGGTCGCGCTGATCACACTCATCTCTTGCTACCCCTCCTGGGCGCGATGCCGTGTCATGGCGAAAGCAAGTCGACTGCCAAACGGCCATTGCGATCACGCGACAGCTTTACCCGCGCCGATGAAGGAACGGTTAACGAAACATGACTGGAGCGATAAACGCACCGACGTCGTCGCGCAGGCGCGAAGGACATGGCTACAGTCACACCACTTCGAGCGGCACGAATGGTCCATCGCGCAACCGCACGACAATGGCATCGTCCGGCCGCACCTCGCCGCCTTCAACGACAGTGCCCATCACGCCGCCCTTGCGAACGAGTTTGCCGTCGACGCGCGCGATGATCTCGCGCAGCATCCCCGGCTGAAACGTATCGATCTGCACGCAACAACTGCGCAAGCCGGTGATCTCGACGACCGCATCGCGCCCGATGTGCAGCCGCGTGCCCACGGGCAGCGCCATCAGGTCGATCCCGCACGTAGAGATGTTCTCGCCGAGGTCGCCGGGCTGCACGCCGAAGCCCTTGCTGGTCAGATCCTCGATGAGCTCGGCCTGGATGAGATGAACCTGCCGCAAGTTCGGTCGCCTCGGATCACGCGCCGCATCGAAGCGATGCTTGACCAGCGGCCCACAATGCGCGTCACCTTCGATGCCGAGCCCCTTGCGCAGCACGACGACGTCTTGCCGATGTTTGGTGAAGCTGTGCGTGCCGCTGAGGAAAACACCGAGCACGAAAGGCGTCTGAATTTCGGTCAAACCAGGCATGGCACAAACTCCCGTTGTGCTGACATGCGTTGGTTGACGTTAACGCCTACGCGGCAAGCTCGACGAGCAGACCGTCTGCTTGTTGTTTTTCACAGCGAAAACAGATTGGCAAGCCTAACTATGAGGCATGAGGTGCCTAAGCCGGTTTGCCGTCGTCGAGACTGACGATGACAGCGGCGTTGGCGATGATGATGGCATCGCTGCCCTGCTCGGCCGGAATCTCAAGCGCGCCCTTGACCGCGGTGACGGTCACCGTGCCGTAAGGCAATTCCTTCGCGACCACAGCGGTGTCGACCGCATCGGGGTTCGGCACGGCGATGGTAACATCGACGAACATGTCGTTGGCAGTCTTGCCGAGCATGCGGAAGAAGCCGAGGCTCGAGTGACGGATCGCGTCCGAGACCGCGCGCCGCGCCGCCTTGGTCGCATCCTTGCCGTGAACATCGACGCCCATGCCCATCTCGGTGATACAGCGAACGCGTGCCATTGGATTTCCTGTCAGTTCGAGTGCAGGGAACCAATCATATTCCCGGTTCGTAAGCAACCAGTGCTCTTGAAGCATGACATCCCGCCACGGCTCTCGACAGCGATCGGCGAGGCTCTTTGTCAGTGATCAACTCCTGAGCCGAACAGGAACCTCTGTCGCGAGCACTGGTTCTGACCGCAAAGGCCGATACCTGTCGGCCCATGGTGCACGGTCGACCAGACGGAGACGTCCATGACAAAGTACATGGAGACGCCGTACCTCAACATCGCTTACGAAGAAGCTGGAGATCAACGAGGGCCACCTATCGTGCTCGTTCATGGTTGGCCCGACGACGTGCGGTGCTGGGACAAAATCGTGCCTGAGCTTGCCGGCTTAGGCTGCCGGGTTCTCGCTCCCTATCTGCGCGGCTGCACCCCTACGACTTTTCGTTCCAAGGAGACGTTGAGAAGCGGAGCGATTGCGGCTTTAGGGCAAGACCTCGCAGACTTTATCGAAGGCCTGGACCTTAGGGACGCTCTCGTCGTCGGCTACGACTGGGGCGCCCGGGCCGGTTACGTCGTCGGCGCACTGTTTGGCAACCGCGTACGAGCTTTGCTTGCCATGTCGGCCGGCTATGCCACGGCGACGCCGATCCGCGATATGCCTTACGATCTGGCCAAGGCCTATTGGTACGAGTGGCTTGTCGCGACCAAGCAAGGCCGCGAAGCGATGGACAAAGACAGGCGCCGGCTCTGTCGCTATCTCTGGCAGACATGGTCGCCAGGCTGGAGGTTCACCGACGCCGAGTTCTCAAGCAGCGCGGTATCCTGGGACAACGACGACTGGGCGCCGATCAGCATACATGCTTATTTGCAGCGCTGGGGAGAGGTTCCAGGCGCGCCAGAGCACGCGCGGCTTGAAGAGCGGCTGAGCGAGACTCCACTCATCCGAGTTCCTACCGTGATGCTGCACGGCGCGAACGATTCAGATAATCTTGCGGAGACCTCGGAGGGCAAGGAGCGGTTCTTTGCGAATGGCTACGAGAGACGCGTCCTTCCCGATGTAGGACATTTCATCCCGCGCGAAGCGCCAGCCGAGGTTCTCACCGCCATTCGAGAGCTGTTGTCGGCCCGTGCGCTTTACAAAGCCATCGGTTAGATCGTCGCGGCCCGCGTGCGTGGTCAGCGAGGGCTGCCGCTACCAGACCGACGGGACGAACCGATAGCGCACGTGCGAAGCATACTCCTCGTAACCTTTCAGCTCCGCCCTCAGCGCGCTTTCCTCATGCAGGGTCCGCCAGGCGATGCCGAGGATAAACACCACCGACATCGCAAGACCGATCCAGGAACCGAGCAACAGCGGCAGGCCGACGATAAGGAGCAAAGCACTCGCATACATCGGGTGGCGGACGATGGCGTACGGTCCGGTATCGATCACCCGCTGATCCTCCTGGATCTTCACCACGGGCGCGGCAAAGGTATTTTCCCGAAACGTCCACCACACGCCGAGCAGATAGAGCACGGTGAGGACACCGCCAACCACCTGCAGCCAGACCGGCACCGCGGTAAAACCGGTGCGTGCGGCATCCCATGTCATGAACATCATCCAGGCGCAGAACAGCACGATGAAGGGCGTCAGCCAGATCCGGTCCCACGGCTTTTGGTCGCGCTGCACCGGTGAGCTCATGCGCTCGCGCAACAGCCGCGGATTGCGCTTGGCGAGCCACAGGGTAATCGCAAGGCCGCCGATCGCGAATATGGCGAGGAACGCCCAGCCTCCGGGATAAGCCAGGGTCCCGGCCGGCCACAGGATCATAGCGCCCATGATCGCGGTCCAGACCACGATCTGAAGAGTGACTTTCACCATGACATGCTCCGTCGCGTCATCCTTCACGCCGGCACTGGCGTCGCATCGGCCTTGACCTTGGCAAACGGCCTGAACGTCAGCGCGATCAGGAACGCGCCAAGTCCAACCGCCCAGGAGCCGATGTAGAGCCAAGCGTAACTGGCGAAGGTGTCGTAGATCAGACCTCCCGCCACCGGCCCTGTCGCCATGCCCAGGCTGCCGGCCATGGCCGTTCCGCCAATCACGGTGCCCATCATCCGCAACGGAAAATTCTCCCGCGCAAGCACGGCATAGAGCGGCATGGTGCCGGCATAGATGAAGCCGAACACCGCCGCAACGGCGTAGAACGCGGAGAGCTCCCGCACGAAGGCATAGGCGAGCGCGCCGAAGGCCTGCGCGAACAGTCCCGAAACCAGCACGCGCTTGGCGCCAAAGCGGTCGCCGAGCAGGCCGAACGCGATACGGCCGCCCATCCCCGCCAGACCCTCGACGCTATAGATCGTGACTGCGGCGATCATCGGTATCCCGCAGCTTATCGCATAGCTCACGGTGTGGATGATCGGTCCCGAATGCGTGGCGCAACAGAAGAAATTGGTCGCAAGCAGCACGATGAACTGCGGCGAGCGCAGCGCTTGCGCCAGCGACATCGCCGGTTGCGGCTCGCCTTCGTCGGCGGCAGGGCCGTGTTCGCGTTCGAGCGCCGGCGGGCGGCGCACCAACAGCGATACGGGAATCATGATGCAGGCGACAGTAACGGCAAGGATCTGAAGCGAGGTTCTCCAGTCATGGATCGAGACGAGCCAGGCCGCGAGCGGCGACATGGTCATGGGCGCCATCCCCATGCCTGCCGAAACCAGCGACACGGCAAGGCTGCGATGGGTATCGAACCATCCGGTGACGCAGGCCATCATCGGCGCGAAGATCGCGGCGGCCGCGCCGCCCACCATCAGGCCGAAGATGAATTGAAACGCGACCAGCGATGAGGCAAGGCTGGCCAGCCCAAGGCTTGCCGCAAGCACGATCGAGCCGGTCAGCACCACCGGCAGCGGCCCGAGCCGGTCGGACAAGGTCCCCCAGATCATGCTGGTGAACGCCATCGCGAGGAAGCCGATGGTCATGGCGCTGGACACGCCGGTGACCGACCAGCCGGTGTCCCGCGTGATCGGCAGGAGAAAAACCGGCAGCGAGAACATCCCGCCGATGGCAACGCAGCCCAGAAGCCCGCCGGCTCCGACAATCACCCAGCGATAGTGAGCATCCTTCATTCCGTGTCTCCACTGCAGCTATCCCTGGCTCCAAGACGAACGCGAGGCGCCAAAGACGACATGCAGGGGCTCACTTTTTTGCGAGGTCGCAGAAGGCGCTCAGAAAGAACCTGGCACCGTCCTCAGTGGACATGATCGATCTCCGTTCGGCGCGAGCCTTTGCGGGCACTCAGCCGCCCGTGAAAGTCGGCGCTCAGCACCGCCAGCGTAATTTCGCCGAGACGCGCGAGCAGGAGCGCCTCCGCATCGTGAAACGCCTTGTCGAGCGCTGCATTGACGGCCTGTTCGACCAGGCAATCCGGCGCGTCGGTCCGATTGCCTATCGCAAGCAATGACGGGCAGCCCAGCGCATCATAGACATCGCGCAACGTCACCTCTTCGAGATTCCGAGCGAGCACCCATCCGCCGCCATGGCCCTTTTCGGATCGGACGTAGCTGCAGTCGCGCAGCCCCGCCATGATGCGCCGGATCACGACCGGATTGGTGCACATCGCTTTCGCCAACACCTCCGATGTCACCGGCCCGCCGTGCTCGGCCATGTGCAGCAGCACGTGAAGCACCCCAGATAGTCGGCTATCTCGTCTCATGTAACTTCAAATAGTTCGTGACGATTCATTGGTCAACCACCGCCTCGCCTATCTCGGCTTGACCAGCGGCAGGAACACGGTGTCGACCCAGGCTTTTCGCAAGGCCGGCGGCGGCGCCGCAAAGTTCATGATGACGTGGTACCGAAACAGGTCGCCGAGCAGAGAAGCCACCGGAGGCGTCAGCTTTGCCGCATCGATCTCGCCGCGCTTCACGGCGCGTTCCAGAATCGCCGAGAAAGGTCGTGCTCCACCTTCGATGAGAGCGGCGTGCAGATCCTTCGGTGTCGACCAGTTCTCCGAGAAATAATTGCTCGAAAACAGGGTGAAGGCCGCCGCCGTTCCGGCGGCGCGATCAGCCGCACGCTTCAGAAACTCCAGCAGCTCCGTCCGGACATCGCCTCGATCCGGCACCTCCAGCGGGTGCTTCGCCATTTGCTGCCGAATGGCAGCGACGGCAAGCGGCGCCTTCCCGTCCCATCGGCGCGCAAGCACGGGACGGCTCGTCCCCGCCCTTTCCGCGACCGCCTCCATCGTCAGCCCGGCATAACCGCGCTCGGCCAGTTCGAGCCACGCGGCCTCCAGGATTGCCTCTTCCAACTCCGCGCCGCGCCGCCGCTCGCCCATAACTATGCTCACTCTAAATAAGATGCATTAATGCATCTTGACTCCGCATCCTGGTTCCAACTAGATGCATCAATGCATCTTATGCCCGGAGCCACGCTGTGACAAGAACGCCCCATTCGTGGCTTCGAACGATATCTCTGCCATTCGCTCTGACGGTTGCCGGATGCGCTTCCATGCCTCAGAAAACGGCGGGCACGCTGGCAACCTACAACAATCTGGGAGAGCAGAAGGGCATGCTCTCGAAGTCGAGAAATTACGTCGACGCCAACGCAATGGCGTCGGTGAAAACCGTACGCATCGTTCCGACGACGTTTGCCCATGGCGCGTTGGCGCAGGTGAAGGCGGCGCAGGATCGCGCGCTGGTCGCAAACGCACTTGATCGCGAGGTTTGTGTCGCGTTGAGCGACAAGTTTCAAATCGTCTCGTCACGTGAACATGCCGACCTGACCGTTCGAACTGTCGTCACCGACGTATTGCCGACCGACAAGGCCGCAGCCGGCGTGTCGACAGCGGTGACCTTGGGCACCGGCGCAGCCTTGCCGGTCAGCGTTCCGCGTCTTCCCATTGGCCTGGGCGGCCTTGCCGTCGAGGCCGAAGCCATCGACCGGAGCGGCGTGCAGCGCGCTGCGATGGTATGGGCCCGCGGTGCGAATTCGATCATGGACAACCCTCGCGTTTCCGAAGTCGGCGACGCCTATGGCTTGGCAACCAAGTTCGGCAACGAGTTCTCGCGGATGCTCGCGACCGGCAAGGAGCCGGGAGCCCTGGATATCTCGCTGCCCTCCGGTCAGCGCGTGCAGTCGTGGCTGGGCGGCGAACCGAAATATGCGACATGCGACAATTTTGGCCGCGCGCCCGGTCTGGCGGGACTTCTCGCCGGCAAGATCGGCGCCCCGCCGGAGTGGACCGACAAGACTCCGCAAGTCGCCCGCGACTCCGGAAGGCCGTAGATGTCGTCCCTGCGGTCACTCTCCGCCTCCGCTCTTCGAACTGCGGCGCAATCCGCCCTTCGCTCGCTCATTGCAAATCAGCCATCTCGTATAGCGGCCGGATTTCGATCTCGCTCGGTCCGGGCATGGGATTGGGGCAACGCTTTACCCAGGCGACCGCCTCGTCCATGTCCTTGACTTCCCAGAGCCAGAAGCCGGCTACCAGCTCGCGGGTTGCGGCGAAAGGCCCGTCGACGACCGTCCGGCTGGGACCATCGAACGCAATACGCTTACCCTGCGAGGACGGTTTGAGGCCGTCGGCGGCGAGCATGATGCCGGCCTTACGCAGCTCATCATTGAATCTGCCCATCGCCTCGAGCATCTCAGTCGTCTCGGGCGTGCGGACAAAGCCCTTTTCGCTGTCTTCGGTAGCCTTCACGAGCACCATCACACGCATCGCCTGTCTCCTTGTTGTTCGAGCCGGCCTCATCGGCTTGGCATCGGAACGACGAACGGGATCTTCGTAGGTCGACATCGTCTCGCGATTTTTTTGACGGTTGAGAGAGGATATGAGTTCGCATTCTCGCGACGCGTTGCGTCCGAGCTTTGTGTCACTTTCCACCCTCTCATCGAATAGAGGGCGCAGGGAAAGCCGGGTGCCGGTTGCACCCATGGGTCCCGTGCAGCAAAAAGCACGGGGGTAGGACCACAGGTTCAACCGAAGCATTCCGGCTTTCCCTGCGCGATGGTTTACGGCTTACTTCGTGCTCTCCCCGGTGACCGGGCTCTTTTGCCACCGTCATCTCTCGCACGAACTTCTTCGCGCAAAAAAACTTAGCGCCAGCGTCGGGGCGCCAGGACCACACGACTTGATGTCTAGCCACTTTTTCGGCCTGTTGAAAACGGCGGAAGCGCCAGAAAATAAAGGCATTTCTCGATCCTTTGCTGGAAGCGAGGGGCCCGCCGGAAACCCGCCGGGCCCCGATAGGCCCTAGTTTCACAGTATGTGCTGGCGCGGGCTGGCCCGGTGTCCTGTGCCCTGCGCTCCCGGGGCGCTGCACGGCCTTCGTATGCTCGCCTCGCGTCGAGCCGCGTCTGCATCTAAAGGCAGAGCGGACCTGATTTGCTGTCCGCGAGTATTACGGCTCGTGACCGTCAACAGGCGTCCGGTCGTCATCTGCCGAGTTCAGGAGGGTTCTAAGTTACCAATCTGTTCCCTAGAGCTAGTCGGGTTTGGCCTAATTTGATTTTGGCAGTGGCCCAATGTCCCAAGTTGGAATAGCTTGGTCATTACCTCGTTTGAGGTACTACCTTGTGGGAGGAGGAGCACTCATGCTAACTGCCGCACAGTGCGAAACCTGCGCAGCGGAGTATAAATCCCTCGCACGACAAGCCGGTGTTTCCGAGGAACGCAGCACTCTGCTGAATAACATTGCGCGGAGCCTGAAAGGTCTCGCAAGCCAGCTTGATAGGCTCGCAGTACTTCTAAGAGAAGAAGCAAAGTAAGGCCGCCTCGCCTCAGTTGGCGGCCTCTTTCATTTAATCCGATCGTACAAGTTAACTAACCAGCATTCACTGTGAGC
This sequence comes from Bradyrhizobium elkanii WSM2783, assembly GCF_000472865.1. Lineage (GTDB taxonomy): Bacteria > Pseudomonadota > Alphaproteobacteria > Rhizobiales > Xanthobacteraceae > Bradyrhizobium > Bradyrhizobium elkanii_A. Next base: position 30,483 of record NZ_AXAP01000036.1, on the reverse strand, counting down.
GGTGTTCCAAACGCCTTTCGTCGCGGATGTCCGACGCTCGGGTCTTGATGGAATAGGCAAGTCACTTCCGGTCATGGCCCAAAGTGGCGGTCCCGGATTGTCCGCTCTCTCGCCGCTGTTGGGGGCTAGGCCGACGTAAGCCGAGTGACCAAGCTCCACCCGAATTCGCGCTGCGATCGGCGTAATCGGCAGTCTCCTACAGCGGGAATAAAAACGGATGCCAGACGGTAAATAAGACTGTCTGGCATTCAGGGGCTGATCTCAAGCCCTTAAGTTCCACTTAAGTTCACTCCGCAATCGTTGCTCAACGCAAATAAAGGAGTGTCCAAATGTCTCGTCTTTCAGTTTTCGCCGCGGCAACTTTTCTGTCGGTGTTGGCGACAACCCCGATGGCCTTCGCCACGGAGCATCACCACGTCCGCACAGTGCCACGGTACATCAGCCTTCCAGCGCGGGCCTACGCAGGGCCTCAGCCATTGATGCACTACCATGACATTCCAAGCTACAACGACCCGTCGAAGAATGGATGCTGCGGCTGACCTACAATGCAAGTAGAGCAGATGTCTCTGAAGACGTGCTCGGTGCTCGACGTAATGCGCAGGCAGTGACGGCATACGCCTTGCGGAAGTGGGCGTGCGCCATACGCTTCAGTTAGCAGGTCCGCAATCGGTCGTCAGGGTCCTTTAGAGGGTGCCGAAGCCGCGGGGGCCGCGCGACGGCGCGGTATGAAGATATTTGCAATTTCTCATATCGCGGTAAATTCTGTACCATCTCGTACACAATCCGCCAGCCCGCGCATGACAGCTTCATGACATCCGGAATGCCCCAGATGCTGGCTGATCCTCCTATTCGACATGGCAAGAGGCGAAGATCGATGCTAAGCGACCTGCGTGGAGAAGAGCACCTTTTGCTGCGCCAGTAGTTCCGCGCGGCAATTGCATCGATAAGGCGAGTTGCACTTTACTCTCTTCCCTTACTGACCGCGCGCCATCAAGCCGCGATCCTCCTTACATTGGTCCGTTCCTACCAAGAGGACGCAACATTGAGCCAACGCACCGTTGGAATGCCGGAATTTAATGAATTGATCGATATGGCGCAGTTGCTAGTGAACTTATGGGAAGCCGCGCAACGGCTGCCTGAAGGATCAGAGCGGCGGGAAGCATTCATACAGATCAGTGGCTTCCAGAGGCGGGTGGCGGCATTGGTTACACCAATACGCTAGCTGCCAAAGCAGGCCATTATCGTCAGCGCAATGGCTCGCGTGCGGCGCATGCCGCTGCTGCCGCAGTCGCAGCGGGCTTCGGTCAGCGCGTGATTACTTGCTCTGCTGCTTGAGCGCCCACAGCCGGTAGGCTTCCTCGATGTACGGGTCCGGTGCTGTTGGCTCCGGTGCCAGCCGCGCGCCCTCTTTGCGGAAGTGGTCGAGACCACGGCCCAGCTTGCGGCCTGCCAGTGTGTGCTGATCGTTGGCCCAGTCGGGGATGGTCGGCGCGAAGCCTTCGAGCTGCGAGCGCAGCCCGATCGCCGCTGCGAAGTGGCAGCCTGCGCGGGACTTCGGCGACCGGCACATCATGCGTATCGCATTGCCGATCATCAGCCGGGCTTCACCGATCGATTTGCCGTACCGCTCCCTCGATGCCGCGAGCGATGCGGCGACGAACGGAAAGACGTGCGGCGCTGCCAGCGTGTCGAGGTCTTCATGGCAGATGACTTCGAGCCTATTGCAAACCATCGAGTGGAAGGCTTTGGAGCTGTGGAGCAGTTCGCACGCGAACTCCATGGCCTCGCGCTCCATGCCGCGCCTGATCGCCTTCTGTAGCGCGGAAAGACAGGTCATGGCATTGAGGCCGTTCTTGGTGTCGGGGATCATCGACCTGCTCCGTCGCGGGTGACTGGGAGGACGATGGTCTCGCCCGCGACCATCGCGGCGGCGACCGTGCGGGCCTGTTCGATCGAATAGGCGTGGATGACGAAAAGCGGCGTCGGGTTCTGGCCGGGCCGGAGGATGGCGAAGGGCTTCGGGGTCTGCACGGGTTGCTCCTGTCGGTTGGTGGTCCGACCGTTCAGCCACCACTGGCGCGTGCAGTAAAACATTGTTTTTGCTTGGAAAATTCATTATCCCGTATGATTTGCGGGCCGGAGCCGTGGCCGTAGGGTTGGCCCGGCTGAAAGGCCGGTGCCTTCGGCCGGTCGTCCGTAAGGGTCTGGTACTGTTTCAGAGGCTGAAAGACAGGGGATGCCGCGTCGCCTCCGCTTGTGGCGGACGGCAGGCTGCCACAATCTGTGGCGGCTTGCCTCTCGATCGCGGCCCGGCGCATCTTTGCGCCCGATCGACAGCGAGATGGGGAGAGCGTTCTGATGACCAGAAAGCGAGTTGGAACGTTCTTGGGCGGCGGAACGCTCGTTACAGCCCGCGACAAGAGCTGGTTTGCCCCGGATCAGCCGAAAGCGAAACCCAAGACAAAACCCAAGAAGAAATTCCGGCTCGGTTTCGACAAGGAGAAGTACCTCGCCAAGGTCCGGAAGAAAGCCGCATCACAAAAGCCAAAGCCTGAATAGCCGCGTGCTGAACATGAACGCGGCGCGACCTGAGGAAGGGGCGCGGCAAGAAAAGCGCCGCTCAAACTACCGTGCCGTCGGCGTCTTCCAGTTGTGCCCGGCCAGTTGTCCACCGCAATCTGTAGCGGCTTGCCTGTATCGCGCGGCCCGGCGATCCTCTCCCGCATGGGCACCAAGTCACGCGAGACGATTTACGGCGGATCGGTCCGGGCGGCGGCAGAGCGGGCGACGGAAGCACGCAAGGCAGCCGACCGGCTCGCCGTCGAGGCGTGGAATAAGCGCATGCTCGGCTTTCGTGCTTGAACCTAAGCTCTGGTCACACTTCTCGAACACCTCTGCCCTGCAAGCCTTTTGGGACCTTGATGAGCAACTGCGTCGTGCGGTGTGGGGCGCCCCCATCAATCCGACCGACGCACTTGCCGACTTCGATCCGAGTTATATTTCCGATGCTCAGCTAGGCAGTAAAGGGGAATAGCTTTGTACGATTGGTCGAAAATTCGATTTCTGGAGAGCACTGAAAACCTCAAGTCCATAGTGCGTCAGTCCACTGGGCGAACGCCTTCAACAACGGCGGCCCGTGGCATCGCTGCATGTTTGCAGCAAGGCCGCATTTTTTTTGAGATTGCTTCAATTGCGCCCCTCCAAGTCAAACCGCTTCAACTCTATTACGGGATAGTTGGGTTCGCGAAAGCGATAATCTTGGCGCGACAAGGCCGCAGCTCGATCGCTACACTTGCGCAATCGCATGGCTTGAGTGAGATCAGCGAGCATAATGCCAAAATTGAGGACATGACGCTTCAGTTTCGAGGCAATGGGCTATTTGCTGAATTTAATGACACAGTGGCGGCTCTCGGGCGGTTGTTTTATTACGACGAACGCGGCTCTTTTCAGCAAGTACCTAAGCCATTCGACCTGAGTGCATCACTCACCGACAGCCGTTGCACACTGAAGGATGTCCTTGCGCGCATTCCTGGCTTGGAAACTGCATATCAGCGCACGTTCGGAGAGCTTCCAGCCTGCTGGCCTATCGAGCTTGAGTATCAGGGCCAAGTGAGCCACCTGCGGCTCTATGTCCCATCAACGTTCTCGGATCGAGAGGAGCTACGTCTTCTGGTTCAAACGTGGCGCGCAAAATTTCCGTTTCTTGATGATTGGTGCTTTACGCAGGGTAGTCGAGCTTGGGATCAGTCTTATCTGACGTTTAACAACTACGAAAAGCCGGCTGAGGGAGAGTTCTCTCCAGAGTATTTAGTTTTGCGGAACGATAGCTTTGGACCGTATCGCAAAACAATGCCGAACGCGCGTTCCTTCGCGGCGCTTTTACCCGCGCTCGCGGGCGGAATAATTGTAGACCATGTCAAAGCTATAGAGCCGCTGAACGGAGTTCTATTGTCCGAATTTGCGTTGCACTTTTGCGCAGCATTCATTCTCAGCTCTCTAGTCCGCTATCGGCCGCAGATTTGGCAACATGCGCTTTCTCATTCGGCACTTGAGGGTCGGCCGACCGACGATCGAGCGCTTTCACTCATTGAGAAATTCCTTGAAATCGTGCTTTTGGAGTTTCCTAAGCTAGTAGAAAAAGCAATCGATTGGGCAAATTCACATGACTTGCGCGTTTGACAGTTCGGGAATGTACCCATGTCCGGGAGTTCCTAGCATCTGAGATGTGCAACCTATATTCGATCACCACCAACCAAGCGGCCATCGCCGCACTCTTCCGCGTCGTTAATCGGTATGTCGGCAACCTCGCACCGATGCCGGGCGTGTTTCCCGACTGTCCAGCGCCGGTTGTCCGAAACTCGGACGCCGGAAGCGAGATGGTGTTGATGCGCTGGGGCATGCCGCCACCACCGCGCACCGGCGGCCCGCCGGTCACGAACATCCGCAACACGTCGTCGCCGCATTGGCGCGGATGGCTCAAGCCTGAGAACCGATGCTTGGTCCCAGCCAACAGCTTCGCCGAGTACGCGCCGGAGCCGAACCCAGAGACCAAGAAAAAGACGTGGTGTGGTTCGCGCTGAACGATGATCGGCCGCTATTCGCCTTCGCGGGCATCTGGACGACGTTCAATGGTGATCGCGGCACGAAGTCGAAGCCGGTGCCGGGGCCGCATCAGGTCTACGGTTTTCTGACGGCGGCACCGAACGCGGTGGTCGCTCCGATCCATCCCAAGGCCATGCCCGTGATCCTGACCACCGACGAAGAACGTGATGTCTGGATGTGCGCGCCTTGGGATGAGGCCAAGGCGCTGCAGCGGCCATTGCCGGATGACGCGCTCAAGATTGTAATGCGGGGTGCAGACAAGGAAGATCAGGCGGCGGCATGATATGGGGGCCGATGTCGATTACGCTGGTGCGTCACTCACAGGCGCGCCGAAATCGAATGATGGCGGCTCTGTGTGCCAACGCACCAGATCATCCATCGCGATAAGTACTATCCGGTTTGTCAGCGCGACTGACCGGATGGCGTCCTCGGTGAAGCTGGAAGTAGTAATAATGAAGCCACGGTGCGCATCTTGCTCTTCGGCGACGCCCTTGAATTGTTGAATGATTGGACGGCCCACTTTGTTTTCCGTCGAGTTTCGCTTACATTGCACGATAATCAAGCCGTCAGGATGGCTGGCAAAACCATCGACCCCGAAATCGTTCGATTTTCGTGTGGCCCACGCTTCAAATCCGGCTCTTTGAAAAAAACTCATGCTGTGTCGTTCGAAATTGAACGGGTCCATGTCGAGCAAATGTTGCCGTAGCGCGATTTCCTCCACCGGCATTGCGAAACGGGTCGGGTCCATCGGCTGTTCTTTCATCGCAGCCTTCATTTGCGCGCTGGTGCGACGCAACCGTTCATCTTCGACAATTACGTCGATAATTTCGGCAATGTGTGTTTGGGCCTCAGGGCTGGTCACGACAGCTTCAATGATAGAAGTGATGCCAGCGGCGCCGAGAAAAATCAGCAAAAGTACCGGAACCCCAAGGGCTCCGCCAAAGGCCGCGATCCCGGCAGCATGGCCGCCGACTAATGGAATAGCGGCGAGCGTTGCAGGTAGCGCTATCTTCATGGACCAAGGAAGGTTCGATTTGCGGTAGTTCGAAACCGCTTCGGAGACACTGTTCGCGATTGCCACGATCGCCGTGCGAGAGTTAATGAGGGCATTCAACTGCTTTAGCTTTTCAATAGAGCCGATGTCGCTCGCGACCACATCGCGCGACTGGCCGAGCCATCGTATAGCAACAACCCGATCTTCCGACCGGGACGTATGTTTGATAGCCGAGGCGAAAAGACCAATCAGCCACTTCTTAATACCGTCACTTACCCTGTCGAACACGGTCCCCCCATCAGGCATGGCTGAGCTTGCATTTGCTATTTGCAACTGATCTCCAAGTCGTCAGTATCGCGAGCCAATTCATCTTTCTCGGTCGCCTTTAGGCTGGCGAATTTCATATTGACCCGAGGCGGCACGGCGAAGTCTACATCGAGGTATGCTGTGCCGAGCTTCATGGTGCTTTGAATGCGTTTCGCTGTTGCTGCGCTCGTGATGAGCGCAGAGATCAGCACTCCGCCGCTTGTGGCCTTTGCAGCGATGGCGTTCACCTTCTGGATGTCCGCATTACCATTCGACCTCAACCGCAACCTAGCTTTCGGCGGAAGGCCCCACGTCACTTTGAAAGTTATGACCTCGTAACCCATCTGTTCGAGGATCGGCAGTGCATCGCCGACTTGCTGCGTGAAAGTATTGAACTCGGTCATGAGCTTGCCGGTCGTGTCCGAAAAATCAGCCAGCGATAAATCCGGCATCGAGGGCATCGAGACGGACGGCATTGAGGGCAGCGCGGGCATCATATCCCGCGCAGACTTGGTGATACTGTTAATCCGGCTGGGAGCGGTACCGTCGTCTGCGTAAGCAGTAGTGAGACCAGAGACTAACACGGCTAGTATAAGAAACGGCTTCATTGCAAGTCCTTCGGCCAGTCAAAGGGGACAGCTCGGATCTCGGTCATTGACACGTTGGACATCAGACCTAGTTATCAATTTCTACTCTTCTTGCGACTTCGCGCGGAGCTTCCGTTGGATTTCCGCCAACGGCTCCTTCAGACTGGCCTCAAACCGTCCCATCGCGTCGACCATGAAGGATATGAGGGCTGGACGTTGGTCCTCGTCGAAACTGTCGCCCGGCATCTCAGATTTAAGCCGAGACGCCCTCTTCTCCTCCAGTCTTTCCCAAGTAAGTGGCCCGCCGAAAGCAGTCTCGATAGACGCCCTTTGTGTATATAGCTCATCGAAAATCAGCTTGTTCTCGTCTTTGTCGCCGCGATCAATATAGAGCTCGACCCGACCATAGGACCTAGTCGCCACGAAATTGAAAGGTACACCACGCAGTCCTGAGCCAGCAGAAACATAGTGGAAGTGATTGGGAGAGATATTCGCGAAACGAGGAACCTTCGATCCTGCAGCTTTCAGCAGTTCGCCCCAGAACTGGCGCCTCACACTATTTCGGTTCTTCTCTGTTGCGGCGGCCTCTACCTCGTCTAAGGATTTTGAGGCAAGTCCGATCATATATTCCTCGACGTCCTTGGTCGGGATGATCTGATCCACGTTGAGAAAGGTGTCAGGGCCGGATGACCACGGCGTGAGCCGGAAACACTGGATACGCATCTTGAAATTTAGTAACCACAGGATTGTGGATGTGACCTCCTTGCGGAAGTTTGCAGCGATCAGAATTATGCGCTGAGTCGATCCTTTATTCAGGGTGACCTGATCGTAGTCCTCGGCATCGAGAAATTCGACGAGCGCGCTTCTCGCATCCTCACCCGGACTGTTACGATCAAGATAATCTTGAAAAATGGTCCTTATATTTTCCTTCGAGAGGCTGGAGCAGTAGGATGCATATTTCAGCGCCTGCCATGTTACGTCACGTCCTGTATCATCCAGCTTATTTTCGATCAGAACGAGCGAGCCCTGCTTGTCAAGCGCGAGAAGATCTAGGCGCTCTTGCGTGTCCGAAAACCCCCCGAATTCCTTCTGGATTATCAACAGGTCTTCACCAAGGCACGATGGGGATTTTGCGATCCATTCCTGTAGGTGTTGTCTCTCTCGAAACCCGAGTTCGGCGAAAGTTTGAGACGTGAGTGGTTCGATTGAATTTACTTCCTTATTAATTCTGAACATTCCGCCCCGCACCAGTGCTGTAAATTGACCGGGCTATATACGAAGGGCGTGGCGCGAGGAAGTTAGTAAAATGGCTTATACGCAACCTTCGGGCGTGAAGCTGGTCGCGTTCTCAACGACCCGCTGCCACCGCTTACGGCGCGCACGTTCAACGGCCAAGGCTTTGCGAGCCTGCAGGTCTGAGATGATCTTGTCGATCTCGACCCCGTCTAGTGTTCGCTTTATGCGCAACACGGTGGACACGACGATCACGACATCCCCATGAGGCAGCAGCAAGTCGTGGGCGGCAACATCACAGTGCGCGACGAAGCTCTCGATTGCCTCGTCGCTAGTACAGATGAGCATCGCCAGCTCACGCGCCTGCCGAAGATCGTCAGTGGGCGCCACAGGCTCTCCGTCCAGCAGCATGCGTTCGGCAGCTCGACCGGCCATCAGCTCGATGCACTGAGAATAGACATTCCCGAAGACGTCGGCGACAGAGGTGCGATCCTCGCCAGCCTGCGGCATAACCGGAGCAAGAGCTTCGCGGACGTTCGAAGCGTCGCCGCGACCGCTCGCAAACGCTTCCATGTGGTGCACGCCCCACACGCGCCCCTCATAACCGACGCCGGGGTCGGCGGTCGCTCCGCCCAACGGATGGCCGAGCAGACGCGCGCAGACCGCATGACCCGCTTCATGGGTCGCGATCCGCACATCGTCGTCGTACGAACGGCCGAGCGCGGTGAGGAGTTCGTCGTACTCATCGATCTCCACATCGAGGCCGCTGCCGTGGTCGGTGTTGCCCATTCCGGCGTCGGCAGCGGCCTCCGTCCCGGCGATAAAGACTGCAGGCTGCGCGTTGCATTCATCCGCCGGCTTTCCTTTAGACATTACCAAGTACCTTCCTGTGGCGCGCGAGCATGCGCGCGCGGATAGCGGCGACGGCGCGGTCACCGGGCTGCGGCATACCGGGGGCGATCATCTCGGCCACGGCGGCCGGGACGCGGTATTCATGTTGGGGGTCGATCACCCAACCATCGATACGATGTATGATCCTGTGGGGCTCCCAGCCCGGCGGTGTGGCATTCCTGGTCATAGGCGCGGCACCTCGATCGTGAGCGTGCGCGTCTCGGCGCTCCGATCAATGATGCGGAAGTCGGCAGATGCGACCGGATCGCTGGCGATGGCCGGCGGGATGTTCGGCAGGCAAGTCGCCGCCTCCTTGTCGAGATCAAGCAGATCGATCGCGTTCGGATTGACGTGCTGACCGCCGCGCGCGCCGTGAAGCCGCTTACGCCGATGATCGTCGAGCGGCACGACAGCGCCGATCCGCAAGCCGCGCTGTGCAGCCCCGGGCGTCAGGTCGGCGTCCGTGTACTGTTGGGCATAGCGCTGCCGACCTTCGTGATCGCGCCACGTGATCGCTCGCAGTGCGAACAAGCGCCGAGTTTCAGGCACGGGCTCGATCGGGGCGACCGGCTCGTGCTCCGGCTCTTCGCGCGGGATCGTCTGCCGGCCATCGCGGACCGCGTCCGGCATGGTCTTCAACTCTGCCAGAGTGAAGTTGGCGGCAATCTCGATCTGCCCCATTGTGTTCTGGACAAAGCCCGCCATCTGGCCGGACTCGAAATGAAAGTGACCGACGTCCGACAGAGCATCGGCAAAGGCGCGCGACTCCTCAAGGTATTTCGGCAGCGCCGCCTCGATGGCAGCGATCTGCTTGCCGAGTTTGTCGGCCGCTGCTGCACGCTCGATGCACGCGCGTTCGGCGGTGAGCTGGCGCTCGGCTTCCGCCTTCTGTTGTGCCAAAACGCTGATCGCTTCGTCGATGCGCGCCAGGGCCGACGTTGCCGAGTCAACCGCGGCCTGCAGCTGATCGAGAGCGCGCTGATCATCGAGGTCGCCCTGCAGGTGCGCCTGCAGGCTGCCGGCGATTGCCGTGTCGAGCGTCTCCTGCGCCGTGACGCGTTTGCTGGTGAGCTGATCACCGCGCTTCGTGAGCGAAGCGATGGTGGTCTCAAGTTGGTGCGTCGGATTTTTTCGAAATGGATTTTTCATGAAGTCAGTCTACGCCGGCGCAATGTGATTGCGTAGGGCGGCCGCGTGGCGCGCTCCACGTTCAGGGCGGTCTCTTGTGGTGCGCTCCACATTTTCGGGAATTTTTGAGCGAGGGCAGCGGAGTTATTGCGGCGCAGCCGATGACCTATTTTTCCGAACTCATTAGCGCCGGCGCCTTCCGCAGCACTGAAGATCACCAAGGCGACAAACATCTGCTCCAGCGCGGCGCTGAAGTACTCCTGCTTATAGCGCTCGTGGTCATAAACCCGTAGTGGGAGGTCTACCATCAGTTGGCTGACGCCGACCGCGACATCTGCGCGACGTGGCATTGGTTTCTTCTTTTTGCTTGTGGGTCCTGTCCCGTGGCACAAAATGCATCAAGGGGACGGTTTGGCAATAGCCAACTCGCGTGGGTCGCCTTGCGGTTGCAGTGCGTGTGGATAATGGCAGTTGGTCACCTGCCCAAAATGGGCACTGGCATTTTTTTCATGCGGCCATTCTCCCACTGCTCAAAATGGGCAACTTGCAGTTTGCATCAATGCGTTCAACAAATCGGGTCAATCGATTTGGTGGATCATTGTCAGCATGCGTGCATGGGAACAGTCATCACTCGTAGTCTTTCAACAGACGTGCGGCGGCGCGGATCGCGCGGACAACGCGCTTGAAGTGGCGCGAGTGGAGCCGCTCCTGCAGGTGGCTTTCGTCGCAGATGTAGCCAGGGCCGCTCTTCTGGACGACGCGCTGCTCCACCAAGATATCCAACCAGCGTTGCACACTTCCGCGCGGCATGCCTGTCGCTCTGACGATAGCGAGCTGGGAGATGGGCGGGTGGCCTCGATCGTCGTTGAGTCGAATGGTCATCCCGATCATCAACTCGGGCCAGACGGCCCCGATGTGCTCGCCGTTCCTGTCGTAACCCTCAAGCAACAAGCGGACGATGAGCAGCAGCATCTGAGAGACAATCGCGGAAGCCTCTTGGCGTGCTTTGAACTCGGGTGTTTGCATCCTGCTCCATATACGCTTTCGAGGTGCCACCGGCGAGGGAGATGGCACGAATAAAAACTATTCCGTGATGGAATGTTTCGTCCTGCGGCAGATCGCATGGATTGTTTGTCGATCAACACCACGAACCGCCAGTGAGGCGACTTTCGTCAACGAGGGAGAAGAACAATGATGAACGATACGCTGGATGCGATCAACGAGCTGCTCAACGTGACGGATAACCACGCCAGCGATGATGGCGAGCGGGACTCGATTATCAGCCTCTGCAGCTCGCACATCATCGAGAACATCCAACGCATGGCGGCCACGACCGAGGACGGCATCGCCATGATCGAGAAGATCACCGCCGAGTTGAAGGCAGTTTGGAAGGAGGTCCGCGAGGACGCCTGACCATTCCGATTGGGAATGATTTCGATGATCATCACCGTCAGCTTCAGGGTCGATCGCTCACGCAACATCGTCGAGGTATACGATGGTTTAGAGTCACGCCGATTGCATGGAGCGCATCCAGACAATTTCCGAACGGGCGCAAGAAACGCTGATCACAAAACGGACCGATACAAATGAAGGGATTCCTAACCAAGCAGACGCCGTTCGGCGTTGCTCACTACACGACCGATCAGGCCGAAAGCGCCATTGCGAACGGCACGCCGATCGTCAAGGTGCTCTCCGAGAAAGGCGACAAGAACCCGGTCGGCAGCAAGGGAGTTGTCATCGGCTCGATCCTCGATGGTCGAGACATCGTCGGCTATTTCGTGGAATGGGAGTCCACACCAGACGTGCCGGTCTTCGTCGCCGACCAGAAGATCGCGCGGCTGTCGTGATCAGAAGCGATCCTTCACGCGCGCAAAAGCCGGGTGAGCTTTGTTGTTCTTGATCCAGTGCTCACATCGACCAATGCGGTAAGCGCGGTGACGGTGCTTGGAGACCATGCCCTCCAGCCCCATGTCGCAGGCGGCGCGAAACAGGTCTGGTCCGATCTGACCTTGTTCGAACGGCGCGACGAGGCGCTGCTCGCCGACGCCGATTTGAAAGACGAGGACCGCTTCGCCCTCCATGGCTTGATGCGCGAGCCGAACTTCGGAAAGGTCAGCCGGCGGCACGCTCGTTCATGCCCGGGCGCAATTCCGGCGCTCGCGACCAGATTGACCAATATTCCTTGAGTCGGTTCTCCACCTTTACACGCGCCGGCAGCCCCCCTTGATGCCGCTCGACATAGTCGAGCAGCCGCGTCTTCCCGATCAACCACGTTGCGCGCTTTAAACCAAGCGGCCGGCCCCGCCGGGCGGCATCCGCAAGCCAGCGAAGAATGGTTTGATCAGAGACCTCACAAATGGTTGCCGCCTGAGGAGCGGTCAGGAGCCCGCCAGCGGCGATGTCGTCGATCAGGTCGCCGGTCCGGCCGAGCTGCCGAACCCCATCTGCAAGCTGGCCCGCGCGGTCTGCAAGCTGGTCAAGCTCGGCGGCGAGGGCTTTCTGTTCGTCGGTCATTGCAATCCCCGGTCAATGCCTCGCCGGCGGCCGACCGCCAAAGCCGTGAGCGAGTGCCTCGTTGATGACGTCCGCGACGATCTTCTCGGCCTCGCGCTTGGAGAGGATTTCGATCCGCCCACTGGGGTGGATGCGAAATCCGTGGCCCTCCAGCAGCTCAGTCGCCAACCGTTTCGTCACGCGCTTCACCTTCATTGTCGCTCTCCTGTTTGCTGTCGCCGGGCACCGCGTCGCGTTGGTCCGGCCAAGTGGCGCCATCAGGAGGGATGATCGACTGGCTCAGCACCTCCAGCGCCTCATAGACCTCGTCGCGCACGATCTCTTCGACCTCGCCGCGCGAGCGCATTTCGCAGGATGCCGCGACCTTGCCCGGTATCGCTAGGCAGCGCTCGCGGAATGCCGCAAAGACGATCGTCCCGGAGCGGATCACCATGTCCTTTGGCACGAGACGGCCGCGAGTGGCCTCGTTCTTCAATCGTGCCGTTTCCGCTTGCTCGCGGGCCAACTCAGTGCGCGCGGCAGCAAGCCGGGCGACATCGCCATTGCCGCGCCGGCCATCGGGCTTAGCCTCGCGCTCCATTAGCGCCTTGACCACGGTCGCCAACCGATAGAGCGGTCGCTTCGGCGTACCGGCATCGGGTGCCACCTTACGAAGCGCGCGGGCAACGCTGGCTCTATCGCGCTCCAACATTTCGGCGGCCTTATTGATCGTGAATTCGTGCACTGTTGTATCTTTCAGCAAAAAAACAGATGCGGGCCTATGGAACGTGTTGGGGCTGGGGATACCCCGGGCGGGGGCGCGACCGGCAATGGCTCTCCGGCAACTGGGACCCGCTTGAGTTGTATAAGCGCATTCCTTCTCTTCATTTGTTGGTGAGCCCTGTTACCGGCCCGCACCGCATGCGCAGCTCCGACCCACCAGGTGAGCGACCGCGCCCACTGGGCGCACGCAGGGCAAGCGAGCGACCTGAGCGACCGCCCCGAAAATTGGGCGACCTGCCAACATTCAAAAACCCCTGGAGGAGAGGGAGTAGAGCGACCTGAGCGACCTGAGCGACCAGTTTAGTGAACTTCTCTCCATCCTCTCCAGAACTGGTAGCCCACGCCCGGGCGTGGGCTCTAGCGGCTCCGGCAGCGCTGGTCACCCGCTCCTGCAGACTATTGGGAAACGGCCGCTCAGGTCGCTCAATGTCGCTCAGGTCGCTCACCAACCAGCAAAAAAGCATAGCTGGAACCGAGCAACCAGCTGCGCCCCATGGGCCGTGGTGGGCGCCGCCCAGCGCAGCTACGGCACGGCCGGTCATTTGCCAGCCTCCTTCGCCCGGAAGTATCCCTTCATCCGCTTGCCAAGGATGGTCACGTACCCGTTGTTGTGGCGCTGCCAGCCAAGACGCTTCATCACGGTTGCCAGCCGCATCGTATGCTCAGTCCGCTGGTTGCCCGGCGCGATGTTGAGAAGGACAGTTAGCAGTTCCTCCGACGACACCCGTTCCTCCTTGTCCTCATGGTGGATGATGGTCCGCGTGCCCTCGTGCCACGCGCCATCCTGGTAGTAGCGGTAGGTGGTCATCTCCTTCATGTCGCGGAGGATGTCTTCCCACGGATCGTTGACGCGCCGGTACTCCTGCTCGACGCCGGCCTCAGCCCACAGTGCTTCGTCCAGCACAAGGCTCTCGCCCTTGCTGTGATAGTGTGCGGCCTCGCCCCACAACTGCAGCCGGTCGCGCCGCAGCTTCTCAATGTCGATAGCCTTCAGAACCCGCAGCGGCCAGAACCGGCGATTGCCGGTTTGCGATTGCAGATACCTGTCACTGTTCGTCGTGCCGACCTCGATCGAATGCCGCTTCTGCTTCTTGATGAAGTGGGCGTACGCCGGCCGCGCGATATCGGTCATCCTGCTTGCGTATGCCTTGACCGTCTCGACCTCAGCCTTCTTCATCCCGGCGAGATCGGCATTCTCGTGTATCCAGATTTCGGCAAGCTGTTCCTGCACCTCCCGGCTGCTCTTGCCGATGATGCTCTCATCGGAGAAGTTCTCGTCGCCAGCGAGCACGCGCCACGCCGTGGACTTGTTGAAGCCTTCCGCGCTCTCCAGCACAATGATCTGGTCAAACTTGATGCCGGGAGTGCGCGCTCTCGCCACAGCGGCGAGCATGGTCTTGCGCAAGAAGGCCCTGTTGAGCTTGGTGTCCTCGCAGTTGAAGTAATCCACTGCCATGCCGTCTAGCCGCTCCGTGCCGTCCCAGCCCGCTTCGGCTGCGGCGAGCATATCGACAACGGGATCGAAGCAATGCTCCAGCGCGAGCGAGATCACGGCGTCGCGGGTGTGCTTGTCGGTCAAGTCGAACCCAAATGTGTCGGACATCAACTGCCGCAACGCGATGATGCCATTGTCGCTCACTTCGCCGACAATGTGTTCGACGGCGTGCCGCACGCCGTCGTCTTTGAAGCCAAACAGCAGCTTGTTGTGGAAGGTGTCGTAGCTGCACTCGACGCCGAGCGCGGTAATCGCCAGGCGCGCATTGTGCATGCTCGGCGCCGGCGAGCCGTCCTGCCGCTGTTCCCGCCAGTTCGGCGCGCCGGGTCTGCGCGCCATGCTGGACGATGGCTCCGCGTATGACCGCAAGATCGCGCGTTCGATAGCGCGCCGCTTGTCCGCCTGATTGGCGATGTGCTGATTGCATTCCAGATCGGCCAGTAAGGCCGCTGCGATTTGCTCGTTGCTATAGCGGCCGTCGGATTTGAAGATCGCCGCGAGCGCGAACGTCACCTCGCTCCAGCTCCGGTACGGCTTGTTCGGTACACCGGCCTGTTGCAGATCGAAATTGAGGTCCTTGAGATTGCCAGAATGCCTGACGATCAACCTGGCCCTCACACTGAAATCAGAAGGCAGATTATCGGCGCTCTTCAGCCAGCCGATGTGCTGCTGCACAGCGGTCCAATCGATGCTGGCGTTGGCTGAGCCAGCGACACTGTCCGGGTTGCCAGTACCCGCGCAGCCAGTGGTGCCGCCGGAGCTGTCGGCCCGCGTGTCAACTGATGAGGGCGTCGGGAACTCGTCCAGCCTGCACGCCGCAAGTTCGTTATAGGCGAGCAGGCTCGACTGACACGCCTTGCGGCCCTTCTTGACCTTCGCCTTGGTCGGCAGGTTGACGGTACCGGGCAGGCGCAGGATGCGGTCGATGTTCTGCGTCCCGGCAACGCTGCCCAGCTTCTCCATCGCCGCCTTAGCACGGGCTTCGACATCATCAACGATGGCTTGCGCTTCCGGCGAGAGAGCCGGTTTGGTCTTGCCATCCGTATCGGTGACCATGACCGCATCGGGCAGCGGCATCGGCTCGCTAAGACGCCACAGCGCCTGCACGCCGTTGCCGCTATCGACCACAAACATGGGCGAGGGCTCGAAAGATGTCAGTGCCGCGAGAAAGCGGGCTTTCGCGTCCTCGGGCGCCTCACCCTCATCCGGGTCGAGATCGCCGGGCAGAAATTCAATCGCGCTGACTTCGGTCTTCGATGCCTTCTTGTCTTTGACCCGGACCGGATTGGGTGCGTAGTAGAGATTGTGGTTGCCGTCGTAGCGATTGATGAACCCACGCGCCTGATCGGGAGTAGTCGCGGTGACGGTTTTGATGTCGTTATTGACGTTCGGATTGATCGCGGACAACTGCCACGGCCCGTCAGGCCGCAGCAGCATCAGGAAGTCGATGGCCTGTTCCAGCGAGGGCGCATCCGCGCCATGACCCTGCGCGGCATCCGCTTGCATCGCCTCAGTGGCGCTGCTATCAGTGTCAAGCATTTGATAAATTCCTTGAGAGGGGCGAGCCGTGGCGGGCGAGCCCCTTTTCCATTGGGACTACGCGGCCCGACCCATCGTGCGGGCGGCAGCGGCTTCAGCATTCGAGCCGATGCGGGCAGGACGGCGCGCGATGGCGGTCGCAACATGGGCGTCGATTTCCTCCGCAACCCAGCCGACGCGACCCGGGCTGATCTGCACGCGGCGGGGAAATTTGCCAGCGGCTTCGAGGCGATCGAGCTGGCGGCGCCCAGTAGGAATGCCTCGCTTGCCAAGATCGGCGAATGACAAGAATTTGGTGCGTGTCAATGTCGTGCTCCTGTTCAGATTGGCACGACGGAACGTCGTGCACCCGTCTCGACGAGTGCCGTATTTAATAGACGTAGTTGGTCGCTCTTGCACAAGGGCGGAGCGAATTGCCGTTCGATAACTGCCACCTTTCCGTTCGATAACTAGGTTCCGCAATCGTGCGAGTTATCGAACGGAGATAGCGGTCCGCGCCATTTTCTGTTCGATAAGTGGATTGCGCGACGCAGGGCGTTGCTTGATACTTCAGGGTGAAGCACAAACACCATCATCACGAGCGGGTGGCGCTAGAACGCCAGTTGCGGGCTCGGGCACCGATTGCATTTGCGATGATTGCGCGACGGCGCTGTCTATGCGCTCGGGCATTTCCGAGTTTTTGAATAGCGGTGGAAGCCGCCGAGACGCATGATTAGGGGCTCACGATGATCGAAGGAGTGGAAGCCGGAGCGGACGACGGTGCAGCGGCGGCCGGCGCAGCGGCGGCCGGCGCGGGCGGCGGCGGCGCGGATAAGTCCGGGCCTCGGCGCATGCTCAGCGAGAAACAGCTCCTGCACATCGTTCCGCTGAGCCGCACCTCGATTTACAGGCTGGAGAAAGCAGGCAAGTTTCCGAGATCAACTTACATCAGTGCGAACCGCCGGATTTGGTTCGAGGACGAGATCGTGACGTGGCAGAACGAAATCAATGGCCGGGGCCGGGGCCGCCGCAACCATCTCCGCCGCTCGAAATCCTGAGGGCGCCGCCGCAGCACGTCGGGGCGCGCTCCGATTGAATTATCGGGACGTCCTGCAAACGAGTAAGGCCGCAGTTGGCGGCTGGTTGCGCAATGTTGCTGAACATCCATTCAAAAAAGTTCCGACACAGTTCCCGAAACTCCACGGCCAACCGTTCGTTTTTCTTGTCAGTCGTAACTAACGAGAGGAGACGAACCATGAGAAGGCTTTCTTACGTTCTCGCCGCGTTAGCAACCATCGCTGTTGCGGCCCCTACAGTCGCAAGCGCTCAGGGTTTTAGTGTTCGGATCGGCAGCGACCGAGACTACTATCGCGACCGTGATTATTACGGACCCCGTGCTGGGTTCTATGGGCATGACCGTGGCTGGCATCGCGGATGGTATCATCGCTATGACGACCGTGACGTAATCATCAGGCGTCACCACTACTGGGACGACTAACGGAAAATGGCCCCTAGCCGGGGGCCATTTTTTTCGTCTGTTGATAGGTGCGATAATGAAACCGAAGCAGTCCGATGTATTTAGGGATAACGCGCAGAACTGCGCCGAGATGGCGGAGCGGGCGAAAGATAAAGCGGCGTATAAGCGCTTTAAACGCATGGAAGAGGCTTGGCTGGCGTTAGCCAAGGAGCAAGAATGGTTGGATGGCGAGATACAACCAAACAGGTCCGTGCTAACCGAAGTCCTTGACGGAAAAACGTGACGGGAGAGCTGTCTCCCTGCCGCCTTAACGCACCAGCGGGCAAATGGCGCGTTTCAGCGTGTTTCAAAAGAAAAAGCCCGGCCAGCGATGTACTGACCGGGCGCTGCTAAAATGGGCGGTCAGCCCATTTCCGCTGATCAAGCCGCGAGCCGCGGTTCGTCGTGATCAACGGCCTTCATTGCAGGCTCGCCAATGATGCGCCGCAGCTCGGCCGCGATGCCATCAAGCACGGCGCGCTTCTGCTGCATGCGCTTCGACTGGTTGTAGATGCCGGTGACCCGGCTGATCTTCTCGCCGTCATCCTTGGTCACGGCGTGGTCGAGGCACTTCGCGATAGCGGCGTCCGAGTACCCGAGTTCGCCCGCGAGCGTTGCTGCGGTCCTGCGCAGATCGTGCGGCGTGAAGCGCTTCAAGCCCAACAGTTCGCAGAGGCCGGGCGTCTTGGTCTTGTCCTTGTTCTTCTCGTGCTTGGTGCCCCGCAGGGCGGTTGCCATCGCGGTGCGGTGGATCGGCTGGCCCTCGTGGACCGGGCTCTCGAACACGAACTCCTGGCCTTCTCTGGAGATCGCCTCCTTGATGATCTCGACCGCGAGGCTCGAAAGCGGCTGCTGGATCACGCGGCGTTTCTTGACCCGCTTCGCCGGGACATCAAAGCGTGGAAATTCGCCGTCGATATCAAACAGTTCGTCGAGATGGGCAGGAACCAGTTCGCCCGAGCGCAGCATGGTGACCAGCTCGAACTTGAGCGCCAGCCGCGTCCTGCGATCCCAAGGCAGGTCGTCGCGGTCGAGGCCGTGCCAGAATATCCTGATCTCGTGCTCGTTGAGCACCCGTGTGCGCGCATGCTCCTTGTCGAGCGGCGGCAGGTTGGCGCAAGGGCTCGCGGTCACATATTCGCGGCCCGCCGAAGCGGCCCAATTGAACAGGCCCGAGGCGGCGCGGCGCATGTGGCGGGCATTGGCGACCGACGCCTTGCTGCCGGGATACCGGCCAGCGACGATATCATCCGAGAGTGTGGCGATATCGCGCTTGGTGACCGTGCTCGCGGCCATCTTGCCCAGGCGCGGGCTAAGGAACCGCCACAGATGGCTCTCGACGTTGCTCCAGCTTTCGATGCGGGGCCGCATCTCGCCATCGGCCTTGAGGACCAGCGCCTTCATCCACGCAACCCGCTCGGTGATGATCTCGTCAACCGTCTTGCCTTGCGCGGCCTTGTCGGCCTGTTTCTGCGAGAGCAGCGCGACAAGCTCGGCTGGGTCCATCGCCTTCATTGCGTAGACCTTGCTGCGGGCGGCATCAACGCCGAAGGTCTCCGGGTTGTATTCGCCGATCTTGAGCGAGCACTGCTTGCCGGTCATCGGATGGGTGAATTTGAAGTTGAAGGTCGCCACGCCAGCCGTGGTAATGCTGACGTAGAGGCCGGGGCACTTGCGGTCGTACATCTTGACGCGCGTGGCGACCCGCTTTTCGCACATGCGGTCGGTCAGGATGGTGCTGCCGTTGCGCGCGCGCTTGCTGGCAGGTTCGGCGGTTGTGCTAGTATCCATTGCGGTTTCAGGCTCCTGAAGGGTTTGGGACCATGGGCTCGGCCTTGGGCCTCTCAGTCCTTGGAGGGTCGAGAGAGGCTTAGGGCCGGGCTCTAGATTTGGCGAAACGCGCAGAAACGCCCTGCTACAGGGTAGCCCAGAAGTGCTTGTTTTAAAGAGTTTTCTTGGTTTCGGCGTGTTTCACCGAATGCCAAAATATAGCCCACACGACTTCGCCGTCCGCGGATGTTGCGTTCGTCTTTCGCAACAGCCGCGTCCACCGCATCTCACCGCAACGTTCGTGACGATCGCGACCCGCCCCTCTTCTCGGGTGAGACGCGCGGAGTCATAGCGATGATTTGCCCGACGGGTTAAGCGATTTATTTCTGCGCGAGGGGATGGACAGACTTTTGGTGATTTGCCCGTCGGGTTGATTTGTCGCACGCTGCGCGCCAAGTCCACGCTTGTCATTCCGGGGCGCCCGAAGGACGAGCCCGGAATGACGGCGGTGGTTTTGGCTTCAAGCGACCGGGTGCGCGGGCCGAGAATGGGCACGACGCCTTTTGCCAGCAGCCATCCAAGTGCGACCTGCATCAGGGTTGCTCCGACCCCAGTTCGTTCGTGGCGGTTACCGTCCCTACTCAATCGACGATCTCGGGCATCGCAGCAGGCGCGCCGCGTAAAGGGCGACGGAATATCTCGGCACAAGCTACGCCGGCGAGAGCGGCGCCGCCGCCGATCACGTGATAAGCGTGCACCGGCTCGCCAAGCAGAACGATGGCTCCGAGCGCGGTGAGGACCGGCAGCAGGTTCATGAAGACCGCGCAGCGGTTCGGCCCAAGGATGTGCACGCCGCGGACCCACAAGAACGGAAGAACGACCGAAGCCAGTCCACCTGCATACGCGATCAGCGGCAGCGTGTCGGCGTTCAGCGATCGCATCGGCGCGGGCGTCGCCAGGAAGGCTGGAAACATAATCGCGAAGGCGCAAAGCGCCTGCATGTAGGTCGATTGCCACCCGGCGACCGGAAGGCTCCAACGCTTCAACAGCACGCCGTAGAGCGCATAGACCACCGCCGCCAGAAACATAAGGGGGTCGCCGAGGTGGACGCCGTTGCGCGCGAGCGATACCGGAACGCCCCCACTGACCAGATAGACAAGCCCAACAAGCGACAGGATACCGCCGCCGACCATCCCGACGGTCGGCGCGTCCTTCAGCAGAAAAGCACTCAATGCCACGGTAAGCAGCGGCGTCAGCGCGGTGAACACGGCCATGTTGGTTGCCGTGGTGCTTTCCGCCGCCAGGTAGGACAGGCTTTGGAACAGGCACATCGCCAAGAAGCCAAGAATGGCGAAGTGACCAAGATGAGGCCAGATCACGGCGCGATCTCGCCACGCAGCCCTTGCAACGAACGTGCTCATCAAGAGCACCGCAAGCAACAGACGATAGAATGTGATCGCCTCCGGGCCGATCGTGTGGGCAGACATCCTGGAAACGATCACGTTTCCGGACCAAAGGACGATGGCGGAGAAGGGATACAGAAAGGCGAACTTGTTCTTCATGGCCGATGACGCGCTCATTGTTGAAGTTCGCGCTTACGACCTTTCACCACTGTCCGTATCGCTCTAGAGTGAACGTGGCTGTAGAGAATGGGACATGCAGAGCGATCCAACGCGCAAACATCTGGATTTTCACGACACCCGCCGCGCCATGGCTGCGATGGACGTCAACTATCCGGATGGCGCCTCGACGGGATGGCATTCGCATCCCAAGGGGCAACTGCTTTATGCGATCGAAGGTGTGATGATCGTGCGCTCGGCGGAAGGAACGTGGGTCGTTCCGCCGAACCGGGCGCTT
Source organism: Bradyrhizobium elkanii WSM2783 (assembly GCF_000472865.1). Taxonomy (GTDB): domain Bacteria; phylum Pseudomonadota; class Alphaproteobacteria; order Rhizobiales; family Xanthobacteraceae; genus Bradyrhizobium; species Bradyrhizobium elkanii_A. Next base: position 9,310 of record NZ_AXAP01000036.1, on the reverse strand, counting down.
TGGCTACCCGCAGGGCTGGAGCATGACGTGAAGATGTCGGGCGCCGTCAAAATCCGCACTGTCTTCATCGATGCGACGGCAATCCGACATATGCCGACGAAGAGCTGCGTGATCGAGGTGTCACCGTTGTTGCGCGAACTCATCGTTGCGGCGGTTTGCATTCCGCCAGACTACCAGGACGGCGGCCGCGACGAACGCCTGATGCGCCTGCTCGCCGACGAGGTCAGGGTGTCGGACGTGTTGCCACTGCATCTGCCTCTGCCGGGCGATGCTCGCATCAAGTTCATCTGCGAAGCAATGATTGATCGACCGTCCGACACTTCGACCGCCGAACAGTGGGCAGCGCGATTGAATGTGACCGCTAAGACCTTGCATCGACTATTCGTCAAAGAAACGGGCATGACGTTTGCGCAATGGCGTGAACAGGCGCGGCTTCTTTTTGCCCTCCGCAAGCTGGCAAGTGGCGAGCGGATCATCGATGTGGCCTTCGATTGCGGCTATGCTCGTAGAAGCTTGATATATCCGTCTGTACTACGACCGCTTCTGCTTTCTCAATGGCCGGATCCGAGAGAGTGGCTTCTTTGTAAGCTCTCCAGGATTTGCTCTTATCGAAGAACGAATTTTGATCGCAGCTTAGGCGGTAGGAGTGAACTCGAGGACTACGTCGCCCTTCATTTGCTTCCGCAATACCGATCCCTAATCCGTTCAAATACAAATTCCAGAAGGGATGTATCTTTGTAGTGATACGAAATCCGTGAGATCCGGTTGCCGTCAAAAGACGTTCCGATCCAACATTCAATCCGCTAATGAAATCTAGCGCTTGCTTTTTCGGCCTTGTTTCGACCGATTTAAAAAAATCAAAGCATATCGCAGCCAAATTTTCCGCGTTATCTCTTACGAACTGAGCATCGACATCGTACGGAAGGGTGTCGTTTTCGCCACCTTGCCCAATTTCGAGGGCAGCCCGATAAAAGTGATCCTGTTTTATATTTGCAGACATGTATTGTGTTGCAGCCTCTGATTTTGTTTCTGATCAACAAACTACAACATCAACAGAAAATCGACGAGCTAACGAACCCAACTGAACTAGCTTGGGAGCAGGCGAGATTTTCATCGACGTTACGGCTGCCGTAATCTATGGGAATGAACGCTGTCAATTGAAGGCGGATCTATCTTCATCAATCTACAAATGTCGGGTTTCAAGCACTCACAGGTCGGTCCGGCTACTATTTAGATTGGCGCAGGTAGCCCCGGCGAGGCCACGATATTCTGCCGTTTCTGCTACGCCTACTCCCACTCAATCGTCCCCGGCGGCTTGCTCGTCACGTCATACACCACCCGGCCCCCCCCTTCACCTCGTTGATGATCCGCGTCGCCCTCATCCCCAGGAAGCTCATATCGAACTGATAGAAGTCTGCCGTCATGCCGTCGGTTGACGTCACTGCACGCAGGCCGACGACGTTTTCATACGTCCGGCCGTCGCCCATCACGCCGACCGTCTTCACCGGGAGCAGCACCGCGAAGGCCTGGCAGGTAACATCGTAGAGGCCGGCTTTGCGGATTTGCAAGACGCTGGGTGTAACTGACCAGATATGACCGCGTACATCGCTCACGGACCAATCCGTTCCTAAACACTGAGTGCCGGGTGACGCCAGGAGCTGTCGCTCCAGCAGCACGAGTGGAGCGATCGCGGCTCGGCTTCCGATCGGATTAAGGCAAGCGTCGCCGGCGACCGGCCGCGCGTCAGTCGCGCGATACGGACAGCCCCGCGAGAAGCGGGGCGTACGCGGCGAGCCTGCGGGATACGAACTCAGTGAAGAGCCGCACGCGCTTCGTCTTACGTGTATCCCCCTGGGTGAGAAGCCAGAGCGTTCCGTACATGTGCAGGTCAGTGCCCGGCACCCTCACCAATAGGGGGTCGGCATCTCCGACGAAGCACGGCAGTTTCGTCATCCCGACCCCTTGCTGTGCTGCAACGATCTGCGCCTCGGCGTCTGGGGTCCTGAACGGAATCCCCGTGGTACGAACCTCTCCCTCGCGGGCCCAGTCCGGGAGTCCATGATTGTTTATGACGATCCACCGGATGGGATCAGACGCGCCCGCACGCCACGCGGCTAGTCGATCGCGAGACAAGTAGACGCCGCCGAACAGCTCCGGTCCCATCAGACCGTGAAGATTGAGCGGCAGGGTCTTGCGGTCGGAGACGATGCGGATCGCGACATCGGCCTCTCGGTTGGTCAGATTGGCCGGCTCGCCGGACGACAGGATTTCCATCTCGATGTCCGGATGCATGCGCGCGAAATCGGCGAAGTCCGGCATGAGCAGGTGTGCCGCGAGGAACGGCGGCAGCGTCACCCGCAGAAGCCCGCTCGCGCTCTGGTCGCGTCCGAAGACGCGCGTCTCCAGCAAGTGCGACGACGCTTCCATCTGGTGCGCGAGCTCGACGACTTCCTCGCCAGCAGCCGTCAGGCGATAGCCCGAAGGCAGCTTCTCGAACATGTGCGCCCCGAGGTGTTCCTCGAGCTGGGCGATGCGTCGCAGCACGGTCGAGTGGTTCACCCCGAGGCGCTCGGCGGCGGCCCGCACCGAGCCTTCGCGCGCGACGGCCAGAAAGTAGCGAACGTCATCCCAGTCGATCATGGTGCAATCCTGCACCGCGGGGTTTGCCTTCGAAAGTCCGTGCCCAACACCATCGAACATCCTCTCGAACGTGGGGTAGCACGGTCGGGGGATCACTGCCTATGCCGACGAGCACGGCCAATTCCGAACGGCGCGCACCGATCGCGGCTGGCGTCAGTCGTCCAGTCGGAGCGATTTCGCACTACCGATGTGCGCGCTTCCGCACTCAACACCTGACACCGGCAGACCCATTTCGGAGTTCTCGGGGAACCTCCCCGATCAGCCAAAGACGGAGTCTGAAGGAAAGTCATGGGAAAGCTTGAGGGTAAGGTTGCAGTCATCACGGGTGGATCGAGCGGCATGGCGCTGGCGAGCGCCAAGCGGTTCGTTGAAGAAGGCGCCTATGTTTTCATCACGGGCCGGAGGCAGGAGGCGCTCAACGAGGCCGTCAGGCTGATTGGCCGGAACGTGACCAGCGTGCGCGGCGACGCGGCCAATCTCGACGACCTCGACCGCCTGTTCGACACAGTCAAACGGGAAAAGGGCAAGATCGACGTCCTGTACGCGAGCGCCGGCACGGGCGAAGCCCTCCCACTGGGCGAGATTACCGAGGAGCATTTCGACTCGACATTCGGCCTGAATGTGCGCGGCACGCTGTTTACGGTGCAAAAGGCGTTGCCGCTGTTCAACGATGGCGGATCGATCTTCATGACCGGGTCCGTTGCTTCGATCAAAGGTTTTCCTGGTTACAGCGTGTATGCGGCGAGCAAGGCGGCGCTGCACGCATTCGCACGCGGATGGCTCAACGAACTGAAGGGCAGGAATATCCGGGTGAACGTGCTGCACCCTGGGCCGATCGCCACACCGATGCAGGACCAAGTTCTCACCGAGGAGGCGAAACGCATGTTCGAATCCCTGATCCCGCGAGGAAAGATGGGTCGTCCTGAGGAAATTGCGGCGGCCGCGCTCTTTCTTGCGTCTGACGATTCCAGCTTCGTGAATGGGCTGGAGTTGTCTGTCGACGGCGGCTTCTCGGCCATCTGAAAACTGGAGACGCGTTATGAGCTACGCAATTATAGGGTTCGGCAAGATAGGCCAGGCCCTCGCCCATGCATTCGCCCGCAAGAACCTCGACGTGACCGTCGCGAGCCGCCGGCCGCCCGAAGCGTTGGCGCCGCAGGCTCGCGCGATTGGCCCCACGGTCGTCGCCAAGTCGCTGCGGGAAGCACTCGAGGCCGACACAATCATCTTGGCGGTCCCGTTCGGGGAGCATCGCGAGGTTGCGAAGGCCCTGCCGAGCTGGAAAGGCAAGACGATCATCGACGCGATGAACGCGTTGCTTCCTCCCGAGGAGCTGGACGGTCTCCCGTCCTCTGCCTTCGTCGCGAAGGCATTCACCGACGCCAAGCTCGTGAAAGGCTTCAATCACCTGATTGCGGCCACGCTGGCTGCCGATCCGATCGTCGAGGGCGGGCACAGGGTCGTCTTTCTGTCTGGTGACGACGAGGACGCGATCGCTCCCGTGATGGCTTTGGCCAAACAACTCGGCTTCGCACCCGTCAAGCTGGGAAAGCTCAACGAGGGTGGCGCGCTGGTGCACGCACGCGGCCGCGTTTGGGGCCAGCTCATCTTCCAGGATTTATTCAAGAAGGAGCAGTAATCGAAGGCGTATGGACGCTGCTCGAATCCTACCCCGCCGGCCGGGCTTTGGCGGACTAGTGAATAACATCTAGAAGCTCGCCGGGACATCCCGCTTGGACATTGAGCAACCCTGGGGCGGGTTAACGAAAGCGTAACCCGCCACTCCGGCAGCGCCGCTTGACCAAGGGCGATGGATTACGCCTTCGGCTAATCGACCCTACGAGCTGCGACGGAAAACTGATCCGCCCTACACTCAACAAAGCCATGAGGGCGGAAGACAACGTTCATCGAGGCCTGATGTGCTTTCGCGTGTGATGTCGCCGGGACAGCGGATGGCGAGGCCCGGACCTGCGAATGGGTGCGGTCGACGAAGGCTTTGGGCAGGCCTAGCTAGCGGCCGGCGTGAAAGCCCCTGCGGTTAAGACGTCCCGTAACCCCGTGCGGCCTCGATGGCCAGCACTGGGCCAATCGTCCTCCCCAGAAGTAGCGACGCTATTGTTGGACATAGCGGCGCAGAATTCTGATCTCGGCGTTGAGTGCGATGGAACGCGCTTCTGCGCCCAATCGCGCGAACTCGGCAGCGGACTCCACCCGCGCTTTCATCTCGCCCAGCAACACGGCGTGCACGTCTTCCTGCGTGAGCGCCCGACGCACACCTTCAGCCGATCCGTCGCTGAAGGAATGACGATCGACGGATGGACGCTCCTTACGAAGCGGCGCAGCTTCGGCGTTGTCGAGCGCCGCAACTAGCTCCCGAAGCACAGCAGTCTCGTCTTTGTCGCCCCGCTTCATAGCGGCGCGTAGGTGGCGGCGAAGCTGGGCTTTCATCGCCTCGCCCGCGTTCTCAGTCACAACGTCGTTCATATAACCTATTGCTCCCAATTGCTCCTTTCTATAAGAATTGTTGGGAACATTGTGGAGTCTATTTTCATGTCAAGCATGCTTTTGACGGTCGAACAGGCCGCCGAAGAGCTGAAAGTCCATCCCAAAACCGTCCTCCGGTACATCCGCGAAGGCCGCCTCCAAGCCACGCGGATTGGCAAGGCCTATCGTATCGACCGCGCCAAGCTTGACGCTTTCGCCGGTATGGCGAGTGGGCGGACCCGGCCTCCTCGCGATGTCCGCGCGACGGTCATTGTTGAGATTCCGGCCCTAACTACCGAAGCGGCCGGGCGCATGGCGACCTTTCTCGGCGCCGCGGCGCTGGGCGGCGACGCCGAAACCAGACCGCTACATTTCAACACGGCCTTTGATCCGACCGGCGGCGATCTGAAGATCGTGCTCATCGCTGCTCCGTCCGATGCAGCAAGGCTGCTCGAGCTTATCGAGCTGCAACTGGGACTTTCGCGATGAGAGATCCTGTCTTTCGCAGCGAAGCCGGTGCGGTGGAGGTCATGCGGGAATACCGCGCCGTGCTCGACCACTGGCCTGTGCCAAAACAGGAGATTGAACTGTCGACTTCGCAAGGCGCGACGTTCGTGCTCGCCTGCGGTCCCGAGACGGCGCCTCCCGTGGTCCTGCTCCACGGCGCCCAGGCGAACAGCGCCGCATGGCGGCCCGACATCGCACTCTGGTCAAGTCGCTTCCGGCTTTATGCGGTCGATATGATCGGCGAGGCGGGACTGAGCGCTCGGGTGAGGCCGCCGCTCATCGGCGACACCTACGCGATCTGGCTCGACGATGTCTTCACCGGGCTTGGATTTGCCCGTGCAGCGCTGGTGGGCACATCACTCGGCGGCTGGCTGGCGCTCGACTATGCCATGCGGCGGCCGTCACGCGCTTCCGCGCTGGCGCTGATCTGCCCCGCAGGCATCGGACGGCAGAAGAACTTTCTCCTCGCTGTCGCACCCTATTTGCTGCTCGGAGCCTGGGGAAAGCGGAAGATTGTTGAAAAGGTGTTCGGACCAGCACCGAAGCATCTACCGATCGATCTTGAGGCGATCTCCCCTCTCATGGAGAGTATCAGCCGGGCTATCAAACCACGCGCTGTCAAGATTCCGCAGCTTAGCAATGCAGCACTGGAGGCGCTCGCAATGCCGCTCCTCGCCATCGTGGGCGGGCGTGACGCGCTTATCGATTCTTATGACACACGCCTTCGGCTCGAGCGGCATGTTCCCAACGCCGAAGTCTATTTCATTGAAGAGGGTTATCACTTCTTGCCAGACCAATCGCAACGAGTGTTCGATTTCCTCGTCCGCAGCCTACAAGGGCACGATCCTCACGATTCCAAGTCATGCCCCGCTTCTGATGAATGACGGCGAGCCGACGCGACCTGCCGTCGGTGATCGGGATGCTCTTCGAACGGCGCCCTGCGCATCCTCGGTGGCGTCGCACCTATCGCTTTGTATCTCAAGACCGCAAACCGATAGGAGGCATGGAATTGCAATAACATCATCTAACGTCCCACTGCGGCGGACTATCCGTCGTCAACAGCTACGTGAGATGGGTCCGCTCGCCGACAGCACGATCTACGAGATGGAGCAGCGGGGCGAATTCCCGAGGCGCTTTGCCCTGTCGCCCCGCACCGCGAGCATGCCGCCGCTGCGACTTCGCCTGCGGCGGTGATTGCAACGCTCAGTCGGACACATCAGCCGCCTGTCAAGAAGCGTGCGCGCCTCGCGGACGGCGAGGCCGGGCCTGGGAATGGCTGGCGGCCGACGAAGCCTTCGGGCAGGCCTGGCTCGCCGCCGGCATGAACGCCCCTTAAGAGGTCCCGTAACGCCGTGCGGCCTCGATGGTCAGTCCCTTGCCGACAGCCCCGAACGTATCGCCATCAATCGCCCGCGCCGCCGGCAGTTTCGCCGTGATTGCCTTGCGGACGTGGGCCAGTTGAACCGACCCTCCGGTCAGAAACACCGCGTCGATGTCGGCTCCCGCAAGGCCGGCCTGCTTCAGGCAAATGTCGATCCGCGCCTCGATGCGATCGGCAAGACGCTGGGTGTAACCGACCAGATCCTTGCGTCGCACCTCGGCTTCCAGGCCCTTCTCGATCCACTCCAACGCGATGCTGGATTTCGGCCTCTCCGATAGCCCTATCTTGACGCCTTCGACATCCATCGCGAGCGTGTGTCCGCGCTGCTCGTCGAGCACCCGCACCAGACGATCGAGCAATTCCGGCTGCTTCGCCTCATAACGCACCTGACGTATTTCGCTGATGACTTTCGAGTCATACATGCGATTGATGCTCGACCACGTCGCGAGGTCGTGGAAATAGCTCGACGGGACTTCCAGATCCTCCCGCTTCATGGCCGAGCGATAGCCGAGCAAGGGCATCACGACACCAAGGCTGAGATACCGATCGAAATCGGTGCCGCCGATGCGGACGCCGTCGTTGGCCAGGATATCGTCCTTGCGCTCGGCATGGCGATGCCGCTCCGGCGACAACCGAACAATTGAAAAGTCCGACGTTCCGCCGCCGATATCGGCGATCAGCGCGATTTCCTCGGTCCCGATTTGACGTTCGTAGTCAAGCGCCGCTGCGATCGGCTCGAACTGAAATGAGATGTCTTCAAAGCCTATTCGCTTGGCTATATCGCGCAAGGTCGCCTCCGCCTTGGCATCGCCAGCCGGATTGTCATCGATGAAATGGACCGGGCGGCCATGCACGACGTGACGCAACGGGTGTCCGACGATCTCTTCCGCGCGCCGCTTCACCGCGCCAATATAGTAAGCGATGACATCACGGAAACTGACGCGCTCGCGGCCGACGCGGGTGGTCTCGTCGATCAGCGTCGTGCCGAGCACCGATTTGAGGCTGCGCATCAGTCGCCCGGCGTCACCCTCCACATAAGCTTCGATGGCACGACGGCCGATATGGGTGCCGGCGCCGGCCTTGTAGAAGATTGCGCTTGGAATCGTGACGTGATCGCCCTCAAGCGCGGCCAACACCGGGCTATCGCCGATGATTGTGCCAAGCGTAGTGTTCGACGTCCCAAAGTCCAGACCGCAAACCGCTCCGGGGCGGGAGTGAATTATTCCCACTCGATCATCCAAGACTGCAGTACCGTGTTGAATTGCAAGCACAATCTCTCAAAGTTGACGGACAAATCCCGCCCCTACATCCGTCCCAACTTTTCGGTCTTGAATTCACAGTAAAATTTCCGTGGCTTTGAGATATGGCTCCTTCGCCAGCTATCGAGGTCAATCGATAAAGTGAGCGCATGTCCTTAGGCGCAATGGCCACCGCCGCTCCTCACCCTTTTCTGTTCGATATCGTCAATCGTCATCAGTCCCCGGCGAATGAGACACGTTGTACGAAAAGCGACGCTCGGGCCAAGCCGCCCTTTGACCTGAGTCGGCGGCGCTCACGGGCATACCAGTTCTGGGTGAACCGGGCTAGCTTCCTCTGACTCTCGACCGAGAGCAGAGCGTTTCAAGAGTCATCGCCCAAGCGACCTTAACAGGCACAGTGCGGTACTGTACCGAAAGCCAGGAGGCGGCTGGCAGTTGATTGACCGATGACCATTGCAAGAAGGTGCTCAAGCTTTCGACTGCGCATCGTCAGGAGGGGAGCGGTTCGTTCAGAGGGATGATGACCATCACCATCCCGTCATCGCCAACAACAATCTCGCGCCGGCCAGCAAGGCCAGCGGCGACGGTATCGATTGATACGCCGACGAGCCCTTCTCGGCTAAGGGCGACCAGTAGTCATAGCTCGGACTTTTTGGCTAAAGCGATGGAATCCGCCCCGTCGGCCGCCCGCAGGTCGCTTGCGCACATGCCGGAAGCCTTGATCTGTGTCAATCGGCTTGCAAATTTGACCCCCGTATTGCCTCATCTGAGGATGTTACTTTCGCTTGACGGACGTAGCGCCGACTGTCGGCCGGTCTGAGGTTGCGTCATTCCTCGCAGGATCGGAGGGACTGGGGACGTCGCGGAGTGCCCATCACACGCAGCGCCGGCCCCATTCCCGGGATCACCAATGGTGGCCGGTGCCGTACCCCCGGCCATGCGCGGGATGATCACCTCGGTTGCGTTGCGTCTGAGTGATCGCAACAAGCGCTGCACGATGGTGTGCTGCGGCGGCCCGAACTTTTCGGGGGCGTGTTCG